>DATCLS010000011.1:0-35168 GCA_036563805.1 Acidimicrobiales bacterium | reverse complement strand
GGCCCCCAGCGCCAGCACCGCCAGGGCGCTCAACCACAGGCGCCGGGCCTCGGCCGAATCGTTGAGGTGATCGGCCCGCTCGTTGATCGCCGCGTGGACCGCCTCCTGATAACCCACATACCCCTCGTCGCGCGGCACGTTCATCGAGGCGAGCACCCGGTCGAGGTTGCCGATGCGACCGGTCGTGATGGCCTCCTCGACGATGGCGTCGGCGTTCTCGACCAGGTCGGTGGGGAACCATTCCTCGGCGATCTCCCCGTACACGCCGGTGGCCGACCGCATCACGTCGTTCAGGTGCTGGAAGTCGGCGTGCAGGCCCGAGATGGTGTCGATCTCGGCCGGCTCGTCGACGCCGCCGGGTGACACCAGAGCGCTGGCCAGGGTCTCGATCAGCAGCTGCGACATCGTCTCGATCTGCCGGGTGACCGTGTCGGCCAGCTGGGCGCCCTGGCGCAGCTCGGCGTCGTTCACGTCGTAGGCCACCCGCGTCGTGGCGTCGAACAGCGGCACGACGAGCGCGGTGTAGCGCTCGAACACCGACCGGGCGAAGTCGAGGTTGCTGAGCGTCCGGGGCGCGGTGAAGGCGTCGACGTCGGCCCGGATGGCCTGGACCTCCTGCTCCAGGCCGTCGAGCGTCTCCCCGTAGGCCTCGGCCACCCGGCCGCCCCGGGAGGTGATCTCCTCCCGGAAGGCGGCGATGGACGCATCGGTGTCGGCCCGGTTCTGGTCGTAGCCCTCGGTCTGGCCCGTGAGCATGGACTCGAACCCGACCAGCTCCACCAGTGTCCAGGTCCGCTCGTTCTGCAGCGTCGTGATCAGGCCCGCCGGCCCGATCGCCGAGCGGGCCAGCTCCGTCTGCTCCCGGATCTCGCCCACCGCCCGCGCCGTGCTCACCACCTCGTACGCAGTGAGCGCGGCCAGCGCCAGGAGCGGCACGGCCAGAGCGGCGGCGAGTTTCAGGCGGATAGGGATTCGGCGCACGACGACCCCCGAAGCGCGTCAGCCGATGCTGTCCGGCGACCCAGCACGCCGCCGCCCCAACCCGACGTCCGTCTGCCGACCCAGCAGTGAACTTCGACACACGTATTACCACAGTGAGCGCGAACCCACGCGCCGCCTGCGGCAAACGCGGCTCTCGGTCGGGCGGGCCAATAAGACCAGGCCAGAGGCTCCGGCCGGGCCGGAGACCGGCCGCGCCCCGGTCGAAAGTCCTGGCCAGGGAACCCAGTCAAATCCGAGCCCCGGCCAGGCCCGGCCCCGCCGGGCGAGGGGCCCGGCCAGACCCGAACACCGGCCCGGGCACGCGCCGGCTCAGGTCCCGTTGGCGGGCTGACGGTGGACGCGCCCGTCGATGGTGGTGGTCAGCGTCCCCGCGGCCTGGAAGAAGTTGCCGCCGGCCGCCACCCGGCGGCCCCGCTCCTACCCATGCTCGGCCAGCGCCTCGATGACGGGCGCCAGCACCTCGGGGCGGGCGTCGACGGGGGCGGCGAAGTAGCTGATGCCGTACGTCTCGCGGGTGGCGATCAGCTTCTCGCACACCTCGTCGAGCGACCCGACGGCGACGATGGGCGAGCGCCGCAGGTCGTCCTCCCCGAGGTCGATCCGCCCGCCGCCCATGCGCCCGATGACCTTCGCGATGCGGTCGGCCAGGTCGCTCAGGTGCTCCTCGGGCCGGTCGGTCACGGCGCACTCGAGCAGCTGGGCGCTCAGCTCGATCTCGTCGAACCGGCTGCCGGCCGCGTCGCGGATCCAGCCGATCTTCTCCTCGATGGCCGGAGCCGAGAACTGCGACGGGTCGAGCGACGTCATCCCGCCCCGGTTGCTCGGCATGAGCTGGACGATGTCGGCCTGGCGGGCGGCGACCGACAGGACCTTCCGCCCCCCGCCGCCGATCATGATCGGCGGCCGCGGCTGCTGGACGGGCGCCGGCCGGCCCTCCAGCTCGTGGATCGTGTAGTGCGCGCCCGAGAAGCTGAACGGCCCGCCGGCGAACAGGCCCTTGAGGATGACGGCGGTCTCCTCGAGCCGCTCGATGCGCACTGCAGCGGGCTCGAAGCGCAGGCCGGCGTCCTCGTACTCCTGGCGCAGCCAGCCCGCCCCGAGGCCGACCTGGAGCCGCCCCTCCGACAGCACGTCGAGGGTGGCGAGCTCCTTGGCCAGCACGGCGGGGTTCCGGAAGTCCTGGGCCAGGACGGTCTGGGTGATGCGCAGCGTGGTGGTGGCGTCGGCCACGGCCATGCCGGCGACCAGCGGGGCGAACGGCCGCACGAAGTGGTCGGCCAGGCCGAACGTCGAGTACCCGAGCGCCTCGACGGTGCGGGCCGACTCGAGCAGCTTGGCCCGCTTCGACGACGCCCCGCCGGTGAAGCCGAAGCGGAACGGTCGCGGCCCGGATCGTGCGGTGTCCCTCGCAGGGCCCCTCGCGGTCTCCATCGCAGTCCCCCTCCTCGGTCCCTCGGACGGTCCCTCCGCGGACCCCTAGACGACGGCCCCGCCGTTGACGGCGATGACCTGGCCGGTGATGTAGCCCGCCTCCTCCGAGCACAGGAACGCGCAGGCGGCGGCGATGTCGTCGCCGGTGGCGAGGCGGCCCGCCGGGATCATCCGGGCCACGACGTCGTGGCCCGGCAGGTCGCCGGCGCTCTGGGCGGCCCGCAGCATCGGCGTGTCGGCGCTGAACGGCGGGATCGTGTTCACGGTGATCCCGCGCCGGGCGTACTCCTGCGCCAGCGCCTTGGTCAGCGCGATCGTGCCGCCCTTGGAGGCCGAGTAGTGGGCCTGGCGGACCGACCCGACCTGGCCGGCGGCCGACGACAGGGTGACGATGCGCCCCCACCGGGCCGCCACCATGTCGGGGATGGCGGCCTGCAGGCAGTGGAACGTGCCGGTGAGGTTCACGGCCAGCGTGGCGTTCCACTCGTCGAGCGTGATCTCTTCGAACGGCCGGAACGACGCGATCGCCGCGCTGGTCACCACGATATGGATGGGGCCGAGGTCGGCCCGGACCTTGTCGTAGGCGGCGTCGACCGCGGCCCGGTCGGCGACGTCGACTCGGGCCGACGTGGCCTCGGTCCCGGCGGCGGCCAGGTCGCGCGCCGCCCGGTCGGCGGCGTCGCCGTCGATGTCGAGGACCGCCACCCGCCGCCCCTGGCGGGCCAGGTGGCGGCAGATGGCGAGGCCCAGGCCCGAGGCCCCGCCGGTGACGACGGCGACCCGCGGCCCCGCTACCCGCGGCCCGGCGCTCGGCGCCTCGCCGCCTGCGCCCCCGGCCGAAGCCGAAGCCGAGGCCGAGGCCGGGCCGCCGGCGCCCCCGTGCTCGACGCCCCCCGATGCGGTCACGACGAGCCCGGCGCCCCTAGGCCAGGCGGGCCGACTGCCCGCCGTCGACCGGGACGATGGCTCCGGTCATGAAGCTGGCCCGGTCGGAGGCCAGGAACGAGGCCACCTCGGCGATCTCGTCGGGGTGGGCGCCCCGCTTGATGGCCTGGCCCTGCACGACCTGGGGGAAGCGCTCGGCCGAGCCGGGCCCGCCGGACAGCGGGGTCTCGACGAAGCCGGGGCAGATGGCGTTGACCCGGATGTTCTTGTCGGCGTACTCGACGGCCGCCGACTTGGTCACCGAGATCACCCCGGCCTTGGTGGCCGAATACGCGCTGACCGGCAGGACCGACGCGTTCAGGCCACCGGTCGACGACCAGTTGACGATGGCGCCCCCGCCGGTGGGGATCATCGTGCGGATGCCGTGCTTGGTGCCGAACAGCACGCCGTCGAGGTTGACGGCCATGACCCGGCGCCACTCGTCGTAGCTCAGGTCGGCGAGCGGGGCGGCGCTGCCGATGCCGGCCACGTTGAGCACGGCGTCGACCCGGCCGAACGCCTCGACCGCGGCGGCGAACATGGCCTCGACCTGCGACTCCTGGGACACGTCGACCTGGAAGGGCACGACCGCGTCGCCGAGCTCCTCGGCGGTCTCCTTCTGCTGGCCGCTGATGTCGGCTGCCAGGACCTTGGCCCCCTCCCGCACGAAGATCTTGGCCGAGGACCGGCCCATGCCCGATCCTGCGCCGGTGATGACCGCCACCTTGCCGTCGAGCTCTCCCATCACATCCTCCCCGGGGGTCCGGCGTCCCGCCGTGTCGGACGGCGGGACGACCCTGTCGAACGGCGTGTTGAACGTGTGTTTAGCACGGATCCGACCGACCCGCCCCTACCCGCCCACGTAGGTGGGGAGCCGCTCCCAGCCCCGGACGGTCGAGGTCGGCGCCAGCTTGCAGTTGGCCTCGTCGACCTCCCACTCGGGGAAGCGGTTCAGGATCTCGTCGAGCGCCACCCGCCCCTCCAGCCGGGCCAGCGCCGCACCCAGGCAGTAGTGGACGCCGTAGCCGAACACCAGGTGCTGGCCGTCGGTGCGGTGGATGTCGAAGCGGTCGGGGTCGGCGTAGCGGCGCTCGTCGCGGCAGGCGGCCCCGATGAGGAGCAGCACGGCGCTCCCCGCCGGGATGGTCCGGCCGTGCAACTCGGCCTCCTTGGCCATCCATCGCGCCGTGTGCGGGCCCGTGGGCTCGTAGCGCAGCGTCTCCTCGATGGCGTTGGGGATGAGCGCCCGGTTCTCGACCAGCTCCCGGCGCTGGTCGGGGTGGTCGGCCAGCACCTTGCCCAGCCAGCCGATGAGGCGGTTGGTGGTCTCGTTGCCGGCGCCGGCCAGGACCGTCGTGTAGGTGAGGACCTCGCCCCGGGTCAGTCGCCGCCGCTCGCCCTTCTCGTCCTCGAACTCCGTGGTGAGGAGCTGGGTCATGAGGTCGTCCGACGGGTTCTTGGCCCGCCAGTCGATGTACTCCTCGAACAGCTCGCCGCTGAGCAGCTTGTCGAGGTCGGTCTTCATCGGCTTGCCCGGCACCGTTCGCAGGTCGGCGTCGGCCTTGTCGCGGATCTGCTCCTGGTCGGACTCCGGGATGCCGAGCAGCATGCCGATCACCCGCATGGGCATCTGCCGGCCGAGGTCCTCGACGAAGTCGAAGCGGTCGCCGCCGACGAGCGGGTCGAGGCAGCGGGCGCAGTACTCGCGGATCTGGGGCTCCAGCGCGGCCATGCGCCGGGGCGTGAACACCCGCGACAGGATCCCCCGATGGACGGCGTGCAGCGGCGGGTCCTCCCACAGCAGCACGCCGGCCGGCGCCTCGGTCATGCCCGACTTGACGACCTCGAGGATGTCGCCCCGCGAGCTGGAGTAGGTCTGCCAGTCGCGCAGCGCCCGCTCGACGTCCTCGTGGCGGGACAGGGCCCAGAAGTCGTAGCGCTCGTTGTAGTAGACGGGCGCCTCGTCGCGGAGGCGGGCGTAGGTGGGGTAGGGGTCGGCGTTGATCCCGACGTCGAACGGGTCGTAGTAGACGTCCCCGCCGTCCGCTGCGCCCCCGGCCGTGCTCTCGGCGACCGCCATCGCTGACCCCCCGGTGCTCAACAGGTGTTTAACTTGGATTGTGTACCACCGCGGGCCATGATCCAGCAACCATGGCCACACGCCGCAGGGTCGGTTCGACCAGCTCGGAGACGCGCACCCGCCTGCTCGACATCGCCGAGCGGCTCATGCTCGACGAGGGCTACGCGGCCGTCGGGTCCCGCCGGGTGGCCAGCCTGGCCGGGGTGAACCCGGCGCTCGTGCACTACTACTTCCCGGTCACCGACGACCTGTTCCTCGCCCTCTACCGCCGGGGCGCCGAGCGGATGCTCGAGCGCCACCGGGCCGCCACCGAGGCCCCCCAGCCGCTGCGGGCCATGTGGAAGGTGGCGATGGACCCCCGGGGCACCGGCCTGGTCAACGAGTTCGCCGCCCTGGCCAGCCACCGCAAGGCCATCCAGGTCGAGCTGGTCCAGTACGGCGAGGAGCACCGCCGGCTGATGACCGAGGCCGTCACCCGGATCTTCGCCGACTACGGCGTCGACCCCGAGGAGATGACCCCCACCCAGCTGGTCCTGCTGATGACCGCGCTGTCCCGGATGCTGATCACCGAGGACGCCATCGGCCTGTCGCTCGGCCACGGGGACGCCCGCGCCATCGTCGAGCGGTTCCTCGACCGCTACGAGCCCCTGCCCGGCTGATGACGCCCGGCGCGGGGCCGGTCGCCGGCTGGCGGCCGACAGCGGCCGCCCGGCCGCTTGCTCGCCTCAGCTCGGCGGCCCGAAGCCGTGGGCGCGGAGGACGTCCTGGCCGGCGTCCGATAGGACGAAGTCGACGAACGCCTCGGCGGCCTCGGCGTTCTCCGCCGTCGCCAGCGTGGCGATCGGGTACTCGGCGGCGACGTTGTGCTCGGCCGGGATCGCGATGCCCTCCACCGCGTCGCCGGCCGCCTCGACGTCGGTGACGTAGACCACGCCGGCGTCGAGGTCGCCGGACGCCACCTTGTCGAGCAGGCTGCGCACGTCGGGCTCGTTGGTGTCGGGCGCCGGGGTCACGCCGGCGTTGGCCAGCGCCCGGCGGCCGAACTCGCCGCAGGGGACCTCCTCGTCGCACAGGCCGATGAGCAGCGATTCGTCACTGAAGTCGTCGAGCCCGTCGATTCCGGCCTCGTTGCCGGCCGGAACGGCGATGGCCAGCTCGTTGGTGGCGAAGATCTCGGGCTCGCCGTCGACGCCGCCGCCGTCGACCACGGCCTCCATGGTGGGGAGGTTGGCGGAGGCGAACACGTCGGCCGGCGCCCCGGCCAGGATCTGGTCGCGCAGCGACGCCGACCCCTCGTAGCTGAACGTGACCGACACGCCGGGGTGGGTGTCCTCGAAGGCGGCGCCGAGCTCGTCGAACGCGTCGGTCAGCGACGCGGCGGCGAACACGGTGAGCGACCCGTCGGGCCCTGAGCCCCCCTGGCTGCCGGCGTCCTCGTCGTCGCCGCAGCCGGCCAGGAGGCCGGCGAGCGCGACCAGGGCGGCCGCGGCCCGGAACGACGGATGCCTCATGTGTCCCCCAACGGTGCGATCCACTAGTCGCAGTGAGACTAGCTGCGTGGGCGGCCGGCGTCCGTCCGCTCGCCGGTCACGCCCGTACCCAACCGCCGACCGCTCCGCCGGGCATCAGCAGGGAGTGCTGAACTTGCGCCCAGCTCCACCCGGAGTGGGTGATCCCCTACTCAGCGCGGGCGGTGCGTCATCATGTGGCCTATTCGCAGCTCAGGAGGTGAGCGCCGATGACCGATCGCGACCCCACCGCCCCCAGGAGCCCAGGTCCCGACATCGCCCGCAAGGCGCTCGCGGAGTTTCTCGGCACGCTGTGGCTCGTGCTCGGCGGCTGCGGCAGCGCGGTGTTGGCCGCCAACTTCGCCCCGGACACCAACCTCGGCATCGGCCTCCTGGGCGTCTCGCTGGCCTTCGGGCTCACGGTCGTGACCGGCGCCTACGCCCTCGGCCACATCAGCGGCGGCCATTTCAACCCCGCCATCACGCTCGGGGTCTTCACGGCCCGGCGGATCGGGGGTCGCGACGTCGTCGTCTTCATCGTCGCCCAGGTCGTCGGCGCCCTGGCCGCCTCGGCGATCATCGTGGCCATCGCCAGCGGCGTGGACGGGTTCAGCATCGACGAGAGCGGCCTGGCCGCCAACGGCTTCGCCGACCACTCGCCCGGCTTCTACGACTGGGGCGCGGCGCTGGTGGCCGAGGTGGTGATGACGTTCTTCTTCCTGCTGGTCGTGCTCGGCGTGACCGGCCGGCAGGCGCTCACCAGCTTCGCCCCGCTGGCCATCGGCCTGACGCTCACGCTCATCCACCTGATCACGATCCCGGTGACCAACACGTCGGTCAACCCGGCCCGTTCGACCGGGCCCGCCGTCTTCGTCGGCGGGTGGGCCGTCGAGCAGCTGTGGATGTTCTGGGTGGCGCCGATCGTCGGCGCCGTGCTCGCCGGCCTGGTGCACCACTACGTGATCACCGAGCGGGCGGAGACGACCGAGGCCCACTGACGGCCGGCCCGGGCGGGACCTACCAGCGCCGCAGCAGCACCCCGCCGCCCGGCGCCGCGCCCACGCCCGAGGCGTACAGCGCCACCTCGGCCCCGGGGATCTGGTTGCACGACTCGCCGCGCAGCTGGCGGACGCCCTCCAGCAGGTGCGTGATGCCCTGCAGGTACACCTCGGCCAGGTTGCCGCCGTGGGTGTTGACGGGCAGCCGGCCCTCCCGGCGGATGGCGCCCTCCGCGACGAACGGGCCGCCCTCGCCGATGGGGCAGAAGCCCCAGTCCTCGAGGCTCATGATCACCGACGGCGTGAACCCGTCGTAGAACAGGGCGACGTCCACGTCGTCCGGGCCCAGGCCGGCCCGCCGGTAGAGCTCGGCGGCGGCGGGCCGGTGGCCCGTACTGACGAACGCCTCGCCGAGCTGGTTGAAGCCGCCGATGCCCCACTTGCGCTCGTGGCTCGTCGACACGGCCCGGACCCGCACCGGCGTGGCGCGTAGATCGGCGGCCCGCTCCGGCGTCGTGACGATCAGCGCGGCGGCGCCGTCGGACTCCATGCAGCAGTCGAGCAGGCGGAGCGGCTCGGCGATGAGCCGGGAGGCGTGGTGCTCCTCGCGGGTGATCTCGGTGCGGAACCGGGCGTCGGGGTTGTTCACCGCGTTGCGCCGGGCGTTGATGGCCACCTCGGCGAAGTGGTCGATCGTCGTGCCGTACAGCGCCATGTGGCGCTGCGCCCGGATGGCGTAGAGCGCGGCGGGCAGGGCGAAGCCGAAGGGGACGGTGTACGACGCGTTGAGCGGGATCGCCTCGCCCCGGCCCACACCGGCCGCCACCGACTGGCCCAGGCGCCGGGTCTGGACGATGGAGCGGACGACCACGACGTGGTCGGCGACCCCGCTGGCCACGGCCATGTAGGCGTTGGTCACGGCCCCGGGCAGGCCCGAGCCGCGGCCGCCCCACACGAGGCCGGCGTAGCGCAGGTCGCGGGTCCCGAGCGCCACGGTCAGCTCCGCCGGCGTCGTCTCGTCGTCGCAGTAGCCGGCGAACCCGTCGATGTCGCGGGGGTCGAGCCCGGCGTCCGCGCAGGCGGCGTGGATGGCCTCGAGGGCGAGGCGCAGGGTGCCGCGATCGGCCAGCTCGCCCCGCTTGCCCCAGGCCGAGCGGCCGATGCCGACGACGCAGGCGGCGTCGGGGACGAACTCGGCCATCAGCCCCCGCTCCCCGCCGTCGCCCCGCCGCCGGCGACGCCGGCCCGACCGGCCTCGTCGGCAGCGGCATCTGCGCCAAGCGCGTCGGGAGCGGCCTCCGCGGCGGCCCCGGCCCGCCGGAAGCACGGCAGGCCGATCCCGTCGCCCAGCGGCACGCACGCCAGCTCGACGCGCTGGCCGACGTGCAGGTCGCCGATCTCCCAGGCGTCGAGCACGTTGCTCACGATGCGGACGGGGTCGCCCTCGGTGCCGTCCAGCTCGACGACGACCACGTTGTAGAGCACCTGCCGGGTCTCGTCCGAGCGCTTGCGGTCGGGCACCCATATGAAGCTGTACACGGTGCCGGTGCCGGGCACGGTCGACCACTCCCAGTCGAGCGAGGCGCACCGAGCGCAGCCGTCGGTGGGCGGGTAGCGGTGGGCGCCGCAGGCCGTGCAGCGCTGGAGGTCGAGGCGGCCCTCGGCTGCCGCCCGCCACATGCCCTCGTTGACGGGCGCCACCACCGGCCCGGGCAGGCCCGCCGGCCGGTTGCCGGCGCCGGCCCCCGGCGCAGCCGCGGTCGCGTCGCTCGGCATCCCCCGGCTCGACCCGCTCAACCGTCGACGCCGAACAGGCGGGCGGCGTTGTCGCGCATGATCATCCGCACGGCGTCGTCGCTGAGGCCGCGCAGGCGCTCGGCGAACTGGACGGGCTCGGCCACGCCCTCGGGGTGCGGGAAGTCGGACCCGAACAGGACCCGCTCCGGCCCGATCGTCTCGACGAGGCCGACGACGTCCTCCTCGTAGAACGGCGAGACGTACAGGTGCTCCATCAGCACCTCGCTCGGCCGGCCCTTCACCTCGCCGCCGGGCCAGCGGCCCTGCCGGCCCATGTGGGCGGCGTGGTCGACGTCGTGGAGCAGGGGGAGGACCCAGCTGATGCCGCACTCGAGGGCGATCACGGTCAGGCCGGGGAACCGGCCGAACAGGTTGTTGAGCACGTAGTTGGCCAGCGTGTCGGCCACGGGCTTGCCCGTGAGCAGGTACCACTGGAACGGCGTCTGGCCCTGGAGCGACGGCTTGGGGTCCTCGCCGAACTCCTTGCCCAGCGTGGCGATGTAGCGGGGGTCGGTGGCGTGGAAGACGAGCTTGACGTCGGCCTCCTGCAGGCGGCCCCACACGCCGTCGTAGGCCGGATCGACCGGCGAGCGCCCCCACAGCGGCCCCGGCTTGAGCGCCACGGCTCGGGCGCCGGCGGCGATGACGCGGTCGAGCTCGGCCGCGGCCAGCTCCGGGTCGATGAGCGAGATCCACGCGGCGGTCAGGAGCCGGCCGTCGCGGTCGAACCCCCAAGCCTCGTCCACCCAGCGGTTGTAGGCCCGGACGTTCGCGTAGAGGGCGGGCACGTCGTCGACCAGCTCGTGTTCGACGCCCAGGGCGGTCGTGCCGAGCAGGAGCCCGGCCTGCACGCCTTGGGCGTCCATCTTGGCGATGCGGGCGTCGCGCTCCATCATCTCGGGGTGGTCCCAGCCGCGGATGATGTCGCGGTGGACGAACCCCTCCTGGCTCTCGGGGTCGTCGAGCATCCGGCGGAGCGACCCGGGGCTGCCGACGTAGTCGGTCTGGATCACCCGCATGAAGCTGAACTGCCGCTCGCCGAAGAACAGCTTGCCCCGGCCCTTGGCGTCGACCTTGACGTTCACGGCCCGGTCGGCGAAGGCCGGGTCGATGTACCGGGTGAAGCAGTCGTACGGCTCGTAGTAGTGGTGGTCGGCGTCCACCAGCGGGTAGCCGAGCTGCCGAACCGCGGTGCCGTCAGTCACGCTCATCGCGCCCCTTTCTAAGCGAACACTCGCTCACTATACGTCAGGGCGCGCCAAGGCGACAGGGGGCGGCTGTCCGCCCTGACGTGGTGGCGGGGCGTCAGGCGATCGCTGCCAAGGGGTGGCGGTCGGTCAGGAGGGCGACGGGGCGTCGGCGGACGGCTCCGGGGGGAGGCCGAGCACCCGTTCGCCGATGATGTTGCGCTGGACCTCGGCCGTACCGCCGCCGATCGTGAGCGCCGGGGCGAACAGGAAGGCGTGGTGCCACGAGTCCACCGGGGCGCCGAGCGGGCCGGCGTCGGTGAGCATGCCGGCCGCGCCGGCCAGGTCCTTGGCCAAGCCGACCAGCCGCTGGCCGTGCTCGTCGGCCAGCACCTTGCGGATCGAGGCCTCGGGCCCGGGCGTCCGGCCCCGGATCGAGGCGCTGACCGTCCGCAGCCGGATCAGGCGGAGGATCTCGCCCTCGATGTGGAGGGCGGCCAGACGCTGGCGCAACACCGGGTCCGTGACGCCGCCGCGGGCCCGCACCAGGTCGATGAGCTCGGCCGCCGTCGGCCCCATGCCCCACAGGGCGCCGCCGGTCGACAGCGACACGCGCTCGTTGGCCAGCGTGGCCTTGGCCAGGCTCCAACCCTGGCCGGGCTCGCCCACCAGGTTGGCGCCCGGGATGCGCACCTCGTCGAGGAACACCTCGTTGAACGTGTGGGCGCCGGTCATCTCCACCAGGGGCCGGATCGTGACGCCGGGCGCGTCCATCGGGCAGATGAAGTACGAGATGCCCTGGTGGCGGGGGGCGTCGGGGTCGGTGCGGGCGATGAGGATGCCGAACCGGGCGACGTGCGCCAGCGACGTCCACACCTTCTGTCCGGTCACCACCCAGTCGTCGCCGTCGCGCACCGCCCGGGTCGTCAACGACGCCAGGTCGGACCCCGCCCCCGGCTCGCTGAACAGCTGGCACCACAGCTCCTCGCCGGCCAGCAGTGGGAACAGGTAGCGCTCCTTCTGCTCATCGGTGCCGGCCAGCAGGAGGGTGGGGCCGGCCCACCCGATGCCGATCGGGTTGACCGGGCGCCGGACGCCGGCCCGGCGCAGCTCGTCGTCGATGATCAGCTGGTGGACCGGATCGGCGTCGAGGCCCCACGGCGGGGGCCAGTGCGGCGCCACGTACCCGGCCTCGGCCAGCTCGCGGCCGGAGGGCTTCGGGTGCTCGTCGAGCCACCGGCGAACGGCGACCCGGCGGGGATCGTCTTCCGGCGGGAGGTCCAGGTCCATCGCCACAACCTAGGTACGGGTCGGCGTACGCTGCCGCATCGTGAGCGCCGACGATGTGGCCGACGACGCGGTCGATGTGGTGGTGGTCGGCATGGGCCCCGGCGGCGAGGTGGTGGCCTCCCGCCTGCTCGCCGCCGGCAAACGGGTGGCGGTCGTCGAGCGCGAGCTGATCGGGGGCGAGTGCGGCTACTGGGCCTGCATCCCGACCAAGACGCTGCTGCGCCCGCCCGAGGCCCGCAGCGAGGCCGACCGGGCGCCGGGCGTGGGCCGGCCCGAGCTCGACTGGGCGGGCCTCGTCGCCTTCCGCGACGAGATGACCCGCCACCTCGACGACAGCAAGCAGGTGGCGGGCTACGAGGACCAGGGGGCGCTCGTCCTCAAGGGCTCGGCCCGCCTGGCCGGGCCGGGCGTCGTCGAGGTCGGCGACCGGCGGCTCACGGCCGACCACGTGGTGCTGGCCACCGGGTCCGACCCGACCCGCCCGCCCATCGACGGCCTCGACGAGGCCGAGGTGTGGACCAACCGCGAGGCCACCCAGCTCCGCGACGTCCCGGGCCGGGCGGTCGTGGTCGGCGGCGGGCCCGTCGGGCTGGAGCTGGGCCAGTTCTTGTCCCGGGTCGGGGCGCAGGTGACGCTCGTGCAGTCGGCCGACCGGCTCATCAACCGCGAGGACCCGCGCGTCGGCGAGCTGATCGCCGCCGCGCTGGCCGACGACGGCGTCGACGTGCGGGTGGGCCGGCGGGTGGCGGCCGTGGCCCGCCAGGCCGGCGGCACCCGGGTCACCCTCGACGACGGGTCGACCGTCGACACCGACGTCGTCGTCATCGGCGCCGGGCGCCGGCCCCGCACCAGCGGCCTGGGGCTCGAGACCGTGGGCGTCGAACCGGGGGAGCGGGGCCTGGCGGTCGACGACCGGTGCCGGGTGGCGCCGGGCCTGTGGGCGGTCGGCGACGTCACCGGCGTCGCCCTCTTCACCCACGTGGCCAAGTACCAGGCTCGGATCGTGGCCGACAACATCCTCGGGCGCGACCGGCGGGCGCAGTACCGCGGCATCCCCCGGGTCGTGTTCTCCGACCCCGAGATCGCCGCCGTCGGCCTGACCGCGGCTCAGGCCCGGGAGCAGGGCCACGACGTGGCCACCGCCACCGTGTCCATCCCCGACGCCCTGGCCCGGCCGTGGACCTACGAGCGCGACCCACGGGGCGAGCTGGGCCTGGTCGCCGACCGGGCCCGTGGCGTGCTCCTCGGGGCCTGGGCTGTGGCGCCGCTGGCCAGCGAGTGGATCCACCAGGCCGCCCTGGCGGTGCGGGCCGAGGTGCCGCTCGACGTGCTGCTCGACGGCGTCGCCCAGTTCCCCACCTACGCCGAGGCCTACCTCGCCGGGCTCGAGCAGCTGGCGTGACCGGCGGCGCCCCGCGGGGCCGGTCGCGCCGTTCGACGACGGCCGAACCGTCCGGCGGCGCCCCTCGGTCCGGCCGCGCGCCCGGGGCGCCGGCCCGGGGCGGCCGGGCGCTCAGGACAGCGACTCGTCCAGCTCGCCGAGCTGTTCGGTGAGCTGCAGGTTGGCCGCGTAGTCGACCGGGCAGGCGATCACCGACACGGTGTCGTCGGCCAGGGCCCGGCGCAGCGTCGGCAGGAGCTCGCCGGCCGCCCCGATGCGGTAGCCGCGGGCGCCGAAGCTCTCGGCGTAGGCCACGAAGTCGGGGTTCCCGAACGCGGTGTGCGTGCTGTGGCCCAGCTCGAGCTCCATCTTCCACTCGATCAGCCCGTACTCGCCGTCGACCCAGACCAGCACCACGAACGGGATCCGCTCCCGCAGGGCCGTCTCGATCTCCTGCGAGTTCATGAGGAAGGCGCCGTCGCCGGTGGCCACCAGCACCCGGGCGTCGGGCCGGGCGATCTTGGCGCCGATGGCGCCCGGCACCGTCCAGGCCATGGTCGACAGGCCGTTGGAGATCAGGCACGTGTTGGGCACGTAGGTGGGGTAGAGCCGGGCCATCCACATCTTCAGCGCGCCCGTGTCGACCAGGACGATGTCGTCGCGCTCCAGGGCGGCGCGGGTGTCGGCCACGATCCGGGCCGGGGCGAGGGGGAAGCGGTCGTCGGCCCGCCCCCGCTCCAGCTCGCCGGCGAGCATCTCCCGGATCCTCTGCTCGCCCGGGTCGGGGTCGAAGCGCCGCCCGACCGCGTCGGCCAGCGCCCGCAGCGTGCGCCCGATGTCCGACTGCAGGCCCACCTCAACCTCGTAGTGGAGGTCGACCTCGGCCGGAAACCGGTGGATGTGGACGATCTTCTTGTCGCAGCCCGGGTTGATGCGGACCGGGTCGAACTCCTGCAGCTCGTAGCCGACGGCGACGATCACGTCGGCCTCGTCGAAGCCGAAGTTCACGTAGTCGTGGCGCATGAAGCCGACGGCGCCCAGGGCCTGCGGGTGGTCGTCGGGGATGACGCCCTTGCCGTGGAACGTGGTGGCGACCGGGATGCCGAGCGTCTCGGCGAAGTAGCGCACGGCGTCGTGGGCGCCGCCCCGGGCCGCGCCGTGGCCGGCGAGCACGATCGGGTTGCGGGCGGCGCGCAGGACCGCGGCCGCCCGCCGCAGCTGGTCGGCGGCCGGCTCGTCGGGGCGGGGCGTGTTGACGACCAGCGGCCGGGCGCCGGCCGGCGCCGGGGCCGTCTCGACGTCCTCGGGCACGGCCAGGTAGACGGCGCCGGGCCGCTCGGTCCGGGCCAGCTTGAACGCCTTGCGGATCATCTCGGGCACGGCGTCCGGCGTGGCCACCAGCTCCGCCCACTTGGTCACCGGCGCGAACATCCCCACCAGGTCGACGCCCTGGTGGGACTCCTTGAACCGGCGGTCCATCCCCACCTGGGCCGACAGGGCGACGACCGGGGTCGAGTTGGTGGTGGCGTCGGCCACCCCCAGCAGCAGGTTGATGGCGCCGGGCCCGAGCGTGGCCGAGCACACCCCGGGTCGGCCGGTCAGGCGCCCGTGCACCTCGGCCATGAACGCCGCCGCCTGCTCGTGGCGCACCAGCACGTAGCGGATCGACGAGTCGTCGAGGGCCTCGACGAGGTGGATGTTCTCCTCGCCGGGCAGCCCGAACACGTGGGTGACCCCCTCGTTCTCGAGGCAGCGGACGATCAGGCGGGCGACGGTCCCGCCCGACGCGGCTGCGCCGTCCGGGCCGTCGCTCCCGTCCGACCCGGCGCCGTCTCCGGGCGCGGCTCCTCCGTCGGGCTCGGCACCGGGGTCGGCGGCCATGGCCCGACCCTACCGGGGCCCGGCGCGACCGGGGCCCGACCGGCATCCGGCCCGACCTTCTCAGGGGACCCGGACCGACCGGCGGGCCTAGCTCGAGCCCTCGGAGCCCCCGGACATGGCCGCGGTCACGTCCCCCTCCGTCTGGCTGGTGGTGCCGGCGGGCGAGCGGATCGTGAGCTGCTCGATGCCGACGCCCGGGTAGGCGGCGGCCACGCCCAGCGTGCCGACCAGCACCTCGGCGACGTGGTCGGTGTCCATCAGCTCGGCCTTGGCCAGGCCGTGGAGCGCCCACGTCTCGAGGGCCCGGCCGAGCTTGACCGGGTCCCACGACGTGCCGAACTCGGTGGGGAACGTGGCCCCGATCGTCAGGCAGCCGAAGCGGATCCCGGGCTTCTCGACCCGCCAGCCCCGGAGCGACTCCTCCAGCGCCGCCTTGCTGGCCGCGTAGGTGACCAGCCCGGCCCGGGGCTGGCCGACGGACTCGGACGAGCAGGCCAGCACGATGGCGCCGGGCTCGAGGATCGGCAGCAGGCTGCGGATGGTGAGGTTGACCCCGATGAGGTTGGTGGTGACGGCGAGCTGCCAGTCGTCGGCCGTCGCCTCGTCGATCCAGGTCAGGCTCGACGCCCCGGCGGTCACGAGCACGACGTCGAGCCGGCCCAGGGCGGCGGCCACGGCCGCGCCGATGTGGGCGCAGTCGTCGGGCTGGCGCAGGTCGGCCGCGATGGCCTCGCCGCCGCCGGCCTCGGCCACCAGCTCGGCCAGCCGGTCGGCCCGGCGTGCCACCATCGCCACCTTGGCGCCGGCCCGCACGGCCCGCACGGCGAAGGCCCGGCCGATGCCCGCGGACGCCCCGACGACCAGGACGCGCCGCCCTTCGAGTGTCGGCGTGGTCATCGGGCGATCATAAGATATTCAGTTGGGCGGACGCGGCCCGTCGGGCCGGGCTCCGCGAACCGTCGGAGGCCGGGCTCGTCGGCCTCTTCACGGCCCTTCGTGGACCTCCGGAGACCGTCGGTCCGGCGCCTATCCGGCTGCGGCGGCGGCCCGCACGGCGGCGGCGATGGCCCGCACGTCGTCGGCCTCGCTGACGTAGGGCGGCATCGTGTACACGAGGTCGCGGAACGGCCGCAGCCACACGCCGGCGTCCACGGCCGCCCGGGTGGCAGCCGCCACGTCCACCGGGTGGTCGAGCTGCACGACGCCGATGGCTCCCAGCACCCGCACGTCGGCCACGCCGGGAAGCTCGGCGGCCGGGGCCAGCCCGTCGGCCAGCTCCTGCTCGATCGCCTTCACCGCGCCCCGCCAGTCCTGGCCGAGCAGCAGGTCGATCGACGCCCTGGCCACCGCCGCGGCCAGCGGGTTGCCCATGAACGTCGGGCCGTGGGCCAGCACCGGCACCTCGCCCTGCGAGATGCCCTCGGCCACCCGGGAGGTGCACAGGGCGGCGGCCATGGTCAGATATCCGCCGGTCAGCGACTTGCCCACGCACATCACATCGGGGCTGACCCCGGCGTGCTCGGCCGCGAACAGGGCACCGGTCCGTCCGAAGCCGGTGGCGATCTCGTCGAAAATCAGCAGCACGTCGTGGGTGCGCGTGAGGTCGCGCAGCACCCGCAGGTAGCCGGGGTCGTGGAACCGCATCCCGCCGGCGCCCTGGACGACCGGCTCGACGATCACCGCCGCCAGCTCGCCGGCGTGCCGCTCGACCAGCTCGGCCAGGTGGGCGGCGTAGCCGGCGTCCACGCCGGCGTCGAACCCGGGCGGCGGCTCATCCGCGAAGACCTGCTCGGGCAGCACCCCGGCCCACAGGCTGTGCATCCCGCCCTCCGGGTCGCACACGCTCATGGCGGCGAACGTGTCGCCGTGGTAGCCGCCCCGCCAGGTCAGCAGGCGGCGCTTCTCGGGCCGGCCGAGCGAGCGCCAGTGCTGGAGCGCCATCTTGATCGCCACCTCCACCGACACCGAGCCCGAGTCGCACAGGAACACGTGCTGGAGCGGTTCCGGGGTGATCTCCACGAGTCGGGTGGCGAGTCGGACCGCGGGCTCGTGGGTCAGGCCCCCGAACATCACGTGGCTCATGCGGCCGGCCTGCTCGGCCAGCGCTCGATCGAGCAGCGGGTGGCGGTAGCCGTGGATGGCCGACCACCACGACGACATCCCGTCGATCAGCTCGCGTCCGTCGGCCAGCCGCAGGCGCACCCCCTGGGCGGACTCCACGACCAGCGGGTCCATCGTGCCCGGCATCGGGCCGTAGGGGTGCCAGACGTGCGCCCGGTCGAGGGCGACCAGCTCCTCGCCGTCGACTGCGCCCTCCAGCGCGCCCTCGAGCGGGCTCTCGGCCGGGCTCGCCGTCGCGCTTGCCGCCGCGCTGTCCATCGGCGGGGACGCTACCGGCCGGCCGGTGGCGCCCGGGCATTCACCCCCGCCGGGTGATGACCGCCGCCCGCCCGCGGCTGAGGGTCGGACCGTCGGTCGACGCCGTCGACCGCGGTCGATCTGCAGCCAGGAGGTGGCAGCCATGGCGACCGATATCGCGGGCGGGTCGCAGGGGGCCGTGTACGAAGGCGGGCTCCGCGAGGATCGCTCCGGATGGAGCGGGTGGATCGTGTTCGCGGCGGTGATGATGATCATCGTGGGGGCGCTGAACGCCATCCACGGGCTCGTCGCCGTCGTCAACGACCAGTGGGTGGTGTGGACCAACGAGGGCGACCTCTACCTCGACCTGTCGACGTGGGGCTGGGTGCACCTCGTCCTCGGGATCGTGGTGGTGCTGGCCGGGTTCGGCCTCTTCACCGGCAACATCCTGGCCCGGGCCCTGGCCGTGACGTTGGCGGGGCTCAGCATCATCGCCAACTTCCTGTACATGCCGGCCTATCCGGTGTGGGCGCTGACGATCATCGCCATCGACGCGTTCGTGATCTACGCGTTGACGGCCCACGGGCGCGCGTTGGCGTGAGGTGATCTCCGGCGAGCGGGCGGTGCCGCCCGACCCGGGGCCGAGCCCCGGCCTCCGGCTGAGCGGCGGCTAGGCCAGCGCCTCCCGGGCCAGCTCGCCCAGCATCTCGACGTAGTCGGGGTGGCGGTCCTGGGCCACGCACGACAGCACGACGCCGTCGAGGCCGGCGTCGAGGTGGGCCCGCAGCAGCTCGACGACCTGATCGCGGGTCCCGGCGATCGGGCCGGTGTGGGCGGCCAGGTTGCGCGCCACCTCGGTCGGCTCGGCCCGCCGGTAGGCCGCCGGCACCGCCGCCCGGGCCTCGGCCTCGGTGTCCCGCACGACCACGATCGACGTGAACGTGCGGCAGATCTCCACCGGGTCGCGGCCCACCGCCTCGCAGTGGGCGTCGAGCACGCCCATGAGCCGGCGCAGGTCGTTGGGGGAGCCGGTCACGTTGCAGATGTCGGCGTACTCGGCCACCAGCCGCAGCGTCTGCTTCTCGCCCGAGCCCCCGACGAGGATCGGCGGGCCGCCGGGCTGGAGGGGCCCGGGCGAGTTCAGTGCCCCGTCGACCCGGTAGTGGCGGCCGGCGTACGTCGCCTCGCCGTCGGCCAGCAGCGCCCGGACGATCTCCAGCGTGTCGACCAGCCGCCCGAACCGGTCGGCGACCGTGCCCAGCTCGTAGCCGTAGGCGTGGTGCTCCTCGCCGTACCAGCCCGCGCCGATGCCGAACACGGCCCGGCCGTGCGAGATCACGTCCAGCGTCGTCACGGCCTTGGCCACCAGGCCGGGGTGGCGGTAGGCGGCGCAGCCGACGAAGGCGCCGAGCCTGAGCGTCGAGGTCAGCGCGGCCAGAGCCCCCAGCGTCGTGTAGCACTCGAACATCGGCTCTTCCTTGGGAGCCACGGCGGGGGTCTGCATGAGGTGGTCGGGCACCCAGAACGAGTCGAACCCGGCCCGCTCGGCCGCCTGAGCCTGCGCCACCACCGTGTCGAACAGCCCGGCGTCGCCAGCGGGCGGGCGCGGGTAGTCGCCGACGGTGAACCCGAGCCGGATGCCGCGGGGCTTCGCGCAAGCGGGGGCCGTGGGCGCCGGGCTCGTGCCCGCGTGGTCGGTCATCGGCCCTCCCCGGTCAGGACCCGGACCTGGTTCCGGGGCAAGAGCTCCTGGTTCGCGCCGAGGTGGATGTCGTCATCCGCGTCGGTCGGCATGATCCCCCCTTGGGCGCCGGCACGCGCTTCCGGCGGCCTCAGAACGAGTAAGGGCTCGCTTACTTTATCGCCAGGGTCGCCGGGTCGACGGGCGGGCCCGCCTCCGCCGGGCAGCGGGCGGTGGCCGGGTCGCTACGGTGCGAGCATGACCTGGCCGATGGCCGGATCGGGCTGGACCGCCAGCTACGCGTTCGCGCTGCCGTCCGAGGCGGCGCTGCGGGCCGTCGCCGAGGCCTCGCCCCGCGGGGTCGTCGAGGTCGGGGCCGGAACCGGCTACTGGGCCCGCTTGCTGCGCGACCGGGGCGTCGACGTCGTGGCGTACGACGTCGCCCCGCCGCCGTCGCCCGACAACCGGTGGTTCGCAGGCGTGGCGCCGTGGTACCCGGTGCGGGTGGGCGACGAGTCGGCGGTCGAGCGCCACGCCGACCGCACCCTGCTGCTCGTGTGGCCCACGCGCACCGAGGACTGGGGCGCGGCCGCCGTCGACCGCTTCGGCACCGCCGGCGGCCAGCGGGTCGCGTTCGTGGGCGAGCCCGTGGGCGGGCGGACCGGAGACGACCGCCTGCACGCGCTGCTCGGCGAGCTCGACCGGTGCTGGAGCTGCGCCTACGGCGTCACCACCAGCGCCTGCGTGTGCGGGGTGCGGCCCCGGTGGCGCCGGACCGCCACGGTCGCCCTGCCCGGCGGTCGCAGCGACGAGCTCCGCCTCTACGTCCGCGACGACGGGGCGCCGCCCCTGGTCGCCCACCCGGCCGACCACACCCGCCGCCGACTCTGGCCCCGGCTCCGGCTCGGGCACCGCTCGGGGCGCGGTCGCTGACCCGGGGGCCCGGGGCCTGCACGCCGGCGCCGGCTGTGGTCGGCCGGGGCCCGCTGGTCGGGGCGCCCGGCCCGGGGCGCCCGGAGCCCCCTGGGGCGCGGCACCGACCGCCGCCCGGTCTCCCGCCCACGCGGCGCTCGGCGGGCCGCCGGCGGCGGGGGGTCAGCGGCGGGGCGGGGCGTCGTCGGGGTCGGGCGCCGGGGCGAACAGGGCGAGCTGCTCGGTCCGCTGGGCCCGGACCGTGAGCGGCTCCCACGTGCGGGCGCCGCGGGGCCCGCGGGTCCGGACCTCGAGACGCTCGACGGCCAGCGCCCGGCTGGCGCCCTTGCCGTCGCGCACTCCGACGCTGCCGTCGCGCTCGCGCCCGACCACCGTGCCCTCCCGCCACCGTCCGCCGACCCGGTCGCGCCAGCGGACGCGCTCGCCGCCCGCCAGGCCGAGCGGCGCCAGCTCGGGCCGGGGCTCGCCCGTCCGCTCGCTCATGCGCCGGCGTCCGTGGCCTCGGTCGCGTCCGCCGCGCCACCGGTGTTCCCGGCGCCACCGGCGCTGTCCGCACCGGGCCGGGGCCGCTCGCCGTAGTCGCCGAACGGCCGGTCACGCTCGCGCACCGCCTGGCGCCACGCCACCTCGTTGGCGCGGGCGACGAAGTCGAGCCCCTCCTGGGTGTGACGGGCCACGCCGTCGAAGATGAACCCGAGCAGGCGGCTCGTGTCGGGCTGGTACTGGTGGCGTGCGACGTCGTTGAGCGCCCACTTCATCATCTGCAGCTGGTTGAGCGGCAGGAGCGCCATCCGCTGGGCGAGGGCCCGGGCGCGGTCCTGCAGCTCGGCGTCGGGCACGCACTCGAGCACCATCCCGGCCGCGGCCGCCTCGGCGCCGGTCAGCTCGTCGCCGGTGAACAGGTAGCGCTTGGCCCGCTCCAGCCCGAGCCGGGCCACCCACACCCAGGGCGCCTCGGGCACGCCCCACACCCGGGCCGGCGGGTAGCCGAACCGGGCGGACTCGCCGGCCACGATGATGTCGGCGTTGAGGACCATGTCGGTGCCGCCGGCGATGCACCACCCCTGCACGGCCGCCACCGTCGGCTTGGAGATGCCGTGCAGCTTGGCGAACGTGTTGCCGAACCGGCTGATCATGCGGACGTCGGCCACCGTGTCCCACACCCGGCCGCCGGCGGCCTCGCCCGAGGCGGAGCCCGAGCCGGAGGTCTCGTTCGAGGCGGAGCCCGAGGCCGTCCCCGACCCCGGGATCTCGCCCGAGGCCGTCCCCGAGCCCGGGGCCTCGCCCGAGGCGGAGCCCGAGCCGGAGGTCTCGCCCGAGGCGGAGCCCGGGCCCGGGTCCGGCGCCGCGCCCGAGCCGGGCGCCGCCGTCGACCAGTCGAGCCCGAAGCCTGCGCAGAACGCCGGCCCCTCGGCCCGGAGCAGCACGACCCGCACGGCGTCGTCGCGGTCGGCCTCGTCCAGCGCCGCGCCCAGCTCGTCGCGCAGCGCCGGCGTGATCGTGTTGTACTCGTCGGGCCGACACAGGACGAGGTGGCGGACGGCCCCGTCGTCCTCGACCCGCAGCGCCCGCCCGGCGCCCCCGCCCTCGGCCGGCCGGCTCATCCGGCGTCCGACGCGGTCGGGACGGGGTCCGGGGTCGGCGTCAACGCCGTCGCCGTCGCCGCTGCACTGGCGACCGGCTCGCCCAGGGCCGACCGGACGGCGGCGAACCCGTCGGGCCGGATGCGGAACCAGGCCCACTTGCCCCGCTGCTCGCGGTCGAGCAGCCCGGCCCGGACGAGCTGGCCGAGGTGGTGGCTGACGGTGGGTTGCGACCGCCCGACCAGGGCCGGCAGGTCGCAGGCGCACACCTCGCCCGCCGGGGCCGAGGCGATGGCGCTGACCAGCCGGAGCCGCACGGGGTCGGCCAGCGCCTTGAGCACCGCCGCCAGCTCGGCCGCCTCGGCCTCGCCCAGCGGCCCGGCCGTCATCGGCGGGCAACAGAGAGCGTCGACGGGGATCGGCTCCTTCACAGGAGCCGATCCTACCGAAGACGTATTGATCTACTTCTATGTGAGCGTCCGGTGGGGCCCAGGCGCCGGGCGCGTCGGCGCCCTGTGCGCCCGAGCGGTCCCGGGCCCCGGGCGCCCCGCTCAGCTCTCCAGCAGCGCGCTGGAGTCGATGGGCTCGTAGTCCGTGGGGTTGCCGTCGGCGTCGAGCTGGGTCCGGAGCCACTGGTTCGAGCACACCGCCGGCTGAGACGGCACGGCGGACCCGCCGCACTGGAACGTCACGCCCCCGCCGCCGGGCACGTCCTGCTCGGGCATCGTGCGGATGGCCTCGGTCGCCGTCTCGGGCGTGATCTCGCCCTCGAT
Source organism: Acidimicrobiales bacterium (assembly GCA_036563805.1). Classification (GTDB taxonomy): domain Bacteria; phylum Actinomycetota; class Acidimicrobiia; order Acidimicrobiales; family VFJN01; genus DATCLS01. Next base: position 12,361 of record DATCLS010000011.1, on the reverse strand, counting down.
CTCCGCCAGCGACGTCGCCAGCGACGCCATGGCCGTGTAGCCGCCCATGGCGATCGTGGTCTCCGGGTCGCTGATGTCGTCGCCGTACTCGCTCACGATCGCCTCGTACAGCTGGTACGACGGGTCGTCCTCGGCGCCCAGCGCCACGGTCGAGGTGAGGTAGATGCCCTCGAGCACGTCCCCCGACACGCCCTCGCGGGTGGCGTCGGTGATGCACTGCGAGACGGTGGTGATGGCGCCCTCGTAGCCGGCGGCGGCCAGGCCGTTGAAGGCGGCGATGCAGAAGGCGTCGTTGCCGATCACCTGCACCACGCCGGCCCCGCCGGACACCACCTCCTGCATCTGCGAGGTCATGTCGGCCGTGCCGATCGGGATCCGGACGACCTCGCTCTCGACGCCGGCGTTCTCGAGGATCTCGGGGCCCTGGCCCTCGGTGAGGATGCCCACCGCCTGGGGGACGTCGATGATCACGAAGGCGACCTTGTCGGCGTCCTCGCTCTCGGCCACCGAGATGGGCAGGCCGAAGAACGTGGCCAGCGGGCTGGCCAGGGCGAACGTGTTCTGGTCGTCGGCCATGAGCGCGTCGCCGAACGCCTGGACCAGCATCGTGGGCACGCCGGCCTGGTGGAGCGGCTCCCACGCCGACTCCAGGGTGGCGGAGTTGTGGATGGCGACGGCGACCACGCCCTCCTCGACGAACTGGTTGGCGCAGTCGGTGGCGCTGGCCGGGTCGCCGCCCGTCTCGCACGTCACGACCTCGATGGGCCGGCCCCCGACGCCGCCCCGGTGCTGGTTCCAGAACTCGGCGGTCGCCTCGGCGGCCCGCAGCTCGTCGGTGTTGTCGTAGGCCTGGGTGGAGCCGTCGGACAGCATCCCGAGGCGGACCGGCTCGCCCTCGGCCGGGTCCTCGGGCCCGAGCAACTCCTGGACGTCGACCCCCTCGGGCGGGCCGGCGTCGTCGTCACCGGCGTCGTCGTCGCCCCCGCAGGCCGTGGCCGTGAGCAGCAGGGCGCCCAGGGTGGCGAGGGCGGCCGCTCGTCTCGGCAGCCGGTGGATGCGCCGTGTGGTGGAATCCCGCATTGGTCCCCTCCTGTGTCCAGCCGCCCGACGAACAAGCAGACATGGAACGAGCGGTCCATGCCGGGCCGGCAAGGTAGCCGTTCGACTACCTTTGGACAAGCCAAACGATTCCCCGCTCTACGTGGGGTAGCGTCACGCGCATAGTCGATCGTCTAGGGGCGCGGTCGGGGCCAGCTAGCCTTCGGCGCCGTGAACTCCGTGGACGTCGCCGCGGCCCCGGCCGGGTCGCCCCCGCTCAGCGCCGCCCAGGCCCGCATCGTCGACGCGGCCGTCCGGCTGTTCGCCGAGCACGGCGTCGGCGGCACGTCCCTGGGGATGATCGCCAAGGCCCTGGGCGTGACGAAGGCGGCCGTCTACCACCAGTTCCGCACGAAGCACGAGATCGTCCTCGCCGTGGCCGAGACCGAGCTGGCGCGGCTGGAGGCGGCGATCGACCTGGCCGAGGCCCAGCCCACCCCGGACCGGGCCCGTCAGGTGCTGGTCACCCGGATCGTCGAGCTGGCCATCGAGAACCGCCGGGCAGTGAGCTCGATCCTGAACGACCCGGTGATCGTCAGGCTGTTCGCCGAGCACGAGTCGCTACGCCGGGTGTTGCACCGGCTGCGCCGCATCCTGATCGGCGACGGCGCCGCACCCGGGGCGCGGGTCTCGACCGCGGTGCTGACCGCGGCGATCAGCGGCGCCGTCGTGCACCCGCTGGTCGTCGACCTCGACGACGACACGCTCCGGGCCCACCTCATGGACCTGGCCCGGCGCATCTTCGAGCTGCCGGGCTGAGGCCCGGCGCCGCCCGGGCGCCACGCTGAGCGTCGCGCTCGGCACGGTCCGGGCAGAACCCGGAAGTCAGGACTTTTGACCCTCCTCCCGGCGCCCCCGGGTGCGCACCATGAGGGCGTCACGGGCGCGTGTCGGCGATCGCCGCCCGCGTCCGCGGGCGGGAGGTGGACGGCGTGACCAGGGACCAGCAGGCGCTGGGGACCGAGCGGTGCGTGCCGCGGCTGCCCGAGGCGCTCGTGGCGCGCCCCCGGCTCGAGGCCCAGCTGGCCGCCGGTGTCCGGCGCCCGGTGACGCTGGTGTCGGCGCCGCCCGGCGCCGGGAAGACGACCCTGCTGGCCAGCTGGCTGGCCGGACCCGACCCGCCCGCGGCCGCCTGGCTGAACCTCGACGAGCGCGACGACGAGCCCGGCCGGCTGCCCGCCCTGATCGCGGCGGCGCTAGCCGAGGCGGGCTGCGTTGGGGACGCGGCGGCCCGGCGCCCGCCCGCCGCCGGGGGCCTCGTTGTCGGTGACCTGCCCGACGGTGCCCGGGGCGAGCCCGGCGAGCTCGTCCTGCTGGCCGCCGCCTTCGGCGAGATCGAGCGCCGGGGCCGCCCCTGCGTGCTGGTGCTCGACGACGTGCACGAGCTGGCGGGCCCGGCGGCGCGGGAGGCGCTGGCCTGGGTGGTGGAGCGGGCGCCGCCGCCACTCGACGTCGTGCTGGCGACGCGAGCCGACCCGCCGGTGGGCCTCGAGCGGCTCCGGCTCGACGGGCGCCTCGGCGAGCTCCGCTACATCGACCTGCGCTTCACCTCGGCCGAGGCGGCCGAGCTGTTCGCCGCCCACGGCCTGGCGTTGGCCGACGGGCAGACGGCGGCCCTGCGGGAGCTGGTCGACGGGTGGCCGGCGGGCCTGCGCCTGGCGGCCGCCGCCCTCCGCTCCGAGCCTGACCCGGCGTCGTTCGTCGCCCACGCCGCGGCCGCCCAGGCGGTCGCCGCCGACCACCTTCTCGACGCCGTCCTCACCAGGGAGGGCGAGGCCGCCCGCCGGGTCCTGCTGCGCACCAGCGTCACCGACCGGCTGACGGCCGACCTGGCCGTGGCGCTGACCGGCGACCCCGAGGCCGGCCGGCACGTGGCCGACCTCGAGCGCCGCGGCCTGTTCCTGGTCGAGCTGGACGAGCAGCGCTGCTACCGGTACCACGCCCTGTTCCGGGCGCTGCTCCTGGCCCGCCTGCGCCAGGACCGGCCCGGCCTGCTCGAGGAGCTGCACCGCCGGGCCGCGGCCTGGTTCCTCGACCAGGGCCTCCCGGCCGACGCCGAGGCCCACGCCCGGCGGGGCGGCGACTGGTCGCTGGTGGGCCGCCTCGTGCTGCGGCGCTGGCTGCTCGGCACCACGGAGGAGGCCGGCGCCCTCGACACCGGCCCGCTGGACGGCATCCCGCCCGACGCAATCCTCGACACGCCCGAGCTGGCCCTGGTGGCCGCAGCCGAGGCCTGCCGGTGGGCCGACCACGAGGACGCCCACCTGTACCGGGCCCGGCTCGACACCACCGACCCGTCGGCCGAGGTCACTTCGGCCGCGAGCCCGCCAGGCGATGGGCTCCTGGGCGGCGGTTCCCGAGCCGATGGTTCCTCGGCTTCCGGCTCGCGGGGCGGCGGTTCCTCCGCCGATGGTTCTTCGGCGGGCGGCGGGACGAACGCTGGGGACCCGGCGGCCGGCGACGACGTGTGGGCGACCGCCCGCCGGCTCCTCGACCTCACACTTGGCTGGACGTTCGGCGCCGACGACCGGGCGCGGGCCGCGGTGGCCGCCGTCCGCAGCCTGGACGCCCCCCGGCCCTGGACCTCGCGCCTGCGTCAGATCGCCGTCCTGGTCCAGGCGGAGATGGACATCGACGCCGGCCATCTTGACCTGGCCCGGGACGCGCTCGAGCGGCTGGGCGACCACGCGGACCACGGCGACCCGTCGTGGCACCGGGTGCTGGCCGGCGCCATGCTCGCCGTGCTCGACGCTGCGGCCGGCGACGTCACGGCCGCCGAGGCCCGCCTGGCCCGGGCGCGGGCCATCATCGCCGGGCGGCCCCGCCGGGCGGTGGTCGACCCGTTCGTCCGGATCGCCGCCGCGCTGTGCGCCGCCCAGCGGGGCGAGCACCGGGCCCTGGCGGAGGCGCTCGCCGCGCCCCGGCCGGGCGAGTGGATGCCCCACTCGCTGCGGGTCGTCGACCGGGCCGTCCAGGCGGCGACGCGGGGGCGGGCCCCGTTCTTCGTCAGCCTCGACGCCCCGACGGCCCGCTACCCGCTGGCCGGGCGGGCGCTGGTGGCGCTCGGTGTCCTCGAGGTCATCGACGCCACGGGGCGACCGATCGCCGTCGGCGGGGAGGGCGAGCGGGTGGTGGCCGACGCCCGGCAGCGGCTGGTCGAGACGATCGTCACCGGCGGGCCCGGGCCCACCGCGCTGGCCCCGGTCGAGCTCCGCCTCGACCGGTCGGCCCCCCGCCACCCCCGGACCGCCGTCGAGATGACCGCCCTGGCCGCGCTGGCCGCCGACCGCCGGGGCGACGAGCGCCGGGCCGACCGGCTGCTGGGCGAGGCTCTGGACATGGCCGCCGCCACCAGCATCCGGGCGCCCTTGCTCGAGCTCGGCCCCCACCTCGTCGAGGTGCTGGAGCGGATCTCGGCCCGCCTGGGGTCGCGCGGCACCACGGCCCTCGACCTGCTCGACCGGATCCAGCACGCGGGCGGCGAGGCGCTCGTCGAGCCGCTGACCGACCGCGAGATCGAGGTGCTCCAACACCTGCCGACGCTCATGTCCAACACCGAGATCGCCCGGGGCCTGCACCTGTCGGTCAACACGGTCAAGACCCACCTCAAGGCCGTGTACCGCAAGCTGGGCGTGGACGGCCGGCGCGAGGCGGTCCTGCGGGGCCGGGAGCTGGAGCTGATCTGACCGCGGTGGGCCACCGGCCCGAGGCGGGTCACCGGGGCTCAGCGCGCCCGCCGCGGGCTCAGCGCGCCCGCCGTGCCCCCCGGGGCCCGGGCTCGGCGGGGGCGCCGGGCGGGCGCTCGGGCTCGGGCGTGGCGGTCGGCGGGTGCTCGGGCCTGTCGCCGGGCGGGCGGTCGGCCGGGACGCGGCGGACCTCGACCAGCTCCAGGCCGAGCGCCTCGATGCGTCGGAGCAGGCCGTACAGCGCGGCCTGGTCGACCACCGGCCCGTAGAGCACGGTCTCGACCGGCCGGTCCCGGACGGCCAGGCCCAGCCCCGCGAACTCGGCCCGTAGGGCCCGGCTGAGGCGGCCGCTCACCCGGACCTCGTAGTGGCATCGGGCGGTCCGGTCGTTCACGGCGCCAACCTCGCGTGCTGCGCGCGCTGCGTCGTCACCCGACCGGGGTGACGACGGGTGCCGCACCGGTCACGGGCCGGGAACCACCCGCCCGGGGTGAGGCGGCGGCTCGGCACCGTGGGAGACGCTGGCACCCGACGGGGGCGAGCGCAGCAGGGCCACCCTGGTGGTGCTGGCCGTGGCGCTCGGGCTCCAGGCGGTGGCGACCGGCGTGGTCGCCGTCGCCGCCGGCTGGCGGCTGCACCGGCTGGGTCGACCGGTCGTCCGGCCGCCGCCCGCTGCCGCCGTCCGTTCGCCGTTCCCGGCTGCGAGCGGCGTGGCCGGGACGGCCTGAGGACGATACTCTCGTCATCCGAGAGTCGGGTTCTGTGTCCGGACGAGGATCCCGCGGGGACGAGGGGGAGAGAGCACTGAGCGACTTCGACAGCCTCGACTTCTTCCGGGGGAACGAGCTCGTCGCCGATCCCTATCCGTACTTCGACCACCTCCGCGACCGGTGCCCGGTCACCCGCGAGCCGCACCACGGCGTGGTGATGGTGACCGGCTACGACGAGGCGTCGGCCGTGTACACCGACACCGAGACGTTCTCGTCCTGCAACTCGGTGACCGGCCCGTTCCCCGGCTTCCCGGTCCCGCTCGAGGGCCGCGACCCCGACGAGATCGCCGAGCTCATCGAGAAGCACCGGGCCGAGCTCCCGTTCAGCGACCAGCTCCCGACGATGGACCCGCCCGAGCACAAGGCCCACCGCGGCCTGCTCATGCGCCTGCTCACGCCGAAGCGCTTGCGGGAGAACGAGGACTTCATGTGGCGGCGCGCCGACCGCCAGATCGACGGGTTCATCGAGCGGGGCGAGTGCGAGCTGATCTCCGACTTCGCCGGGCCCTTCACGCTGTACGTCATCGCCGACCTGCTCGGCGTCCCCGAATCCGACCACGAGACGTTCCGCGAGGAGCTGCAGGGCTCCGGGGCGCGCAACCGGACGATCGGCTCCACCTCCAAGGCCATGGGCCACAGCCCTCTCGAGTTCCTGTACGGCCGGTTCTCCGAGTACATCGAGGACCGGCGACGCGAGCCCCGCAACGACGTCCTCACCTCGCTCGCCCACGCCACGTTCCCCGACGGGTCGACGCCCGAGGTCATCGACGTGGTCCGGGTGGCGGCCAACCTGTTCTCGGCCGGGCAGGAGACGACGGTCCGGCTGCTGGCGGCCGCCCTCCAGACGCTGGGCGAGCGGCCCGACATCCAGCAGCTCCTGCGTGACGACCGCAGCCGGATCCCCGACTTCGTGGAGGAGTGCCTGCGGTTCGAGAGCCCGGTCAAGGGCGACTTCCGCCTGGCCCGGAAGCCGGCCACGGTGGGCGGGGTCGACATCCCGGCTGGGGCGACGCTGATGGTGGTGAACGGGGCCGCCAACCGCGACCCCCGCCGCTTCCCGGAGCCGAACGAGTTCCGGGTCGACCGGCCCAACGCCCGCGAGCACCTGGCGTTCGGCCGGGGCGTGCACGCCTGCCCCGGTGGGCCGCTGGCCCGGGCCGAGGCCCGGGTGAGCCTCGAGCGGATGCTCGACCGCATGCAGGACATCCGGATCTCCGAGGCCCACCACGGCCCGCCCGGCGACCGCCGGTACCGGTACGCCCCGACCTACATCCTCCGGGGCCTCCAGGAGCTGCACCTCGAGTACACGCCGGTCGTCTGAGCGGCCAGCGCGGCCGGGGCGGGCGCCCGGGGGCAGCTGGGTCCCGGGCGCTCGGGGCGTGGCCCGGCGGGCCCGGTTCGTCCCGCCTGGCTTGGCCGCTGGCCGTCAGGCGCTCTTGCGGCCGCCCTTCTTGCGCTTGCCGCGCTGGCCGCCCTTGGACGTGCTCCGGCCGCCCGAAGACTTGCTTTTCTCCAAGCTGGCCTGGAGCGCCTCCATGAGGTCGACCACCTTGCCCTCGGCCTCCGGCTCGGGCTCCTCGGTGATGTCCTCGCCGGCCTCCTTGGCCTCGATCCGCTGGCGCAGCTCGTCGGTGTAGGTGTCGCGGTAGTTCTCCGGGTCCCAGTCGCTGGCCAGCGACTCGACGAGCTGGGTGGCCATCTTCAGCATCTTGGCGTCGGGCTTCGACCGCCGGTCGGGGACGTCGTCGATGTCCGAGCGGGGCACGACCTCGTCGGCGAACCGCATGGTCGACATGGCGAGGGCGCCGTCGAGGGGGCGGATGGCGGTCAGGTACTGCTTGTTGCGCATCACCACCGTGCCGATGGCCACCCGCTCCTGCTGCTCCATGGCCTCGCGCAGCAGCTGGTAGGCCTGGCGGGCGGCGTCGCCGTCGGGCGCCAGCCAGTAGGTGCGCTCGTAGTAGATGGGGTCGACGTCCTCGAGGGCCACGAAGTCGCTCACCTCGATGGCGCGGGTCGAGGCCGGCCTCAGCTCGTCCAGCTCGTCCTTCTCGAACGTGACGTACTTGCCGTCGCCGACCTCGAAGCCCATCTGGATGTCGTCCGGGTCGACCTCCTCGCCGGTCTCCTCGGCCACCTTGCGGTTGCGGATCCGCGACCCCGAGCCTTTGTCGATCTGGTGGAAGTGGACGTCGTGGTCCCGCACCGCCGAGTACGCCTTCACGGGCACGGTGACCAGGCCGAAGCTGATCGCGCCGGTCCAGACTGGTCGAGCCATGGCGGCTGCCTACCCGGCGGCGGGGCCGGCTATCCGGAACGGGGCGCCGGCGGGCCGGCGTCGGCGGTCGGGTGGGTGGCGGGCCGGCTGTCCGGCGCTGGGTTACGCGCCGGCGCTCCGGAGCCGGGGGAGGACCTCGGCCCCCAGGGCCTCGATCTGGCCGCGGGCGGTGGCGGGTGTGATGCCGGCGTGGAACACCCGCAGGTTGAGGGCGTCGCAGCCGGCCGCGTCCCGCTGGGCGCGCAGCCGCTCGGCCACGGCGGCCGGGTCGGGGTCGGCCACCAGCCCGCCGGCCGCCGCCCAGTGGGCCTGGGCCCGGTCGGGGGCCATCCGGCGGAAGCGGTCCATCTGGGCCGCGACCTCCCGGTCCGGCGGCTCGCCCACCCAGGCCCGGCGGATGAGGACGCACGGCCCCGTGCCCCCGGCCTCCCGGTAGGCGGCGGCCACCTCGGCCGCCCGCTGCACGGCGATGATCGAGTCGAACAGCAGGCCGGCGCCGGCCGCCGCGGCCCAGCGGGCGGCCACCGGGCCCTGGGCGGCGCCCACGGCGGGGATGGGCGAAGCGGCGAGGGCGGCCACCGCCGGGTCGTCGGCCAGCGGCCCGCTCGCCCGGCCGGCCAGCGCCGCCGTCACCTCGGGCAGCGCGGCCCGGAACCGGGCCCGCGCCTCGTCGAACGGCACGCCGGCCATCTCGAAGTCGAGCGGCAGCGCGCCCGGCGCGAACCCGGCGCCGACCCGGTCGGGGAACCGTTGGGCGGTCCAGGCCAGGTCCTCGACGACCTGGGTGATGGGGCGCAGCGGCAGTAGCAGCGGGCACGGGGCGGCCCAGACGCGCTCGGTCGCCTCCAGCGCCCAAGTGGCGGCGAGCAGCGGGTTGGGCAGGTAGTTGGCGAACCCGCCGTGGTGCTCGCTGGTCATCACGCCGTCGAAGCCGGCGGCTTCGGCCAGGCGGGCCTGCGTCCGCAGCTCGGCCACGACCTCGGCCGGCGGCAGGTCGTGGGGGTAGAGGCGCAGCGACACCGAGCCGGGGGCCAGCGGGGAGCCGGTCCGGCCCGGCGGGTCCAGTGGCTCGGGCGAGGCGGGTGAGGCGTCGTCGTCACTCATGGCCGCACTCATGGCCGCACTCATGGCCGCGCTGCCATCCGCCGGCGGCCCACGTCCCGCCGTCGACGTGGACCGTGGTGCCGGTCACGAACCGGGCCATCGGACCCAGCAGGAAGGCGATGGCCGCCGCCCCGTCCTCGGGCGTGCCCCGGTGGCCGAGCGGCGGCAGCATGGCCGGCCGGTACACCATCTCGCCGGCCAGCATGGCGTCGCGGGCGCCGTCCTCGCCCTCGCTGACCAGGGCGTCGGGGGCCATGGCGTTGACCCGGACGCCCCGTGGCGCCAGCTCGAGGGCCAGCGAGCGGGTCAGGTTGGCGACCGCCGCCTTCATCGCCGCGTAGATGGCGAAGCCGGGGGCAGCCTGGTGGGCCTCGACCGAGGTGACGTTGACGATGGCGGCGCCCTCGCCCATCAGCGGCACGCACCGCCGGACCAGGTGCAGCACCTGGGTGAAGTTCTCGGCCACGAGCATGGCCTCGCCCTTGGCGCTCACGTCGAGCGCCGGGGCGACGAACGTGCCGCCGGCGTTGTTCACCAGCCCGTCGATCCGGCCGAAGCGGGCGCCGGCTGCGTCGACGAAGGCGTCGACGGCCTCCGGCTCCCGCACGTCGACCGTCTCGGCCAGCACCTCGGTGCCGGCCGTGGCCAGCTCCTCGGCCACGCCGGTCAGCGGCTCGGCCAGCCGGTCGCACAGCGCCAGCCGGGCGCCGTAGGCCGCCAGCAGCCGGGCCGTGGCGGCCCCGATCCCCCGCGCCGCGCCGGTCACCAGCACCACCCGTCCCGGCTCCAGCACCGGCGGAGGCTCCATCACGCCCTCATGTCCTCATGTCCTCCACGTCCCCCTCGCGCTCGTCGCCCGCCCGGCATCGACGAAAACTGAAACCCAATTCCGCCTCCACGTCCAGCCGGCCACCTTGTGGCCGGCGCCGGCTGGACGTTGCGCGTCGTCGGTGGTCGCGGCCCCGGCGCCGCGCCCAGTCCACCCGCCGCTGAGCCCGCCTCCGTCCCCACGACGGTCCCCGCGACCGTCCGTCGCCGGTGCCTGGTCGCCTCACCCCGCCGGCTCGCCGGCGCCCTCCGACACTGCCATCCCGGTGCCGCACTCCTGCGGTGGCGGACGGCCGAGCGCGCCAGGGCTTTGGTCCGCCGGCGGCGCGCTGGTCTCGCCTGGGCCTCGCGCCGGCGCAGGTCGGCGCCTGGGGCGCGGCGGTGGCATGCCGGTGGGCCCGGGGCGGGCGGGGGCGGCCGCCCGGCTGGGGGCCGCCCTCCGCCCGACGCCGGGCGCCGCGGGCTTCGCCGCTCAGCCCGCGGCGCCCGAATGCGCCGGGAGGGGTCGCTGCATCCGGGGGCAGCTGGCGGGCGCCGGCACCACCAGCGTCGGCCGGTGGGTCTCGGCGGCCAGGCCCCGGCCGCCGCTGTAGCCGTTGCCGAGCACGTGCCCGGCGCCCACGGCCACGAGGTCGGCGTCGATGTCGGCGGCCGCCTCGCTCACCACGGCGTCCGCGTCGCCGCCCCGCACGATGGTCCGCACCGGGATGCCCCGGCCGGACAGCCGGCGGGCCAGCCGGGGCAGCCGGGCGTCGATGCGGGGCCGGGGCTGCCCGTGGTGGGTCCTCGGGCCACGGGCCCGGACCAGCGTGATCCGGCTGCCGAACGCCACGGCCAGGTCGCTGATCGTGCCCAGCGCCCGCTCGGAGGCGGCGGACCCGTCGGCGCTCACCACGATCTGCCGCAGCGCCAGGTGGCGCTGGCCCACGCCCGGCTCCGGGGCGACGAGCACGGGCCGGTCGCCGTAGCCGAGCATGCCCTGGGTGGTCGAGCCCAGGCCGAGGGCGGGCGTCGGCCCCCGGCCCCGGTTGCCGACGATGACGAGCCCGGCCTGATGCAGGTCGGCGGCCTCGGGGATGACGTCGAGCGGGTGCCCGCTGCGCACCACCGTGGAGAAGCGGATGGCGGCCCGCACCAGCTCCCGGCACCAGTCGAGCTCGACCGCCTCGGTCAGCTTGGCGTAGCGCCGGTCGGCGAGATCGGGCGGAGGGAGGGCGGCGATCGGGTCGCCGCCGGCGTCGCCGTCGAGGGCGTGGACCACGACGATCCGTCCGCCGAGCACGCGCACCAGGCGGCCGGCCCACACCAGCGCCTCCCGGGAGGCGAGGGATCCGTCCATTCCGACAACGATCCGCCGATCCGCCATGGGACAAAGCATCGGTCCGGCCCCGGCCCGGCGGTAGGGGCAAGTGTCCCGACCTGGGGATGGCCTGGGGACAGACTGGGGATAGGCGCCGGCGCCGCCGGGTAGGTGGGAGGCATGTCCGATGGCGCGGTCGAGATCCACAACGGCGGGGGCCGGAACCGTGGCGACCTCCCGGCCGACACCGCCGGGGGGTCCCCGGACGAGTCCGCCGGCGCCCGCCGCGGGCTCCCGAGCGTGCTGATGCGGGTGAAGCAGCGCATCAAGCAGGACGACGTGTCGCTGCTGGCCGCCGGCGTGGCCTTCTACGGCCTGCTGGCGATGGTGCCGGCGATGGTGGCGTTCGTGTCGGTGTACGGCCTGGTGGCCGACCCCGACGACATCCGGCGCAACGTCGACGACGTGCTGGCGGCGGCCCCCACCGAGGTCCAGGACCTCGTCCGGAGCCAGCTCGAGTCGATCGTCGAGAGCTCGTCGTCGGGCCTGCGGCTCGGCGCCCTGATCGGTGTGGCGGTGGCCCTGTGGTCGGCGTCGGCGGGCGTCAAGAACCTCATGACCGCCGTCAACCGGGCCTACCACGAGGACGAGGGCCGCGGCTTCGTCCGCCTGCGGGGGACCGCGGTGCTGCTGACGATCGCCCTGCTGGTCCTCGGCGGGATCGGGCTCGGCATCGTGATCGCCCCCCAGGCGCTGGGATCGTCGGGCGGCGAGGGCTTGGCGCGGGACGTCCTGATGATCGCCCGCTGGCCCCTCGCCGGCCTCGTGCTCATCGTCGCCCTCGCCCTGCTCTACCGGTTCGCCCCCGACCGCGACGGTCGCTGGCGGTGGACGTCGGCGGGGGCCGTGCTGGCCACGATCGTGTGGCTGGTGGCCTCGGTCGGGTTCTCGATCTACACGGCCAACTTCTCCAACTACAACGAGACCTACGGGGCCCTCGGCGCCATCGTCGTCGTGATGCTGTGGCTGTGGATCAGCGCCTTCGCGGTCATCGCCGGCGCCGAGCTGAACGCCGAGCTCGAGGCCAGGCCGTCGCCCGCCGTCGCCCAGTCCCGGGCGCGCCCAGAGCCGGCTCCCGCCCCGGCTCGGGCGCGCTCGGAGCCCGAGCCGGCCGTGCCCACCGCTTCCGCCGTCCCGTCCGACGCCGCCGGGTCTTCCGGTGCTGCCGGTTCCCCCGGTCCCGCCGGGTCTTCTGGTGCTGCCGGTTCCCCCGGTCCCGCCGGGTCTTCTGGTGCTG
>DATCLS010000009.1:0-8016 GCA_036563805.1 Acidimicrobiales bacterium | reverse complement strand
GGCCCCCAGCGCCAGCACCGCCAGGGCGCTCAACCACAGGCGCCGGGCCTCGGCCGAATCGTTGAGGTGATCGGCCCGCTCGTTGATCGCCGCGTGGACCGCCTCCTGATAACCCACATACCCCTCGTCGCGCGGCACGTTGAGCGACCCCAGCACCGCCTCGACGTCACCGATGCGGGTCGTCGACACGGCCTCCTCGACGATGGCGTTGGCGTTCTCGACCAGGTCGGTGGGGTACCACTCCTCGGCGATCTCCCCGTACACGCCCGTGGCCGACCGCATCGTCTGGTCCTGCCGCTCGAAGTCCGACTTGAGCGCCGACACCTCGCTGATCTCGCCCGGCTGGTCGAGGCCCCCGGGCGAGACCCAGGCGTTGGCCGTCGTCAGGATCATCATCTGCGACATCGTCTCGATCTGCCGGGCGACGGTGTCGGCCAGCTGGGCGCCCTGGCGCAGCTCAGCGTCGTTCACGTCGTAGGCCACCCGCGTCGTGGCGTCGAACAGCGGCTCGGTCACCGCCGTGTAGCGGTCGAACACCGACCGGGCGAAGTCGACGTTGCTCAGAGACCGGGGCGCGGTGAAGGCGTCGACGTCCGCCCGGATGGCCTGGAGCTCCTCCTCGAGGCCCTCGAGCGCCGGCCCGTAGGCCTCGGCCACCCGGCCGCCCCGCGAGTCGATCTCCTCCCGGAAGGCGGCGATGGACGCATCGGTGTCGGCCCGGTTCTGGTCGTAGCCCTCGGTCTGGACCGTGACCATGGTCTCGAACCCGACCAGCTCCACCAGCGTCCAGGTCCGCTCGTTCTGCAGCGTCGTGATCAGGCCCGCCGGCCCGATCGCCGAGCGGGCCAGCTCCGTCTGCTCCCGGATCTCACTCACCGCCCGCGCCGTGCCGAGCACCTCGAACGTGGTGAGCACGGCCAGCGCCAGCAGGGGAACAGCCAGCGCGGCGGCGAGTTTCAGGCGGATAGGGATTCGGCGCACCTCGGCCCCCAAAGCACGGCTGTCGATCGGTTTGTCCGGCGGCGCGACCGCGCCACCGCCATCCCGGGTCCCAGCGTCCGCCTGCCGACCCGCAAATAACGTGTATTCGTATATATCACAGCGAGCGCGCATTCACGCGCCCGCAGCGACCGATCGAACGCTCAGAGCGGCCAGAAAGACCTGGTTACGTGACGGCGTCGAGGGCGGCGCGCAGGTCTTCGACCAGGTCAGAGACCGATTCGATCCCGACCGACAGGCGCAGCAGCGCCGGGTCGACGGCCAGGGGCGATCCGGCGGCCGAGGCGTGGGTCATGAGTGCCGGGTGCTCGATCAGCGACTCCACCGCGCCCAGCGACTCGGCCAGGGTGAACACCTCGGTCCGCTCGGCCACCTGGAGCGCCGCCTTCTCGCCGCCGGCCAACACGAACGACACCATGCCCCCGAAGTCGCGCATCTGGCGGGCCGCCACTTCGTGGCCCGGGTGGTCGGGCAGGCCGGGCCACAGGACCCGCTCCACCGCCGGGTGGCCGGCCAGGAGCTCGACGACGGCGCGGGCGTTGGCGCAGTGCCGGTCCATTCGCACGGCCAGGGTCTTCACGCCGCGGAGCACGAGGTAGCAGTCGAACGGCCCCGGCACCGCCCCGGCCGCGTTCTGCACGAACCCGACCGCCTCGGCCAGCTCGTCGTCGTTGGTGCCCACGAACCCGCCGACGACGTCGGAGTGGCCGCCGAGGTACTTGGTCGACGAGTGGACCACGGCGTCGGCCCCCAGGGCCAGCGGCTGCTGGAGGTAGGGCGTGGCGAACGTGTTGTCGACCACCAGCCGGGCGCCGCGGGCGTGGGCCACCTCGGCCACCGCCGCGATGTCGACCACCCTGAGCGCGGGGTTGGTCGGGGTCTCGGCCCACACCAGGGCGGCGTCGTCGGGCCAGGCGCGGGCCAGCGCCGCCGGGTCGGTGAGGTCGACCGGCGACCACCGGACGCCGGCCGGCCCGAACACCTTGTCGATCAGCCGCAGCGTCCCGCCGTAGGCGTCGTCGCCCAGCAGCACGCGCTGACCGGGCCGGACCTGGCGGAGCAGCGCGTCGCTGGCCGCCAGCCCGGAGCCGAAGGCGTAGCCGTGCCGCGCCCCTTCCAGCGACGCGAGGCAGGCCTCCAGCGCCGCCCGGGTCGGGTTGCCGCTGCGGCCGTACTCGTAGCCCCGATGCTGGCCGACGCCGTCCTGGGCGAACGTGGTGGCCAGGTCGATGGGGACGACAACCGACCCCGTCGTCGGGTGCGGGTCCTGGCCGGCGTGGATGGCCCGGGTCTCGAACCCGTAGGCGGGCCGCTCCTCCCCCGCCGCGGCGCCCTCGTCGCGCGGCCCGGTCACTGCTGGGCCCGGGCGAGGTGGCGGAGCACGTCGGTGCGGGACAGCACGGCCTGGGGCCGGCCGCCGACGAGCACGACCAGCGCCGGCGCCCGCTCCAGCAGCTCGACGGCCAGGGCGATCGGCTGCCCGATGCCGATGGTGGGCAGGCGCTCCCCCATGACCTTCTCGACCGGCTCGTCCATGACGTGGGGGTCGCGGAACGCCCGGTCCATCAGGTGCAGCTCGTCGACCGCGCCCACGATCTCGGCGGCGGCCAGCGGCATCTCGCCCTTGGCCACCGGGACCTGCGACAGGCCGTAGCCCCGCATCACGTTCACCGCCCGGCTCACCGTGTCGTCGGGGTGCACGTAGACGAGCGGCGGGACGTCGCGGGGCTCGCCCACGATGTCGGCCACGGTGTGCTCGCCGCCGCGCAAGAAGCCGTAGCCGGCCATCCACTCGTCGTCGAACACCCGGGACAGGTAGCCGCGGCCCGAGTCGGGCACGAGCACGACCACGAGGTCGTCGGGACCCAGCTCGCGGCCGACCTCGAGCGCGGCCGCGACCGCCGTGCCGCCCGAGCCCCCGATCAGCAGGCCCTCCTCCCGGGTGACCCGGCGGGCCATGAGGAAGCTGTCCTCGTCGCTGACGGCCACGACCCGATCGACCAGCGACGGGTCGTAGGTGGTGGGCCAGAAGTCCTCGCCGATGCCCTCGACCAGGTAGGGCCGGCCCGAGCCGCCCGAGTACACGGAGCCGGCCGGATCGGCGCCGACGATCTGGACGTCGGGGTTCTGCGCCTTGAGGTAGCGGGCCACCCCGGTGATCGTGCCCCCGGTGCCCACGCCGGCGACGAAGTGGGTGATGCGACCGGCCGTCTGCCGCCACAGCTCGGGACCGGTGGACTGCTCGTGGGCCTTCGGGTTCCACTCGTTGCCGTACTGGTTCGGCCGGAACGCCCCCGGGATCTCGCGGACCAGGCGCTCGGCCACCGAGTAGTACGACTGGGGGTCGTCGGGCTCGACGGCCACCGGGCACACCACCACCTCGGCGCCGTACGCCTCGAGCAGGCGGATCTTCTCGGGAGCCACCTTGTCGGTGACCACGAAGATGCAGCGGTAGCCGCGCTGGGCGGCCACGATGGCCAGGCCGACGCCCGTGTTGCCCGACGTGGGCTCGATGATGGTGCCGCCCGGCTTCAGCTGGCCAGAGCGCTCGGCCTGCTCGATCATCGCCAGGGCGGCGCGATCCTTGACGCTGCCGCCCGGGTTGAGCATCTCGAGCTTGGCCGCCACCGTGCAGGACAGGCCCTCGGTGACCCGGTTGAGGCGGACGAGCGGCGTGTCGCCGATCAGGTCGAGCAGGGAGCCGGCGATCTGGGGTTCGCGATCGTCGGCTGGCATTTCGTCCATCGAAGGACCCCTTCGACGATAGATGTGTGCGGGAAATCTACCTCTCGCTGTTCAGTTTGCCGGGACGACGACCACACCCGGCTTCACCCGCTCGCCCCGGTGCCGCTCGTAGACGGCCACCAGCTCGCCGGCCGGGTCGACGACCGCCCACGGCCCGTCCCCGGCCTCGGCCGTCGCAGCGGCCGCCGCCCCGACCAAGGCGGCCCGGGGCAGCACTTGGCCGTGCCGCACGGCGGCCAGCAGCTCGCCGTCGGCGGTGACTTGCGGCCGGCCCCGCAGCGCCGCGACCGGAGGCAGCAGCCGCTCAGGCGCCAAGGCGTCGAGCGGCACCGCCTCGTCGAGCCCGAACGGCCCGACCGCGGTGCGGCGCAGGTTGCGCAGGTGCGCGCCGCCGCCCAACGCCGTGCCCAGGTCCGCGGCCAGCGACCGCACGTACGTGCCCGACGAGCACGTGACGGCGATGGCGAACACGCCGGGCTCGGCGGTCTCCTCGACGTCGAACCGGTCGACCCGCACGGGGACGGCCTCGCGCTCGACCTCGACGCCCTGGCGGGCCAGGGCGTGCAGCCGCTGCCCGCCCACCTTCTTGGCCGAGACCATGGGCGGGACCTGGCGGATCTCGCCGGTCAGGCCCGCCGCCGCCCGCCGGACGTCGGCGAGACCCACGCCGCCCATGTCCCACGTGCCGGTCACCTCGCCGCTGGCGTCGAGCGTCGTGGTGGCGACGCCGAGGACGACCTCGCCGGTGTAGGACTTGTCGTGGCCGGACAGGTAGGTGAGCAGGCGGGTGGCCCGCCCCACGCCCAGCACCAGCACGCCGGTGGCGTCGGGGTCGAGCGTCCCGGCGTGACCGACCTTGCGGGTGCCGAGCAGGCCGCGGGCCTTGGCGACCACGTCGTGCGAGGTCCACCCGGCCGGCTTGTCGACGACCGCAACGCCCGACGGACCGGCGTCCGCGCGCGACCGGCGGGCCATCAGCCCTGGTCGCCCGCGCCCGGCCCCGCGCCCGTGGCCGGCCCCTCGCCCGCGCCTGCGCTCCCGCCGACCCCGTTCTCGCCGGCCGCCCCCTCGCCGGCCGACAGGTCGCGCAGGATCGCCTCGACCCGCTCGGCCCGGCGGATGACCTCGTCGGGCTCGAAGGTCAGCTCGGGCGTGCGCTTGAGGCGGGCCTGGCGGCCGATGGCGGCCTGGAGCCGGGGCCGGTGCTCGGCCAGCGCAGCCACGAGGGTGTCGCCCTCGTCGTCGGCGTCGCCGGCCTCGTCGCCTGTGGCCGCCCCGAGGGCGGTGTACCAGACCGTGGCCCGGCGCAGGTCGGGCTCGACGTCGACCCCGACGACGGTGAGCAGGCCGAGGCGGTCGTCGTCGATGCGCTCGACCTCCTCGGCGACGATCTCCTGCACCAGATGGTTGAGCCGGGCCGTGCGCGGATAGTCGCGGGCGGTACCGGTGCTGCGGGACGTGCGACGGCTCACGTGTCTTCTTCCTCCATCCAGCTTTGGGACACCCGGAGCACCTCGATCTCGGGGAACGACCACACGAACCGCTCCGCGTCGTCGAGCATCTCGGTGAGCTGGGTGTGGGTCGGGGCGACCGCGGCCAAGCCGATCGTGGCCAGGTGCCACGACTCGTGCTGACCGACCTCGGAGGCGGAGACCCGGTGGCGCTTACGCAGCCCTTCGACGATCGGACGGATCAGCGCCCGTTTCGCCTTGAGCGAGCGGCACTCCCGCAGATACAGCTCAAACCTCAAAGCGGCTGCGTGCACGCCATCAGCGTAGAGCCGGCGCCACGCGGCGCCGGCCCACGCCTCTGGCGGCCGCTCACGACCGCGGGATCTCGCGCTCCTCGTACGTCTCGATGACGTCGCCCTGCTTGAGGTCCTGGAAGTCGGACAGGCCGATGCCGCACTCGTAGCCGGCCTGCACCTCGCGGACGTCGTCCTTGAAGCGCTTCAGCGACGAGATGGCGCCCTTCCAGATGATGGCGCCGTCGCGCAGGAAGCGGACCTTCGCCCCCCGCGTGATCGTGCCGTTGGTGACGTAGCAGCCGGCCACCTTGCCGACCCGCGGGACCGAGAAGATCTCGCGGACCTCGGCCTCGCCGGTCACCACCTCTTCGTACTCGGGCTGGAGCAGGCCGAGCAGAGCGTTCTCGATGTCCTCGAGGACCTGGTAGATGACCTCGTAGGTGCGGATCTCGACGCCCTCGGACTGCGCCATCTCGCGGGCGGCCCGGTCGGGCCGCACGTTGAAGCCGATGATCGTGGCACTCGACGTCGCAGCCAGCTGAACGTCGTACTGGGTGATGCCACCGACGCCCCGGTGGACGAACGACAGCTTCACGTCGTCGCGCTCGAGCTTGCGCAGCGCCTCGGTCAACGCCTCGAGCGAGCCCGTGACGTCGGCCTTGACGATGAGGTTGAGGGTGGCGACCTCGCCCTGCTGGATCTGCTTGAAGATGTCCTCAAGCTTGGCGCCGCCGCTGGTGACGGCAGCCTCGCGGCCGAGGCTGGCCATGCGCTGCCAGTGCTCGCGGGTCTGGGCGACCGAGCGGGCGGTCTTCTCGTCGGGGGCGACGACGAACTGGTCGCCGGCCGCCGCCACCTCGTCGAGCCCCAGGACCATGACCGGCGTCGACGGGCCGGCCTTCTTGACGTTCTCGCCCCGGTCGTTGATCAGCGCCCGGACGCGACCCCAGGCCGCGCCCGCCACCAACGGATCGCCGACCTCGAGCGTGCCCCGCTGGACCAGCACGTTGGCCACCGGGCCGCGGCCCACGTCGAGGTGGGCGTCGAGGACCACGCCGGCCGCCCGACCCGCGGGCGAGGCGGCGATCGGCGGCTCCTGCAGGTCGGCCACGAGCAGCACGGTCTCGAGCAGCGTGTCGATCCCCTCGCCCGTGACGGCCGAGACGGGCACCATCTCGGTGTCGCCGCCCCAGTCGCTGGGGATGAGATCCTGCTCGGTGAGCTGCTGCTTGACCCGGTCGACGTTGGCGCCCTCGCGGTCGATCTTGTTGATCGCCACCACGATCGGGACGTTGGCGGCCCGAGCATGGTTGAGCGCCTCGATCGTCTGGGGCATGACGCCGTCGTCGGCGGCCACCACCAGGATCACGATGTCGGTGGCCGACGCGCCCCGGGCCCGCATGGCGGTGAAGGCCTCGTGGCCCGGGGTGTCGATGAACGTGATCGGCCGGCCGTCGGACTCGGCCTGGTAGGCGCCGATGTGCTGCGTGATGCCGCCGGCCTCGCCGGCGACCACGTTGGCCTGGCGGATGCGGTCGAGCAGCTTCGTCTTGCCGTGGTCGACGTGGCCCATGACCGTGACCACGGGTGCCCGGGGCTCGAGCTCGTCAGGGTTCTGCGCCTCGAACAGCTCCTCGACGCCCAGGCGCTTCTGGAGCTCGACCTCCTGCTCCTCGCCGGGGTCGACCAAGCGGACGTCCGCGCCGATCTCGGCGGCGAACAGCTCGATCATGTCGTCGCTCAGCGACTGGGTCGCCGTGACCATCTCGCCCTGCTGCATGAGGAACCGGACGACGTCGGCCGCCGTGCGGTTCAGCTTGGGGCCGAGGTCCTGCGGCGTGGAGGCCCGCTCGACGACGATCGTGCCCTCGGGCACCGGGGCGGACGCCGGCGTGTAGCTCGGCGCCTCCATCGGCTGCAGCTCCTCACGGCTGCGGCGACGGCGACCGCGGCGACGCGGCGGCCGCTGGCCACCGCGGGGACCGCCGCCGGGACGGCCGGGACCACCGCCCGGGCCACCGAAGCCACCGGGACGACCGCCGCCGCCGAAGGGACGGCCGCCGCCTCCACCAGCCGGTGCGCCGCGGCCGCGGCCGGGCGGACCGCCACCGGGGCGACCGCGCGCGGGCGCGGGACCGCGGCCGCCCATGCCGGGCGGCGGCGGGATCGGCTTGCCCGACGACGACACCGGCGGACCGGGCGGCGGCGGGATCGGCTTGCCGGAGGCCGAGATGGGCGGCTTCGGCGCGCCGCCGGGACGACCGGGCGGGCGGGGCGGGCCCTGCCCGCCGGGCGGCGGGGTCGGCGGTGCCGGGCGCGGCGCGGCCGGACGCGGGGCCGCGGGGCGCGGCGGACGGGGGCCGCGGGCGGCCGGCGCCTCGCGCTCGGGCGCGGCGGGGCGCTCGGGGGCCGGGCGCGGCGGGCGCGGCGGGTTCTCGCTGCCCGACGACGTGACCAGGCGCCCGGGGGCGCCGGGACGCGGCGGCGGGCCGGGCGGGGGCCCGGGCGGCCGCGGCGAGCCGGGC
>DATCLS010000079.1:0-24376 GCA_036563805.1 Acidimicrobiales bacterium | reverse complement strand
GGGCGGCGGCAGGTCGGCGTCGATGTCCGGCGGCCGGGGGCCGTCGAGGCGACTGGCCGCGCCGGACGCCGCCGACCGCGCGCCGGGACGGGGCACGACGCGGGTGGCCCGGTCGGCCAGCGGCCGGGCCAGGGTGGCCAGCGGGTTGCGGCGGCGGGTCGGCGGCTTGCCCGCCCGCAGCGCCCGGATGCCGGCCAGATAGGAGAACAGGGCGAACGCCGCGCCGCCCGAGATGATCAGGAACCCGATGCGGGCCGGGATCGGCACGACCACCGGGATGAACGCGCCGACGACCCAGATCAGCTGGAACCGGGTCTCGAACTTGGCGAACGAGCGGCCCCGGTTGGCATCGGGGGCGTCGCGCTGGAGGATGGCGTCGAACGCCAGCTTCGAGCCGCCGGCCGCCGTGCCCACCGCGGCGGCCATCGCCGCCATGCCGGGCAGCCCGCCGGCGTAGGCGCACAAGATGCCGCCCGCCGCGGTCACGGCCAGCAGCGTCTGCAGGATCCGCTCCTCGGCCAGGCCCGAGCGGCGCAGCAGCGGCGCCACCAGCGAGCCGCTCAGCGCCCCGAGGCCGCTGGCGGCCAGGGCGACGCCGAACTGCCAGGGGTCGGCGTCGTCGTTCCGCAGCTCGAAGGCGACGAGGAACGTGAGGAAGCCGACCATCCCCCGCAGCAGGCCCATGGCCGAGGCGGCGAGGAGGATGCCGCTGCTGCGCAGCTCCTCGCGCTCCTCGACGCTCGTGGGGTCCTTGGCCACCCGGGTGGCGGGGATGCGGGTGGCGAACCCGGCGGCCACCAGGAACATGACCAGGGCCAGCACCAGCACGCCCTGGCTGCCGGCGATGAGCGACGCCAGCCCGCCGGGGCCGGCGGCCACGAAGCCCATGATCCCCGACAGGAACGACAGCCGGGAGTTGGCCTCGACCAGCTCGCCGTCGTTGCGCACGGTCGTGGGCACGACGGCCGACTTGGCCACGGCGTAGCTCTTGGACAGCACCATGACCGTGAACGCCTCCGGGAAGAGCAGGAGGCTGTCGAGGTGCCGGATCATGAACAGGCACATGACCGCCCGCAGGGCGTTCGCCCCGATGAGGATCAGCCGGCGGCCGCCCCGGGCCCGGTCGAGCGCCGGCCCGATGAGCGGCGCCACCACCGAGAACGGGGCCATCGTGAGCGCCAGGTAGAGCGCGATGCGCCCGCGGGCGGCGTCGGGCTCCATCGAGAAGAACAGCGACCCGGCCAGGGCCAGCGCGATCAGCGTGTCGCCGGCCACCGCAGCGGCGTGGGTGCGGGCCAGCCGCGTGAACGGCGAGACGCGGAACGCCTCGGCCCCGACCCGTCGGGGCCTCTGGTCGAGGGGCCGCCAGCCTTCGTCGGACGCCATTGCTGGCGAGGGTAACGAAAGCCGGCGGCTTAACGAGGTACGTCGTACTTGTAGCCCAGGCCCCGGATCGTGACGATCCTGGTGGGCACCGAGGGGTCCTTCTCGACCTTGGCCCGCAGGCGCTTGATGTGGACGTCGAGGGTCTTGGTGTCGCCGACGTAGTCGGTGCCCCACACCCGGTCGATGAGCGTGTCGCGGGTGAGGACCCGGCCGGCGTTGGCCAGCAGGAGCTCGAGCAGCTCGAACTCCTTGAGCGGCAGCCGCACCTGCTCGCCCCGGATCTCGACCTCGTGGCGCTCGGGGTCGAGCCGCACGTCGCCCACCTCGAGCACCTCGCCGCCGGCGGGGCGCGAGGCGCTGTCCGGCAGGCGCCGGCGCAGCACCGCCCGCATCCGGGCCACCAGCTCGCGCAGGCGGTAGGGCTTGGTGACGTAGTCGTCGGCCCCGACCTCGAGCCCGACGACCGTGTCGATCTCGGAGCCCTTGGCGGTCACCATGATGATCGGGACCGACGAGCGCCGGCGCAGCTCGCGGCACACGTCGACGCCCGAGATCTTCGGGAGCATGACGTCGAGCAGCACGAGGTCGGGCTTGACCGCGTCGAACTGCTCGAGCGCCTCGGCGCCGTCCTTGGCGACCTCGATGCGGAACCCCTCCCGCCGCAGGCCGACGGTGAGGGCCTCCACGAAGCTGTCCTCGTCCTCGACGAGCAGGACGGTGGCGTCAGGGTTGGTCATCCGGCCTCCTCGGCGGATCGGTGGTCGCGGCGGCATGGGCGAGGGCGGCGGGCCCGGACCGGACGGGTAGCCGCAGCGTGAACGTCGACCCGGCCCCCTCGCGCGACGCCACCCGCACCTCGCCCCGGTGGTTGGAGGCGACGTGCCGGACGATGGCGAGGCCGAGGCCGGTCCCGCCGGTCTCCCGGCTGCGGGCCCGGTCGACCCGGTAGAACCTCTCGAAGATGCGCTCCAGGTCCCGGCGGGGGATGCCGATCCCGTAGTCGCGCACGTCCACGTCGACCCACGTGCCGTCGGTGCGGGCCCGCACTTCGACCCGGCTGCCCTCCTCGCTGTACTTCACGGCGTTGTCGACGAGGTTGGTCACGGCCGACACGAGCTGGCGCCGCTCCCCCGTCACCTCCAGGGGCTCGGTCGGCTCGTCGACGGCGATGGTGATGCGGCGCTGCTCGGCGGCGGGGCGGACCCGGTCGACGGCCTCGGCGAGCACGGCCGGCACCGGCACCGGATCGTTGGGGAGGCCCGACGCCCCCTCGAGCCGGGACAGCTCCAGCAGGTCGTCGATGGTCCGGCCCACCCGGAACGCCTCGCTGGCCAGGCGGGCGGCCAGCCGCCGGGTGACCGTCACGTCGTCCTCGTCGAGCAGGGTCTCGGCCAGCAGCGCCAGGGCGCCGACCGGCGTTTTGAGCTCGTGGCTGATGTTGGCGACGAAGTCTCGCCGGACGTTCTCGAGCCGACGCCGCTCGGACATGTCCTCGACCACGACCAGGGCCCCCGACGGGCGGGCCGGGTCCTCCAGGGGCACGGCCCGGACGTTGAGCATGCGGCGGGGCGGCCCGACCAGCTCGAGCTCGCGGGTGGCGGCCCGACCCCGCAGGGCGTCCTCGGCCAACGAGCTGATGGTCTCCTCGACCAGGGCGTCACTGTGGCGCCCGGCCAGGAACGACGCCGCCGGATCGTTGCGGTACACGACCGTGCCGCGGTCGTCGACGATCACCACGCCGTGCCCGATCGCCCCCAGAGCCCACGACAGCCGGGCCTCGGCCTTGGTGATCGCGGCCCGGGCCGCGGTGGCGTCGCGCACGGCCCGCTCCAGGCGGTCGAGGGCCTCGTCCAGGCTGGCCGGCTCCCGCTCGGTGAGCGGGCCCGGGTCGGCGTCGAGCGCCCGGGCCGCGGCCGCCACCCGGGTGACGGCCGCCCGCTGCGAGACCAGCGACGCGGCCAGCCAGATGACCGCCAGGACCAGCCCCACGGCGAGCACCGCCGTCACCACCGCCACCGCCTGCTCCTAGGCCGTGCTCCGGGCGTCGGCGCCCCGGGCGTCGGGGGCGAGGCGGTCGAAGGCGGCGAGGGCGCCGGTCACGTCGAGGTCGGAGGCCCGCGGCCCGACGATGGGCGTGACCGCCACGAAGCCGCGGGACACGAGCCCGGTGTCGGAGTCGGGGGGCATCTCCTCGGTCGTCGGGCGCAGCTCCATCTGCAGGCGCCCACCGTTGGGCGTCGACTCGACGACGGACGACCGGACGGTCCCGAAGGGGGCAAGCTCGGCCCGACGGATGCCGGCCAGCTCGGCGAGCGGCACGTTGGGGACGTTGACGTTGAGCACCGTGCCCTCGGGCGTCGTCGCCACCCAGTCGGCCAGCGCCGCCGCCACCGCGGCGGCCGTCGTCCAGTGGGCGACGGCATCGCGGGCCCCGCTCGTGGCGGCCTCGTGCAGCTTGCGCGACGACACGTCGAGGCTGACGGCCAGCCCCCGGCCGCCGAAGTTGGCGCCGGTGAGCGCCGCCCCGACCGTGCCCGAGTGCAAGATGGCCCGGCCGGCGTTGCAGCCCGGGTTGATGCCGGAGGCGACGAGCTCCGGCGGCTCGCCGAACCCGCCGAGCCGGGCGGCGAGCACGCACAGACCGGGCGGGCCGTCGACCGCGTAGGCGGGCACGCCCTCGAGACCGTCCAGCTCGATCGGCGTGGCCTCGATCTCCTCGTCGACGTGGATCTGGCCGATGGCCGCCCCCGAGCCGCTCATGTCGCGGTCGGGCGCGGCGACGGTGACGTCGTGGCCGGCCGCGACCAGCGCGGCCGCCAGCTCGTGCAGCCCCGCCGATGCGACGCCGTCGTCGTTGGTGACCAGGACTCTCATGGGGCCTCCGGGTGCTCGTCGGTCCGTCGCAGTCTGCCGCCGCCGACCGGGAGCCACATGGAGGGACCGCACGACCGCCCCGCTGGTGGGCACCGCCGCCCCGCCGGCCGACACCGCTCCCCGCTGGTGGACACCCGCCGCCCGCCGGTCACCGCACCTCGGCGGCGAGGTGGGCGGGCTCGCCGGTGATCAGGTAGCGGAGTCGGGCCCCGATGATGGCGGCGTGGTCGGCGATGCGGTCGGCCGCGTGCCCGGCGGCGTAGATGTCCATGGCCACGGCCACCGAGTCGGCCCCCGAGAACCGCTGGAGCTCGACGATCATGCGCTCGTGGTGGGAGGCGAACGAGGGCCGGTTGGTGGCCAGCTCGGTGGCCAGCTTCAGGTCCTGCGCCGACCAGGCCCGCAGCGCGGTGCGGTACTGCTCGACGGCGACGTCGACGAGCGTGAGCACGATGTCCCACGCCGCCCCGGCCGCCCGGAGCTCCGCCACCCGGGGCGCCAGCTTGACGACCCGGAGCGACAGGTCGCCGATCCGCTCCAGCTCGCCCAGGATCCGCACGGTCGACACGATGAACCGGAGGTCCGACGCCACCGGCGCCTCGCGGTTGAGCAGCGCGTAGCACTGCTCGAGCAGCGAGACGTGCATGTCGTCGATCTCGTCGTCGGCCCGCAGGGCGGCGTAGACCTGGCCGTCGTCACCGTCGCGCAGGGCCTGCCGCATGCGCTCGAGGTTCTGGTCGACCCGGATGCCCATCACCTCGATCTGCAGGCGGAGCTGGTGGAGCTCCTCGTGGAAGGCGGTGCGGAGCGGAACGGGCTCGGGGTCGGTCGTCATGCCAGGTCGATCACCTCGTCCACCTTCGCCGCGTTCAGCCGAAGCGGCCGGTGATGTAGTTCTCCGTCCGCTCGTCGGCCGGGTTGGAGAAGATCGCCTCGGTCCGCCCGAACTCGACCAGCACGCCGGTGCGGCGGTCGGACTCGGGGTTGACCTCGGTGGAGTAGAAGGCGGTGGCGTCGGAGACCCGGGCGGCCTGCTGGATGTTGTGGGTCACGATCACGATCGTGAACTCGGCCTTGAGCTCCTGCATCAGGTCCTCGATGCGGGCGGTGGCGATGGGGTCGAGCGCCGAGCACGGCTCGTCCATCAGCACCACCTCGGGCCGGGTGGCGATGGCCCGGGCGATGCACAGCCGCTGCTGCTGGCCGCCGGACAGGCCGAGGGCCGAGTCCTTCAGCCGGCCCTCGACCTCGTCCCACAGGGCGGCCTTGCGCAGCGACTCCTCGACGATGTCGTCGAGCTCGGACCGCTTGCGGGTCCCGGTGAGCCGAGGCCCGTAGGCCACGTTGTCGTAGATCGACTTCGGGAACGGGTTGGGCTTCTGGAACACCATGCCGATCCGCCGCCGAACCTCGACCGGGTCGACGTTCGGCCCGTACAGCGGGACGCCGTGGTACTCGAGCGTCCCCTCGGCCCGGGCGCCGGGGATCAGGTCGTTCATGCGGTTGAAGCACCGCAGCACGGTCGACTTGCCGCAGCCCGACGGGCCGATGAAGGCGGTGATCTCGTGCTGGCGGACGTCGAGCGTCACGTCGCGCACGGCCCGGAAGTCGCCGTACCAGGCGCTCAGGTTCTCGACGTGGAAGACGATCGGCATGCGCTGCCAGGGGCGGTCGGCCGCCCGGCCGACGCGCTCGACCGTGGCGACCGCGCCGGCACGGCCGGCTGCGGCGCTCGCGCCGGGGGTGGCGGGCGGGGCGGGGTCGACGGGCGTCGCGGTGGGCGTCGGGATCTCGGTCATGCGGACCTCTTCTGTTCGAACCGGTTGCGCAGGACGATGGCGATGGCGTTGACGACCAGGACGAAGGCGAGCATGGCCAGGATCGTGGCGGCGGCGTTGTCCACCCGGAACTCCTCGGCCGGGAGCTTCGTCCAGGTCGACACGAGCACGGGCAGGGCCGTGAACCGCTCGGTGAGCGACCCGGGGTCGGCCACGCTGCCCAGGCTCAGGCCCGGGTTGCGGCCGAGCAGCCCCGTGGCCGCGCCGACCACGATCAGCGGCGCCGCCTCCCCCACGGCCCGGGCGATCGACAGCAGCGAACCGGTGAGGATGCCGGGGGCGGCGTACGGCAGCACCTGCGAGCGGATGACGTCCCACCGGGTGGCGCCCACGCCGTAGGCGCCCTCGCGCAGCGCCTGGGGCACGGCCCGGATGGCTTCGGACGTCGTGATGATCACGATCGGCAGGACCAGCACGGCCAGGGTCAGGGCGGCGGCGGCCAGCGTGCGTCGCTGCACGCCCGACGCCCCGGAGAAGCCGTCGAGCGTCTCCACGAACACGGCCAGCCCGAGCAGGCCGTAGACGACCGACGGGACGCCGGCCAGGTTGCGGATGTTCAGCTCGATGAACGACGTGAGCCGGTTGCGGGGGGCGTACTCCTCCAGGTAGACGGCGGCACCGACGCCGACGGGGATGGCCAGGACGACCACGCCCACCGCGATCCAGAACGAGCCGATGATGCCCTGGGCGATGCCGGCCCGGTCGGCCTGCGAGGACAGGCCCCCGTCGAGAAAGTCGACGCCCCGGTCGGTGTAGACGCCCAGCCCGTCGGCCACGACCCGGTGGATCAGCAGCCCCAGCACCGCCAGCGACACGAGCAGGCACAGGACGAGGACCCCCTCGAACACCCGGCCCCGGACGTCGGCCCGGTGGCCCCGCAACGCCCGGGCCACGCTCCCCTGCACGGCGGCCTCGCCGGCGGTCCCGATGGTGGTGAGTGCCATGGCGTGTCCCTCCGCTCAGTAGGCCTGGCGCACGCGGCGCACGAACCGGTCGGCGACGAGATTGAGGCCGAGCGTGATGGCGAACAGGGCGATGCCGACGAAGTAGAGGCTGGGCACGGCGAGGCCCGACCCCCGCACCTGGTCGGTGCCGGTGGCCAGCGAGGCCATGGCCGCCGTCATGGTCAGGCTGGAGTCGGTCGGAGCCAGCGTGTACTGGGCGGTGTTGGTGGCGCCGCCGGCGATGAACACGACCATCGTCTCGCCGATGGACCGGGACGACGCCAGGATCATGGCCGCCACCAGGCCCGACACCGCGGCCGGCAGCACCACCCGCAGGGTCGTGGCCATCCGGCGGGCGCCGAGCCCGGCCGACGCTTCCCGGAGGCTGGCGGGCACCGCCCGCAGGGCGTCCTCGGCCACCGACGCCACGAGCGGGATCGAGAGGATGCCGACGCCGATGCCGGCGGCCAGCATGCTGCCGCCCCGGCCGTGCTCCTCGCCGACCAGCCGGCCGACCACGTTGGGAGCGATCCAGTTGAGGGCGAAGAAGCCGAGCACCACCGACGGCACCCCGGCCAGAACCTCGAGGACCGGCTTGAGGGCCGACCGGACCCGCGGCCGGGCGTACTCCGACAGGTAGATGGCGGCGCCCAGGCCCAGCGGGGCGGCCACCGCCATGGCGATCCCGGTCACGATCAGCGTCGCCGCCACGATGGTCGAGAGCGAGAAGCTGTTCTGGCGGGGGTTCCAGGCGTCGCTGCCGAACACCGTCGCCCACTCGACCTCGGAGAAGAACTCCCAGCCGTTCCTGAACAGCGACCACAGGATCAGCGCCGTGACGAGCAGCGACGTGACCGCGGTCGCGCAGAACACCCCGCCCACCAGGCGTTCCCGGCGGTGGCGGCGGGGATCGCCCGACAGGTCCAGGGGCGTGGCGGTGGCCATCAGACCTCCTCCTTCGCTCGCAGCTCTCGGGGCGCTCCGGGCTCTCGGGCCGTTCGTCGCCCCCGGGGCGCGGCCGAGCCGGGCGCGGAACGGCCGGAGGGGCCGGGCCGCGCGGGCCCGACCCCTGGTCTGGGACGTCCGGTGCGGGGACGTCGGGCGGAACGTCCGGTGAGGCCGGAACGATCGGTCACGGAGCGGTCGTCTCCGAGGTCCCGGTGCTCTCGGTGGCTTCGTCGCTGCCGGCGCCGGTCGTCCCGTCCTCCCACCGGGCCTGGGTCTCGGCCGCCCGGTCCTCCGGCAGGGGCACGTAGCCGGCGCCCTCGACGAACCCGTTCAGGCCCGCCAGGTAGAAGTCCACGAACGGGGCCACGGCCGGGTTCTCCTCGGCGGCCGTCGTGCTGACGTAGATGTACAGCGACCGGGAGAGCGGGTAGCTGCCGTCGGCGATGGTCTCGGCGGTCGGCTCGACGCACTCGCCGCCCGGCTCCTCCGATACGGCGACCTCGGTCACGCCCTCGCCCGCCTGCTCGGCGTAGGCGAAGCCGACCCAGCCGAGCGACGTGTCCGACCCCTCGATGCCGGCGACGATCTGGTTGTCGTCGGCCGACTGCTCGTAGTCGGGCCGGGTGGTGTCGTCGGGCTCGCCGCGCTCCTCGGCGATGTCGGCCAGGGCGATCTCGATGAACGAGTCGTAGGTGCCCGACTCGGGGCCGGGGCCGTAGAGGGCCAGCTCGCCGTCGGGGAACTCGGTTTGCGACCCGAGCTCGCTCGCCAGGCTCTCGGCGTCGGACCAGTCGGAGAAGCCCTCCGACTCCGGCCCGATCAGCGCGTACAGGTCGGCGAAGCTCAGGCACTCCAGGTCGTTGTTGGGGTTGGTCATCACGGCCATGCCGTCGATGCCGATCTCGAGCTCGACGTACTCGACGCCGTTCTCCTCGCAGGTGGCGGCCTCTTCCTCGTCGATCTGCCGGGAGGCGTCGGAGATGTCGGTCTCGCCGTTGCAGAACAGCTCGAAGCCGTCACCGGTGCCGGGACCGTCGACGTTGACGGTGGCGTCGGCGTTCTCGGCCATGAACGCCTCGCCCGCCGCCTGCGTGATCGGCAGGACGGTGGACGAGCCCGAGACGTTCACCTCACCGGAGGCGCTGCCGCCCCCGCCGTCGCCGCCACCGCCCCCTGCGCTGCCCTCTCCATCGTCGTCGTCGCCACAGGCCGCCGCCAGGACGCTGAAGGCCAAGACGATCGACAGCCACGCCAGGCGGCGCTTCTTGGTCAACTGCACGAGATGCCCTCCCTTGGGCTGGTGTGCGAACAACGCTTTCTTGCGTCACGGCGCACCGTAAGGAGGGCAGTGAAATCCCAAGGAGTGGCCAGGTGAACCCGAGGTGAACGGCGGCGGAACGTTGGCCGAAGTCGGGGCCGGCGAACCGTTGACCAGGGGGAACGCGACCGCCGGAGTCGCTACCGGCCGGGCTCGCCGTCGGCGTGCGCTCGGACGAACGCCTCCAGCAGCCGGCGGTCGTGCTCGTAGGTGAGGAGGTCGGCGGCCTCGGCGAGCGGGACCCAGCGGCGGCGGTCGACCTCGTCGTTCGGCGCCCACGGGCCGACGGCGACCGGCCGCATGACCCAGTAGCGGACCTCCTTGAGGCGGCCCTTCGTGTCGCGGTAGCGGGCGGGCGGCAGCTCGTCGCCCAGCTCGCAGGCGAGGCCCGTCTCCTCCTCGACCTCGCGGCGGGCGGCGTCCTCCCACGACTCGCCGCGGTCGAGCTTGCCCTTGGGGAACGACCAGTCGTCGTAGCGGGGGCGGTGGATCAGCACGACCTCGATGCCGTCGGCGGTCGAGCCGGCGGCGTCGGCAACCACCGCCGAGCGCCACACCAGCCCCCCGGCGGCGCGGACCTCGGGCTTGGCGGCCTTGGCCTCCTTGGCGGCCTTCTTCTTGGCGGACTTCTTGTCGGCCATGCGGCCCGGCGTCAGCCGCCGGAAGCGCCGGAGGCGGCGGCGCGCCGGTGGGCGCCTCCCGGCCCCGGCCTGCGGGCTGCGTGCTGGTCGCCCGGCCCCGCGCCGCGCCCCCGGACGAGCGCCGGCAAGCTACGGCGGTCGCTCGGCGCAGCGGCGGTCACGCCCCCATCGTACCGACGCCCGGGGCCCGGCCCCGGGTCGCTCCCGCCCGTGCCCGCGCCCCGACCCCGGGGCGGCCGCCCGCTCGGCGGCCGGGCTCAGCCGGCGGCGGCCCGGGCGTCGCTCGGGACGGCCCATAGCTCGCCCGCCGCTCCCCCGCCGTGGCCGTTCGCCTCCGGTTCGCCCGCCGCGCCCCCGCCGTGCCCGTTCGCGCCGGCGGCGAGCGCCCCGTCGCCGACGCCGGCCGTGCCGGACCGGCCGTCGGGCCCGGCGTCGAGGAGCGCCTCGCCGGAGCCGGCGGGGTCGAGGCTGGCGGCCGCCCGGCGGGCCCGCAGCTCGGCCACCTGGTCGAGCTGGCGCTCGAGCTGGCGGCGCCGGGGGCCGGTCAGGTCGTCCCACCCCCGGCGGACCGTGTCGAGGCCCCGACCCACCTTGTCGAGCGCCTCGGTGAACTTGGCCCACTGCTGCTCGAACGAGGCCAGGCAGTGGAGGATCTCGTCGGACCGGCGCTGGAGGTGCGTCTGCTCGACCGCCTGGCGGATCACGGCCAGCACCGAGAACAACGTGCACGGCGAGCACAGCACGACCTTCTGCCGCAGCGCCACGTCGATCAGGTCGCGGTCGTGGGTGTGCACGAAGGCGTAGACGGCCTCGTTGGGGATGAACAGCAGGACCTCGTCGAGCGTCTCGTCGGGGTCGATGTACACCCGGCCCGACAGCTCGCGCACCCGGGCCCGCACGTCGCGCACGAAGGCGATGCGGTACCGCTCGCGGTCGTCGTCGGTCTCGGCCTCGAGGTAGCGCAGGTAGTTGTCGATGGGGAACTTCACGTCCATGTGCAGGACGCGGCCGCCGGGCAGCAGGAACGTGAAGTCGGGCACCGTGCCCGCCCCGGTGGCCGACTGCTTGCGGTAGTTGATGCCCTCGACCAGGCCGGCGGCCCGCAGCACGTCGTCGGCCATGCGCTCGCCCCACTGGCCCCGGGCGCGGGGGTTGGCCAGCGCCTCGCGCAGCGACTGCGTCGTGTCGGCCAGGCGGGCGCCGACCGCGGCCACCTCGGCCAGCCGGGTCTCGACCCGGCCCTGCTGCTCGGCCCGCTCGCGTTGCAGGCCGGCCACGAGCTCGGCCAGGTGCGCCAGCTCGCCCCGCACCTCGCTCACCCGGCGGTCGAAGTGCTCCTGCCGGGTGCGCAGCTCGCGGGACCCGGCGTCGGCTTGGGCGCCGAGCCGCTCGCCCGCCACCGCCACCACCGTGTCGACCGCCGAGCGGACCAGCGCCTCGCGCTCGGCCGCCGCCTGCTGGCGCAGCTGCCCCGTGGTCGTCGCCGCCATCGACCGCGTCACGGCGCGGGCCACGGCGAAGCCGACCGCCAGGCCGACGAACACCGCGGCGGCGACGGCGACGGTGACGAACAGGAGTACGTCCATGGGCCGCGACCTTAGGAGCGCCCTGTGACAATCAGGGGGACCCCGGGGCGTTTCCTGGCAGTCCGCCCCGGGCGGCACCCGGCCCGGCGACACCGCCGACCGGGCCCGCCGGGCAGCGACCCGCCCGGGCGGCTCCCCGGCCCGGCGCCCGGTCCGGCCGTCGACCGGGCTTAGCTGGCCGGCGGCCGCTGGGCCCGCTCGGTCGTCAGCTCCTGGAGCCGCACGTGGGTGTCGACGGTCCCGCCGGCCGGGGCCCGGGTCCAGCGCCCGTCGGGCCCCAGCGTCCAGGCCAGCACGTCGTCGGCCAGCGCGATGTCGAGGATCTCGTTGAGCCGGGCCTGGAGCTCGGGGTCCTGCACGGGCACCAGCACCTCGATGCGCCGGTCGAGGTTGCGGGGCATCCAGTCGGCTGAGCCGATGAGGTAGCGGGGCTGGCCCTCGCCGTCGCCGTTGGCGAACCGGTAGATGCGCGAGTGCTCGAGGTAGCGCCCCACGATCGACCGCACCCGGATGTTCTCGGACAGGCCGGGCACGCCCGGCGTCAGGCAGCAGATCCCTCGCACGATCAGGTCGATCTCGACGCCGGCCTGCGACGCCGCGTACAGCTCGTCGATGAGCTCGGCGTCGACCAGGCTGTTCATCTTGAGCGTGATGCGGCCCCGCCCCGGCCCGTAGGACGCCTCGTTGCGGACCAGCTCGATCAGCGCCGGCCGCAGCGCGTGGGGGGCGACGAGCAGCCGCTGGTAGGTGACGTTGCGCCCGTAGCCGGTCAGCTCGTTGAACAGCTGGGTGAGGTCGTCGCCGATGACCGGGTCGCAGGTGAGCAGGCCGAGGTCCTCGTACACCCTGGCCGTGCGGGAGTTGTAGTTCCCGGTGCCGACGTGGCAGTAGCGGCGCAGGCCGTCGGCCTCGTCGCGCACGATGAGCAGGCACTTCGAGTGGACCTTGAGCCCGATGAGCCCGTAGGTGACGTGCACGCCCGCGGTCTCGAGGGCGCGGGCCCATTCGATGTTGGCGCTCTCGTCGAAGCGGGCCTTGAGCTCGACGATGACCGCCACCTGCTTGCCCCGCTCGGCCGCCCGGATCAGCCACTTGACGATCGGGCTGTCGCCGGACGTGCGGTACAGCGTCATCTTGATGGCGAGCACGTCGGGGTCGCCCGACGCCTGGCGCACGAACTCCTCGATCGA
Organism: Acidimicrobiales bacterium; assembly: GCA_036563805.1. Taxonomy (GTDB): domain Bacteria; phylum Actinomycetota; class Acidimicrobiia; order Acidimicrobiales; family VFJN01; genus DATCLS01. The sequence continues at coordinate 11,651 of DATCLS010000079.1, read as the reverse complement.
GGTCCGGAAGCTCTCGTAGGGGTGGTGGACGAGCAGGTCGCCGCGGCGGATGGCGCCGAACACGTCGGCCCGCTCGTCGCCCTCCGCCGCCAGCCGGGGCGGCGTGACCCGCTGGTAGGGCGGGTCCTTGAGCTCGGGCCGGTCGAGGGCGTGGACGGCCCACAGCCCGCCGAGGTCGAGCGGCGCCTCGTTGACGTAGACGTCCTCGTCGGCGAGGTCGAGCTCGCGCTGGAGCAGGTCGCGCACCTCGTCGGTCATGCCGGCCTCGATCTCGAGGCGCACCGCCCGGCCGAACCGCCGCCGCCGCAGCTCGATCTCGACCGCGGCCAGCAAATCCTCGGCCTCTTCCTCCTCGAGCGTCAGGTCGGCGGTGCGGGTGACGCGGAAGGCGTGGTGCTGTTCGACGACCATCCCCGGGAAGAGCTGCCCCAGGTGGGCGGCGATGACCTGCTCGAGCGGCACGAACCGCTCGCCGTCGGGCAGCACGACGAACCGGGGCAGCAGGTCGGGCACCTTGACCCGGGCGAACCGGCGCTCGTCGAGGTCGGGGTCGCGCACGACGACGGCCAGGTTCAGCGACAGGTTGGAGATGTAGGGGAACGGGTGCCCGGGGTCGACGGCCAGCGGCGTCAGGACCGGGAAGATGCGCTCCTCGAACGTCTCGACCAGGAACTTCTCGTCGTCCTCGTCGAGGTCGGACCACGACGACAGCCGGATGCCGGCGTCGGCCAGCGCCGGCCCCACCTGGTCGAGGAACGTGCGCTGCAGGCGGGGCACCAGCTCGTCGAGCCGGTCGCGGATGTCGAGGAGCTGGGCGGTGGGCGTGCGCCCGTCGGGACTGGTCGTGGTGGCCCCGGCGGCCACCTGGTCCTTGAGGCCGGCCACCCGCACCTGGAAGAACTCGTCGAGGTTCTGGGCGAAGATGGCCAGGAACTTGGCCCGCTCCAGCAGCGGCACGCGCTCGTCCTCGGCCAGCGCCAGGACCCGCTCGTTGAAGTCGAGCCACGACAGCTCGCGGTTGCGGTAGCGGGGCACCGCCGCGTCGGCGGCCGCGACGCCCTCGGGGGGCGCGGGGGTCTCCGGCGCGACCATGGCGTCAGGGTACTGACGGGCCGCGGCCGGCAGCCGGCCGGGCGGGGGCCGGAACGTGACGGTTCGGTGAACGGCGCCGCACCCGGGCGGATCCGTTACGGACGGCTCAGGACGCGTTCTCGTCCTCGTCGTAGCCCAGGTCCCACTCCAGCAGGATGTTCTCGCGCTCGGCGTCGCGGACCACGCGCTCGCGGTTGCGGCGGAACTGGGGGTCGTGCGGCGGCAGCAGCACCAGCCGCGCCGCCACCCGGGCGCGGAAGTCCTCGATCACCTGGCGGTCGCCGAAGTCGGACTGGACCTCCCAGTGCGGCGCCACCGGCCCGAGGTACACGATGCGGGCGTGGGCGCGGGGCGGCTCGACCTCGCTCTGGGTGTCGGACATGGCGGACGAGCCTACCCGCCGCGGCGGCCCAGCTCGGCGGTCACGGTCCGCTGCTCGCCGTCGCGCTCGATCGTGATCTCGAGCTCCTGGCCGACCTCCGACGACCGCACGACCTCGCCCAGGTCCTCGGAGGACGTGATGGGCTCGCCGTCGACCTCGAGGATGACGTCGCCCTGGCGGAGGCCGGCGTCGTCGGCGCCCGAGCCCGGCTCGACCTCGACCACGAACGCGCCCTCGTCGGCCGAGATGTCGAGCTGCTCGATGACGCTCTCGGTCACGGTGTCGAGGCTGATCGTGCTCACGCCGAGCAGCGGCGTGTCGGGGGTGATCTCGCCGTTGCCGCTCTGCAGGTCCTCGATGATCGACCGGACCGAGTCGATGGCGATCGAGAACCCGATGTTCTGGGTGTTCTCGAGGATGGCGGTGTTGATGCCGACCACCTCGCCGCTCGAGTCGACCAGCGGGCCGCCGGAGTTGCCGGGGTTGATGGCCGCGTCGGTCTGGATGAGGTCGGTGAGCGTCGTGCCGTCGGACGCCGTGATCGTGCGGCTGAGCGCGGACACGATGCCGGTCGTCACGGTCGGCTGGCCGCCCAGGTTGAGGGCGTTGCCGATGGCGATCACCGGCTCGCCCACGTCGAGGGAGTCGGACGAGCCCAGCGTCGCCGGCTGCAGCCCGCTCACCCCCTCGATGCGGATCACGGCCAGGTCGTTGGACACCGCGCTGCCCACGAGCGAGGCGTCGTGGGTCGAGCCGTCGAACATGCGGACCGAGATGCCGTCCGAGCCCTCGAGGACGTGGGCGTTGGTCAGCACCAGGCCGTCCTCCGACAGCACGACGCCGGTGCCCGCGCCCTCGAACAGGGCGCCGTGCTCGAGGCCGCTGGTCTCGATCGTGACGACCGACTCCTCGACCTCCTGGAGGATGGCCTGGACGTCCATCGAGCCGTCCGGCGTCGTCAGCGCCGCCCGCGGCTCCTCGTCGTCGTCGGCGAGCGTGAGGGCCGTGGCGGTGGTGCCGCCGGCCACCACGGCGCCGACCAGCGCGCCGACGGCCGCCGCCGCGCCCAGGCGCCAGCCGGACCGGGGCTGCTGGGGCGCGGGGGCCCGGCCGCCGGCCTGGGGCCCGTAGAGACCCGGCGGACCGGCGGGCGCGCCGGCGGGGCGGGGCGCGCCGGAAGGAGCGCCGGGCGCCGTCGGCCCCGGGGGCCGGGCGGGACCGGCCGGGCCCGAGGGTGGACCGCCGGCCACGGGCGGACCCGCGGGCCGCTCGCCCCACGGCGGGGGCGGGGGAGGCGGGCGATACCCGGGCGGGGGCCCTGCGGCATGCACCGTTGCGCCCGGTGCCGTCGGGTCGTCGGCGTTCACGATCCCCATCGTTACCGATCGCGCGGCCGTCCGGGATGCGCGACAGCGCTGCGTGGGTCGGCCCCGACGGTCCGTGCGTAGCGCGCGGCTGATGGCCATCGGAGCACAAATGTCCGCGACATCGGGAACCTAACGGCGCTCTCGACCGTATTTAAGGCAACCCCCCCGAGGTTCGCTGGAGGAACCATGGACACCGAGTGGATGGCCCGCGGTAACTGCGCTCACGAAGCACCCGCCACGTTCTTCCCGAGCGATGGCGTGGGCGTGGAGATCGCTCGGCGGATCTGCGCCACCTGCCCGGTCAAGGAGCCCTGCCTCGAGCACGCGCTCGAGCACCGGATCGATCACGGCGTCTGGGGAGGATGCTCCGAGCGCGAGCGTCGCCGCATCCTCAAGCGTCGGCGCATGGAGGCCCTCACGGCGGCGAGGGCGAGCTGAGCGTCAGCCTCCGATCAGCTCCAGCAGGCTGGTGGCGATCTCGTCGATGCGATCGCCGACCGAGACCGGGTCCGACGCCTCGTCGGACCCGGTGTCGCGTCCGGGCCCGGCCGGGGTCGTCGTCGGGGTCGTCGCGCTCGGTTCCGCCGGGGGGGCGCCGGGAGCCGGGGCGGACGTGGCCGTCGTCGGGGCGCCGGCGGACGGGGCGGGCGACCCGGTGGGCGCGGTCGAGCCGTCCGCCGTCGGCGGCCGGCCGGACGGCACCTCGAGCCGGGGCGTGTCGCCCGTCAGCGACAGGGGCCGGTCGCCCTGCCGGGGGTCGCTCCCGCCTGGCGGGTCGGCCAGCGCCACGCCGGCGAACAGGGCCACGGCGGCCGCGGCCAGGGCCAGCCCGCCGCCGCGGCGCGTCCAGCGCCGGCGGGCCGCGATGAGCCCGTCGGTGAAGCCCGGCGGCGCCGGCACGGGTGGCAGGTCGCGCACGAGCCGGCGGGCGGCGGCCAAGCCGTCGAGCTCGGCCCGGCAGGCGTCGCACCGGTCGACGTGCGCCTCGACCTGCCCGGCCTCGCCAGGCGTCAGCTCGCCGTCGAGGTAGGCGGTCAGCAGCTCGCCGGGGTGCTGGTGGACGTTCATTCGCCGCCTCCCGTCCGTCTGGTGCCGGACCGGGCGGCGTCGCGCCCGGGGCGGCGCGGGGCGTCGGGCAGGGCGGCCCGCAGCAGCGCCCGCCCCCGGTGGAGGCGGCTGCGGACGGTGCCGACCGGAACGCCCAGCTCGTCGGAGATCTCCTCGTAGCGCAGGCCGACGACGTCGCACAGCACGACGGTCGCCCGGTAGTCGGGCGGCAGCGCGGCGAGGGCGCCGGCCACGTCGTCGGGCAGGGCGCGGGCGGCGATGGCCTCATCGACCGAGGGCGCGCTCGGGACCACCAGGTCGGGGTCGTCGGGGAGGGAGACGACGGGGCGGCGCCGGCGACGGCGCCAGTCGTCGAGGAAGGCGTTGGTGGTGATGCGCCCGAGCCACGCCTGGATCGAGCCCGGGCGGAAGGTCGCCAAACCGCGCTGCACCCGAAGGAGCACCTCCTGGACCAAGTCCTGTGCGTCGTGATGGTTCCCCGTCAATCGGTACGCCACCGTGTAGACGAAGTCGCCGTGATGGCGGGCGACCTCCTCCCACGACGGGGTGCCGGCTGGCGGTGCGCCTCCGCCCCGGCGGCGGGACAGGCGACGCACGTTCACAACGCCGGGTGGCGCGGGGGAGTTCCCGCGGATGTCAGGTGGCGGCCGGCTTGTCGCCGCCCTGCTGCGGCTCGTCCTTGCTGGCGTCCTCGCTCAGGCCGCGCTTGAACTCAGCCTGGGCCTGGCCCAGTGACCTGGCGAGCTTCGGCAGCTTGGCGCCGCCGAAGAGGACGAGGACCACCAAGAGGACGATGAGCAGTTCCGGTGCTCCGAGGTTCACATCGGCCACACTATCGTTCACCGGCCTCGACCAACGCCCCGGTGGGTCGCTCACGTGCTCGAATGCGTCGTCAACATCAGCGAGGGCCGCCGCGACGCGCTCGTGGCCGCCATCGCCGCCACCGCCGGGCGGGACCTGCTCGACGTGCACTCCGACCCCGACCACAACCGGTCGGTGCTCACGCTGGTCGGCGAGGAGGCGCCCCGCCACGTGACCCGGGCCGCGGTCGGCCGGCTCGACCTGCGGGAGCACGCCGGCGTCCACCCCCGGCTGGGGGTCGTCGACGTCGTGCCGTTCGTGCCGCTCGGCGACGCCACGCTGGCCGACGCCGTCGCCGCCCGCGACCGCTTCCTGGCCTGGGCCGCGGCCGAGCTGGGGCTGCCGGGGTTCGCCTACGGCCCCGAGCGGACGCTGCCGGAGGTGCGGCGGCACGCCTTCGGCGAGCTGGCGCCCGACGCCGGGCCCGCCGAGCCCCACCCCACGGCGGGCGCCGTGGCGGTCGGTGCCCGCGGCGTGCTCGTGGCCTGGAACGTGTGGCTGGCCGACGGCGACGTCGCCGCCGCCCGCGCCGTCGCCCGTGACATCCGCAGCGCCCACGTCCGGGCGCTCGGGCTGCCGGTCGCCGGCGGCGCCCAGGTGTCGATGAACCTGATCGCCCCCGACATCGTCGGCCCCGCCGAGGCCTGGGACCTGGTGGCGGCCCGGGCGTCGATCGCCCGGGCCGAGCTCGTGGGGTTGGTGCCCGCCTCCGTCCTGTACCGGACCGACCCGGCCCGCTGGGCGCAGCTCGACCTCGCCGAGGACCGCACGATCGAGCATCGCCTGGCGGCCCGGTGACCCTCGCCGGCACGGCTCCCGGGAGAGCCGCGGCGACGCCGGGTCGTCAGGCCGAGGCGCCGCTCGCCGCCTGGCGGGCCAGGGCCCGCTGCCGGCGGATGCGGCGGCGTTCGCGCTCGCTCATGCCCCCCCAGATGCCGAACTTCTCACTGTTGACGAGCGCGTACTCGAGGCACTGTTCGCGGACGATGCAACCCCGGCAGACCTCTTTGGCCTCCCGGGTGGATGCGCCCCGCTCTGGGAAGAACAGATCGGGGTCGACACCCAGGCAGTTGGCGTAATCCTGCCAGGAGCGGTCGTCGGGACTCGTGGCCACGGGGAGATTCATCTGGCCCCCTTCCCGTTTCGGTTGGTGGAGGTGCGGGGTTCCGGTGAGGGCCCGGAAGGATCCACCACTTGATCCCACACCTGTAATTACATTGGTGTGATCTTCCACCACGGACGGGCATTATGCAAGGGGTTTGCGGGGTGGGCCGCTCGCGGCCGTGCGCCGGCACCCGCCGTCGGGTAGGGAGTTCCCCCGTGGAGATCGAGGCGATCCAGGGCGACATCACGACCGTTCCCGTCGACGCCATCGTGAACGCGGCCAACGAGTCGCTGCTGGGCGGTGGCGGGGTCGACGGTGCCATCCACCGCGCCGCCGGGCCCGAGCTGCTGGCCGAGTGCCGCACCCTGGGCGGCTGCCCGACCGGCGACGCCAAGGCGACAGGCGGCTACCGGCTGCCGGCCCGGTGGATCATCCACACGGTCGGGCCCCGGTGGCGGGGCGGCCGGGCCGGCGAGGCCGAGCTGCTGGCGTCGTGCTACCGGCGCTCGCTCGAGGTGGCCGACCAGCTGGGCGCCACGTCGGTGGCGTTCCCGGCGATCTCGACCGGCGTCTACGGCTACCCGCCGGACGAGGCCGCCGAGGTGGCGGTGCGGACGCTGCGGGAGGCCGAGACCGCGGTCGAGCGGGTCGTACTCGTCGCCTTCGACCGGGCGACGCTCGACCGCTACCGGCGCCTCCTCGCCGCCCCCTGACGGCGCCCCAACCCACCTGACCTGGTCTTGGACCCGCGGGCGCGCCCGCTTGGCGGCTAGCGTTCGTCCCCGGCAGCATGGGGTCCGCTGGGGAGGGACCGATGGACGACAGTGGGGAGGGTCAGGCCACGGTGGTGACGCCGGCGTCCGCGGGCTCGCCGGGTCCGGCCGCCGGGCCGTCGTCCACGCCGGCCCCCGCGCCCGCCCCGCCGGCGTCCGCCCCGTCCTCCGCGCCGGCGTCCACGCCGGGGGCGGCGCCGGCGGCGCCGCCGACCGCCGCGCCCGCCCCGCCGGCCCGGCCGCCGTTCCGGCTCGGCTACCGCCCCGAGCTCGACGGCCTGCGGGGCCTCGCCACCATCCCGGTCGTCTCCCACCACATCGTCCGGTTGATGTGGCCGACCGGTGACCACTGGGTCTTCCCCGGCGGCCAGGTCGGGCTCGACCTCTTCTTCGCGCTCAGCGGCTTCCTCATCACCGCCCTCATCCTGGGCGAGTTCGAGCGCACCGGACGGGTCGACGTCGTCGACTTCGTCCGGCGGCGGCTCCGCCGTCTGCTGCCGGCCCTGCTCGTGATGATGGCCTGCCTGCTGGCCGTGTCGGTGGTGGGCGAGCGCTACTCGCCCGGTGTGCTGCTGTCGAGCACGGGCTGGGTCGCCACGTTCTCGACCAACCTGGTCTTCGACCGGCCGATCGTCGAGCTGGCCCACACCTGGTCGCTCAGCGTCGAGGCGCACTTCTACCTGCTGTGGTGCCTGGCCACTGCGCTCGTCGTCAGCCGGGTGCGGCGGCCGTACCCGGTGCTGGCTGGCCTGGCGGTCGGCACCGTGGTGGTCGTCGCCGTGACCCGGGCGCTCGCCTACCACGACGGCGTCGACGTGGTCGGCATGTACGTCGCCACGCTCCGCCGGCTCGACGGCCCGCTGCTCGGCGCCCTCGCCGGCATCGCGGTGGTCGCCGGCTGGGTCGACCGCGTCCCCCGCCGGTGGGCGGTCGGCGCGTGCGTGGCGGCCCTGGCGGTCCTGGGGGTCACCGCCTACCGCACCACGCCCATCTCACCGGTGCTGTTCGAGGGCCTGTTCACCGCCGTGGCGGCGTGCGGGGCGGTGCTGGTCGTGGCCGCGTCGCTGGCGAGCGGCAGCCGCCTCCACCGGTTCTTCACCGCCCGGCCGCTGGTGGCGCTGGGGACGATCTCGTATTCGGTGTACCTCTGGCACTTCCCGATCATCATGTGGTTCCACCGCAACATCCGGGGGTGGCCGGTGGCCGGCAAGATCGCGGCGTGCGTGATGGGGTCCCTGGTGGCCGGCGTGGTGTCGTACGCCCTGGTCGAGCGGCGGTTCCTGCGACCCAAGCGGGCGGCCGCCCCGGCGTGAGGCCCGACACGGCCGACCGCACCGACACGGCCACCCGGCCCGGCGGGGCCGATGGCGCGGCGGGCGCGGCCGGATCTCGGGCGCCTGGCCGGCCCGGGGGCTCGGCCGGGGCCGAGCGGCACGGCGGGCGGGGCCTGGACGGCACGGCCCCGGCGGGCGCGCCCACGGCCGTCGACGGACTGGACGCCGACGGTCGCCGGCGCCTGCGCCGGGCCTGGTGGGTCGGCGCTGCGCCCGTCCTCCTCCTCTACGCCTGGATCGTCACGGCCGGGACGTTCGGCCCGTTCCAACGGGCCTACTTCGACGACTTCTACGACGCCCAGGCCCGCGCCCTGTTCGACGGCCGGCTCGACGTGCCCCGCGACGTCGTGCAGTTCGAGGGCTTCCTGATCGACGGCCGCACCTACATCTACTTCGGCCCGGTCCCCGCCCTGCTGCGCACGCCGATCCTGCTCGTCACCGACCGGTTCGACGGGCGGCTCACCGCGGCGTCGATGAGCGCGGCCATGGTCGTGCTGGCGATCGCCGCCTTCCGGCTGACGTGCGTGCTGCGGGCCGCGGTCCGGGATGGCGCGCCCGTCGGCCGGCGCGAGCCGGTGGCCACCGCGCTGCTGGCGGTCGCCGCGCTCGCCGCGCCCCCGCTGTTCCTGGCCTCCTCGGCGGTCGTCTACCACGAGGCCGTCATGTGGGGCGTCGCCCTGGCGGTGGCCGGCTTCGACGCCGTCGCCCGCTGGCAGCGCGAGCCGACCCGGCGGCGCCTCGTGGTGGCCAGCGCCCTGATCACGGCGGCGGTGCTCAGCCGCCAGAGCGTCGGCTTCGGCCCGCTGGTGGCGCTGGGCCTGTCGGCGGTGGTGGCCCTGGCCCGCCAGTGGCGGGCGGCGCCGCGGCCCCCGGTCCCCGCCCTGGCCCGGCGGGCGGCGGCCCTGGGCCTGGCCTGCCTGGTGCCGGCCGCCGCGGTCGTGGGCCTCAACTACGCCAAGTTCGGCACGCTGCTCACGCCGCCGTCCGACCGCCACATCCAGTCGCTGCTCCACCCGGGCCGGCAGCAGGTCCTCGCCGAGCACGGCGGCTCCCTGTTCGCGCTGGACTTCGCGCCGACGACGCTCAAGCAGTACCTGCGGCCCGACGGGATCGACATCCGCCGCGACTTCCCGTGGATCGACTTCCCCCGGCTCGGCCCGTCGCTGGTCGGCGACACCACGTTCGACGAGCTGACCTGGTCGTCCAGCCTGCCGGCCTCGGCGCCCGCCCTCACGGCCGGGGCGCTGGCGGCCGCGGTCTGGGCGTGGCGGACCCGCCGGAGGCGGGCCGGCCCCGCCGCCTGGCGTCTCGCCGCCCTGACGCTCGGCGCCGCCGCCGGCTCGGCCGGGATCGTGGCGGTCGGCTACGTGGCCAACCGCTACCTCAACGACGCTTACCCCGTCGTGCTCGTGCCCGGCCTCGTCGGGTTCCACGCCGCGGTGGCCGCCGCCCCGCGGTGGCGGGCCCGGCGCCGGCGCCTCACGGCCGCGGCCGGCGTCGCCGCCCTCGGCCTGGTCGGCCTCGGGCTGGCCGGCAACACCGCCCTCGCCCTCTCCTACCAGCGGGAGCGCGGGCCTGTCGTGCCCGAGTCGTGGCGGGCGCAGTGGGTCGACTGGCGGATGTCGCTCCCCGGCGCCTACCGCCCCTACCTGCTGCCCGAGCGGTGGGTGTGGCTGCCCGGCATCGCCTTCGACGGCCGGCTCGCCATCGTCGGCGACTGCGACGGCATGTACGTCCGGGTCGGCGACCAGTGGCTGGGCGTCGAGCGCGGGCCGCGGGTGGGGGTCCACGAGCTACGGGTCGACCTCGACCGCCTGCCCACCGGCGGGCGCTACCCCCTGGTCACGCTCGGCGCGGACGAGCGGATGACGATCGTGGCCATCGAGCGGCTGGACGAGGAGCGGGTCCGCGTCGACGTGTCCGACCCCCCGATCGCGTCGGGCCCGAGCCGGGGCTGGAACCTCGGCGACCCGGTCGAGCTCAGCGGCGAGGTCACGATCCGGGTGGAGGCCGACGCCCGGGTCGCGCCGTCGATGGTCCTGCACGGCCGGCGGGTCCTCAACGGCTCGCCGCTGGCCACCGGCCGCGCCCTCCCCCGCTACGGCCGGGCGCCTGCGGGCTACGGCGTTGACACCGCGTATCCGGGCGGCGTCGAGCTCGCCCCGTTCGAGCCGGACGTGTGCCGGGAGGCGCTCGCCCGCGGTGGCATCGAGGTGGTCGGCCCCGGGGCCGAGCGCTAGGACCGGCACCGCTGGCGGAGCGGTCGAGCCGGGCCCGCCCGGCCGCAGCGCACCCCGCAGCGCCGGCCGGCCGTCGGGACGAGAGCACCCGGCGGGAGCGGCCGCGCCTGCGCCGCTCCCGCCGGGCTTCCGGTGCCTACTCGGACCGGGGATCGAGCAGCGACAGCAGCTCCTCGAGGGTCGGGAACCGAGGCTGCGTCGTGGTGGTCTGCTCGGGCGTCTCGTCGGGGGTCTCGTCGCCGGGCGGCGTCGGGTCGGCGGGGACCGTCGTCGTCGGCGTCGGCTGCGGGGCCGGCGGGGGCGCGGCCGGCCGGGCCACCGGCGCGGGCGGCGCCGCCGGGAGGGCCGGCGCCTCGGTCTCAGCGACCGCCTCGCCCTCGTCGGAGCCGGCGGCCGGCCCGGAGTCGGCCGGCGCGGCGGGCTCCGGTTCCTCCTCGACGAGCCCCGGGGCGGGGACGGCGGGCGCGGGCCGGGCCCGGTTGGCGGCGGACGAACGCCCAGGCGTGACCCGCGCCACCGCGTCCGACAGGGCCTCCATGCCCCGGGCCAGGCGCGACCGGGCCTCGGCGGCCGACGCCTCGGCCTGGGCCCGGGCCTCGGCCGGCTCGCGGGCGGCGTCGCTGAACTGGTGGGGCGCCACCAGGGTGAGGTGCGCCGCGAGGGCGAGGCCGAGGACGGCGGTGGTCGCCCCGGTGAGGGCCGGGCGCTTGACCCAGTACCGGCGGACCGTGTCGGGCACCCGGCGCAGCATGCGGGCGGCGATGTAGACCATGCCGGCCGTCGGCAGCAGCAGGAAGAAGATGCCGATGGCGGCGTTCGCGGCCGTGAGCAGTTGGGCGCTGCCCACCGCGTCGGCGAAGATCCCGGCCTGGATGCCGGCCGAGCCCCAGGCCGCCCCGGCGATCTGGGGCAGGAAGAGCACCAGCATCGTCAGGTTGAGGCCCAGGATGGGGGCGGTCAGGCAGGCCCACAGCACGAGCACGATCTGGGCCCGGCGGGTGAGCGCCTCGAGCGGGCGGGTGCGCTGGGCGTGCCCGCCCCGGCGCCCCAGGCGGGCGACCCGGGCCAGGGCCGGCCGCATGTAGGCGAACAGGTTGGGGACACCGGCCAGGTCGCTGACGATGTAGTAGCCGTCGAGCCGGACGAACGGCAGGAACTGCCGCAGCGTCTCGACGTGGGCGAGCAGCACGAACACCAGGAACAGGACGTGCCCGGTGGCGACGTACAGGGCGCCGATCGCCACCATGAACAGCACGTTGAAGTAGATGCCGCCCAGGTCGGTGCGCAGGCGGCCCCGGCGGTCGAGGCGGTAGGAGTCGGTGACGTCGGTGTAGAAGACCGGCCAGACCAGGTAGATGCCGGCGCCCATGGCGCCCGGCGTGGCGCCACCGTAGCGGGCGGCGGTGGCGTGCCCGGTCTCGTGGAAGGC
>DATCLS010000076.1:0-2121 GCA_036563805.1 Acidimicrobiales bacterium | reverse complement strand
GCGGGCGATGTCGTCGACGCTGCGCCGCAGCACCGCCTGCCGGAGGAGGTCGCCGATGATCCGGGCCGGGGTCGCCTCCTCGTAGGGGACGGGCGGGGCGCCGAGCCGGCGCAGCTCGTCGACCTGCCGGTCGTGGAGGGGAAGGCAGGCGACGCCGTGGGCGGCGGCCACCCCGGCGACGGTGCGGCTGTAGCTGGCCGAGGCCTCGGCGGCCGGCCCGTCGAGGTCCTGGCCGAGGACGGGCAGGGTCAGCAGGGCGACCCGGGCGTCGGTCTCGGCCCGGAGCCGCTCGACGACCGCGGCGAGGTTGTCCTCGAACCAGGCCGGCGAGGGGCGGGTCGGCAGGCCCTTGCGCCTCACCACCCGGTCGACCGGGTGGCCGGGGACGGCGGCCCGGGCGTCGTTGGTGCCGATGAGCACGGTGATCACGTCGGCCGGGGTGGCGATCGCCTCGTCGAGGCGCTGGCGGAGGTTCCAGGCCAGGTCGCCGTTGACGGCGAAGCGCCGGAGGCGGAGGCGGCCGGGTGCGTGCCGGCGGCGGAGCAGGGCGAGGACGTCGGCGCCGAGCTGGCCCCGGGTGATGCTGTCGCCCAGGCACGAGACCCGGAGCGTGGCGGTGCCGCCGTGGTCCGGGCCGCCCGTCGCGACGGCGGGGTCGGTGGTGCGGGCGTCGTCGGTCATGGCTCCTCCCGATCGGGGCTGGCGGGCGGAAACGGCACCGGCCCGGGGCGGGCCCGGCCGTACCCTGGGTGGACGTGTCCGAGCGCAGGGCGGTCGAGGTCCACGGGCGACCGGCGGCGCCGCTGCGCCCGTTCGTCACCTCGTACGTGGGGTTCCGGCTGGACGGCTTCCCGGCCGGGGTGCACCTCGGGCTCCCGCACCGGGGGCTGACGGCGGTGATCAGCCTGTCCGCCCCGCTGGCGGTGGCCGAGGTGCCGGAGGGCAGGGCCACCGTGGACGGCGGGCGGTTCGGGTCGTTGTGTACCGGCCTGCGGACCCGGTCGGTGGCCATCCACCACGACGGGCGCCAGCACGGCATCCGGCTGTCGCTGACGCCGCTCGGCGCCCGGGCGATCTACGGGCTGCCGGCGGCCGAGCTGGCCGGCACGCTCGTCCCGCTGGTCGACCTGCTCGGCCCGCTGGGGCCGGAGCTGCTCGACCGCCTGTGGGCGGCGACGACGTGGCGGGAGCGGTTCGCCGTCCTCGACGAGCTGCTCACCCGGGCGGTGGGCCGGCACGTGGGCGACGGCGACCTCGGCGTGCGTCCCGAGGTGGCCGAGCTGTGGCGCCGCCTGGTCGCCGCCCGGGGGCAGGTCCAGGTGGGCTCGGTCGCCGCCGAGCTGGGGTGGAGCCGGCGGCACCTGGGCGAGCGCTTCCGGGCCGAGGTGGGCGTGACGCCGAAGGCGTTCGCCCGGATCGTCCGGTTCGAGCACGCCCACCGGCTGGCCAGCCGGCAGGGCCCGCCGTCGTGGGCCGAGGTGTCGGCGCAGGCCGGCTACGCCGACCAGGCGCACATGGTGCGCGACTGGCGGGCGTTCACCGGCCGGACGCCGGAGGCCTGGCGCCGGGAGGAGAAGCTCCCCAAGGGTGGTCACTGACCGCTCCCCTCACGTCCGGGGCCTGTGCTCGGTGCCGAGGCCGGGCGTGATGGTGAGGACGCGGGCCGGGCCGTCCGAGTCGACGGCGTGCCAGGCGCCGGCCGGGTTGACGGTCGCCTGGCCCGGCCCGAGCGGGACGCGGTCGGCGCTGCCCTCGTCGTCGCCCCGGACCACGGTGACGTGGCCGCTCAGGCAGACGACGACCTCGTCGCCCGCGGGGTGGCGCTCCCAGTGGTCGCCGGGGCCGTCGGCGTCGACGATCACGACCAGGCGGCCCTCGGGACCGTCGGCGGCCACGGCGGCGATGTAGCTCTGCAGCACCTCGGGCTCCCAGGCGAAGCCCAGCACCGGCCGCGCCCGGGAGCCGAGCCCGAGGTGCAGGGGGGTGGTCTGCAGGTCGATCGGCTCGGTGGTGGTGTCGATGAGCGTCATGCCGGCATCGTCACCCGGGCCGACGGCCGGCGTATTGAACGAATGGGAGGGCTCGATCTGACTCGTGCCAGGTCGCCCCGGTGGCTACGGC
>DATCLS010000075.1:0-1896 GCA_036563805.1 Acidimicrobiales bacterium | reverse complement strand
CTGAAGTGCATGTAGCGGTCGACGCCCGGCGTGGCCGCGGCCGCGGCGACGACCGTCTCGACGACGGCCGCCTGCGTGGCCGGGCTGCGGTCCGGCCCGGTGGGCCACCCGTGCTCGGTGATGTGGAGCGGGAGGTGGCCGAGGCCGGCGGGCGCCAGCACCTCCCGGCGGTGGTGGCTGAGGAGCCCGGCGGTGGCCTCGGCGAGATCGCGTAGCGGAACCGGGTGGAAGACGTCGGGGAACAGGTCGAGGCCGACGTAGTCGAGGGCGGCGACGAACGCCACCCCGCCGAGGTCGACGACCTCCACCGCGAACGTGGTGGCGGGGCCGAAGAGGACCGTCGTGTTGAACCCCACCTGGAGCCGCGCCAGCCCGCGCCGCCGCGCCTCGTCGCGAGCGGCGAGCACGCCGGCGACGAGCGCCTCGCGGACGCCGGGGTAGTCACCGTCGAGGTTGGGGTTCCCGGCGACGTTCGGCTCCTCGGTGACCTGCAAGGTGGCGAGGGCGTCGCCGTAGGTGGCGACGATCCGGCGCAGGTGGGCGGCGTAGCCGTCGACGTCGCCGCGCCGTGACTGGAACTGGACCACGAGGTCGAGGCGTCGGCCCTCACCGACGAGCCGGAGGGCGTCGGCGGGGGTGGTCGAGATCCCTGGGTCGTCGGCGTCGTCCGTGTCGTCCCGAAAGCTGGTGTAGGCCCGGACCAGGAGCGGATGCCGGGCCGGCCCCTGGAGCCGGCGGAGCGCGGCGACGATGCGCTCGGGGTCGTCGGGCGGGCCCGTGGCCAGGCCGCCGCGGTCGTCGCCGGCGGCGCCCCCGGGGTAGATGCCGAACCGCAGACGGGGCGATTCCGTGGTCACGGGCGGTCCCCGCTCTCCGGCCAGGCCAGGCCGCCGGTCCGGATGCGCCGGATCAGGTCGTCCACCCAGACCAGCTCGCTGCGCACCATGTGGAGCGCGTAGTCGGCTTCGATGACGAACAGCTCGGGCACTCGGCGCCGGGCCGCGGCGAGCCGGGCCTCGTCCTCGGCGATCCGGGCGCGCAGGGCGGCGGCCCGCTCGGTGAGCGCCGCGACCGCCGCCTCGGGGCCGAGGGCGCCCACGTAGCCGACCGCGGTCAGGAACTGGGGAAACTCGCGGCGCGGGGTGCGGAGCTGCTCGTCGAGCCGGCGGACCAGCTCGTCGTGGCCCGCGGGCGTGAGGGCGTAGACGGTGCGGGTGGGTCGGTTGCCCGCCCGGGCCGTTCCGTGCACCGCGATCCAGTTCTCGGCGGCGAGGGCCTTGACCAGGTCGTACACCGACGCCCGGTTGACGGCCACCGTCGGGTCCCGGCCCGGGCCCGCCAGCTCGCGCCAGACCTCGTAGGGGTGCTTGGGCCCTTCCAGCAGTAGCCCGAGGATGGGCACGACCAGCGGGTTGTCGAGGGCGCGACCGGACATTGGTCGAACTCTACTAGTCGAATTCGACTATCAACAGCCGCGACGACGAGACCGCCCGTCCGCTGGGGTGGTGCCCGGTCCCCGAGCGGGAGGCCACGTTCGGGCTCGGCTTCCAGCCGAGCCGGCCCGACCGGCCCTTCGGCCCCAACCCCGGGAACTTCGGCACCGGCGGCGCCGTCGGCTTCGCCGACCCCGCGGCCGGCGTGGCGTTGGCTACGTCATGAACGCGGTCACGCCCCGCTGGCAGAGCCCCTACAACCGGGCCCTCATCGACGCCCTGTACGGGTGCCTTTAACCGGGGGCGGCTGGCCACGACGACTTCTACGATCGGCGGGCGTGGCACTCGCATGGGAACAAGTGATCGTCGACGCCCGTGATCCCCGGGGCCTGGGGCAGTGGTGGCGGGACGCCCTGGGCTGGGTCGTCACCAACGACGACCCCGAGGAGTTCGAGATCCGGCC
>DATCLS010000069.1:0-2924 GCA_036563805.1 Acidimicrobiales bacterium | reverse complement strand
GGGCGCGGCGGTGGGCCGGGAGGGGGTGGACTGGCCGGTGGACCGGATGGTGCCGGGCCGACGGGGGGCGAGGGTGCTGCTGGCGGCGGGGTCCCGGGCCGCGGCGGGGGTCCGGGTGAGGCCGGCGGGGGCGGTGGGGACGGCTCCGCCCCGGAGCCCACCGGCTTGGTTGGCGGGCCGCTCGGCCGGGGCGGAGGTGGCTCGGACATCGTTCGGCACCCTAACGGTCCGCGTCGGCGTCCTGACGGCGACTCGGGCGGCGGGATCGGACGTGTGGGACGCCGCCGTCCGGGTAGACAAACGCAATGATGCGGACTGCAGAGGACGGGACGGCGGAGACGGGCGGCTCGAGCGCCTCGGGTGCCCCCGGCGGGGCGAGCGCCTCGGGCGCTTCGGGTGGCGCCAACGGGGCGGCGGGTCCGGCCGGGCCGAGCGGCCGCTCGGGCTTCACGGACGAGGTGCGCGACGTCGTCGGCGCGGCCGTGGGGGCGATCACCCGGGCCGGCACGATCACGGCCGCCAACGTCGCCGACGCCGCCGAGGGCGCGGCCCGGGCGCTGACCCGCCGGGTGGTGACGACCGCGCTCGACGCGCCCCGACCCCTGCGCGACCGGCACGAGCTGGCCCGGGCCCTGGCCGAGCGACCGTCGACGCCGGTGTTGGCCAGCGCCACGTCGGCCGCCTTCATGGCCCGCACGGTGAGCCGGTTCCGGGCCCTCAGCTTCCTGGCCCGGAAGACGCCCATGTGGATCGTCGCCGGCCTGGTCCCGGCGCTGGTGGTCTCGGTGACCCGGGGCGCCGACGAGCTGGGCATGATCAGCTCCCACCTCGCCCACCGGGCCCGGGAGGCGGGCGTCGAGCCCGACCCCGAGCGGCTGCGGCGGGCGGCGGTGCAGGTAGCGGCCGGCGTACCCGTCGACCCCGACGCCGAGCCCCGCCACGGCGGCCTCGTCGTGCTGTGGCTCAAGCGGGCCGGCCGGGCCGCCCTGCCCTTCACCTCGGGCATCAGGACCAAGGACCCTGAGGGCCTGGCCGCGGCGGCCGCCGAGGTCGATCCCCAGATCCTCGCCGCCCCGTAGGCGGCGCGGCCCCGCCCGCCCGGCCGGGCGGCTCCGGCGGCGACCCCACGCACCGGCGACGAACGCGGGCCGGCGTGCCCCACAGCGGCGGGGCGACACGGCGTCGACGGGCCGGGGGCCGGCCCCACGGGACGACGCGGTGGTGGCCCCACGGGACGGCGCGGTGGTGGCCCCACAGGACGGCACCGGACCGACGGCACGGTGTGGGACGATGGCTCGGTGCGTCACGGCATCGTCGAGGGCGAGCCCGGCATCTTCCCCGAGCCCATCGCCCGCCTCTTTCGGGCCATCGGCCGCCTCTTCGGCCGGAACCGCCCGGGCAGCGACGAACGCTCGGCGCCGCCCGACCGCCGCCCCGTCGAGGACGTCGTCGGCGTTCCCGACGTCTCGGATCTCGACCCGGTCCGCCCCGGCCGCCCGCCGGCCGACAAGAGCGACCACCAGCCCACCGACCGCCCCGAGTAACCGCCCGCCGCCCGTCATCCGGTGTTTGCCGGCGGCGGGTCGTGGCCGGCGGGCGTGCGGTCGGCTTTGTGGCGGTTGTGCCAGGGGCACAGGAGGGTGCCGTTGTCCTGGTTGGTCTCGCCACCGTTGGCGACCGGGATGATGTGGTCGATGTGGCAGTCGTCGGCGGGGGTGTGGCAGCCGGGGTGGGTGCAGCGGCGGTCGCGCAGCTGGATGGCGCGGCGTAGGGGGCCGGTGAGGAACCGCGACCTGCGCCCGAGGTCGATGACTTTGCGGGATGCGCCGTCGTAGATGAGGCGTTCGATCTCAGCGTCGCCGAGGTAGGGGATGGTCTGGCCGGGGGCGATGGTGGTGCCGCTGGCCAGTTCGCACAGCCGGTGGAGGCTGTCGTCGCCCAGGTGGATCACCAGCAGGGGCTTGGGTTCCCTGGCCGCCGTGTCCTTGGCGGCGGAGCGCCGGGCCATCCACGCGAGGGCGTCAGCTCGCCGCTGGGCGGCGGTGCGCTTCAGGTGCTGGAGCCCGACGGTGTCGCCGTGGGTGGCTTTGGCTTGGGCCCAGTCCTGTTCGAACAGCTGGCGTTCCAGCCGCCGCAGCTCGGTGGCGACTTGTTCGCCCGTCAGCGGGTCCAACTGGCCGTTGAGTGCCCAGTTGCCCCGGAACGTCTGGGACAGGTGCAGGTGCCGGGCGTCGCGGTCGGCAGCCGCCTGGTCTTCGGCGCCGTCTTCGTCGACGACCGATTCCCGGTAGCGCACCGCGGTCACGAAGTCCTCGAACCGCAGCGTCCGCGCGTACTCGACCAGTTCCTGCTCCGCGCCGGGGAAGGCGGCGGCCACGATGGGCCGGTCCGACTCCGCCAGCTCGCCGAGGAGCTGGGCGTGGCGTTCGGTGATCTCCCCGGCCGCCAACGCAGCCAAGGTCGCAGGCATGTGGCGCAGCCGCCGCGCCAGGCGCGCCAGGGCCCGCCACGACGCCAGCGACCCACCCGTGCGCCGCGCCAGCCACGCGGCCGCGGTCTTCGACCCGTCGTCGGCATACGAGCGCTGGGCTTCGAAGGCGGCGAGCCACCGGGCCTTGCCCGCAGCCAGCTTGGCTTCGATCCGTGCCCACTCGACCAGGGCGTCGCCGAGCTGCTCGCCGGTGAGCGTGAAGGGGTCGACGGCCAGGAGCTTTTCGGCGCCGTTTCGGAAATCTTCGAGCCCTTCCACGGCCTGCTATCGTACCACGCATGCACGAACAGGTGTTCGCTTTCTCGACCCCGCAGGGCCCGGGGCGGCAGCGACGAAGACCCTCCGCCGGCAGACCGGCGACGTAGCCACCTGCGCCGACGCAGGCGTGGCACGCCCGCGCGGCGGCCAGGGCGAGCAGCGGCCCAGCCAGCCC
>DATCLS010000068.1:0-73903 GCA_036563805.1 Acidimicrobiales bacterium | reverse complement strand
GCGGCCCCGGCGGTCGAGGCGGTAGGAGTCGGTGACGTCGGTGTAGAAGACCGGCCAGACCAGGTAGATGCCGGCGCCCATGGCGCCCGGCGTGGCGCCACCGTAGCGGGCGGCGGTGGCGTGCCCGGTCTCGTGGAAGGCCCCCATGAGGACGACGAGGAGGGTGATCGGCAGCAGCAGCTGCGGCGAGTAGATCAACGCCTGGGCGGCCTCGAGGACGCTCGGGCCCAGGTCGGCGACGAGCCACACGTCCAGCGCCAGCAGCAGGGTGAGGGCGAGGACGACGACGGGGGGCCGGAACAGCGGCATGAGGGTGCTGGTGACCACCCGGTGGATGCGCTCGGGGACGAGCGGCAGGCGCAGCCGCAGCGCCAGCAGGGGGTTGGCCCGGGCCACGGGGACGGGGCCGGTCGCCTCGCCCGTCCACAGCAGGCCGGTCGGGCGCAGCTTGTTCTCGACCAGGTAACGGACGTTGTCGGGCGACACCTCGCGGCCGAAGGCGGCGCTCACCTGCTCGGCGACCACGTTGACGTCGCCGCTGCGGTCGAGGCCCTCGGCGACCAGGTAGATCAGCTCGGAGACCTGGATGATCTGTCCGTCACCCCGTTTGACGAGGTAGGGGGCGTCGCGGAAGCCCGAGTCCTCATATCTGCCGATCAGCTCGACCCCATCCGCGAGGTAGGGGAGCTCGTCGGCGTCGTCAACGGCGGCGTCGGCCTCGTCGAGGGCGTCGGGTGCGGGAGCGAGTACCTGAGCCACGAGCAGGCGTTCCTTGGGGGTACCGGACGAACGAGAACGGGTGCGAGGCGGGGGCGCGAGAGGCGGTGGAACCGCGGCCAGGGGCGCCGTGCCGGCTCCGGCACGGCGCCCCGAGAGATGCGGCCGCTATCTCGACTGACCAGATCAGCTGGCCAGGTTGGCCAGCACGTCCTGGTTGGCGGTGCCCAGGTCGAGGAGGTCGTTCACGTCGTGGACGTTGACGTTGACCAGGCCGACCTGGATGTCGCGGACATGGATGTCGGTCAGGACGTCCTGCACGTTCGTGCCGTTCAGGATCCCGCCGGTGTACGTGTTGCACGCCGGCCCGTCGACCACGTGACGGTGGGTGGGGCCGCCCCAGCTGGTCATGACCTCGCGGGCCGGGAGAAGCTCGGCCGACTGAACCTCGAGCTCGTCGATGGAGAGAGCCATGTTCGTGTGCTCCTTGTAGATCGTTCTTCGTGAAGCCAGTAGCAGTGCGCGGGGGCCGTGGCGGCCGTATGACCTCACGGCCCCCCGCTACCGAACGCTCGAACTCAGGACGGCGCGTTGAACAGCGAGTCGGCGTTGGCCGTGCCCACGTCGACGGCATCGTTGATGTCGTGGACGAGCACGTTGACCAGGCCGACCTGGATGTCGCGCACGCTGATGTCGGTGGCGACGTCCTGCACGTTCGTGCCGTTCAGGATCCCGCCCGTGTAGGTGTTGCCCGCGGGGCCGTCGGCGTCGTGGACGTGCTTGGGGCCGCCCCAGGCCGTCATGACCTCGCGGGCGGGCAGGAACTCGGTCGACTGGAGCTCGAGCTCCGTGATCGAAAGTGCCATGTGTCTGGTTCTTCCTTGGTTCTCGGTCTACCTGCCCCCATTGGCAGGCAGTGGGGAGAAGTCCCGGGGTGAATGGGACGTCGGCAACGTACAACTACGCAGAGGGGTTGTAAAGCCACTCTGCGTGATTATTGCGATTATTCATTGCGGTAAATTTGGGCGCGCCAAGGACGCCGCCTATTTACCTAATTCGGCGGCGCGACATTTACGGCGAGACCCCTGCGCGCGATCAGTCGGGCGACGGGAGGACGCTGTCCGCCAGCGCCGGCCGGGGCAGGCGGTCGGACTCGGGCACGACACGCGCCCCCAACCCCGCGGCCACCACGAGCACCAGCACCAGCACGGCAGCCGGCACCGCGCCCACGACGAGCGGGGGCGCGGCGGCCGACGCGTGCGCGCAGGTGCCGGCCGCGCACGCCACCCGGTCGGTGACGCCGCCGGCCAGCACGTCCGGCGCGACGCTGCGGTGCGCGGCCGAGCCTGCCGCCATCGCCGCCACCAGCAGCGCGACCAACACGAGCGTCCGCACGGCCTGCGAGACGGCCCGGGCGATGCTCCGGATGTCCTCGTCCCGCTCGGTGACCTTGACCCGCATGGCCACGCGCAGGGCCGCCACGCGCCGGCCGGGCGTGACCATGCGCACGTCGGCGACGACGCGCAGGTCCGATCCGGCGGGCGCCAGGGCGCTCGGGGCGGCGTGGTCGAGCAAGCAGAAGCCTCCGTGGTCCGACGGTCACACTCTCCGTGGTTCCAGCTCCACGGACCGGCCCGCACGGAACGACGCGCCGGACGGCGCGTCGTCGTACGAGCGCAGAATGTGGTCGAGCGTCTGTCTAGCAGACGGAGCGCGGTCAGACGCGCACTCTACGTGATATCGACCGTTACCCCTGCCAGAACGCCCGTGGGATCGGTACGGTGGGCCAATGCCGCCGCGGTTCCGTTACAGCCGGTGGGACGGCACCCAGGTCGGTTTCGACCTCGACGCCGACGCCGTCCTCGAGCAGATCACCGACGACCTGCTGTACCACGGAGACCTCAACGCCGCCCTGCGCCGCCTGCTCCAATCGGGCTTCCGCGACCGGCAGGGCCAGATGGTCGAGGGGGTGCGAAACCTGCTCGACCGGCTCCGCCGGGAGCGGCAGGAGCGCCTCGACCGGTTCGACCTGGGCGGCGTCTACGACGAGATCGCCGAGGAGCTGCGCGAGGTCGTGCAGACCGAGCGCGACGCGCTCGACCGCCAGGTCGCCGAGGCGGCGGCCAGCGGCGACCCCCGGCGCGAGGAGACGGCCCGGGCCGCCGCCGACGAGCGCCACATGCAGCTCGAGATGCTGCCCAGCGACCTGGCCGGCATGGTGCGGGAGCTGCAGCGCTACGACTTCACCTCGGCCGACGCCGCCCGACGGTTCGAGGACCTGGTCGAGCGTCTGCGCCAGCAGGTCCTCGACTCGTACGTGAGCCGCATGGCCGGGGCGGTCGAGAACATGTCGCCGGAGGACATGGCCCGCCTCAAGGACATGCTCGCCGAGCTCAACCAGATGCTCGAGCAGCGGTCCCGGGGCGAGGAGCCCGACTTCGAGGGTTTCATGGACCGCTACGGCGACTTCTTCCCCGAGAACCCCCAGAACCTCGACGAGCTGCTCGAGGTGCTGGCCCGGCGGATGGCGGCCATGCAGTCGCTGCTGGCCTCGATGACGCCCGAGCAGCGGGCGCAGATCGCCCAGCTGGCCGAGCAGCTCCTCGACGACATGGACCTGCGCTGGCAGGTCGACCAGCTGGGCGCCCAGCTCCGGGCCGCCTTCCCCGACATGGGGTGGGACCGGCGCTACGACTTCACGGGGCAGGACCCGCTCGGCCTGGCCGAGGCGGCGGCGACGCTCGAGGACCTCGGCGACCTCGACCGCCTCGAGCAGCTCCTCCGAGGTGCCTCGCACCCCGGCGCCCTGGCCGAGGCCGACATCGACCGGGCCCGCGAGCTGCTCGGCGACGACGCCGCCCGCAGCCTCGACGAGCTGGCCCGGCTCACCCGCCTGCTCCAGGAGGCCGGCCTCATCGACCAGCGCGAGGGCCGGCTCGAGCTCACGCCCAAGGGCCTGCGACGCATCGGCCGCAACGCGCTGCACGACCTGTTCCAGCGCCTCGCCCGCGACAAGCTCGGCACCCACGAGCTCGAGCGGTCGGGGGCGGGCCACGAGCGCACCTACGAGTCCAAGCCCTACGAGTTCGGCGACCCGTTCAACCTGCAGATCGAGCGGACGGTCCGCAACGCCATCGCCCGCTCGGGCGGCGGGACGCCGGTGCGGCTCAGCCCGGACGACTTCGAGATCGAGCGGACCGAGCACGTCGTGCGGTCGTCGACCGTGCTCATGCTCGACCTGTCGCTGTCGATGCCGATGCGCGACAACTTCCTGGCCGCCAAGAAGGTGGCCATGGCCCTGCACTCGCTGATCTCGACCCAGTTCCCGCGCGACTTCCTGGGCATCGTCGGCTTCAGCGAGGTGGCTCGCGAGATCCGCCCGCAGGACCTGCCCGAGGTGTCGTGGGACTTCGTCTACGGCACCAACATGCAGCACGCCTTCCAGATCAGCCGGCGCATGCTGGCCCGCCAGACGGGCACCAAGCAGATCATCATGATCACCGACGGCGAGCCCACCGCCCACTTCGAGCCCGGCATGAGCGAGCCGTACTTCTCCTACCCGCCGGTGCGGGAGACCGTCGATGCCACGCTGCGCGAGGTCGTGCGCTGCACGCGGGAGGGCATCCGCATCAACACGTTCATGCTCGACCCGACCGGGCACCTGCGGTCGTTCGTCGAGCAGCTGACCCGGCTCAACAAGGGGCGGGCCTTCTTCACCACGCCCGAGACGCTGGGCGACTACGTGCTGGTCGACTTCATCGAGCAGAAGCGCGAGCTGCGCCGCTCGGGCGGACGCCGGAGCGCCTGACCGCAGAGCACCTGGCGCCCGAGACCGCGCTCCGTCGGCTTTCGCCACTCTGAGGAGCATTGCGAACGCGCTACGCGCTATTGTGCCGTCCGCACGACACTCTGCGGGGCGGCATAGTCACGGCACGTAACCGAGTCCGCCTCGCGTCGACTAGAGGATCGGCCATCTATGCCCCCCAAGAAGGCGGACAAAGTCCCCCGACGCGCCCGAGCGCGAGCCCGTGACCGGGCACGTCCCCGCGGGACGGTACTGAAGGTGTGCGGCGCCGGCTTGGTGCTGACGGCCCTGGTCGTCGGCTGGCTGGCCACGGCGGGCGACGACCGCCGCGAGCGGGCCGCGATCCCCTACAGCGCCGGCGGCGTGACCGCCATCACCGGCGGCCTCCGCGACGCCGACCTGCCGACGAGCCGGGCCGCCGTGCCCGTGCCGTTCGGGCCGAGCACGCTCGTCACCGTGGACGACGGCCTGGTGACCACGACGACGGCCCCGAACGGCGACGCCACGACGACCACGCTGACGCCGGTCGAGCTCCACTCGATCGCCTGGTGGTGGGAGCTCGCCGCGGGCACGCCCGCGCCGGGCGGCGACGCACCGGGGACCTCGACCACCCGGCCCCGCCCGACCCACCCGTCCACGACGTCGTCCACGCGGCCCACCACGACGACCCGCCCGACGACGACCACCACCGAGGGCTCGACGACCACCACGACCGAGCCCACCACCACGACCACGGACGGCTCGACCACCACGACCGAGCCCACCACCACGACCACGGACGGCTCCACGACGACGACCGAGCCGCCGCCCTCGACCAGCACCTCGACGTCGACGTCGAGCACGTCGAGCAGCTCGACCACCACGGCGAAGGACGCCGGCGGCTGAGCCGCGGGCGCATCCGCTGTCCCAGCCCCACCGGCCCGGTCGGCCCCGTCTCCCCGCCGGCCGGGCCGGCGCGGGGCGAGCGGCGGTCAGCAGCCCGGGGCGGTCAGTGGAGTTTCAGCCGCGGACGATCGATCAGCCCGTGGACGATCAGTCGGCGGCGGACGATCGGTCGGCGGACGATCAGTCGGCGGCGGACGATCAGAGGCCGAGCAGGCCGAGCACGCCGTCGAGGAGGCCACCGATGAGGCCGGGCGACGGCTCGGTCGTCGGCGGGTCGGTGGTCGGCGGATCCGTCGTGGGCGGGTCGGTGGTCGGCGGATCCGTCGCCGGCGGATCTGTCGCCGGCGGGCTCGTCGAGGGCGGGTTGGCCGACGACGGCGGGCTCGTCGTGCCGCTGCCGCCGTCCCCGCTGGTGCCCGGCGTGCTGCCACCCGAGCCCGAGCCGCCGCCGGAGCCCTCGGTCGTTTCCGACCCGGTCGTGCCCGAGCCGCCGGAGGTGGACGGCGGGCCGGCCGCGGCGCTTTCGGCGGGCAAGGTGACCGTGATGCGCAGCCCGGTCTCGGGGTCGATGACCACCGTGGTCGACGTGGTGCGCCGCGGGGCGCTCCCGCTGTTGGCGATCTCGGCGCCGTCGAGCTGCGACGGCCGGGCCGGCTCGCTGCCGGGGATCTCGCCCACCGCCTCGGCCCGCTCGATGGCCTGCGACACGTCGCGGGCGAACGGCGTGTTGCCGTCGCCGCTCTGGCCGCTGTGGTTGAGCCACCCGAGGCCGATCACGAGCACGACCAGACCGGCGGCGATGACGGTCGGCCCGGCGCCCGCCCGGGGCGCGGGCCGCACGCCCAAGCCCGCGTCCTGTCGTCCGCCTCTCCCAGCCATGGCAGACATAATGGTGCCTACGCAGGCCGTCCGCCAGCGGTCTGCCCGATCGTTTCTCCTGGTAGTGACACCCCTCCGGGGAGTGAGGGTCGCAGGGGACGGCCGCCACACCCGCCTCGTATGATGCCGCCCGTGCAGCCCCGTATCGGGATCCTCGTGGTCGCCTACAACGCCGCCGCCACCCTGGCGCGCGTCCTCGACCGCATCCCCCGCGACTTCCGGCCCCGCATCGACGCCATCCTCGTCAGCGACGACCACAGCGCGGACTCGACCTACCTCGTCGGCCTGGGCTACCGGCAGATCGACCCGACGCTGCCGCTCGAGGTGGTCCGCAACCCCCGCAACCTGGGCTACGGCGGCAACCAGAAGGTCGGCTACCGCTGGGCCATCGAGCGCGGGCTCGACATCATCGTCATGGTCCACGGCGACGGGCAGTACGCCCCCGAGAAGCTGCCCGACATGGTGGCGCCGCTCGAGCGGGGCGAGGCCGACGCCGTGTTCGGCTCGCGCATGCTCACGCCGGGCGCGGCCCGCCGGGGCGGCATGCCGCTCTACAAGTACGTCGGCAACAAGATCCTGACCCGGCTCGAGAACGCGGTGGTCGGGGCCAACCTGTCGGAGTGGCACTCCGGCTACCGGGCCTACTCCGTCGAGGCGCTGCGGGGCCTGCCGTTCGAGAAGAACGACGACGACTTCAACTTCGACACCCAGATCATCGTCCAGCTGATCGAGGCCGGGCGACGGATCGTCGAGATCCCGATCCCCACGTTCTACGGCGACGAGATCTCGTATGTGAACGGTCTGAAGTACGCCCGGCTCGTCACGCGCGACGTGCTGCGTTACCGGGCCCACAAGATGGGCTTCGGCACCGGCGAGCTGGCCTTCGCCAGCCAGACCTACGAGGCCAAGGGCTCCGACGGCAGCTCGCACGGCCAGATCGTGGGCTGGCTGCGCGACCGCCCGGCCGGCCGGGTGCTCGACCTGGGGTGCGCCGACGGCTACGTCGCCCAGCAGCTGCGGGAGGCCGGCCACCACGTGGTCGGGGTCGACATCGCCGCGGCCGAGGGCGTGAAGGACCGGGTCGACCGGTTCGTGCAGCACGACCTCGACGCCGGCCTCCCGCCCGAGGTCGAGGGCACGTTCGACGCCATCGTCGCCGCCGACGTGCTCGAGCACGTCCGGCGCCCCGAGCAGATCCTCGAGGAGGCCCACGACCTGCTGGCCCCCGGCGGGGTGCTGGTGGCGTCGATCCCCAACTTCGTGCACTGGTACCCGCGCCTGCGGGTGCTGACCGGCCGGTTCGACTACGACCGTCGCGGCATCCTCGACCGCACCCACCTGCGGTTCTTCACCCAGCGGAGCTTCGAGCGCCTGGCCCGCGAGCACGGTTGGCGGGTCGCCCGCCGCACGGTCACCGGCCTGCCGCTCGAGGTGGTCGAGCGGGGCCAGGGCGGCGACGGGGGCGACGCCGGCGAGCGCCGCGAGGGCACGCTGCGGCGGGTGGCTCGCCGGGTCGACCGCGTCGCCACCCGGGTGATGCCCAGCCTGTTTGCCTACCAGCTGATCTACGAGCTCGTGCCCGAGCGGGCCGAGCGCACCGCCCGCCAACCGGCGCGGGCCTGACACCGTCGCGTTCGGGCGCCCGGCCTACACGCTTCGGGCCGGCCCGCCGGCGCCGTCTACCCCGCCGGGGCCAGCTCGGCCACCGCCGGGCGGGGGTTGCGGTCGCGGTCGAACAGCCCCAGGTGGGCGTCGAAGCCCCGGTGCCACTCGTAGCCGTCGACCGCGGGCAGCACGAACGCTCCCCGCACGGCCAGCCCGCCCCGGGCCGCCTCGTCGACCGTGGCCCGGGCCCGGCGCAGCCGGGCGCCCCGCTCGTCGTGGTCGACGCTCGTGTCCGGGTCGCCGACGACGACCAGCAGCTCGGCGTCGGGGGCGGCGTCGGCGGCCCGCTCCAGCGCCCGCTCGACCTCGGGGACGACGGCGTTCACGACCAGGAGGTCGCCCGCCTCCCGGGCCGGGTCGTCGGTCCGGAGCGCCACCGCCACGGGGTGGGGGCCGTGCAGGAGCCGGGCGGCCTCGTCCTCGGCCCGGCGCAGCGCGGCGCGGGCGTCGCGGTGGTCGTCCTCGTCGCGCCGGCCGGGCGGGAAAACGCCGTCGAGGAAGCCGAGGCGGGCTTGCAGGTCGGGGTCGTGGATGGGGATCCACCCCGCCACCAGGTCGCCGATCGCCTCGGCCACCCGGTCGACGTGCCGAGGCCAGTCGAGCCGGGCCGCCTTGTCGTCGAGCCAGCCCCGGCGATCGTCGGTGAACCAGCCGGGCGCGGTGCCGTGCAGCAGGCAGGCCCACACCTCGACGCCGGCGGCCCGGGCGGCCCGCAGGACGGCGACGAGGTGGTCGACCTCCTCCGTGTTCCAGCGGCCCTCGTGGGGCTCGAGTCGCGCCCACTCGACGGTGAGCCGGTACCGGCGCAGGCCGTGGGCGGCGAACAGCTCGAGATCGTCGGCGTACCGGGTCCGGAAGCCGTTGCCGTCGCGGGACGGCGGGACGAGCCCGTCGGCCTCCCACCCCGCCCAGTCGGCCCGGGGCGCCGCGCCCTCGCACTGGGTGGCGGCCGCCCCGGTCCCCCACCACGGCGTCCCGTCGTCCGGGGTCGGGGTGGCGTCGGCCGCCTCGTCGGCCCGCTCGTCCCCGGGCCGCTGGTCCACCGGTCGCTCGTCAACGGGTCGGTCGTCGGGTCGGTCGTCCACGGCCCGCCACGCTACGGTGATCGAGCAGTTGCATCGCGTTTTCGCTGGTCAGAGCCGCTTTTCCCGTTAGGGTCGCCTCGATGACCGGCTTTCGACCAGGGCAGTACTGCATCGCCGGCCTGGGGGTCACCGAGCAGGGCCGCCACCTGGGCCTCCCGCCCCGCGAGCTGCGCCGACGGGCGCTCGAAGCGGCGTTGGCCGACGCCGGCCTGACCCGGGCCGACGTCGACGGCTACATCGGGACCTCCAGCGAGATGTTCGAGGACCTACGCCACCTCGGCCTGGCACCCCGCTTCGGCTACACGATGCAGACCGGGGGTGCGACGCCGGCGTGGTCGATCATCAACGCGATGGGCGCCATCGCCATGGGCCAGGCCGAGGTGGTGGCCTGCGGCTACGCCTCGGCCCCCACCGGCGGGTTCCTGCGCCGGGCGGACGGCAGCGCCGGCGGCTACGGCGACTTCGCCTACGGCTACGGCGGCGAGTACGGCCTGATCGGCGCGGCCGGCGCCCACGCCCTCCACGCCCGGCGCCACATGGAGCGGTACGGGACGACGTCCCGCCACCTCGGCGCCGTGGCTGTCGCCGCCCGCAGCCACGCCGTCGACCGGCCCGGCACCGTCGGCTACGGCCAGCCGATCACGATCGAGGACCACCAGGCGTCCCGGCTCATCGTCGACCCGCTGCGGCTGCTCGACTGCTGCCGCGACACCGACGGCGGCGTGGTCGTGCTGGTCACGACGACCGAGCGGGCGCGGGACCTGCCGTGCCGCCCCGTGACCGTGCTGGGGGCGGGCAGCGGCCACCAGCTCCGCAACTGGTGGAGCGGCGAGGTGTGGGACCTGCACGACGACGTCGCCCCGGCCAAGGCCACCGCCTTCGGCCAGGCCGGCGTGACCGTCGACGACATCGACGTCGCCCAGATCTACGACCCCTTCACGATCTCGGTGATCATGCAGCTCGAGGCCTACGGCTTCTGCGGGCCGGGCGAGGGCGGGCCGTTCGTGGAGTCGGGCGCCACCCGGGTCGGCGGCACGATCCCCACCAACACCGGCGGCGGCCAGCACTCGGGCTTCTACTGCACGGGCTTCACCGCCATCTGCGAGGCCGTCTGGCAGCTGCGGGGCGAGGGCGGGGCCACCCAGGTGGAGGGGGCCGAGGTCGCCCTGGTCACCGGGCACGGCGGGCACGGCGGCATCCAGAACACCTCGACGCACGCCACGCTGATCCTGGGGGTGGACCGATGAGCGCGGAGACGAGTACCGAGACGGACGCCGGGGCCGGCCCGCTGCCGGCCGGGGCGCCGGACGAGCTCGACCGTCCCTTCTGGGAGGCCTGCCGCCGCCACGAGCTGCTCGTCCACCGCTGCGAGGTCTGCGGCCGGGCGTACTGGCCGGCCACCTGCTGCGTGGAGCACGGCGGCGACGCCATGGCCTGGGTGCCGGCCGCCGGGACCGGCACCCTCCACACCTGGACCGTGTACCACCACGCCTACACGGCCCAGCACGCCGACCGCGTGCCCTACATCGTGGCCGTGGTGCGGCTGGACGAGGGCCCGTTCGTCCACACCGGCCTGGTCGACTGCCCGCCGGAGGCCTGCCGGGTCGGCCTGCCGGTCGAGGTGGTGTTCGAGGACCGGGCGGACGGCACGACGCTGCCCTACTTCCGGCCGGCCGGCTGAGCGGCCGGCCGGGAGGGCGTCCGCCGGGTTCCGGCCGGCCGGCTGAGCGGCCGGCCGGCTGAGCGCCCGCCGGGCCGCCGCCGGCCGGGAGGCCGACGGTCAGGCCAGCAGCACGACGCTGCGGGCGACCTCGCCCCGGCGGGTCTCGTCGATGGCCGCCGCGAACTCCTCCAGCGGGCGGCGGGCCGACACCAGGGCGTCGAGGTCGAGCCGGCCCTGCCGGTAGAGGTCCAGGATGCGGGGGATGTCGCGGGCCGGCACGTTCCCACCGCCCAGGCAGCCGAGCACCCGGCGGTCGGCGAACAGCGCCCGCCCATCGATGGGGATGGTGGACCCCGGCGGGGGCGAGCCGACCATGACGCACGTGCCGCCCGGGCGGACGGCCCGGAACGTCTGGGCGATGAGCTCGGGCTGGCCCACCACCTCGAAGGCCACGTCGACGCCGCCCGGCACGACCGGGGCGAGCAGCCCGGCGATGTCGGGGGCTCCGGAGCCGTCGGCACCGTCGCCGGGGCCGGCCGGCACGGTCACCGTGGCCGTGGCGCCGAGCTTGGCCGCCAGCTCGAGCTTGGCCGGGTTGGTGTCGAGGGCGACGACGGCCCCGGCGCCGGCGACCCGGGCGGCTTGGACCACGTTGAGCCCGACGCCGCCGCACCCCACCACCGCCACCGTCTGGCCGGGCTCGACCCGGGCCGTGTTGAACACGGCCCCCACCCCGGTCGTGACCCCGCAGCCGGCCAGGCAGGCGAGCTCCAGCGGCACGGCCGGGTCGATGCGCACGACCTGGGCCTCCCGCACGACCGCCCGCTCGCACAGCGTGCCAGCGCCCACCATGGGGTGGAGCGGCTCGCCGTCGGTGCCACGGAGCCGGGTCGAGCCGTCGGCCATGCGGCCCACGATCGCCTGGACCCGCTCGGGCCCCTCGCACTGGGGAAAGCGCCCGACCGAGCACGGCCCGCACCGGTGGCAGGGCCCGTAGAGGGCGATCACGACGTGGTCGCCCTCGGCGACGGAGGTGACGCCGTCCCCCACCGCCTCGACGACCCCAGCCCCCTCGTGCCCCAGGACCACCGGCAGCGTCATGGCCTCGGACCGGCCGGCGAGCACGTGGAGGTCGGACCCACACACGCCCGACGCCGCCACCCGCACGAGCACCTCGCCCGGACGGGGCGGGTCGATTGTCACCGTCTCCAGCCGGGGCCCCTCCTCCAGCGAGCGCAGCACGACGGCCCGCGCCTCCCGGCTCTGTCCGGCCTGTCCCGGCGTCTCCATGGATCCCCCTCCGATCGGGTGATTAAACTGATCGCTTGAAACGGTTGATTAAGAGTAGTCCGGCCCCGGGGGGAGCCGCCCGTGAACCTTCACCACCTGGAGTTCGTCGTCGGGGTCGCCGAGCGGGGCGGATTCCGGCGCGCCGCCGCCGACCTACATGTGAGCCAGTCGGCGCTGTCGCGGGCCGTCGCCGCCATCGAGGCCCGGGTCGGCGCCCGGCTGTTCCACCGCAGCGGGCAGGGCACGACGCTCACCCGGGTGGGCGAGGCGTACGTGGCGGCGGCCCGAGAGGTCCTCGCTGCCCACCGGGCGCTGGAGGCGGCGGTCCGCGCCGCCCGCGCGGCCAGCGCCGACGTCCCCGAGGCCGCCGACGGCGTGCTGAGCCGAGCCGGATGAGCGCACCGACGACCGGGACGACGCCGCCGCCGGAAGCGGCCGGCGCCACGGGCCAGACGACAGCCGGCGAGGCGGGCTCACCCCGGGGACGGGCGGTGGGGGCGCTGGCGCTGGCGGCCGACATCGGCGGGACGTTCACCGACGTGGTGCTGGCCGACGCGGCCGGCGGCCTATGGACCACCAAGTGCCCCACCACCGCCGACCCCATCGACGGGCTCATCGCCGGCGCCCGCCAGGTCCTCGACCGGGCCGGCGGTCGCCCGGCGGACGTGGCCAGGGTCGTCCACGGCACGACCCTGGCCACCAACGTGATCCTCGAACGCCGGGGCGCCCCGGTGGCGTTCCTGACCACGGCCGGGTTCGGCTCGCTGCTGGAGCTGGGCCGCCAGGCCCGGGTGGAGGAGGAGCGGCACGACCTGTTCTGGTCACCGACCCCATCGCCGGTCCCGCCCGAGCGCACGTTCGAGGTCCCCGAGCGGATCGGGCCCCGCGGCGAGGTCGTCCGCCCGCTCGACGAGGAGGCCGCCGCCCGGATCGTCGACTCCGTCGCCGCCCTCGACGTGGCCGCGGTGGCGATCTGCCTGCTCCACGCCTACGCCAACCCCGACCACGAGCGCCGCCTGGCCGAGCTGTGCCGGCGCCGGCTGCCCGGCGTGCTCGTCGTGTGCTCGACCGACGTGCTGCCCCAGGCCCGGGAGCACGACCGGGCCGTGACCACGGTCATGTCGGCCACGGTGGGGCCGGTCATGAGCGCCTACCTGCGCCGGCTCGAGGGCCGGCTGCGGGACCTCGGCATCACCGCGCCCCTGCACGTCATGGGCTCGAGCGGCGACGTGCTGTCGGCCGAGCTGGCGGCTCGCCGGGCGGTGGCCACGGTGGAGTCCGGGCCGGCCGCCGGGGTGATGGCCGTGCGGGAGATCGGCTCCGCCCTCGGGCTGCCCGACACCCTGGCGCTGGACATGGGCGGGACGACGGCCAAGGCCGCGGTCGTGCGGGACGGCCGGCCCGGCATCACGCCCTCGTTCTCCCTAGGCGGCCGGATGAGCGCCGGCGGGCGCGGGGGCGGGCTGACGATCGCCCTGCCGGCCGTCGACCTGGCCGAGGTCGGGGCCGGCGGCGGGAGCATCGCCTGGGTCGATGCCGGCGGGGCCCTGCGCCTGGGGCCGCGCTCGGCCGGCGCCGAGCCGGGGCCAGCCTGCTACGGCCGGGGCGGGACCGAGCCGACCGTCACCGACGCCAACCTCGTCCTCGGCTACCTGGCCGCCGACGGCTTCACCAGCGGCGGCCTGGCGCTCGACCGGGACCGGGCGGTGGCCGCCCTGCGGTCCGGGGTGGCCGAGCCGCTCGGGGTCGACGTCGTGGCAGCGGCGGCCGCCGTCCACGAGCTGGCCAACGCGGCGATGGCCAGCGCCGTGCACGTGGTGTCGGTGCAGCGGGGTGTCGACCCCCGCCGGTTCGCGCTCGTCGTGCTCGGCGGCGCCGGGCCGGTCCACGCCGCCCGGCTGGCCGAGCGGTTCGGCATCCGGACCGTCGTGGTGCCGCAGGCGGCCGGCGTCGGCTCAGCCGTCGGCCTGCTGGAGTGCGAGCTCGGCCACGAGCGGGCGGCGACCGCCCCGGCACCGGGTCGGCCCGGTGGGCTCGGCGAATCCGGCGAGCCCGGGGCCGGCTTCCCGGGCCCGGCGCTGACACGGGCGGCCGACCCCGACGCGGTCGAGGCGGCCCTGGCGCAGCTGGCTGCCGACGCCGCCGCCGAGCTGGGCGTGGCGGTGGCGGACGTGCGGGTCGAGCGGGCCGCCGACCTGCGCTACCGAGGCCAGGCCACCGAGGTGTCGCTGCCGGTGCCCGCCGGTCCCGTCACCGCCGCAACCCTGGCCGAGCTGGAGGCGGCGTTCCACCGCTACCAGCGGGACACCTACGGGATCGTGCTCGAGGACCCCACCGAGCTGGTCACCCTGCGGGCCCGCGTCACGGTCCCGGCCGCCCGCCCCTCAGCCCCCGGCGGGCCCGACGTTGGGGACGTCCGCGCGCCGGCCACCCCGGCCGGCACCCGGCGGGTCCACCTGGGCGGGCCGGCCCCGTCCGGCACCGGGCGCGACGACGCCAACGAGGGAGCCGGCGACGGTTTCACCGCCGTCCCCGTGTTCCGTCGGGAGCAGCTGCGCCCCGGCGACGAGCTGGCCGGCCCGGCCCTCGTGGTGGCGCCCGACACGACCGCGCTCGTCCCACCCGGCTGGACGGCAGCGGTGCACGCCCATGGCCACCTGATCCTGGAGGCCCTGACCCTGGAGGCGCGGTGACGTCCCCACCCACCGACCGTCCCACCGACCCGCTCACGGCCGAGGTGTTCCGCAACGCCCTGGCCGTCGCCGCCGAGGAGGCCGGCATCGTGGTCGTCCGGGGCGCCCACTCGACGTTCATCGTCGAGGGCGCCGACGCGGCCGCCGCCGTGCTCGACGCCGAGGGCCACCTGGTCGCCCAGTCGCAGTCGACGTCGCTGTCGCACGCCGCCAGCCTGCGCTCGTCGCTGCCCCCCGTGCTCGCCCGCCACCCGGCCGCCGGCATGGCCCCGGGCGACGTGTTCGTCACCAACGACGTCTACGGGGGCGGCATCCACGCGAACGACCTGATCGTGTTCCGGCCGGTGTTCGTCGAGGGTGAGGCCCGGTGGTTCACCGGGACGCTCATCCACGTCGCCGACCTGGGCGGCCTGTCGGCCGGCGGCATGGCCGCCGACGCCACCGACGTGTTCCTCGAGGGGCTGCAGCTGCCGCCGGTGCGGCTGGCCACCGCTGAGGGCCCGGTGGCCGACATCGAGGCCCTGCTCGCCGCCAACAGCCGCCAGCCCGACAAGCTGCTCGGCGACGTCCGGGCCCTGGTGGCCGGGACGGCGGTGGCGGCCCGCCGGGTGGACGAGCTGGTGGCGGCCCACGGCCCAGACGGGTTCGCCGCCGGCGTCACCGCCGCCTGGGACTACGCCGAGCGCCGCATGCGCCAGGAGATCGCCGGCCTGGCCGACGGCACCTACCGCGGCGCCTACCCGATCGACGATGACGGCCAGGTGCCGGGGCGCGAGCTGTGGGTCCGGGTGACCGCCGAGGTGGCGGGCGACACGATCCGCATCGACTTCACCGGCACCGACGACCAGGTGCCGGCCGCCGTCAACGCCGGCGCCTCGCAGGTGCTGTCGGGCGTGCTCTATGCGGTCCGGTCGTTCGTCGACGCCACGATCCCGATGAACGAGGGTTGCTTCCGGCCGATCGAGGTGGTCCTGCCCGAGGGCAGCCTGGTCAACCCGACCCGGCCGTACCCGGGCGGCGGCCGCCACATCGCGGTGTGCGCCGCGGTCGAGGCCCTGTACGAGGCGCTGGCCCAGGCGTCGCCCGAGCACACCGTGGCCGCGTCCGGCATCCTCCAGGGCTTCAGCATCGGCGGCCGGCGCCCGGACGGGCGGCACTGGCTCCACATGGCGTTCGACTTCGGGGGCAGCGGCGCCCGCCGCGGCCTGGACGGCCTCGACGCGGCCGGCGGGCTGTTCGGCGGCGGCCGCAACCTCATCCCCCAGGTGGAGCCGATCGAGGCCGCGGTCCCGCTGCGGTTCGAGGCGGTGGAGCTGATCCCCGACTCGGGCGGTGCCGGCCGCTGGCGGGGCGGCCGCGGCACCCGGACCGTGATCGAGCTGCTGGACGACGCCTTGGTCGACACCCGGGGCGACCGGCTGCGGCTCCCCCCGCCCGGCCGGGACGGCGGGTCGCCGGGGCGACCCGGCTCCTACCGGCGGCGGCGCCCGGACGGCACGGAGGAGGTCCTGCCGGCCAAGGCCACCAACCTC
Source organism: Acidimicrobiales bacterium (assembly GCA_036563805.1). Taxonomy (GTDB): domain Bacteria; phylum Actinomycetota; class Acidimicrobiia; order Acidimicrobiales; family VFJN01; genus DATCLS01. Next base: position 57,689 of record DATCLS010000068.1, on the reverse strand, counting down.
CGGTTCGAGCGCGGCGACCGCTTCGTCATGGAGACCTCGGGCGGCGGCGGGCTCGGCGCGCCGCCGCCCGGCGCCTGAGCCCGGCGGCTGGCGCCGGGCCCCACCAGGGGGCCGCCACCCCGCCGGGAGCCCGGCCCGTCAGGGCGCGATGTCGAGGTCGGCGTAGCGCGGCGTGGACACGGGGGCCTGGAACACACCGACCAGCAGGTCCATCATCCGGTCGACGATGAAGCGGGCGGCGCCGGGCTGGCGCTGCTCGAGCCACCAACGCACCTGGCCGTCGGGCTGGCCGAGCACCCGGTTGATCAGCTCCTTGCTGACCGCGAACCGCATGAGCCGCACGTCGTCGGGCAGCTCGGGCGTGGCCCGGGCCAGCACCTTGAGGAACCGCTCGGTGTAGGGGTCGAACAGCTCGAACAGCACCGGCACGAGCTCGGCGTGGTTGCCGAGGGCGGCCAGGAACGCGACGTAGTGGCGCCCGCCCTCGCTCGAGGCGGCCAACTCGGCGGTGGGCCGGACGAGCGCCTCGACGACCGAGCGGAGGTCGACGTCCTCGCGGGCCTCGACCTCGTCGAGCAGCTCGTCGCGCCGGGCCCCGAGGCCGTCGGCGCGACGCCGGAGCGTCGCCGCGATCAGGTCGAGCTTCGACCCGAAGTGGTAGTGGATCGAAGCGGTGTTGGCGCCCGCCTCCTCGGTGATGTCGCGCACCGAGACGGCGTCCAGCCCGCGCTCGGCGAACAGCCTCTCGGCTGCGTCGAGCAGGCGCTCGCGGGTCTCGTGGCCGGCCTCGTTGCTCCGGACGCCGGAGCGACGGCCGCGCTTCCGGCTCATAGCCGCTTGAGCGGGCATTCCGCCATGTTACTCAGTCGTCCGTTTGACCTTGACCTTCGGCAGGACCGGACGCCGGGGGTGGCGGCAGCCGGCGGAACACGCGGCGGGCGTTGTCGGACAGGAGGAGTTGTTCGATGTCGGTGCCGAGGTTGAGCTCGGGGAGTTGGGTGAGGGCGTGTCGGTGGCCGACGGTGGGGAAGTTGGTGCCGAACAGGACCTTGTGGCGGCCGGGTCGGCGGATGAAGGTGACGAGCTCGTCGTTCCAGTGGCGGGGTGGGTAGGCGGCGGTGCCGAGGTACACGTTGGGGTGTTTGAGGGCCATGGCGATGGCCTCGGTGACCCAGGGCCAGCCGGTGTGGGAGAGCACGAAGGTGGTGTCGGGGAAGTAGAGGGCGGGTCGGTCGATGCCGATGGGTTGGCCGCAGGCGCTGGGTGCAAGGCCGCCGGAGGTGCCGGCCTGCATGACGACTGGGACGTCGCGTTCGGAGGCGAGGGCGTAGAAGGGGTAGAGGTCGGCGTGGTCGAAGGGCCGGTCGAAGGAGTGGACGTGGTTCCAGAGTCCGACGATCCAGGGGGCGTCCAGGGCTTGGGCGGCGCGGCGCACGCCGGCCATGCCTTGGTCGAGGTCGATGGCCCACAGTCCGACGAAGCGGCCGGGGTGGGTGGCGGCGAGGTTTTCGGTTTCCTCCCAGCGGGCGATGATCTCGGTGTAGTGGGGCATCACCAGCGAGGCGTGGGGGTCGCCGGTGACGACGATGAGGGTGGCGATGCCGAGCTCGTCCATGCGGGCTACGAGCTCGTCGGGTGGGGCGAAGCTGTCGGTGGGGTCGCGGCGCACTTTGAGCGGGACGCCTTGGGCGGCGACGATGCGGTCCCAGTCGGCGGCGCGTTCGGGTAGGAACGAGTTGCACAGGTAGTCGACGACCGGGGGGCGGGTCACGGTGCTCACGAGCGGCGCTCGTCGCGGAAGCGCTTGGGCTTCGGCGAGGTCCGGATCTCGGTGAGGTCGTCGAGGGCGCCGGGGGCCACGATGCGGGCGCCGATGCGTACGCCGAGCTGGTCGTGGAGCTGGCGCTCGATCTCGGTGCGCAGGTCGTCCCACGTCTCGGGTGGGGCGTCGCTGGCCACGGACACCTCCAGCTCGTCGCGGCCGTCGCGCCGGTAGGCCCGCACGAGGTAGTCGGGCGTGGCGCCGGGGACGGCGGTGGCGATCCGCCCGACGCCCTCGGGCCAGACGTTCACGCCGCGGAGTTTGACCATGTTGTCGCCCCGGCCGGCGAAGCGGCCCATGCGGCGGAGCCAGCTGCCGCACGCGCAGCGTTCCCGGGGGTACAGGAACGACAGGTCCATGATGTTGTAGCGGAACTGCGGGCTGCCGGTCTTGTAGAACTCGGTGACCACCAGGGCGCCGGTCTCGCCGTCGGGCAGCGGCTCGCCGGTGTCGGGGTCGACGACCTCGACGTGGAAGGCGTCCTCGAAGATGTGGAGGCCCTGCTTGGCCGGGCACTCGACAGCCACGTAGCCGACCTCGTGGAACCCGTAGGTGGCCAGGGCCGGCACGCCGAAGATGGCCTCCAGCTCCTCCTCGTTGCCGATGCAGGTGGCCAGCGACCGGATGCTCAGGTCGCGGCGCACGTCGATGCCCATGGCCTCGGCCTCGGCCACGATGCGCAGCAGGTAGTCGCCGGTGGTGAGGATGGCCGCCGCCTTGTAGTCGCGGGCCAACTGCACCTGCTTGCGCGTGCTGGTCACGTTCCCGGTGCTGGTGTGGATGACCACACAGCTCAACCACCGGTGCAGCGGCTCATCGAAACTGAACGCGCCGTTGTGCAGCCCATAGGACCAGCTGTTGAGCACCACGTCGCCGGGCCGGATGCCCTGCAGATACATGCCCCGGGCGGTGAGCACGCCACCCACCTCCCGGTCCCACTGCGTGTACAGCGTGGGGCGAGGCGTCCCGGTCGTGCCCCCCGACATGTGGATCCGCACCGGCTCACGCAACACGTCCTCCACCCGCACACCCTGGTAATCGCCATAAGGCGGGTGGTCCTCGATGCTCTGGCGGATGTCGTCGACCGTGTAGAACGGCACCTTGGCCAAATCATCCAACGACCGCAGGTCACGCGGATCGAACCCCGCCTCGTCCCAACGACGCCGAAAGAACGGCACCCGGTAGGCCCGATCCGCCCGATCCCGCACCCGGGCCAACTTCAACCGGTCGATCTCCTCCGGCTCGGCATACCACGCCCGCTCGAAGTACTCCGGCGGCGGCGGAAAACGCCGCACCAACTCGCCGTAATCAACAGCCTGCCAAGGGTGACGCACACCGATCGTCATCGTCCCCTCCCCTCGGTGACGGACATGCTGGACTCGGCGGACGCCGAGATCTCGGGGTCCGCGGATGCCGCCGCGAACCGCTGGGCGGCGGCGATGGCGGTGGCGGCCTCGTCGAAGTCGCGGAACAAGGGCAGGTCGAGCCCGACCAGCGCCTCCCGCAGCCGCTCGGCGTCGGCGCCGGGAGCGCACTCCAGGTTGCGGACCACGACGGCCAGCCGGGTGGCCGGCCACGCCCCGGCGGCCAGCGCCTCGAGCTGATCGACGAGCGGGGCGATGCCGGCCTCGCCGTAGCTGTAGAACGCCTGCACGTTCACGTGGACCAGCACGTCGGCGTAGGGCTGGGCGGCCAGCACGGGGTCGAGCACCCGGGGCAGCGTCCCGGGCGGGACGACCGGCCCGAACGGGATCTCCACCGGGTTGGCCACGCTGGTCCCCACGCCGTAGCCCAGCGCCCGCAACGCGTCCCGGACGTCGGGCCCGGTCGGGGTCACGGCCAGGCCGGCCCGGTCGCAGGCGTCGGTGGCCAGCACCGACGCCCCGCCGCCGACCCCGAGGACCAGCACGTCGCCCGCGGCGGGCCCCGCGGCGGACGCGCCACCGGCGTCGGGCCGGCTGGCGGCCGGCCGCCACCGCTGGGCGTAGGCCAGCACGGCGAGCAGGTCTTCGAGCGTGCTGACGAGGACGGCGCCGGTGGCGTCGGCCACGGCCTGCCACACCCGGCGGTCGCCGGCCAGCGACCCGGTGTGCGATGCGACGGCCGCCGCCCCCTGGTCGCTCTGGCCGCCGAGCAGCAGCGCCACCGGCACCCGGCCGGCCGCCCGGCGCAGGGCGGCGGTCAGCCGCTCGGCGTCGGCCGAGCCCTCGAGGTACACGCCCACGACCTCGGTGGCGGGGTCGTCGACCAGCCACCCGAGCAGCTCGCCCGGCGTGACGTCGACGGCGTTGCCCACCGTGGCCAGGTGCGAGAAGCGCAGGCCGCGGCGGGCGCCCGCCTTGATGATGTCGCCGGCCAGCCCGCCGCTCTGCGACACGATGCCCACCGGGCCCTCGGCCCGGGGGTCGCCGCGCTGGAACGCCTGGCGGCCGGCCGGTGAGTACACGCCGATGCAGTTCGGCCCCAGGACTCGGACGCCGGCCTCCCGGGCCGCGGCCGCCAGCTCGGCCTCGAGCCGGGCGCCCTCGGGACCGGCCTCGCTGAAGCCGCCGCTGATCACGTGGACGAACGAGACGCGTCCGGCCGCCGACCGCACCATGTCCGGACACCGCTCGGCGGGGACGGCGACTAGCAGGTAGTCGACGACGTCGTCGATGTCGGCCACGGACGGGCGGGCGGGGACGCCGTCGACCTCGGCGGCGGTCGGATGGATGGCGTACAACCCGTCGGTCCAGCCCATGGACCGGTAGGCGGCCAGTGCCCGGTTGCCGAACCCCGGCCGCTTGGTCGAGGCGCCGGCCACCGCCACCGCCCGGGGCCGGAACAGCCGCGTGAAGTCGGTGGCCGGCGCCGGTCGCCCGTTGCCGTCCGGTCCCGCCGCCGTGTCGGAGGAGGCCGGCGCGTCGCGCAGCAGGAGCCGGGCGTCGAGCGCCACGGCGCCGTCGGGCCCGACCACGACGGGGTTGCACTCCAGCTCGGCCAGCCGGTCGCCGTGGGCGGCGGCCAACCCGTCCTCGCCACCCAGCGCCAGGACCAGGCGGACCAGCGCCTCCTCGTCGAGCGGCGGCCCGCCCCGCACGCCGCCCAGGAGCGGGCCGAGGGGCCCGGTCCGCACCAGCTGGCGGGCGTCGCGCTCGGTGACCGGGAACAGGCGCAGCGCCACCTGGTCGAGCACCTCGGCCAGGGTGCCGCCCAGCCCGAGCGCCACCACCGGGCCGAACGGGGGCCGGCGCACGACGCCGACCAGGACCTCCAGGCCCCCGGCGTGCTGCTCCTCGACCAGGAAACCGGCCGGCTGGACGCCGTGACGGTCGCGCAACCCGGCGGCCATGTCGGCCGCCGCCCGGTCCAGGTCGCCGGGCTCGAGCCCGAGCGCCACCGCCCCCAGGTCGCTCTTGTGGACGATGCCAGGCCCGAACGCCTTGAGCACCAGCGGCGGGCGCAGACTCTGGGCCTGGGCCGCAACGTCCCCGCCGGGGCCCACCACCACCCCGGCCGGGACCGCCACCCCGCGCTCGGCCAGCGCGGCCTTGACCTCCGGTTCGGGGACGACCGTGGAACCGCCCGGCGACGCCGACGCGGCGGTCGCCCCGGCCGGGGCGGCCGGCCCGGCGGCCACCCCGGTCACGGCTGGGGACCGGCGGCCAGCCGGCGGGCCAGTGCCTCGACCTCGTCGATCACCGGTCCCTGCACACCCGGGTCGAGCGCGTCGGCCACGGCGTCGCCCCCGGCGTGCCGCAGCATGGGCTCGAGCCGCTCGCGCAGGCATCCGACGGCGAAGGTGAGCAGGTCGCCGTGTGCGACCGGATCGATCGGCACGACGTGGTTGTGGTCGCCGCTCGGCCGCACGTAGTGGTAGTGCGGCTCGCCCTCGAACAGGTCGAAGCGCAGGTACTCGTGGCCGTCGTCGGTGCCGTTGACGTGCAGCGACACGCCCGAGTCGTAGAAGCCGCCTTCGGGCGACTTCTCCTCGATCTCGGCCATGGCCGCCGGGTCGTCGGCGTAGGTGGCGGCCAGCCCGGCCGGGTCGACGTCGCGGTGCTCGACGCCGAACGTGACGGCGCCGGCCGGGAACCACCGGGTGTGCTCGGGCTCCGGCGGCTGGGGTTGGACCTGGTAGACGACGCCCAACACGGTCACACCCCGTACACCCGCTCGGCGTTGCCGGACAGGACCTTGCGGGCGTCCTCCGGGTCCAGCCCGGCGGTCAGCTCGGCCACATGCTTCTGCGTGTCCGGCCACAGCGTCACGCTGTGGGGGTAATCGGTCGAGAACATGCAGGTGTCGGCCAGGCGGGGGAACCCGGCCCGCATGAGGTCGAAGCCCACGTGGTCGTCGAGGATGGTGACGAACACGTTCTCGCCGAGGTACTCGCTGGGCTGGCGGGCGAGCTCGACCCCCGCCCAGGCCCCCTCGGTCGCCAGCGTGTGGTCCATGGTCTGGGCCCAGAACGGCACCCACCCGCAGTTGACCTCGGCGGCCACGATCTTGAGGTTCGGGTTCCGGTCGAACACGCCGTCGAAGATCAGGTAGGTCAGCGGGCGCACGCCGCTGAAGAACCGGTTGACGATGCCGGCCACGCTCACGTTCTGCTCGACCAGCTCGTCCCAGTCGGCGTCGGGCGGCGCCCCGCCGAACGTCCGGTGGAAGCTGAGCGCCAGCCCGGTCTCCGAGGCGGCCCGCCACAGGGGCTCGTAGTAGCGGTCGTTGTAGGGCCGGCGGGGCATGCCGGGGATGAAGCAGCCCCGGGCCCCCTTGGCCGCCACCCGCTCCAGCTCGGCGACGGTGACGTCCATGCCGTCGTCGACCGGCAGCATGGGCAGGCCGACCAGGCGGTCGGGCGCCGCCCCCTGGAACTCCTCGAGGACCCAGTCGTTGTACGACCGCAGGCAGGCGAGGGCCAAGCCCCGGTCGGGCTCGATGTAGGTGAAGATGGCGTGGGCCGGGTAGACGACGCTGACGTCGACACCGTCGCGCTCCATGTCGGCGACGTGGGCAGCGCCGTCGTAGTTGCCGGGCATGATCTCGTCGAAGCGCAGCCCTTGGAGCTGAAAGTCGCCTTTGGCCCGCCCGGCCATGGCTTCGATGCCGAACGTGCGCTTCGGGGGCTGGCCGTCGAAGCTCCAGCCGTCACCGCCGTCCTCGCCCCGCATCATGCGAGGCGTGCGGTCACGGTATTCCGGCGGCACGCGGTCGAACACGTGCGGCGGCTCGTTGATGTGGCAGTCGGCCGAAATGACGCGGTGGCTCGTAGCAGCCACGGATCACACCCCCAGGTAGGAGTCGGGGAACCGGTAGAAATCCTGGGCGTTGTCCCAGAGGATCTTCCGCTTGGCGTCAGCGCTGATCTCGTCGGGCCGCAGGCCGAGGAACGTTTCGGTGGCGTGCGGGTACTTGGCGTCAGGGTGGGGGAAGTCGCTCTCCCACACGATGTGCCCGTCGCCGAACGCCCGGATCACGTCCGCCACATACGGGTCCTCGCACTCGGTCGAGATCCAGCAGTTGCGCCGGAAGTACTCGGTGGCCGACATGGTCAGCTCGGGGAACTCCCGGGCGGCGGCCAGCTCCATCTGCTCATCGATGCGGTGGAGCCACGACGGCAGCCACCCGCACCCGGCCTCCATGTAGGCCACCCGCAGCCGGGGGAAGCGCTCGAACACCCCCTGGCAGATCATCGACAGGATCGCCCCCATGGCCTCGAACTGGTGGACCACGGCGTGCCACTCGGTGAACGTGAAGTACCGGTCGTGGCCGAACGAGTTGCCCCGCAGCCCCATGAACTCGTGGGTGGCGAAGGCGCAGTCGAGGTCCTGGAGCAGCTCCCAGATCGGGTCGTAGTAGCGGTCGCCCAACGTGCGGTGGTTGAACGGGTTGGGGCGGGCCCAGAAGCACCGGATGCCCAGCTCGTCGTAGGCGTACTGGATCTCGGTGACGGCCCGGCTCACGTCGTTGAGCGGGATCGGGCCCGACGTGTGGACCCGTCCACCCGACGCCTCGCGGATCTCGGCGCCCCACCGGTTGTAGGCGCGGACCATGGCCGCCTGGAGCTCGGGGTCGATGCCGTCGAACCACATGTCGTACTCGGGCCCGTAGATGACGGCGACGTCGATGCCCTCGAGAGCCAGGGCGTCCCGGATACGGTCGCCGGTGAAGCCCTCGGTCATGATCGACCCGTACTTGCGCTGCATGTCCTCGTACGTCCAGTCGATGGCTTCCATGAACCGGCCGTAGAGGATCGTGTCGTGCTGGGTCCACCGGCCGTCGACGGTGACCGGGTTGTAGGTGTCGAAGCCGGGCAGCGGCTGGCGGCGGTCGAAGCGATCGACGTACCGCTTGTCGAGATACCGCGGCCACAGGTCCGTCGGATAGATGACGTGGGCGTCGGCGTCGAAGACCCTGAACCCGTCCTTCATGATTCCTCCCTCACTGCAGCCTCAATCCAGCTGTATCCAGGCGCTCTTGAGCGCCGTGTTCTCGAGGACGGACTCGACACCCGAGTCGCGCCCGTAGCCGCTGTCCTTCACGCCCCCGAACGGCACCGCCCAGTGCAGGCGGCGGTAGGCGTTCACCCACACGGTCCCGACCTCGAGGTCGCGGACGAAGCGGTGGGCGCGGGCCAGATCCGACGTCCACACGCCGGCCGCCAGCCCGTAGTCCGAGTCGTTGGCCAAGGCCAGCGCCTCGTCGTCGTCGCGGAACGGCAGGATGACCCCCACCGGACCGAAGATCTCCTCCCGGCAGATGCGCATGTCGCCGGTCACGCCCGCGAACAGCGTCGGCTCGACGTAGTAGCCGCCGGCCAGCGGCGAGCCCTCGGGGAACAGCGCGGCGCCGGACCGGCCGCCGAAGACCAGCTCAGCTCCTTCGGCCTGCCCGAGGTCGATGTAGGAGCGGACCCGCTCCAACTGCTCGGCGGAGACGATCGGGCCCATGGTCGCCGCCGGGTCGTCGGGCGCGCCGAGCACGACGTCGCCGGCCGCCTTCTCGATGCGAGCCAGCATCTCCTCGTAGACCGGCTCCTCGACCAGGATGCGGGAGCCGGCGATGCAGGTCTGGCCGGCGTTGCCGGTGAACAGCGCCATCGTGCTCACGCCGGCCGCCGCCTGGTCGAGGTCGGCGTCGGCGAACACGATGTTGGGCGACTTGCCGCCCAGCTCGAAGGCGAGCTGGGTCAGCGTGCCGGCCGCGGCGGCGCTGATGTGCCGGGCGGTGGCGGTCGAGCCGGTGAACGTGATCCGGGCGACGCCGGGGTGGCGGGCCAGGGCGTCGCCAACCTCCTCGCCCAGGCCCGACACGATGTTGAGCACGCCGGGCGGCAGGACGTCGGCCAGCACCTCGCCCAGCGCCAGGACCGAGCAGGCTGCCTGCTCGGCGGGCTTGGCCACCACCGTGTTGCCGGCGGCCAGCGCGGCGGCCACCTTCGCCGTGAACAGGCTGAGCGGCGCGTTCCACGGGATGATCACCGCCACGACGCCCACCGCTTCGCGCCGGGTGAAGGCGAAGCTTGCCGGCGCCACGTCGATCGTGTCGCCCTGCACCTTGTCGGCCGCGCCGGCGAAGTAGTGCCACATCTGGACGCACGCCGGTACGTCGCCCTGGCTCACCTCGGCCAGCAGGCGGCCGCAGTCGCGGGACTCGAGCGCGGCCAGCCGCTCGGCGTGGGCCGCCATCGCCTCGCCGGCCCGGCGCAGGGCGGCGGCCCGCTCGGCCGCGCTGCGGGCTCGCCAGCCGGGCAGGGCCCGGCGGGCCGCGGTGACGGCGGCGTCGACGTCCTCGGCCCCGCCTTGGGGGATGGTGGCCCACACCCGCCCGGTCGACGGGTCGTGGCTGTCGAGGGTCCGGTTCGTGGCGGCGCCGACGGTCCGGCCGTCGATGAGCTGAGGGAAGAACGCGCTCGCCGTCTCGTGGGCGGTCTCGTGGGTGGTCCCGGCCATGGCGTCAGCCCTCGATCCAGGCCTGGTCGAAGAAGACCACCGTCTTCGACGTGAACGTCAGCCCGTGGACCGACTCGTCCCACACGATCGTCTCGACGACCGTGGCGAGGTTCATGGACGGCACGTCGCGGTTCCAGATCTCCTGGACCTCGACGAGTGCCTCCTGCTGCTCCTCCAGGGTCTCGGCCAAGCGCAGGTCGTCGAGGGCGGCGTCCATGTCCTCGGACTCGTACGCCGGCTCGGCCTGGTTGCCGGAGCCGATCTTGGGCGCCAGCCGCAACCACGGGCTGGCGTCGTTCACGCTGGCCCCGCCGCAGGCGATGTCGAAGTCACGGTTGACCCGGGTCCGCTGGATGAGGTCGCTGACCTGGAGGGCGCTGTTCAGGTCGACGTCGAAGCCGACCGACTCCAGCTGGGCCTCGACGGCCACCGCCTGCTCCTCACGATTGGTGTCGCAGAGGAACGTGAGCGAGCCGTCATAGCCGGTCTCGTCGCGGACCTCGTCCAGCAGCCTCTCGGCCTCTTCGGGGTCGTGAGCCGGGCCCTCGGCGCCCGCGTAGAGCAGCGAGTCTTCGCCGATGACGGCGCTGGTCGGCGCACCGGTCCCCTCGTTGATGCGCTGGTCGAGGGCCTCGACGTCGATGGCGGCAGCGATGGCCCGGCGGATTCGCACGTCCTCGGTCGGGTGGGGCGCCTCGGTGTTGAACCACAGCACCTCGCTGAGGTTCTGGAGCGACTGGAAGTGCTGGACGCCGCTGTCCAGCGCCCGCTGGACGACGAGCGGGTCCCGCAGGAACGCCATCTGGAGCTCGCCGCGCTCGAAGGCGTCGAGGGTGGCCTCGCCGCCGGCGATCCAGACGAACCGCAGCTCCTGGATGCAGACCGGGCCGCCCCAGTAGTCGTCCCGGGCCTCGAGCACGATCTCCTCGCCCGGCTGGAACCGGACAGGCTCGTAGGGGCCGACACCCGCGCCCCGGGGGTTGCGGTTGAACTCCTCCGGCGACATCGACTCGACGACGGCCGGGTTCACGACCATGCCGGGCTCGTCGGCCAGCAGGGCCGGGAAGCCGGGCCACGCCTCGGTGAGCGTGAACCGGGCGGTGAGGTCGTCGACCACCTCGACCGACTCGATGATGGCGGCGGCCTCGCGCGACTGGGTCTGGTTCTGCTCCGACTGCGTGCGCTCGATGCTGAACTTGACCGCCTCGGCGGTCAGCGGGTCGCCGTTGCCGAACGTGATGTCGGGCCGCAGCGTGAGCGTCCACTCGGTGAAGTCGTCGTTGGGCTCCAGCGACTCGGCGACCCGGGGCCGGACCTCTCCCGTCTCGGGGTCCCACTCCATGAGCCGGTCGAAGATGGCCGCGGTCTCGATGCCGCCGGCAACGCCCGAGCCGAACTGGACGATGGGATCGAGGCCCTTGGCCTCGGTGAAGGTGCCCATCGTCAAGCTGCCGCCGACGCGCTCTTCGGTGCAGCCGCCCTCGCCGTCACCCGTTCCGCCGGCCGCCCCGCCTGCGCCGTCGTCGCTTCCGCACGCCATCGTCGCCGCCGCCAGCAGCGCCAGCGCCGCAACGCCGAGCGCCCCCCTCCGACGAATGCCCATCCGATCCCCCCGAAGGTCCTCGTGGTCGTGTTCTGCCTGACTGCTGACTTCGTTTCGCTCAAGCGATCGTGTGATCCACTTGTTTGAAACAGTCGTCTGATTATTTGTGCCGCCGCGCCCGCCCGTCAAGGGGTGGGTGCGGGTGCGCCCCACCCGCCCGCCGTGGGCCGGCGCCGGCCGGCCCACGGGCCCCGAGCGACGATCAGCCGACGGCCGGGGCGCGGCGGCCCGGGCGCGCCCATCCGGACGCTGGGATGGCCGCTGGTGGGCCGGGCGGCCTGCGAAGACCGGGCGAGGGCGGGCGAACGGCGGACCAGGGTCGCCGCACAGACACCCGACGATGCGGCGGGCCCGTGGGGGCGCCCGGCGGGGTCGGCGAAGGGCCGGCGCCGGTGAGGCGGGCTGACGGCGAGGGTTTGGGGCCTCGCTAGCGGAAGCGGGTGACGATCAGGCCCACGAGGGCGAGCTCGGCGACGGCGACGCAGAGGACGGCGGCGGCGACCGGGAGCACGCCGACGGCCACGGCCAGGAACGCCGTGCGGGCCCAAACGGCCAGGACCAGCGTGCGGTCGACCCGGTTGACCCCGGTCGACGGATCCGGATCGGGCTCGTCCGGGCCGTCGTTCTCCTGCTCGGCCTCGGGCGGGCCGAGCAGCGCCGACAGGTCCTCGGGTGGGTGGTCGCGGATCAGGTCGCGGCGGCGCCGGTACACGGGGATCCCGGCGGCGGCGCAGGCGGCTGCGACCCGGCGGTGGCGGGTGGCGACGGCCCGGATCCGCACCTTCTCGGCCCGGAACCCCCGCTCCCCCATGAGCACTACGCCGGATGCCTCGACCACGCCGAACACGCGGGCGTGGAGGATGCGGGTGTCGTCCGGGGCGTACCAGGCGTAGATCCCGCAGTCGCAGCCCAGCTGCGGGGCGCGGTGGTCGGGGGCGGGGCCCTCCTGCGCCTCGGAACCCGGCGATCCTGGCGACCCGGCCCGCGGGTCCGGCGGCCCGGCCGGCGGCCCGGCCGGCGGCGGGTTCGGCGGCCCCGGCGGCTGCCCCGGAAAGCCCAGCGGCGGCCCCGCCAGCCCGCGCCGTCCCACCGGCGACGGCGCGCAGCGGGCGACGAGCATCGGCGGCCACACCACCCGGCGCCGGGTGACCGAGGTCAGCGGCAGCGCCCCCTCGGGGATCCGGACGCGGCGCCCGGCCGGCCGCCAGGTCCGGTACCCGCGCAGGGTGCCGGGGACGAGGGACCGCCCGGTGTCACCGCCTCCGCACGCCCGGGAGATCTCGCTCATGGGCTAGCTCGGTTCGGGGACCGGCTCGGGCGTCTCGGGCTCGCGCTCGGGGGCGGCGGGCGCCGGCTCGGCGGGGGCCGGCTGCTCGTGGATCGGCTCGAAGATGATCTCCCGACGGACCGGGCCGATCTCGCCGGCCCGGGGCCGCACCCCGTCAAGGGACAAGCGGACGTTCCACATGGGCATCACCCCCGACGTCGTTCGCGTACCAAGGGTGCGCCTCCGGGCTGCGTCTGGCAAGGGGTCGGCCGCCTGGGGCGGCCCGCAGCCACCTGGGGCGGCCCGCCCCGCGACCGCAGGTGGGCAGCCCGACGACCGCCCGGGCGGCCCGTTGTCCCCTCGGCCGGCGGGCCGGCCGCCGTTTCCGGCCGCGGGCCCGCTGCCGCTACCGCGATCGCTCTCGCGACACGGTGACGGTCGCCGCCCGGCCGCTCCCGCCGGTGGTGGCGGCCCTGGCGGGCGGGATCTACCGCTACCGCCACCGACGGTGGCAACCCCCGCCCACGAGCACCCTCCGCCAAACGGCTCGTTCGCCCCGCCGACCGCGGACGGCGGGACCGGGGGTAACGCCGACTACGGCAACCGATCACCGACGGTCTAGCCTCGGGGCGTGGTCGCCCCGTCATCAGGGTCGAGCGGCCTGGTCCCGGCGCCGGCTCCCGAGCAGTTCGAGCTGGTCACCGAGGACAGGGTTCGCCTCGAGGCCCGCTGGTGGGAGCCGGCGGTCCCCGCGGCCGGCGCCCCGGCGGCGGTGCTGGTCCACGGCTTCGGCGCTGGGCAGGACCTGCCCGGGCTGCTGGCCACCGTTCGCCACCTGACCGGACGGGGTTTGGCGGTGCTGACCTACGACGCCCGGGGGCACCGGGCGTCCGAGGGCGTGTGCACGCTCGGCGACCGGGAGCGGCTCGATGTCGACGCCGCCGTGGCCGCGGCCGCCGACCGGTCGGCCTCGGGCCAGGTCGTCGTGGCCGGCGAGTCGATGGGCGGCATCGCCGTGCTCAACCACCTGGCCGCCGGGTCCAACGTGCTCGGCGCGGTGATCGTCGCCACGCCGGCCCGGTGGGAGGTGCCCCGCACGCCGCGCGGCGTGGCCGCGGTGGCGCTGACCCAGACCCGGCTGGGGCGGTCGTTCGTGGCCCGCCGGTTCCGGACCCGCCTGGCTGTCCGGCCGCCCCGGGGCGCGCCGCCGGTGGAGCAGGCGGCCCGGGTCCGGCGGCCGGTGGCGGTGGTCCACGGGGCCGCCGACCGGTTCTGCCCGCCGGCCGCCGCGCTCGCCCTGCGGGACGCCCTCCCGCCGCCCAGCCGGGTGGAGATCGTGCCGGGGATGGGTCACGGGTTCCGACCCGAGGCCATCCCCGCCGTCGACCGGGCGCTGAACTGGGTCGTCGAGCTCGACGCCCCCGCCGTCCCCGCCTGACCCGGCCTCCACCCGCCACCCAACACGGCTGGCCCGGCCGTCGGAGCCGGCGCGCCAGTGACCGACGTCACGTTGCGCAGAATCCGATTCTCGGCAAACTTGATCAAGTAGATCATTATTGGCTGAATGGGAGATGGGGCTTGGTGAAAGGGACGTGGAGGTCGCGGCGCGCCGCGGTGGCAGCCGTCGTGCTGGCCAGCACGCTGCTGGCGGCGTGCACCTCGGACGCCTCGACGCGAGCGGGCGGCGAGTCGACCGATGAGGGGGCGGGGGGCTCGACGACGACGGCTCCCCAGGTCACCGCCCCCGACCCGGAGGACATCCCGCCCGGCACGACGCTGCGGGTCGGCGACCAGATCGAGTTCCTCCAGACGATGCTGGAGGTCGCCGGCGAGGACCGGGACTTCCCCTACGAGGTCGAGTACTCGTCGTTCCAGGGTGGGCCGCCCATGCTCCAGGCGTTCCAGGGCGGGGCCGTCGACACCGGCTTCGTGGCCAGCACCCCGCTGATCTTCGCCCAGGCTCAGGACCAGGACCTGTTCGCCATCGCCGGCTGGGCCGCCGACCACTCGAACTTCTCGCTCGTCACCGCGCCGGGCGTCGACATCGACGGCTGGGAGGACCTGGCCGGCAAGCGGGTCGCCTACACCCGGGGCACCGCGATGGAGGGCGCGCTGCTCCAGGCCATCGACGAGGCCGGCGTCTCGCCCGACGAGATCGAGACGATCGACATCGCCATCACCGGGGCGACGGCGGCCCTGGAGGCCGGCTCGGCCGACGCCGCCATCTCGGTCGAGCCGTTCACGACCATGTACCTGGCCGACAACCCGGACGCCCGGGTGGCGGCCGAGGCCCCCGAGATCACCGACCGCTCGCAGTTCCTCATCGCCAGCCGGCGCACGATCGACGACGAGGCCAAGCTGGCGGCGCTGGCCGACTACACGCTGCGGCTGGTCCGGGCGTTCGCCTACGTACGGGAGCACCCGGACGAGGTGGCCCAGGCCATCTACGTCGAGCGCTACGGCCTGCCCCCCGAGCGGGCGGCCGAGGTGGCCCGCACCCAGGGCGTGGCGTCGTTCATCGAGCTCCCCGGCGACATCGTCGAGCAGCAGCAGGAGCTGGCCGACCTGTACGCCGAGGCCGGGCAGATCCCCCACACGGTGGACGTGACGGCCGAGTTCGACACCCGGCTCAACGAGATCATCCTGGCCGAGCAGGAGCGGGTGACGGAGGAGGGCTCATGACCGACGTCCGGACCACCCCGCCCAACCCGCATGCCCCGTCGGACGCGCCCGCCGGCCCGGCGTCGGCGGCCGCACCGAGCCTCCGAGCCGCCCCCGCGGCCCCGGCGACGGACCCGGCCCGGCCCCCCGCCCTCGTCCGGCTTCCGACCCGCCGGTCCGCCGGCGACGGCAAGCGCCGTCTGCGGGTCCCCCGCAGCGTCGAGCGCCTGGCCGGCGTCGCCGCCCTGTTCGTCCTCTGGCAGGTGGCGTCGGCCGCCGGCTGGGTGGAGCCCGACGTGCTGGCCGGCCCCCAGAGCGCGCTCACGGTGGGCTGGGACCTGGCCCGCGACGGCACGCTCGGCGACGCCCTGTGGACGTCGCTCGGCCGGGTGGCCTGGGGCCTGGGGCTCGGCGTCCCGATCGGGACGGTGCTCGCCCTGGTGGCCGGCCTGTCCCGGATCGGCGACGACCTGGTGGACGCCAACCTCCAGATGCTCCGGTTCGTCCCGATCCTCGGCCTCCAGCCCCTGCTCATCGTGTGGCTCGGCGTCGGCGAGACCACCAAGGTCACGATGATCGTGCTCGGCGTGGCCTTCCCGATCTTCGTGAACACGAGCGCCGCGGTCCGGGCCATCGACCCCCGGCACCGGGAGCTGGCCGACGTGCTCGGCCTGAGCCGGATCGAGCGGCTACGCCGCATCGTGCTGCCGGGCGCCCGGGCCGGGTTCCTGGTCGGCCTCCGGCTGGCCACGGGCGTGGCCTGGCTGCTGCTGGTGTTCGCCGAGCAGATCAACGCCACCAGCGGCATCGGCTACCTGATGGTCCGGGCCCAGACGTTCTTCCAGACCGACATCATCGTCATGTGCCTGGCCGTGTACGCGGTGCTGGGCCTGCTGTCGGACGGCGCGGTCCGACTGCTCGAGCGGAGGCTGCTGCGGTGGCAGCCGGGCCGATGAGCGCCATGGACACGGCGGGCACCGCCCCCACGCCGGATCCGGCCCCCGCGCCGGGCACCGCCGACGCCACCGGCGCTCCGGCCGACCGGGACGCCGCCCCCACCTCGGGCCTGGCGGTCTCCGCCCGGGGCGCCACCCGCTCGTTCGGCGACCGCCACGTCCTCCAGGACATCGACCTCGACCTGCGGGCCGACGAGTTCGTCGCCCTGCTCGGCCGGAGCGGGTCCGGCAAGACGACGCTGCTGCGCATCCTGGCCGGGCTCGACCCGGGGGCCGAGGGCGAGATCCACGTGGCGGAGCGGCGGGCCGTCGTCTTCCAGGACGCCCGGCTGCTGCCGTGGCTGTCGGTGCTCGACAACGTCGTCCTCGGCCTGCGCGACGGCCGCGCCGCCGACCGGGGCCGGGCGGCCCTGGCCGAGGTGGGCCTGGCCGGCCACGAGGACGACTGGCCGAAGACGCTGTCGGGCGGCGAGGCCCAGCGGGCGGCGCTGGCCCGGGCCCTCGTCCGGGAGCCCCAGCTGCTGCTACTCGACGAGCCGTTCGGAGCCCTCGACGCCCTCACGCGAGTGCGGATGCACGCCCTCGTTCAGGAGCTGTGCGCCCGCCACCGGCCGGCCGTGCTGCTCGTCACCCACGACGTGGACGAGGCCGTGCTGTTGGCCGACCGGGTGCTGGTCCTGACCGAGGGCCGCATCTCGCTCGACGTGCCCGTCGACGTGCCCACCCCCCGGCTGCGCCACGACCCCCGGTTCGCCGCGCTCCGCTCCCGGCTGCTGGCCGAGCTGGGGGTCGACGAAGCGGCCGAGGGCGCCCGACCGCCGGCCCGGCCGCCCACCCGACCCGCCGCCCCATCTGCCGATCCACCTGGAGGTGCACCGTGACCGTCACCGAGCCGTCCGTTACCGAGCCGTCCGCGCCCGCCACCGAGGCCACCGGGTCCGACGTCGAGCTCGACGTCGTCCCCCTGTCGGGCACGATCGGGGCCGTCATCCGGGGCCTCGATCTGCGCGCCGTCGCCGAGGGCGACGAGGCCACTGTCGCCGCCATCCGGAAGGTGTGGCTCGAGCGGAAGGTCGTGTTCTTCCCGGGCCAGCACCTCGACCCGGCCGCCCACCTGGCCTTCGCCTCCCGGTTCGGCGAGCCGACCGAGGGCCACCCGGTCATCCCCGGCCTGGACGGCCACCCCGAGGTGTTCGAGATCGACTACTCGGCGGCCCGGCTGGCGGCCGCCTACGGCGACGTGTCCACCCGATACCGGGGCATCCACTGGCACACCGACGTGACGTTCGTCCGCCGGCCGCCGATGGGGTCGATCCTGCGGGCCGTGGTCGTCCCGCCCGCCGGTGGCGACACGCTGTTCTCCGACCAGGAAGCCGCGTTCGCCGGACTCAGCCCCGCGCTCCAGGAGTTCCTGTCGACGCTGACCGCCGTCCACGACGGCCGCGCCCAGTTCGGGCCGCTGCTCGAGCAGCTGGGCGAGGGCACCTGGGAGGGCGAGAAGCTGGAGGCGCTCGAGCCGGTCGAGCACCCGGTGGTCCGCACGCACCCCGAGACCGGCAAGAAGGTGCTGTTCGTGAACCCCGGCTTCACGTCCCACATCAAGGGCCTGGCCCGGGACGAGAGCGACGCCCTGCTCTCCTTCCTCTACGCCCACTCGGTGAAGCCCGAGTACACGGTCCGCTACCACTGGGGCCCCGGCGACGTCGGCTTCTGGGACAACCGGGCCACCCAGCACGCCGTCGCCGGCGACTTCGGCGACCAGCACCGGGTCATCCAGCGGGTGACGCTGCGCGGCGACGAGCCCGCGTAGGCCCGGTCGCGCAGTCACCGCACCGGCGTCGGGCACCGCACCGGCGTCGGCGCCGACGGCCGGGAAAGGTGGCGCCGCCCCGGCCGGGGTCCGATGCCCCCTCCCCTGGAGCACGGCACCCCGCCGGGGCGGACTGCCCGTCCGCCCGCGGTCCGCGGTCAGCCGGCGTCAGTCATCGCCGGCGACCCGCATGCGCTCGATGCGGCGGTGGCGCCGCCAAGCCGACAGCTTGATCACCTCGGCCGGCTCGCCGGACTGGCGGCCGGCCGCCGCGCGCGCGTGCACCCCGTGCGCCGCGCCGACCTCGGGGCCGACCAGCTCCGCGACGTCGACGGCCTCGACGGCCTCGTCGGGGTCGGCCGGAAAGGCCCGCGCGCGCCCGACCCCGGCCGGCGCGTGCGAGCGCCGCCACCGGTCGAGCCGGGCCCCGGCCGCCAGCTGCTGGTAGTGGCGCACGGCCCCGGCCTTGGTGCCGGGGGGCGCGGACGACACCGGTACCGGGCACGTGGTCCGCACCTCCCACCGGCCCTCGCCGGCGGCCCGGGCCAAGCCGTGGCAGCTCAGCTCGACCAGCGCCCGGTCGAGCGCGTCGGCGTCGCCGAGCGACGCCAGCCCGCCGGCGCCCACGCGGCAGGCGAACGGACCGGACGTGCTGAGGCGCGTGCCCACCGCCACCCACAGGGCCCAGACCGCGCTCCCGAGGCGCGGCCGCCACATCGCCCGGCTGTAGCCGCCGGCGATGTCGACGCCGGGTCCACCGGGCAGGGGCTCGAAGGCGACGATCCGGCGCGTTCCGCAGGCCGGCCCCGCGTGGTCGCCGTCGTGCATGAACCTCCCCATAACGCGCCGCGAATTTCCAACAGCAAAGTTACGAAGTAACTTTTCCGTCGAAAGCGACGGTACCACGGACGCAGGGTCGTGGGAAGGCCTCGCTTTGTGAGTTTGGGGTGCCGTACGACACATACCGTGACGGGGGATAGTGTTCGCGTGACCGACGCCACAGAATCGCGGCTCCCCGGCCTCACGAGCCCGACCGTCGCCCGCCGCTGGCTGGGGCGAGAGATGCGGCGGCGGCGCTTGGCGGCCGGACTGTCCGAGAAGGACACGGCCGACGCCCTCCGCTCGACGGCCTCCAAGGTCTCCTACACCGAGAGCGGCAAGCACTCCTTCAAGCCCCGCGACCTCACCGAGGTCCTGCTGCCGCTGTACGGCGTCCCCGAGGAGGAGTGGCCCCCGCTGCTCGAGGCCTGCCGCCGGTCGCGCACCCGGGGCTGGTGGCAGACGTACGACGAGGAGATCGTGCCCGACTGGCTGGCCCGCTACATCGGGCTCGAGCAGGGCGCCAGCTCCTTGCGCTCGTGGGAGGCCCTCTACCCCCACGGCCTGCTCCAGACCGAGCGCTACGCCGAGGCGCTGATGCGCCACGAGCTCGCCCGGTTCTCCGACGACGAGGTGGAGGCCCGGCTGGAGGTGCGCATGCACCGCCGGTCGGTGCTCACCCGCGAGGGCGCGCCGCTCGAGGCCCACTTCATCCTCGACGAGGCCATCCTGCGCCGGGTCGTCGGCGGGCCCGAGGTCATGGTCGACCAGCTCGAGCACCTGGCCGAGGCGGCCGCCCTGCCCAACGTGACCCTCCAGGTGCTGCCGTTCAGCCGGGGGCCGCACCCCGACTTCTCGGGCTCGTTCACGATCCTCGGCTTCGGGTGGGACGACATGGACGGCAGCGGCGGGAGCAGCGCCGTCTACGTCGAGGGCCGGATCAGCGCCGACTTCCTCGAGCGGGGCCCCGAGGTCCAGGACCACGAGATCGTGTTCGACCAGCTCGCCCACCTGGCGCTCCCCCCGGACGAGTCGATCGACCTCGTCCGCGCGGTCGCCACCGAGTTCATCCTCCAGTCCAAATCCGAATCCAGCATGGAGCCGCACCCATGACCGACATGGACACCGCCGCCGACACCGACAGAACCGCCGCGCCCGGCTCGCCCGACGAGCTCGCCTGGCGCATCTCGAGCTACAGCGGGGCCAACAGCGCCTGCGTGGCGGCCGCCCGTCGGCCCGACGGCCTCGTCGCCGTCCGCAACAGCAACGCCCCCGAGCGGGGCACCGTCACCTTCACCTCGGCCGAGTGGGACGCCTTCCTCGCCGGGGTGAAGGACGGCGAGTTCGACGACCTCTGAGCACGGGGAGCCCTTCCCATGTCCGATTGGCGAGAGCCGTCGACGCCCGTCGACCGCCACGTCCCCCACGCCTCCCGCATCTACGACTACCTGCTGGGCGGCACCGATCACTTCGAGGTCGACCGCCAGGCGGCCGAGGCCGCCGGCCGGTTGATGCCGGGCGGCATCGAGTCCGGCAAGGCTCAGGTGCGGGCCAACCGCGACTTCCTGGTCCGGGCCGTCACCTACCTGGTGAACGAGGCCGGCATCCGCCAGTTCCTCGACATCGGCACCGGCGTGCCCAACGCCGACAACGTGCACGCCGTGGCCCAGGGCTTGGCCCCCGAGTCGCGCATCGTCTACGTCGACAACGACCCGACGGTGTTGGCCCACGCCGAGGCGATGCTGGCCTCCACGCCCGAGGGCGCGGCGGCCTACATCGACGGCGACCTCCGCCACCCGGCGAAGATCCTGCGCGAGGCCCGGGACACGCTCGACTTCGAGCAGCCCGTCGCCCTGATGCTCGTGTCGGTCCTCCACTTCCTGACCGCGGAGGACCGGCCGCACGACATCGTCCGCCAGCTCGTCGACGCCCTCCCGTCAGGGAGCTACCTGGCCCTGACCCACCTCACCGACGACATGCCCGAGTTCGCCGACCTGGTGGCCGGGGTGCGGAAGCTGTCGGAGATGACGCAGGAGACGTTCGTCATGCGACCCCACGGGGAGGTGGCCCGGTTCTTCGAGGGGCTCGACCTGGTCGAGCCCGGGCTCGTCGCCGTGCACGAGTGGCGCCCGGACCGGCCCGACATGACCGCCACCCACTTCTACGGCGGGGTGGCCCGCAAGCCCTGACGGCGGGCGGTGACCCCGGTGGCCGCCCGCCCGCCGTGACCGCAGCTGTCCCCTGACGCGCCGCCCGGCCGATCCCAGCCGGCCGGGCGGCGTCAGAGGGTGACATCAGAGGGCGACCTCCTCGGGCACGCCGGCCCGTCCGACCCGCCCGGCCCGGCCGCCGGCCTCAGAGCCCGCGGGCCAGCTCGACGAGCTGGTCGAGGGCGGCGCCCCAGCCCTCCTGGAAGCCCATCTCCTCGTGCTGGGTCTTGCCCTCCTTCGTGCCGTGCTTGGCGACGGCCCGGTAGCGGGTGCCCGCGCCCGACGGCTCCATGGTGATGACCGCGGTGAACGGCAGCTCGCTCACCACCGGCCGGTAGCCGGGACCGAGCGCCCCCGTCCACACCAGCCGCTTGCCCTCGACCACGTCGAGGATGCAGCCGGCGCCCTGGTCCATCTCCTCGCCCTCGGGCGAGCGCATGACGACCCGGAAGATGCCGCCGGGTCGCAGGTCGAGCTCGACCTCGGCCGTCTCGAACGGCTTGGGCGTGAACCACTGCTTGAGGTGCTCCGGCGTCGTCCAAGCGGCCCACACCAGGTGGGTCGGGACGTCGATCTCCCGCTCGAGGACGAGGTCGAGGGCGGGGTCGATGGGGGTCTCGACGGGGTCGGTCGTGGTCATCGCTCCATCTCTTCCTTCAGGGTGCGGACGTACTCGTCGAACTGGTCGAGGCGGCGCTCCCAGACTTTCCGCTGGGCGGTCATCCAATCCTCGGCTGCCTGCAGCGGGCGCGGCGTGAGCCGGTAAGTGCGCACGCGGCCTTCCTTCCGGGACGCGACGAGCCCCACGCTCTCCAGCACGTCGAGGTGCTGGATGAACGACGGGAGCGCCATCGCGAACGGGCGAGCCAGCTCGGAGGTCGGCGCCGGCCCCCGCCCGAGACGCTCGACGACCGCCCGACGGGTCGGGTCGGCGAGCGCCTGGAACACACGGTTGAGGTCGGCCACTTGCTGAGGCACGTGCCTAACTATTGCGGCCCACAACAGTTAGGTCAAGACCTAACTGACGACTGATCGGGCACGCCTCTGGCCCACCGCCGGCGTGGGCCGCTCCGCCGCAGGCGGTCTCGACCAGCCCGCGAGCGCCCCGGTGCCAGCGCATGACGGGCCGCGACGAGCAGGAAGCCGAGGCTGACGATCAGGCCGACGGCGCCGATCACGATCACGCCGGCACACGTGCCGGCGCCACTCGGGCCGGCGGCGGGTCGTCGAAGGTCGAGCTGTTCCATGAGGTCGCCCACCACAGGGCGACGAGGGCGACGGGCACCACCAGCCGGAGGGCGAGGCGGCCGAGGCCGCCCGCCCGGCGCTCGAGCCCGCCGCCGGGACGCCGCCTCACGCGCACCCCCGTCGCCGTCGCCGGGCCGGTAGCCGGGATGCCAGAACGGCAGCCGCCGGTCGCCGGCGTGGAACGCCAGGTTGACGACCAGCCCCAGCCAGCCGGCGGCCACGATCAGGGCGTACATGCGGTCGTACGTCGCCCATCGGACGACCTGTCCGATGGCGGCGCCGGATTGCCACTGACAGTCCGACGCCCGACGTGGTTCCGTGGCACCGATCTACGCCCTGACGTGAGGTGATGTCATGCAGCGCAGCGGCCTGACCGCACTGGCCGCACTCGTCACGGTCGCCACCCTCGGCCTCGCCGCCTGCGGCGGTGACGACGACGGGGGCGGCGGGACCGCGGACGTCGGCGGCGAGCGGGTCCGGCTCGAGCCGGTCGACGCGCAGCTGGCCGACCCGTTCCTCGACACGAACCTCGACACCGGGGTGGGCGCGGGGGCGGCGGGTGCGCTCGCCGCTGCCCTCCCCGAGCTGACCGAGTCGGTCGCCGCCTCGCTTTCCGGCCGAGTGGCGGCGGGCAGCACGGCCGGCCTGTACGGCGGCAGCCTCGACGCCGAGGTGTGCGACAGCGCCCAGCTGGTCGCCTTCCTCACCGACCCGGCCAACGCCGCCCAGGCCGAGGCGTGGGCCGGGGTGCACGGCATCGCCGTCGACGAGATCCCCGACTACATCGCTGGCCTGACGTCGGTGCGGCTGCGGTTCGACACCCGGGTGACCAACCACGGCTTCGCCGACGGGCGGGCGCAGCCCTTCCAATCGATCCTGCAGGCCGGCACCGCCGTCCTCGTGGACGACCGGGGCGTGCCGCGGGCCCGGTGCTACTGCGGCAACCCGCTCGCCGAGCCCGAGCCACTGCCCGGCGAGGCCGGCGACGACGCCCTCGACCTCGAGGCGTGGGCCGAGAACCCCGAGGACGCCTGGGAGGGCCTCGACCCCGGGAAGGTGGTGACCGTCGAGCCGGGCGAGCCGTCGGACACTTTGACCGTCGCCGACCTCGAGACCGGCGAGCCGGTCGAGAAGCCGGTCGGCGGCGACGCCGGGACCGGGCCGCCCGCCGGCCCGACGACAGCGCCGCCCGGCACCGCCCCGACCACGGCCGTGCCGAGCACCACGACGACCACGGCCCCACCCAGCGAGGGCGGCTCGGGCGGCTCCGGCGGGGGCTGCACGACGCGGACGACGGTGAGCCCGGAGGGCGACATCAGGGTGTACTGCGACTGAGGCCCGGGCCCGGCGGCACCCGGAGCCCGGGGCCCCGGCGGCCGAGTAGGGCCGGGGGCGGGCGCTCGGCGCCGGTCGGCGGGGAGCCGGCCGGCGCTCAGCAGGAGGCGGCCGCCTCCTCCAGGGCGTCCCGCACGTCGGGCCGCAGCTCGCCGGCGGGCGGGCTCAGGAGGGTGGCGGGCGGCACGGCGTGGACGACGCAGTCGGCGTAGGCGAAGGCGTCGCCAGCGTCCATGCGGGCGTCGCGCATCGCCGCCCACACCTCGGCACCCCGCACCTCGGCCAGCACCAGCGCGTCGAACGGGTCGGTGGTCGGCGAGCTGGCGCCGAACTCGCAGGCGGTCAGCATCTGGGCGCCGTCGCCCCGGCGCTCGGTCGAGGCGTGCTCGGCGAACCCGCTCTCCACCCAGGCCTCGAACGCCTCGCCGATCTCCTCGGTGTCCTCGGCGGTGTCGCCCACCACGGCCAGCCGCACGCAGTGGTGGCCGTGGGCGTCGGTGTAGGCCTGGGCCGACTCGCCGCCCCACCCGGTCACCGCGTCCAGGGCGGCCACCGGATCGATGCCCGCCGCCAGCACCAGATAGAGGTTGAGGGCGCCGAGCGACGCCTGGTCCTGGAAGTCGCTCTTGGGCACGGCCTCCGCCGAGGGCGCGACCTCGCGGGGACCCTCGTCGGCCAGGTAGGCCCGGGGGTCGAGCACCTGCTCGGTCGTGCGGGGCGGGTCGCGGAAGGCGGCGTCGACCGCGGCGTTCCCGCCCCGGGCCACCAGCACGTCGATCATCTGCTTGCCGATGAAGTACGGCGAGATGTCGAACGCGCCCGACAGCGGAGGATAGGAGGCGCCGTAGGGCAGCGCCGGGTCCGCCGCCTCGTCGGGGCTGGTGGGGACCTGGAAGATGGACGTGCCGCGGCCCCGGGCGTCGACGGTGGTGGTGGTCCTGCCGCCCGGCTCGTCGTCGTTCTCCTCGCTGTCGCCCTCGTTGCCCGTGCCGCGTCCCCCGCCTTGCTCGTCGCTGCCACCGCCCTCGCGGCCGCCGCCTTGGTCGTCGGTGCCGCCGGGGCCGCCGCCTTGGTCGGGGGCCGTCGTGGACGGCGTCGACGCCGGGGGCGGGACCGGGATCGGCACGCCCGGGGCGCCGATGGCCGCGTGGACCTGGTCGAACACGTCGGCGGGGTCGGTGCCGTTGGCGATGAGCATGGCGTCGTACGCCCACTCCAGGCGGACGGCGTCGCCCTCGATCAGGTGACCGATGACCGACAGCTCCTCGGGCGAGCGGGCCCCGCCCTGGAGGTTGCCCAGCCCGAAGTGCTGGTCGTCGACGGCGTGGGTCAGCTCGTGGACGATCGTGCCCTCGAGCACCGGCGTCAGCTCGGTGCCCCGGACCACGATCCCCTGGCCGTCGTAGAAGCCCATGCTGCCGGTGTCGCCGCCCGTGCGGGCCAGGTACTCCTGCTCGGAGAGCAGCTCGACGTGGACCGGGTGCTCGAAGGTGAGCTGGCGCTCCCGCTCGACGAAGCGGGCCAGCTCGGCGATGTTCGGGTCCCACTCGGAGGGCGGGTCGCGGGGCGGCGGAGGCTGGATCGTCGGGTCGGGCGTCGGCGGCGGCTCGGTCGTCGGCGGGGACGACGGGTCCTCCGACGTCGTGGTCGTCGTCTCGGTGGTGGTCGGGTCGGCCAGCTCGGTGTCGGCGTCGCCGTCGTCGCGGAGGGCGGTCATGAGGGCGGCGACGATCAGGGCCGGCGTCACCGCCAGGGCGACGGCCCGCACCAGGCGGCGGCGCCGGGCGGCGCCGGCCGCGTCGCCGGGCCGGCGGCCGGCCTCGAGGTGGTCGGAGTCGGCGCCGGGCCCGCCGGGGGCCGCCGCGGGAAGGCCCCGGATCGGGGGCCCGCTCGGCAGATCGCCGGCGCCGGAACGCGACGCCCCGGACCGGGACGGCTCCGCCACCGGCGGCCGGGCCGGCCGCGTGGCGTACGCCGGGGCGACCCTGGACGAGGAGCGTGCCGGCGCCTGTACCGACGGGCTCGCGGCGCCCGGGGTCGACCCGCCCACGGCGCGGGCGACCCCGGCCGGCACCTCGGGCGGCCCCGCCGGGCGGACCTGGCGCGGGGCCACCGCGGTCGTCGCCGCAGCCGGGCGCGGCACCCCAGTCGGAAGCTCCGGCGGTCCGGCGGGCCGCTGTGGCTGCCCGGCGTTGGCCGCGTCCGCGGCCGCCCCACCGAACTGCCGGAACCGGGGATGCACCTCCGGCGGCCCCACCGGCCGCTCGCGCCACGCCCCCTGTCCGCCGGCACCGCCATTCGGCTCTCGGTGGCCCGCGCCCGCGGCCGCCGCACTGGGCCCGGCCCCCGGCGCCACGCCACCAACCGGACCGGGCCCCGCGGCCGACCACCGGCCGCCCCCGGACCCGGAACCGCCCGCTCCTGCGTAGCCACCGGCCCCGGACCAGCCGCGCCCACCGGACCCGGGGCCCGGCACGACGCCGCCACCGACCCCCGACCCCGGCACGGCATACCCACCGACCCCCGAACGCGGCACGACCTCGCCACTGGCGCTCGAGCCGCCGGCAGGCGAACGGCCGGCCGCTCCCGCGCCTGCGGCCCGACCAGCGGCTGGCGCCGGCCAGCCCGCCCCGGCGGCGGACACACCCGCCCCGCCGGCCACGGGCCCCGCGCCCGCGTGCCCATCGACCGCCGACCCACCGCCGGCGGCGTCACCCGCCGCCGGCCCGCTCGCCCCACCGCCCGCCGCAGCCGTGCCCGTGCCCGTGGCCCCATCGCCGCCTGCACCACCGACCGGGGGCCGGCCGGCCGCCGCTCCGGCGGGCTCGCTCGACCCGCCGCCCGCCGCCCGCTCGGACGCGGGCCCGTCAGCGGGGCCACCCGGCTCCGGCCGACCCGACGTGGCCCCAGCCGAGGGCGCACCCGCCTCACCGCCGGGCCGGTCCGACAGGGGCGCGGCCGCAGGGTCGCCCGAGCCGCGGGGCCGGTCGGGGCCGTCCGCTGGCCGATCGCCCTCGCCTTGCCGTTGGTGCCCTTCGTCCACTCCTGCGTCCCGCCGATCGGTGCCGTCGTCGTCGGCCCGCCCCCGGGGCCTGCCGAGAGGCTACGAGCCGCCGGCGCCACTTCGTCGTCGCCCCCTGCCCACGCCCGCCACCAGGATGGTTGCGCCCGCCACCGCACAGCCACCGCCCCCGCCCGGGGCCGGGCAGAGTGAACGCCCCCCCCGGTCACGGCTCCGCCGATCACAGCTCCGCTGGCCTCGCCGGCCCGGCGCCACGCACGCGGCCGCCCGCCACGCCGGGCCCGCCCGGCCGTGGCTCGACGCCGTTCCCGCAGCTCCCCCACCCCCGCCGCCGGGCCCACGAGATGCCAGCGACCCGCCGCGGGGGCGGGGGGTGAACGACCCCCCCCGCTGCACGAACACCGGCGCGGCCCCGCCCGGCGCCCAGGCCACAGGATCTCCGGCGGCCCGCCGCAGGCGGCCGCCGCTCGCCCCGGTGCGGGTCGGCGCGGCCGGTGGCCAGGGCCACCGTGGGCCGCGGACGGCCGGACGCCCGGTGGGCAGGCGCCGCCGGGTCATCTCGAGACCGACCGCGGACGCCGCCGTTGGCGCACCCGGTCGCCACCGCCCCGGGGGCACCGATCCCCCCGAGGTAGCTGCGGCGCGTGACGTGCCCCCACCCACGGGCGCGTCACGGCGCGCCCGTACCGGCATGCGCCCGCATGGCGATCCCCCCAGCAGCCTGTGAGCCCGGTTCTGCGGGGTCGGCCCCCCAGCAAAAGCCGGCCCCGCAGTGCCGAACAAACTACGCGCGCCGGACGATTATTTCAAAAGCGTGTCAAACTCGTGGCGATTCGACCGCGTCGAGCGCGTCGGGCTCCGCACGCTCCGTGCTGGGGAGCGGCCCGGGGTTGGAGAACTCCATGGCGCCGTCGACGACGCTGCTGAGCTTCATGGCCCGGTAGTCGCGCAGGTAGCTCTGGTACACCTGCCAGGGGAAGCGCGACCCCTGCTTGGGGAACCGGTGGGCCGCCCGCAGGATGTAGCCCGACGACAGCCCGAGCAGCGGGGTGGGCGTGACCTCCGGGTTGTCGTTGCGGGGCATGCACTGGCGTAGCCCGGTGTCGCGCATGTGGTTGAGCAGCCGGCACACGTAGTCGCAGGTCAGCTCGCACTTGAGCGTCCACGAGGCGTTCGTGTAGCCGACGGCCAGGGCCAGGTTGGGGACGCCCTCGAGCATCATGCCCTTGTAGGTGAGCCGCTCGGACACGTCGACGGGCTGGCCGTCGACCGCCAGGCTCATCCCGCCGAGGAACAGCAGGTCGAGGCCGGTGGCGGTGACGATGATGTCGGCCTCGAGCTCGGTGCCCGACCGCAGCCGGATGCCCTTCTCGGTGAACGTGTCGATGTGGTCGGTGACCACCGACGCCCGGCCGGCGCGGATGGCGGCGAACAGGTCGCCGTCGGGGGCGAGGCACAAACGCTGGTCCCACGGGTCGTAGCGCGGCGTGAAGTGCGTGTCGACGTCGAAGCCCGGGGGGAGCTGGCGCTGGACGTTGCGCTTCAGCATCCGCTTGACCAGCTCGGGCCGGCGCTTGCTCAGCCGGTAGAAGGCCTGGGTGCCGAGGGCGTGCGCCCACCGGGTGGCGGCGTCGGCCTGCCGCTCGGGCAGCAGGCGGTGGAGCAGGCGGGGCAGCGGGCTGCGCCGGGTCAGCGTGGCGACGTAGCTGGGCGAGCGCTGCAGCATCGTCACGTGCTCGGCGTCCTCGGCCAGGGCCGGGATCAGCGTGATGGCCGTCGCCCCGCTGCCGATCACGATGATGCGCTTGCCCGCGTAGTCGAGGTCCTCCGGCCAGTGCTGGGGGTGGACGATCGTGCCGGCGAAGTCGTCCATGCCCGGGAAGTCGGGCAGGTAGCCGCGGTCGTAGCGGTAGTAGCCGGTGCACGAGAACAGGAAGCTGCAGGTCAGCTCGACGGTCTCGGTCTCGCCCCCACGGGACCCGTTGCCCGAGCCGTTGCCGCTCCCGTCGGCGCCGCCCCCGGCATCCTCCGCCCGCCGCTCGACCGTGACGTGCCAGCGGGCCTCGGCCGTGCTCCAGTCGATGGCCACGACCCGGTGGCCGAACCGGATCTTCTGGTCGATGCCCTCCTCGGCCGCCGTGTCGCGGATGTACTGGAGGATGGTCGGGCCCTCGGCGATCGACTCCGGCCGCCGCCACGGCCGGAACGAGTAGCCGAGCGTGTACATGTCGGAGTCGGACCGGATGCCCGGGTAGCGAAACAGGTCCCACGTGCCGCCGATGGCGTCGCGGGCCTCGAGGATGGCGTAGCGCGCCCACGGGCACTTGGTCTGCAGGTGGTGGGCGGCGCCGATGCCCGACAGGCCGGCGCCGACGATGAGGACGTCGAGATGTTCCACGACCGCGGCCTCAGGCGACCAGGCCGGCGAGGCGGCCGTCGGGCCCGAACAGCTCGGCGCGCCACCGCTCGACCAGCTCGGTCGTGTCGCGTTCGTCGGGGTGGAAGCCCGGCCGGTTGTAGGCCCGGAGCCGGCGCCACATCTCGCGGCTGACGATCGGCGTCTTGCGGACCCGGCGCCAGCTCGCCAGCAGCGCGCCCCGCCGGTACGTCTCGCGGTCGGCCAGCAGCGACAGCACCACCTGCACGGTCAGCGTGGTGAGGAACATGACCGTGATCAGGTTCATCGTGAACACCCGCAGGCGCTCGCTGCCGCCGACGTGCCGGTAGACGTCGAAGGCCACGGCCTTGTGCTCGGACTCCTCCAGCGCGTGCCACAGCAGCAGGTCGCGGACCCCGGGGTGCCCGCACATCTCGCGCATCCCCTCGTCGGTGAGCAGCGCCTCGGCCAGGGTGGCGGTGAAGTGCTCGAGCGCGGCGGTGGCGGCCAGGTTGGACATGACGGACATCAGCCGCCAGCGCATGGCCAGGCCCCGCTTGGTGAACCGCTCGATGCGCTTGGTCGGGTAGCCGAGCTCGGCCAGGCGGTCGTTGAGCGCCCGGTGCTCGCGGCCGTGCATCGCCTCCTGACCGATGAAGCCGGCGACCTGGCGCTTCAGCTCGGGGTCGGTGACCTGGTTGCGCACCGCCCGGACGGACCGCACGAAGAAGTCTTCGCCGTCGGGGAACAGCGCGGACAGCGCGGCGATGAGATGGCTCGCGATCAGGTCGCCCTCGGCGGCGAAGTGGCGCGGCACGTCGGCGAGGAGCTCGTCGAAGGAGATGCGCCGAGTCGGGACCTTGCGGGCCGGACTGGGGGCGTAAGCGGTCGTCGTCATCGTTACCCACGGTAGACGATTTGAGAGATTCGCTCAATATCTCGATTTTGGTAGCCTCGGGGCATCATGGCCAGGGGGATCCAGACGAGCACCCAGACGAGCACCCGGGGCACGCCGACCAAGGGGGAGCAGACGCGGCGGGCGATCCTCGACGCCGCCATCGCCCGCTTCGGGCGCGACGGCTACCGAGCCACGTCGGTGGCCGACATCGCCCGCGACGCCAAGGTGGGGGGCACGGCGCCCTACGCCTACTTCCCCAACAAGGAGGCGCTGTTCGTCGCCGCCCTCGACGAGGACGCGGCGGCGGTCATCGAGGAGGGGTTGACCAGCGTCATCGCCGACCCCGACATCCTGGCCTGGCGCGAGACGGTCATCACCAAGGTCGTGGCCGTGGTGCGCCGCCACCCGCTGGCCCGCCGGGTGCTCGCCGGCCTCGAGCCCGACGTGACCGAGCGGATCGTCGACATCCCCGCGCTGGCCGAGCTGCGCAAGACGTGCGCCGAGCGGCTGGCCGCCGAGCAGCTGGCCGGCACCGTGCGGCGCGACATCGACCCGGCGCCGGTGGCCAACGGCATCGTCGTGATCCTGCTGTCGCTGCTCCGGGCGGTCGTGCAGCTGGGCGACTCCGTCGTCGACCTGTACAAGAGCGACGTCGCCGCCGTGTTCGCCGCCGCGCTCGACCCGCCCGCCGACACGGCCTGAGCCAGCGGCGCCCCGAGCCGCCGGCCGAACACCCGCGCGCTTGCAAGGGTGAACAACTGTTCATACCCTGGCTGGGTGAACACGCATTCACCGCTCACCGGCGTGACCCCCCACGCCACCCGAGCGGAGCGTCCGGCTGGGGTCGCCGTGCATCCCCTCCACGAACACCCCAGCCGGATGCGCTCCTGGCTGGTGGTGGGGGTCCTGGCATTCGGCGGGTTCGTGGCGTCGCTCACGCACACGCTCGTGCTCCCGCTGCTCCCGCTCCTCCCCGAGATGCTGGGGTCCTCTGCGTCGGCGACGTCGTGGGTGGCGACGGTGACGCTGCTGGCCGGGGCGGTGGCCAACCCGGTCCTCGGGCGGCTCGGCGACATGTACGGCAAGCGGCGGATGCTCGTCGTCTGCCTGGGGCTGCTGCTGTCCGGCTCGCTGGTGGGGGCAACGGCCGACACGCTGGCCGCGCTGCTCGTGGGACGGGCGCTGCAGGGCATGGCCGTCGGCGTGATCCCCCTAGGCATGAGCATCCTGCGCGACGAGCTGCCCCCGGCCAAGGTGGGCACCGGCGTGGCCCTGGTCAGCGCCACCCTCGGCATCGGCAGCGGCATGGGGCTGCCCCTGTCGGGCCTGATCAGCGACTCGCTGGGGTGGCACGCGCTGTTCTGGATCCTGGTGGGCGCCAGCGCCCTCGCGCTCGTGCTGGTGCTCACGCTGGTGCCCGAGTCGCCCGTGCGCACCCCCACCCGGTTCGACCTGGTCGGCGCGGCCGGCCTCGCCCTCGCCCTGATCGCGCTGCTGCTCGTCATCAGCAAGGGCACCGACTGGGGCTGGACCGGCCGCCCGACGGTGGCGCTGGCGCTGGTGGCGGCGGGCGCCGGCACGGCCTGGTTCCGGTGGGAGCGCGGGCGGCCGGCGCCGCTCGTCAACCTGACCGTCACGCTGCGCCGGCCGGTGCTGGCGACGAACGCCGCCTCCGTGCTGACCGGCTTCGCCATGTTCGGCATGTTCATCGGCAACCTGACCGTGATCACGCTGCCGGCGGCCACCGGCGTCGGCTTCGGCCGGTCGACCCTGGTCGCCGGCGTGTGCCAGCTCCCGGGCGCGCTGGTGATGGTCGCGGCCTCCCCCTTGTCCGCCCGGATCAGCGCCGCCCACGGCGCCCGCGTCACGCTGGTGGTGGGCGCGCTGCTGGTCGCCGGTGGCTACGTCGTACGGACCGCGCTGCACACCGAGCTGTGGCACCTGGCGCTCGCGGCCATGGTCACGAACGCGGGCTTCACGCTGGCCTATGGTGCGTTCCCGGCGCTGATCATGGCCAACGTCCCCGTCACCGAGACCGCTGCAGCGAACGCCGTCAACGCGCTGGCGCGCGTGATCGGCAACACCGTCGCCAGCGCCGCCGCCGGCGCGGTGCTGGCCGCGGTCGTCGCCCCGCTCGGCGGCCGCGAGTACCCGACGGCCACCGCCTTCCTGATCGTCAACCTCATGGGCGGGCTGGCGGCCCTGGCCGCCGCCGCCCTCGCCCGCGCCATCCCGGCGCCGCGCCTGTGATGCCGCCGACCGCGTCCCCGCCCGACACCCGCCACGCCCTGCTGCGGGCCGCCATCCGCCGGTTCGCCACGTTCCCCTACGGCGACGTGACGATCCGCGACATCGCCGCCGACGCCGACGTCAGCGCCCCGCTGGTCATGAAGTACTTCGGGAGCAAGGAGCAGCTGTTCCTGGCGGTGGCCGACTTCGTCGGCGACTTCACGGCCTTCCTCGACGCCCCCGACGGCGACCTGGCCCGCCACCTCGTGACCCGGGTCATGACCCTCGAGGCCGAGCCCGACTCCATCAACCCGTTCGCCGCCATGCTGTTCCTGGCCAGCGGGCGCGACACGCCGCCCGCGGGCCGCGACCGGCTCCGGTCCCGGTTCATCGCGCCGCTGGCTGCCCGGCTCGAGGGCGAGGACCGCGAGCTGCGGGCGGAGCTGGTCTGCGCCGAGCTGGTCGGCCTCTCCGCCCTCCTGCGAGCCCTCAAGTCGCCGGGGGTGGCGGCGGCGCCGCCCGACCGGATCGTCGAGCTGGTGACCCCCGCCATCGAGCAGCACCTGCGCCCGCCGGCCGACCGGGCGGGCTGAGCCGAAGCACGAGCCGACCGGGCGCTCTGACGGCCGCCTGGCGGGCCCGGCAGGACGCCGAGGGACCGGCCGACCGGCCGGTTGGAGTCCGGCGCGGCCGCCCGATAGGTTCCCGCCCGCCGTTCGGGAACACCGGTGCGAATCCGGGGCTGTCCCGCAACTGTGACCGGGGAGTGACCCCCCGCCGCCCTCCGGGGCGGTCGTGACCACGGCCCAACGCGGGGCTGGAAGGTCGGGGGCGAGCGGTGATCCGGGAGCCAGGACACCGCACGGCGTGGAACGCGAGTCACGACGCGAGGAGACGTCAACCATGGTCACGCCCCTGCGGGGCGGAGCCCCGCTCCGCCCGTCCCGCCCGCTGACCCGGCGGGTGGCCGCCTCCCTCCTGGCCCTGGCCGCCGCCCTCACCGCCGCCTGCGGCGACACCGGCTCCACCGGCGCCGCCGGAGACGGCCCCGGCGGCGCGTCCGCCCCCGCGGCCGACACCGGGCGCAACCCGGCCGGCTGCGTCGAGGGCGCCGAGCCGGGCGACGACCTGTTCCCCGACCGGTTCGCCATCCGCCACGCCGAGAACCTCTCGCTCTCGTACCACGGCACCTACAAGGTGGTGCGGGTGGCCGAGCCCTCGCCCGGCGCCGGCGACCGGGTGTACGTGCTCGCCCAGTGCGGCACCGAGCCGCCCCCGCTCGAAGGCGAGCTGGCCGAGGCGACCGTGGTCGAGGTGCCGGTCCGGTCGCTGTTCACCGAGAGCACCAGCCACCTCGGCTTCGCCGACGAGCTGGGCATCGCCGGCGCCGTCACCGGCGTGATGGACGGCGAGCTGGTGGTCACGCCGAGCGTGCGCGAGCGGGTCGACGCGGGCGCCGTCACGTCGTTCGCCCCCGGCGGGGTGATCGACACCGAGCGGGTGATCGCCGAGGACCCCGACGTGTACGTCACCGCCGGCACCGAGGACGCTGCCCACGAGGTCCTGACCGAGGCCGGCGTGCCGGTGGTGGCCGCCGCCGATTGGCTCGAGACCAGCCCCCAGGCCTGGTCGGAGTGGATCGCCCTGTTCGCCGCGCTCACCAACACCGAGGCCCGGGCGACGCGGTTCCACGAGCGGCTGGTGGCCGACTACGAGGCGGCCGCCGAGCTGGTGGCCGACGTCGCCCCCGCCGAGCGCCCGACCGTCATCACCGGCAGCCTGTTCGAGGGCGAGTGGAACGCCCAGGGCGGCGCCGGCATCGTTCCCCGGTTCATCGCCGATGCCGGCGGCGACTACGTCTACGCCGACGACCCCTCGACCGGCACGCTCGTCCTCGACATCGAGGCGGTGCTGGCCGACGCCCGCGACGCGGACGTGTGGCTGAGCCCGCTCGGCGACTTCGGCAGCCGGGCCGAGGCGGTGGCCGCCGACGAGCGCTATGGGCGGTTCGCGGCCTGGGAGCGGGGCGGCGTGTGGGCCAACGACGACCCCGACTTGCTGGAGCGGGGGCCGGTGGCCATCGACGAGTACCTGCTCGACTACATCGCCATCCTCCACCCCGACCGGGCCCCCGAGCACGAGCTGGTGTTCTTCCGGCGGGTCCCCGAGGGATGAGCGGGTCGGCGCGTCACCCCGCACCCCCCACCGAGCGCCAGACCACCCGCCGCCGGGCGGCGGCGTTCGCCCTGCTGGCCGGCGCCCTGGCGGTGGCGGCGGTGGCGGCGCTCGCTCTCGGCTCGGTCCGGCTGAGCCCGGGCGACGTGGTCGGCGCGCTGGTCGCCCCCGACCGGACCGACCGCCGGGCGGTCACCGTGGTGCGCACGGTGCGGCTGCCCCGCACCGGGGCCGCCAGCCTGGTCGGCGCCGCGCTCGCCGTGAGCGGGGCCCAGATGCAGACGGTCTTCCGCAACCCGCTGGCCGACCCGTTCGTGCTCGGCGTGAGCGGCGGCGCCAGCTTCGGGGTGGCGGTCGTGGTGCTGGCCGCCGGCACCGGCGCCTCCGCCTGGATCGGCGGGCTGGCCGGCCTCGGGAACCTGAGCGTCGCCGGTGCCGCCTTCGCCGGGGCGCTGGCGACGACGCTCGTCTCGCTGGCGGCGGCCCGACGGGTCCGGGGCACGGCCAGCGTGCTGGTGGTCGGCCTGATGGTCGGCTACGTGCTCAGCGCGCTGGTCTCGGTGCTGGTGGCGGCCGCCGACCCCGCCCGGCTCCAGCAGTACGTGGCGTGGGGCCTGGGGTCGTTCCGGGGCGTCACCGCCGGCGAGCTGCGGGTCCTGGCGCCAGCGGTCGGCGCCGGGCTGGCGGCGGCGCTGGCCCTGGCCAAGCCGCTGAACGCGCTGCTGCTGGGCGAGCGCTACGCCGAGTCGATGGGCGTCCCGGTCCGGCGGGCGCGCCTGGCGGTCCTGGCCTCGGCCAGCCTGCTGGCCGGCGTGGCCACCGCCTTCGCCGGGCCCATCGCCTTCGTCGGGGTGGCGGTCCCCCACCTGGCCCGGCCGCTGGTGCGGACGTCCGACCACCGGGTGCTGCTGCCCGCCTGCGTGCTGCTGGGGGCGACGGTGGCGCTGGTGGCCGAGGTGGCAGCCCAGCTCCCGGGCCGGGCCGGCGTGCTGCCCCTCAACGCGGTGACGGCCCTGCTGGGCGCGCCCGTGGTCGTGGGGGTGCTCGTCCGCCGGTCGCGAGCCGAGGTGATCACGTGAGCCCGCCCGCTCTCGCCGCCTCCGGCCTGGTGGCCGGGTACCGCCGGGGCCGGGCCGTCGTCGCCGCCCCCGACCTGGTCGCCCACCGGGGCGCGATGACGGCGGTGGTCGGCCCCAACGGCGCCGGCAAGTCGACTCTGCTGCGCACGCTCGTCGGCGCCCAGCCGCCGCTGGCCGGCGAGGTGACCGTCGACGGCCGGCCGCTGGCCGCCCTCGACCGCCGCACCCGGGCCCGCCACCTGGCGGTCGTGCTCACCGACCGGATCGACGCCGGCCTCCTCACCGTGGGCGAGCTCGTGGCGCTCGGCCGCCACCCCCACACCGGCTGGCAGGGCCGGCTGTCGGCCGGCGACCGGGAGGCGGCCCGGCGCGCCGCGGCCGCCCTCGGCGTCGCCGACCTGTGGGACGAGCCGTTCGCCGAGCTGTCCGACGGCCAGCGCCAGCGGGTGCTGGTGGCCCGGGCCCTGGCCCAGGAGCCGGACGTGCTGGTGCTCGACGAGCCCACGGCCTACCTCGACGTGGGCGGGCGGATCACGCTGGCCGCCACGCTCGCCGACTTGGCCCGCACCCGGGAGCTGGCCGTGGTGGTCTCCACCCACGACCTCGACCTGGCCGTCGACCACGCGGCGGCGCTGTGGCTCGTGGCGGACGGGCGGGTGACGGTCGGCGCCCCCGCCGGCCTGGTCGCCGACGGCCGCCTGGCCGCCGCCTTCGGCCTGCCGCCGGACGCGCTGGCGCGGCCGGGCCGGTGGGCTCAGCCCACGGCGGGGCCGGGCGCGGGTCCCGCCCCGGGACCGGAGGCTCCGGGACCGGAGGCCGCGTCCGCCTCGGGGGCGGGCGCCGGGCCAGGCGGCTGACCGGCGCGGATGGCGTCCTCCACCAGCCGGATCACCCACGTCAGGCCCCGCGCCGCCTCCTTGGGGTCGAGCTCCCAGTCGGCCACCAGGCGCTCGTAGGCCGGCACGCCCCACAACACGTCGAGCAGCGCGGCGGCCAGGGCGCGGTCGGCGGCCGACCAGCCCGCCGTGTAGGGCTCGACGGCGGCCAGGAGCGCGGCCCGCCGGCGCTCGTTGGCAGCCACCAGCGTTGGGTCGCGGGGCGTGCGGGGGTCGAGTGGGAACGACGAGACGAACGCGAACGTCCGGGCCGTGACGGCCCGGACGTCGTCGAGCGCCATGCCCTCCAGCTCGACGCCGGCCTCCTCCTCCAGCCGGCGGAAGACGGCGTCCCGCAGGTCGCGCTCGGTGGCGAAGTGGCGGTAGACGGTGCGCTCGTTGACGCCGGCCCGCTCGGCCGCCGCCCGGACCGTCAGCGCCCGCCAGTCCCAGACCGGGTGCTCGTGGAGGATGGCCGCCCCGGCGGCGACGATCCGATCCCGGGTCTCGGCCGCCCGCTGCCGCCGCACCGGGCTGTCGTAGCGGCGGCGGGGCGACGAGGACGACGAGAGCGACGAGGGCCGCGGCGACGGCGCCGCGTCACCGCTTCCCATCGAGCAGCGCTACCAGGCGGTCGGGGCTCAGCGGCAGCTCGGTGAGCGTGACGCCGAAGGGCGAGAGCGCATCGGCCACCGCGTTCACCACCGCCGGCGGGGCGCCGATGGCCCCGCCCTCGCCGACGCCCTTGTAGCCGCCCGGGCCGGGCGACGGCGTCTCGATGTGGCCGTACTCGATGACCGGCACCTCGGTCGACGTTGGGATCAGGTAGTCCATGAACGTCGTCGTGACCGGGTTGCCGTCCTCGTCGTAGGCCAGGTGCTCGTAGAGAGCGCCGCCGATGCCCTGCACCGCGCCGCCGGCGATCTGGCCCTCGACCACGTTGGGGTTGATCATCGGGCCGCAGTCCTCGCTGACGATGTAGCGCAGCAGCTCGACCCGGCCGGTCTCGACGTCGACCTCGCAGGTGCACACGTGGGTGGCGTTGACCCAGATGTAGCGGGCCTCGTTCGTGTACCGGGCGCTGGCCTCGAGCCCGGCCGGCACGCCGGGCGGGAGCGCGTAGGGGTCGAAGTAGGCGGCGTGGGCCAGCTCGCCCAGAGACAGGCCGATGGACGGGGTGCCGCGCACGCTCACTCGGCTGTTGGCCAGCTCGAGGTCCTCGGGGGCGGCCTCCAGCTTGTGGGCGGCGATGGCGAGGATGCGCTCGCGCAGGATCGCCGCCGTGTCGCGCACCGCCCCTGCGGTCATCGACCCGCTGCGGCTGCCGGCGGCGCCGGGGCCGAAGCCGGTCACCGCGGTGTCGCCCTGGATCGTGTTGACGTCCTCGATGTTCACGCCCAGGGCGTCGGCGGTGAGCTGGACGACCGTGGTCTCGATGCTGTTCCCGGTCGACCCGCCAGCGATGTAGACGTTCACCCGCCCCGACGGCTCGATGCGGATGGTGGCCGCCTCGGTGGCGTAGTAGCCGAAGCCCGGCGTGGAGGGCTCGACATAGTTCGACACCCCGACGCCCAGGTACCGGCCCTGCCGGCGCGCCTCCGCCTGCTCGGCCCGGAACGCCTCGTAGTCGAGCATCTCCAGCGCCTGCTCGAACGTCTCGCGGGGTGAGATGGCGTCGTACGGCATGCCGTTGGGGTTGGTGTACGGCAGCTCGTCGCGGGTGAGCAGGTTGCGCCGGCGCAGCTCGACCGGGTCCATGCCCATCTGGCGGGCGGCGATGTCGAGCAGCACCTCGCGGGCCAGCGACTCGAACTGCCACGGCCCCCGGTAGGCCGACCGGCCCACCGTGTTGGTGTAGATGCACTTGCTGGTGAAGCTGGCCTTGGGGACCCGGTAGGGCCCGGGGAACAGCACCCCCACGACCGCCGCGGTGTTGACCGGCCAGGGCGTCGGGTAGGCCCCGCAGTCGGACACGAAGTCGATCTGCGCGGCCTGGATGGCGCCCTCGGCGTCGAACGCCATCTTCACCGCCGCGTGCTCGTGGCGCGACTTGCCGGCAGCCAGCAGGTTCTCGCGCCGGTCCTCCACCCACTTGACCGGGGCGCCGACCTTGGGGGCGGCGAGCATGAGGCACATCTCGTCGCGCTGGACCATGATCTTCTGCCCGAACCCGCCGCCCGTGTCGCGCATCACGACCCGGATACGGTGCTCGGGGATGCCCAGCAGGCGCGAGCAGAACAGCCGCACCTCGTGCGGCGACTGGGTCGCCGAGTAGATGGTCAGGTCGCCGGTGGTGGGCGAGTAGTCGACGACCAGCCCCCGGCCCTCCATGGGCACCGGCACGTAGGCCTGCTGGCGGATCGTCTCGCTCACCACGTGAGCGGCCGAGGCGAACGTGTCCTCCAGCGCCGAGGCCGGCAGCCCACCCAACTCGCCGATGACGTTCGAGCCGTGGCTCTCGTGCACCAGCACGTCGGACTCCTCGGCGGTGGCGTAGTCGACCACGGCCGGCAGCGGGTCGTAGTCGACATCGACCAGCTCGGCGGCGTCCTCGGCGATGTAGCGGCTCTCGGCCACCACCAGCGCCACCGGGTCGCCGACGAAGCGGACCTCGTCCTCGGCCAGCGGCGGGCGCGGCGTCTCGGGGCTTTCGGGCCCGATCGAGGTGTGCCACTGCTCGTGCACGCCGGGGTTCAGGTCGGGGGCGGTGAACACGTGGCGCACGCCGGGCACCGCGAGCGCGGCGGAGGTGTCGACGCCCCGGATGGCGGCCCGGGCGAACGGGCTGCGCACGAAGCAGGCATGCAGCATGCCGGGCAGGCGCACGTCGTCGACGAACGTGCCCCGGCCGGTCAGGAGCCGGGCGTCCTCGACCCGGTGGACCCGGGCCCCGGCGTAGCGGGTGGCGCCGGCGGCGCCCGGGGTGCTCGTGGCGTCGACCGTGGCCATCAGACCTCCCCTCGCTGGGCCGCCTCGGCCGCTTGGCGCACGGCCTTGAAGATGCCCTGGTAGCCGGTGCAGCGGCACAGGTTGCCGGACAGCGCCTCGCGGATCTCCTGGTCGCTCGGGTCGGGGTTGGCGCGCAGGAAGGCGGTGACCGACACGACGAAGCCGGGCGTGCAGAAGCCGCACTGGAGGCCGTGGCAGTCGCGGAAGGCCTCCTGCACCGGGGACAGCTCGCCGTCGGACTTGGCGATGCCCTCGATCGTGGTGATCTCGGCGCCGTCGGCCTGCACGGCGAACACGAGGCACGACCGCACGGCGGCGCCGTCGAGCAGGACCGTGCAGGCGCCGCACACGCCGTGCTCGCAGCCGAGGTGGGTGCCGGTGAGGTGGAACTCGTCGCGCAGCAGGTCGGCCAGGGTGAGGCGGGGCTCGACGGTGGCGCTGCGGGCCTGGCCGTTCACGGTCACCTTGACGGGCAGCTTCACGGGAGTGTCAGGCATGACGGGCCTCCGTCGTGGCGGTGGTCCAGGCGCGGGCGACCATGACGGCGCCGACGCGCTGGCGGTACTCGGCCGAGCCGTGGAGGTCGGCCGGGATGGCGTCGAGCCCGGCCAGGGCGAGGCGCCCGACCTCCCGGGCGTCGATCTCGCCGACGGGCCGGCCGACCAGCTCGGCCTCGGCGTCCCGGGGCCGCTCGGGCGTGGCGCCCAGCCCGATCAGCCCGATGGCGCAGCGCCGGACGCGGTCGTCGCCGTCGAGCTCCACGCCGACGACGGCGCCGGCGATGGCGAAGTCGCCGTGGCGGCGGGCGATCTCCTCGACAGCGAAGCCGCACCGGCCCTCCCAGACCGGGAACGACACACCGGTGAGCAGCTCGTCGGGCTCCATCGACGTGCTCCACACGCCGTCGAAGAAGTCGGCCGCGGCGATCGTGCGCGACCCCCGCGGCGAGGTGACCTCGATGGTGGCGTCGAGCGCCAGGGCGACGGCCGGGTACTCGGCCGCCGGGTCGGCGTGGGCCAGCGAGCCGCCGACGGTCCCCCGGTTGCGGATCTGCATGTGCCCGATCAGCGGCGTGGCCTTGGCCAGCAGGGGCACGGCCGCCGCCACCTCGGGGCTGGCCTCGACGGCCGCCTCGGTGGTGCCGGCGCCCACCCACAGCGAGCCGTTGCGGCGCTCGATGCCCCGCAGCTCGTCCACCCGCCCGATGTCGACGAGGTGGTCGAACACGGCCAGGCGCAGCGCCAGCATGGGCACGAGGCTCTGCCCGCCGGCCAGGACCTTGGCGCCGTCGCCCAGCTCGGCGAGCAGGGCGGCGGCCTCCGCGGCCGTGGCCGGCGCGTGGTACTCGAACGGTGCAGGTTTCACAGTCTCAGTCGCTCACTTGCTGCTCGTGAACACGGGGAGCGTCTCCCAGCCGCGGACCGTGGAGGTCGGCGCAAGGCTGGCATTGTCGGCATCGACCTCCCAATCGGGGAAGCGCTTGAGGACCTCCTCCAGCGCCACCCGCCCCTCGAGGCGGGCCAGGGCGGCGCCCAGGCAGAAGTGGATGCCGTAGCCGAAAGCCAGGTGCTGGCCGATCTCGCGGCGGACGTCGAACCGGTCGGCGTCGGGGAAGCGCCGGTCGTCGCGGTTGGCCGCACCGATCAGCAGGAGCATGGCGCTGCCGGCGGGCACGGTCTGGCCGTAGTGCTCGACGTCGCGGGTCACGTACCGGGCGATGTGGGGCGCGGGCGGCTCGTAGCGCAGCAGCTCCTCGATGGCGTTGGGGATCAGCTCAGGCTGCTCGACCAGCAGGCGCCGCTGGTCGGGGTGGTCGCCCAGCACCTTGCCGGCCCAGCCGATCAGCCGGGTGGTCGTCTCGTTGCCGGCGCCGGCGACGACGTTGACGTAGGTCAGGACCTCCTGGCGGGTCAGCCGCCGCGTCGTGCCGGTCTCGTCGGTGAACTCGGCGTGCAGGAGCTCGGTCATGAGGTCGTCCGACGGGTGCTCGGCCCGCCAGTCGATGTACTCGGCGAACGCCTCGCCGGTGGCGAACTTCTCCTGCGAGTACCTCATCGGCTTGCCCGGCTTCGTCCGCAGGGCGGCGTCCGACTGGTCGCGGATCGCCTCCTGGTCCTCCTCCGGGATGCCGAGCAGCATGCCGATCACCCGCATCGGCATCTGGGCGCCCAGGTCGCGGATGAAGTCGAACCGGTCGGCGCCGACGAGCGGGTCGAGGCAGGCGGCGCAGAACGCCCGGACCTGATCCTCCAGCGCGTTCATCTTGCGGGGCGTGAAGACCCGCGAGAGCAGGCCGCGGTGCACGGTGTGGAGCGGCGGGTCCTCGAAGATCAGCACGCCCGGCGGCATCTCGATGCCGGCCTTGATCAGCTCGAGGATGCCGCCCCGCCCCGAGATGTACGTCTTGTGGTCGCGCAGGGCCTCCTGGACGTCGGCGAACCGACTGAGGGCCCAGAAGTCGTGCTTCTCGTTGCGGTAGAGCGGCGCCTCCTCCCGCAGCCGGCGGAACACCGGGTACGGGTTGGCGTCGATCTCGACGTCGTACGGGTCGTAGTAGACGTCGCTCGCGCTGGTCACGGTCATCGGTCCGTACCTCCCTCCCCGAACTCGGGCCCCCGACCTCGCGCCCCGAGTTCGCGCCCCGAATTCGCGCCAGCCACTATGACACGAATTGGGTGCGCACGCCCGGGTCGGGCGTGGGCCCCCGGTCGGCCCCGGCGCCGACGAGCGGCCTCAGGGCCGGCCCGTCGGAGAGGGCCCGCTCGTCAGAAGACGCCGATGCCGGCGGCCTCGTTGCGCTTCCGCCACTCCTCGCGGGACCGGCGCGTGACGTCGACGTCCTTGGCGAGGGCCCGGAGCGCGCCGACCGTGGCCTGCTCCTTCGGCGTATGGGCGAACGGGTCCCAGTCGAAGAACCGGCAGGCGTTCTGCCAGGTGATCTTGTTGATCTCCTCCTCGTCGGTCACCCCGGCCTGCTGGAACTCGTTCCAGGCGAACTCGGGCGACTCCGGCCACGTCGTGTCGGTGTGGGGGTAGTCGCACTCCCAGGCGATGATGTCGACGCCGATCCGGTGCCGGAGCTCCAAGCCCGAGGGGTCGGTGATGTAGCAGGCCAGGATGTGGTCGCGGAACACCTCCGACGGCAGCTTGCCGCCGAAGTCGTCGCCGCCGTGCAGCCACGACTGGTTGGTGAAGTGGCGGTCGATGCGGTCGAAGTAGAAGGGGATCCAGCCGATCCCGCCCTCCGACAGCGCCACCTTGAGGTCGGGGAAGCGCCGCAGCGTCGGGCCGAACAGCAGGTCCTGGGCGGTCACCGCGCTGATCTGGCAGGCCAGCACCATCAGGTGGTCGATCGGCGCCTCGGGCGGCCGCTTGATGACCTCGAAGCCGGCGCCGATGTGCAGCGACAGCACCATGTTCTCGTCGCACAGCGCCTCGAGCATCGGGTCCCAGTAGCCCGACAGGAAGCTCGGGAAGCCCTGGACGTGCGGCGTCTCGAGGAAGCTGATCGACCGGCAGCCCTTCTTGCCGATGCGGCGGACCT
This sequence comes from Acidimicrobiales bacterium, assembly GCA_036563805.1. Taxonomy (GTDB): domain Bacteria; phylum Actinomycetota; class Acidimicrobiia; order Acidimicrobiales; family VFJN01; genus DATCLS01. The sequence goes on along the minus strand of DATCLS010000068.1, from coordinate 14,876 downwards.
CGGCCGCCGCCAGCTCGGCGTCCCACATCGGAACGATGCCGAGCGGGATGAACCGGCCCGGGTAGGCGGCGCACCACTCGTCGATGACCCAGTCGTTGTAGGCCTGGAGCATCACGAGCGCGATCTCCTTGTCGCGCGACTCATGGAACGTGCGGGCGTTCCAGCCGGCCATCGTCGGGAAGCACATCGAGGCCAGGACGCCGTTGGCGTTCATGTCGCGGACCCGCTCGTGGACGTCGAAGCAGCCGGGCCGCAGCTCGGAGTAGGCGCCCGGGTTGAAGCCCCACTCCTCGCGTGGCCAGCCCACCGTCGCCGCCATGCCGAACGGCGTGGACGTCCGTTCCCCCTGGAACACCCACTCGTCCACGCCCTGCTCGTTGCGGATGACCTTGGGCGCCTCGTCGCGCCACTTCGCCGGGACGTGGTTCTCGTACATGTTCGGCGGCTCGATCATGTGGTCATCGATGCTGACCAGGATCATGTCGTCCATGCGCATTGCGACGCCCTCTCTGTCTAACGGTCGAGTCACACTCTAGGGGAGGCGGGCCGCGCCGTGAAGAAGTGGCCCTGCTCGGCGGGGCTCGGCGCCTGCGCCGACGGCCCGCCGGGCCGGGCGGGGGCCGGGCGGATGTCCGCCCCGGCGGCGATCGGCGGCATCATCGAGGGATGCCCGCCGCCCCGCTCGCCGACCACCTCCCGGCGACCGGTGTCGGCGGCGCCGACGGGTTCGACGCCGACGCCGTGCTCGACGGGTTCACCACCTGGGCCGCCGCCCGGGGCCTCACGCTGTACCCGGCGCAGGAGGAGGCGATCCTCGAGGTCCTCTCGGGCGCCAACTTGATCCTCGGCACGCCGACCGGGTCCGGGAAGTCGCTCGTCGCCCTCGCCGCCCACGCCACCGCCCTGGTGGCTGGCCGACGCACGTTCTACACGGCACCCATCAAGGCGCTCGTCTCGGAGAAGTTCTTCGACCTGTGCCACGAGCTCGGCTCCGAGCGCGTCGGCATGCTGACCGGCGACGCCGCCGTCAACCCCGGGGCCCCGGTCATCGCCTGCACGGCCGAGGTGCTGGCCAACATGGCCCTGCGCGACGGCGAGCGGGCCGACATCGGCCAGGTCGTCATGGACGAGTTCCACTACTACGCGGACCCCGACCGGGGCTGGGCCTGGCAGGTGCCGCTGCTCACCCTGCCCCAGGCCCAGTTCGTGCTCATGTCGGCCACCCTCGGCGACACCCGGCGGTTCGAGAGCGACCTGACCGAGCGCACCGGGCGCCCCACGGCCAGCATCCACCACGCCACCCGGCCGGTCCCGCTCGAGTTCGAGTACCGGAAGACGCCGATGCACGAGACGATCGACGACATCCTGGCCCGCGACCAGGCGCCGGTCTACGTCGTGCACTTCACCCAGCAGTCGGCGGTCGAGCGGGCCCAGGCCCTGATGAGCGTCAACGTGTGCTCCCGGGCCGAGAAGGAGGCCATCGCCGACGCCATCGGCGCCTTCCGGTTCGGCCCCGGCTTCGGCAAGACGCTGTCGCGGCTGGTCCGCCACGGCATCGGCGTCCACCACGCCGGCATGCTCCCCAAGTACCGGCGGCTGGTCGAGCGCCTGGCCCAGGAGGGCCACCTCAAGATCATCTGCGGGACCGACACGCTGGGCGTCGGCATCAACGTGCCCATCCGCACCGTGCTGTTCACCCAGCTGTGCAAGTACGACGGTACGACCTCGCGCCTGCTCTCGGCCCGGGAGTTCCACCAGATCGCCGGGCGAGCCGGGCGGGCCGGGTTCGACTCGGTCGGCTACGTGCTGGCGCAGGCCCCCGAGCACGTCATCGAGAACGAGCGGGCCCTGGCCAAGGCGGGCGACGACCCCCGCAAGCGACGCAAGGTCGTCCGCAAGAAGCCGCCCACCCGGGGGTTCGTCCCCTGGTCGGAGGACACGTTCAACAAGCTGCGGGCCGCCCCGCCCGAGCCGCTGACCTCGAGCTTCGCCGTGTCCCACTCCATGCTGCTCAACGTGCTCGACCGGCCCGGCGACGGCTGCGGGGCGATGAAGCGACTGCTGACCGAGAACCACGACCCCCGGCCCCGGCAGCGCCAGCACATCCGCCGGGCCATCGCCATGTACCGGTCGCTGCTGGCCGCCGGCGTGGTCGAGCGGCTCGACACCCCCGACGAGGAGGGGCGGCTCGTGCGGGTCACCGTCGACCTCCAGGAAGATTTCGCCCTCAACCAGCCGCTGTCGCCGTTCGTGCTCGACGCCATCAACCTGCTCGACCGCGACTCGCCCGAGTACCCGCTCGACGTGCTGTCGCTGGTCGAGTCGGTCCTCGACAACCCGGGCGTCGTGCTCGCCGCCCAGCTCGACAAGCTGCGCGCCGAGACCCTGGCCCGGCTCAAGCAGGAGGGCGTCGAGTACGAGGAGCGCATGGCCGAGCTCGACAAGCTCGAGCACCCCAAGCCCCTGCGCGACTTCACCTACGAGGCCTTCAACCGCTACCTGGCCCAGCACCCGTGGGCGGCCGACCACACGATCCGCCCCAAGTCGGTGGCCCGCGAGCTCTACGAGCGGGCCATGACGTTCACCGAGTACGTCCAGCACTACGGGCTGGCCCGGTCGGAAGGGCTGCTGCTCCGCTACCTGAGCGACGCCTACAAGGGCATGGTCCAGACGGTGCCCGAGGACGCCAAGACCGACGAGGTCTACGACCTGACCGAATGGCTGGGCGAGACCGTCCGCCAGATCGACTCGAGCCTGCTGGACGAGTGGGAGGAGCTGCGGAACCCTCCTGCGGAGGAGGGGGGCGCGGGGGCCGCCGGGGCGTCTGGTGCCGGGGCCGGGGCGGCTGGGGCCGCCGGCGAGCCGGCGGGCGTGACCGGCAACGTCCGGGCGTTCCGGGTGATGGTGCGCAACGAGCTGTTCCGGTGGGTCGAGCTGCTGGCCCGCGAGGCGTACGCCGAGCTGGCGTCCCGGGAGGGGTCGGGGGCGTGGACGGCCGAGCGGCTGGCCGAGGCGATGGCTCCGTACTGGGAGGAGCACGACGACATCGGCATCGACGCCGGGGCCCGGTCGGCCGCGCTCGTGCGGCTCGAGGAGGACCCCCAGGCGTGGTCGGCCACGCAGGTGCTCGACGACCCGGCCGGGCACCACGACTGGGTGGTGCGGGCGCTCGTCCGGCTCGACGCCTCGGACGAGGAGGGGCGCGCCGTCGTCGACCTGGTGGGGATCGAGCGGTTGACGTGAGCGGGATTCCGGTTCGCGGCGGACGGATCTACGGTTCCCAACCGTGAGCGACGAGACGAACGACACGACGGGTGGGTCGGGCTCGGCCGACTCCGGCAAGGACGAGATCCAGTTCCACTACGTGCTGCGGTGCCCGTGCGGCCAGACGCTGACGGGCCTGACCGAGGACGAGATCGTCGACGTGTCCTTCGCCCACCTCCGCGAGGTGCACCCCGACATGGCCAACGAGTACGAGCGCGAGCACATCCTCTTCATGGCGCAGCGGCTGGTCCGCTGAGCGTCGGGGCTCCCCGGCGGCGGGACGTGTGGGCGGCCGGCGGGGGCGATGACGGGCCGATGACCGGCGGGCCTATCTTCCCCGCCATGAGGGACGCATGGGGTGACGGGGCCAGCGCCCGGCGCGGCCGGCTGGCCCGACTGGTGGTGGCCGCGGCGCTGCTGGCAGGGGCCGGGACCGCGGCCGGGGCCTGCTCCTCGGGCGTCGACGAGGGCGGGGCCGGTGACGGTGCGGGTGACGGCGGTGGCACGGAGGACACCACGACGACGTCCGCCGCCCCCACCTCGACGACCGCGCCGCTCGGCCCGCCCGACCCGGAGGTGGCGCCGGCGTTGGTCGCCCCCGACGACCTGGACTACATGTACGACTACCCGTTCGGCCCGGTCAGCGCCTACCGGGTCGAGCCCCGCGACCGGTCGCGCGTCGACGACCTGGCCATCGAGCCCGGGCGGTGCGCCGAGATCATCGCCGACTACCTGGTCAGCACCGGGCCCGGGCCCAGCGTGCAGGACATCGTCTCCGGCGACGGCGCCCTCGTCATCGAGCAGCGCGTCGACCGGGAGCCCGACGCCCGGGAGCGCTGGGAGGTGTTCGAGCCCGACTACCTCGACGCCTGCGCCGACGTCGCCGTCACGACCCACGACGGCGTGGAGGCCGGGGCGGAGGCCGGCAACTTCCACCTCGTCCAGGACTTCGCCGTGCACCCGCTGGCGATCGAGCCCGTCGGTGACGGCGCCCGCGGCTGGGTGCTGTTCGTGGAGAGCGACACCGTCACCCACGTCCTCAGCGCCTTCACCACGGCCGGGCGGGACGTCATCGGCCAGGAAGAGATGTACGACCTGGTGATCAACGTGTCCGTGCCCGCCGCCCACAAGCTGCAGGGCGTGCTCGGCTGAGTCCGGGCCCCGCCGCCGGCGGGCCCGCGGCCGCCCTCCCGCCCGGCCCTGTCGCCTCGCAAGCCGGGCGGCGGTGCGCCACCGCCTGGCGAGCCCCGGCCACGGTGTCGGCCCGGCGGGCCGCCGCCGGCCGACGATCGGGGCACGACGACCAACGCCAACCTCCCGATGCACCACAGCACCGCCTGGGTGCGCCGAGCATGGCGTGCGCCTCGGGCATCCTCAGCGCGTACGCCACCGTCAGCGCCAGGAGGCGCGTCGGGCCGCACGGTCGACGCCGGCCCGGGCGTCGGCCGGCGATCCCGGCCGACGCGCTCAGGAGTTCGGCCGGGCCGGTGTGGTCGACGTCGTCGACGTGCTCGTGGTCGACGTGCTGGTCGTCGAGGTCGACGTCGATGTGGTGGACGTCGAGGTGGTGGTCGGAGCGGCGTCGGGGGGTGCGTCCGTCGTCGGCGGCGGGTCCGTGGTCGACGGCGGCTCGCTCGTGGTGGGCGGGGGCGCGGTCGTGGTCGGGGCCGACGGCGGGTTCGTCGGGGGCGGGGGCGCCGGCCTCGTCGGCGAAGACGACGTCGTGGTCGTGGGGTCGTCCGGGCGGGTCGTGGCCGTCGAGGACGTCGAGGACGTCGAACTCGTGCTCGTCGAGGACGACGGCGTCGAGGCCGACGAGCGCCCGGTGGACCGCGAGTCCGCCCGGGCCGCGTCCGAGGCATCGGCCGGCCCCGAGCCGGTCCGGGCGGTGGCCCGCCCCCGGCGCGCCGCGGTCGTGCTCGTCGTGCCCGCCCTGTCCCGGTCCGACCGGGCCGACCGGCCGGCGGCACGGCCGCCCCGGTCGGCGGCCACCTGCGGCTCGGGGTCGCGGGCGGTGGCCACGGCGTCGTGGTCGCGGCCACGCTCGCCGGGGTCGCCGCCGACCAGCGCCCCGCCCACGCCCAACGCCACCACGGTGACCAGGGCCGCCCCGGCCCGCGTCGCCACCCGGCGGGCCCGGCCACCGGCGGCGGGCGGCTCCTCGGCCTCCGCCTCCGCCTCGACGACCGCAGCGGGGGCGGCGGGCGACGCAGGGGCCAGCTGGCGCCGGATCGACTCCCGCCGGCGCTGGGCCCGGGCCAGCAGCATCGGCGGCGGCTGCGGCGCCAGGGCGGGCTTGGGCGTCGGGATCGGCGCTCCGGGCGGATACCACCGACCGTCACGGGCCTGCACCCATCCCTCGGGCGGCTGGCCCCGGTGCCACTGGTCGTCGGCGTCGAACCACCAGTCAGAGATCGACTGGTTCACGGTGCGCTCCCCACTGGGCAATTGGTCGGAACGATGAGCGTCCTATAAGGGTGTGTTACCACTACTGATCGCTGACGCGAACATTTCAAATGAAGATGCGAATGACGTGGACCTTTGCATCACGCTTCGCCACGGTGCAAATCTCCTGACGCGGCCAACATTTCAGTAAAGATCCTTAACAAGGGGAGAGATGATGACGCGATTGATGGCCACCCATCCGTACGTCATCGTCCCGCCGCTCTTCGCCGTTCTCGGTTTCGTGACTGCGGTCACACGGGTCGCTCGGTCGTCCGACCGGGCAACGCCGCGGCCCCGGCCCCGGGCCCGGCGGCCGCGCTCCGGGGCCATGCTCCGGTTCCGGCCCACCCGGCCGGGCAGCCGCGACTGGGAGCCGCTGCGCATCGCCGTCAGCGAGCTGCGCGTCCACGGTTTGCACCGATGGCCGAACGCCCCGGGCATCTACCTCGCCCGCGACGGCCGCATCCACTGTCGCCAGTGCGTGGACGACCCCGAGGTCCGGGCCGCCATCGTCGGGGAGAGCGACGACGCCCACCAGGTGCTCGTCCTCTTCGGCGGCCCGAGCGAGCGGGCGCTGGTCGACGCCAACTGCGCCCGCTGCGGCTCCTCCCACGCCGACCGCCCTGACTCCGGCCACCCCGAAACTGAGCACCCCACCCTCTGACCGCCACCGGCGGCCGCTCGCCGCCTCCTGACACCCGCCCCGCCACCCCCAACCCCACCGGCCGGCGCCGACCCGTAGCCCCCCAACGCCCCATGCCCGCGCCCGGCCGGGCAGGGGCGGGGCGGGGGCGTTCACCCGGGCGGGGTGACGACCCGGGGGCGACGGGCGGCGACGGTCGGGGCATCGTGTGGCGTCGGAGGTCGCGGGCGAGGGAGCTGGTCGCCGAGTGCGAGGCCGTCCTGGGCGGCCGGTATGCCGCCCACCTCGGCGAGCGCGGCCGGCTGGTGCCGGTGTGGGCCTGGACCAACGCCCTCGCCCACGGCGACGAGGCTGACCTCCGGCGGCTCGTCCGGGACCACCGGGACCACCGGGACCGCGACCCGATCGCCCGGGCGCCCGGGCGGTGGGCCGACGCCTGCGCCTACGTGGCCGGTGAGGTGCTCGACTGCGCCGAGCGGTACGGCCCGCTGGCCGAGGTCCAGGCGGCCGTCCTGGTCCCGCTGGAGCTCGACCCGCACGGGCCGGCCGACCCCTGGCTGCCGCGCCCCTGGGTCCGGGCCGTCATCGCCGCGCTCGACGACCACCGGCGGGCCCGCCGCCCAGCCCGCAACGGGCGAGCCCGTCGGCCGACCCGCCACCCGCACCCCTACCCGCACCCCCGGCCCACACCGCCGCCCCCGTGCTAAACACGTGCTCAACACGCACGGCAGGGGACCACGAGGGGGACGGTCATGACGATCCGGGTGGTGCAGTGGACCACGGGCAACGTCGGCAAGCGGTCGGTGCGGGCCGTCGCCGCCCATCCGGACCTCGAACTGGTCGGCTGCTACGCCTGGTCGGCCGACAAGGTCGGCAAGGACGTCGGCGAGCTGTGCGGCATCCCGCCGCTGGGCGTGGCGGCCACCGACGACGTCGACGCCCTGCTGGCGCTGAAGCCCGACTGCGCCGTCTACAACCCGATGTGGCCGAGCACCGACGAGGTCGTGCGCCTGCTCGAGGCCGGCGTCAACGTCGTCAGCACCGCCGCCTTCATCAACGGCCGCCGCGACCCGGCGGCCCGCGACCGCATCGAGGCGGCCTGCCGGCGGGGCGGGGCCTCGATGTTCGGCACCGGCATCAGCCCGGGCCTGGTCGAGCTCGTGGGCATCACGGTCGCCACCATGTGCGACCGCATCGACAAGATCACGATCGACGAGAGCTCGGACACCACCCTCTACGACTCCCCGGCCACCGAACGGCCGTGCGGGTTCGGCCGGCCCATCGACGACCCCGAGCTGCCGGGCATGGCCGCCGAGGGCACGGCCGTGTTCGGCGAGGCCGTCGCGCTGGTGGCCGACGCCCTCGGCGTCGAGCTCGACGACATCGTGTGCGAGGCCGAGTACGCCCAGGCGACCGAGGACGTCGTCATGGAGTCGTGGACCATCCCGGCCGGCCACGTCGCCGGCGTCTTCGCCAGCTGGCAGGGCCGGGTGGGCGACCGCACGGTGGTCGAGCTCAACGTCCGGTGGCGGAAGGGCCAGCGCCTCGAGCCCGACTGGCCGATCACCGAGGGCCACGTGATCCGCGTGGACGGCCGCCCGACGGTGACCGCCACGCTCGGCTACCTGCCGCCGCCCGACTTCGAGGCCACGACGTTCGCCGACTTCATGGTGCTCGGGATGATCATGACGGCCATGCCCGCCGTCCACGCCGTCCCCCACGTCGTGGCGGCCGAGCCGGGCATCGTGACGTACAACGACCTGCCGCTCCCGCTGCCTCGGGGCGTCGCGAGCCGCTGAGCGCCGGCTACCCGATCAGCTCGTACTCCTCGGGGTCGGGCGCCCGCGTCCGCTCCCAGTACTCGAGCAGCGTGAACGGCCAGTTCTGGGTGATGCGCCCGCTGGCGTTCTTGTACCAGGTGTTGACCCCGGAGGCCCCCCAGGCCATCCGCCGGTTCTCGGCGTCGACGGCCTCGTTGTAGGCGTCGTGCACGTCCTTGCGGACCTCGAGCGCCCGATGCCCGGTCTCCAGCACCAGCCCGAGCGCCTCGACGATGTACCGGACGCCGCACTCCGAGAAGTAGACGATGCTGCCGTTGATGACGATGTTGGTGTTCGGCCCGTAGAGGCAGAACAGGTTGGGGAACCCGGGCACGGTGATACCGAGGTAGGCCCGGGGCTCGCCGGCCCAGTGGTCGTGCAGATCGATGCCGCCCCGGCCGGTCACGGTCATGGGGGTCAGGAACTTCGACGCCTGGAACCCGGTGCCGTAGATCAGCACGTCGACGGCGTGCTCGACCCCGTCGGCGCTGACGATGCCGGACGGCGTGATGCGCTCGATCGGGGTGGTGACGAGCCGCACGTTGGGGCGGCGCAGGGCCCCGGCCCACACGCCGTTGTCGCGCAGCATCCGCTTGGCGCCGGGCGGGTACCTGGGCACGACGTGCGGGAGCAGGTCGGGCCGGTCGGCGAACTGCTCCTCGAGGTACTGGGTCAGGCTGAGCCGCAGCATCTCGTTGACGGCACCGACCGACAGGCCCGGCTCCGGCGGCTCCCAGCCGTCCTCGACCCGCACGCCGGCCAGGGCGCCGTCGCCCATGCGCCAGAAGATGCAGAACCGGTTCCACTCGCTGTACGAGGGCAGGTGCCGGTACAGCCACCGGAGGCCCGGGGCGACCGGGTCGTGGTAGTCGGGGGTCGGCATGAGCCACGGGGGCGTCCGCTGGAACACCAGCAGCTCCCCCACGACCGGGGCGATCTCGGGGATGAACTGGGCGGCGCTGGCCCCCGTGCCGATCACCGCCACCCGCTTGCCGGCCAGGTCGACGTCGTGGCGCCAGCGGGCCGAATGGAACGCCGGCCCGGCGAACGAGTCGCGCCCCGGGATGTCGGGGTAGGAGGGCCGGTTGAGCTGGCCCACGGCGCTGACGACGGCGTCGGCCTCGACGGTCTCGGTGCCCGACCGGGTCTTCACCGTGAGCGTCCAGCGCCGGTCGGTGTCGGACCAGCTGGCGGCGGTGACCTCGCGACCGAAGCGGATCAGCGGGCGCACCCCGAAGGCGTCGGCGCAGTCGCGGAAGTAGTCGAGCAGCACGTCGTGGGTCGAGTAGTGGAACGGCCAGTCGTGCCGCTGGGCGAACGAGTAGCTGTAGTTGTGGTTGGGGTTGTCGACCCGGCAGCCCGGATACGTGTTCTCGTACCAGGTGCCCCCGACCTCGTCGTTCTTCTCGAGCACGACGACGTCGAGCCCGGCCTGCCGGAGCCGGTGGGCGGCCAGCAGGCCCGACATCCCGGCGCCGATCACCGCCACCCGGAACCGGGTCCCGGGGGCGATCTCGTCGAGGCGCCAGCTCGGCGCCCGCCGGTCGTCGCCCTTGTGGGCCAGCTCCTCTTCGAGCAGCGGCAGGTAGGGGGCCATGTCGGCGCCGCCCACCGCGTACTCCATGATCCGCAGCACGTCCTCGTCCGGCGGTGGGGGCGCGGGGCGGGACCCGCCGTCCCGGAACCGGATCAGCGCTTGGAGCGCCAGCTCCCGGGCCTCGGCCTGCTGGTCCTCGGTCAGCCCGCCCTGGGGCATGGTCAGGAACAGCAGCGGGTCGGGACGGAGGTCGTCGCGCAGCAGCGACAGGTCACCGGTGGCGTAGGCGAGCGCCGGCAGCAGCGGCGGCACCTCCGCGTCCACCAGCATCCGCCGGATCTCGTCGTCGGACTCGGTGATCGGCTCGATGGCCCGACTATCGCCAGTAACCGACATCACTGTCAACCGAAAATGGACAGTTGCCAACTCAGCGGCCGCCCGCCACGGCCGACACCCCGTTCACCGCCCACGCCCGCTACCCCGCCGTCACGACTCCCCCGCCACCGACTCCTCCGTCACGAGCCCGGACAGCAGCGCGTCGACCACCTCGCAGGCGTAGCGGCGCACGCCGTCGTCGTCGCCGGGCTCGTAGCCGAACCGCTCGGCCAGGGCCCGCAGGTGGAGCGGCCCACCGGCGCCGTGCACGACGAGGAAGTACCAGGTGCTGGGGTGGACGTCGCGCACCCGCCCCTGGCGCGCCAGCTTGCGCAGGAACCGGGCCATGGCCTTGGTGACCGGCGCGATGTAGGTGTCGAACATGTAGTCGAGGCGGGGCCCGCCGATGGCCGCCTCCTGGTTGATGATCTTGGTCAGGGCCGGCGACGCCGCGGTCAGCTCCAGCCACCGGACCATCACGAAGCGGAGCCGCTCCAGGTCGTCGTCCTCGGAGTTGGTGACCAGCTCGGCGGCCAGCGACCGGAAGCCATGGTCGACGGCCGCGTACCAGAGGCGCTCCTTCGACCCGAACCGCTGGTGGAGCAGGTTGTGGCTGACGCCCAGCCGGCGACACAGGGCGCGCATCGAGGCGCCCTCGTAGCCGAGGTCGGCGAACGCCTCGAGCGCCAGCGGCAGCAGGTCGTCGTTGGGGGCGACCGGCCCCGCCTGACCCGGCGGCCGGCCCCGGGGGCGACGAGGTGCGGTCGCAGCGGGTTCCGCCATCGACTTCAACGCTACTGACCCGGCCGAATATTGACACCCGTCAACATATCGTCGTACGATCTGCACTGGGATCGCCAAGCCCGAGGGGGGAGCCATGGCATCTCCGTCCTGGCGTCGGAGCGCGCGGCGCTACGGCCCGTTCGTCGCGGTCGTCGTCGTGGTGGCCGTCGCGGTGGCCGCTTTCGGCGGTGGGGGTGACGGCGACGACGACGGTGACGCCGCCGCCGATGCCGACGCCGCCGTCGACACCGAGGCGCTGGTCGCCTCCGGGCCGATGACCTGGGAGCGGGCGGAGGCCGAGGGTCGCACCGACGACATCGACTGGGGGCCCGGGTGCGACACCGGGCGGGGCGCGATCGCCCTGCCCACCGTGCTCGCCCCGCCGTGCGTCGAGCCGTTCACCGGCGACAACGGGGGCGCCACCAGCCCGGGGGTGACCGAGGACGAGATCCGGGTCGTCTACTACCAGTCGGACCCGGCCCTCGATCCGACCGGCACGGCGCTGGTCACCGCCACCGGCGCCGAGGTCGACCCCGAGACCGAGCGGCAGGTCGTCGAGGAGTTCGTCGACCTGTTCAACGCCTACTTCGAGACCTACGGCCGGCGGGTCGTCGTCGACGTGTACACGGGCACGGGCGCCAGCGGCGACCCCGAGGCCGCCCGGGCCGACGCCATCGCCATCGCCGAGCGGGAGCCGTTCGCGGTGCTCAACGGCCCGCTGCTCTCCGGGCCCGTCTTCGCCGGCGAGCTGGCGGAGCGGGGCGTGATCTGCGCCGGCAACTGCGCCACCGCCGTCCCGGAGGAGGTGGTCCGCGACGGCTACCCCTACATCTGGCCGCCGGCGCCCACGCCCGACCAGGCCGCGGCCCTGGCCGCCGAGGCGTTCGGGAACCTGGCCGGGCCGGGGCCGGCCGAGCTGGCCGGCGACCCCGAGCTGCGGGAGCGGGACCGGGTCTACGCCCTCGTCCACTACGACACACCCGACGGCGATCACGAGGGCGTCTACCAGGCGCTACGGGACCAGCTGGCCGAGCACGACATCGAGCTCGAGACCGACGTCCGCTACGAGCTCGACTTCGCCCAGATGCAGGAGAACGCCCGGACGATCATCACCCGCCTCCAGGACGCGGGCGTGACCACCGTCGTCCTCTACGGCGACCCGCTGACCATGGCGGCGCTGACCCGGGAGGCCACGACCCAGGACTACGCCCCCGAGTGGCTGCTCGGGCCCAACCTGTTCGCCGACACCGCGGTGTTCGCCCGCCAGATGGACGCCGACCAGTGGCGGCACGGGTTCGGGCTGTCGTTCACCGGGACCCGCGGCGAGACCTCCACCCAGGACGGCCGCCACCTCTACGAGTGGGCCTACGGGGGCACGGCGCCCAACGATGGAGTGGACGTCATCGACGCCCAGGTCCGCAGCCTGTTCAACGGCATCCACCTGGCCGGGCCCGAGCTGACGCCCGAGACGTTCCGCGACGGCCTGTTCCGGCTGCCCGTGCGGGGCGGCGGGCCCACGGTGCCCCAGGTGTCGGTGGGCGACCACGGCGTCTGGCCCGAGCTCGACCTGGGCGGCGCCGACGACATCGCGCTCCTGTGGTGGGATCCGGATGCGACCGGCGAGGACGAGACCGGCAACCCCGGCCGGGGCATGTACCGCTACGCCAACGGCGGGGAGCGCTACACGCTCGGCAACCTGCCCGAGTCGTTCGAGGAGGCCGGGCTGTTCGACGAGGAGTCGTCGGTCACCGTGTACGACGAGCTGCCCGAGGAGGACCGGCCGCCCGAGTATCCGCCGCCCGACCTCTGACGGACGCTGGCCCGGGGACCGGCGCTCCGGCCCCGACGCCGGCGCCGCCACGGCGCGGGCCCGAGGGCCCGCCCGGGGCGCCGCCCAGGCCGGGCGCCGCGCCAGTCCGGGCGGCGTTCGGGCGCGGGCCGGCCCGGCGTCAGGAGGCGGCGCGGGCCAGGTCGTGGGGGCCGCTGGCCGGGTAGCCGCGGGCGGCCCGGATGGCCTCGCCCCACGACTGGAGGATGCCGACCAGCTCGTCGAGCTCGTCGCCGAGCGCCTCGACGACGGGGCGGCACTGGCGGTCGGTGGCCCGCTCGACGTCCTCGCGGGCGGCCCGGCCGGACGGCGTGAACCCGCCGTCGGCCAGGTAGCCGCGGTCGGTCAGGCGGGCCTCGGCTGCGTCGAGGTCGGCGTCCGACCACGCCCGGGTGCGGATGTAGCTGCGGGGCGGCACGCCCCAGTACAGCTCGGTGAGCAGGCCGATCTCGGTGGCGTCGAACCCGGCCGCCGTCCACGCCGAGGTGTGGGAGTCGCCGCGGTACTCGCGCAGCATGTCGGCGCGGCGCCAGGCGTCGGCCAGGGGCTCGCCGGGCAGCCCGCGGTTCAGCAGGCCGGCGTACAGCGGCCGGCCCTCGGGGCGGAGCGGCTCGACGGCGTGGGCCAGCAGCTCGTTGGCCCGGTCGAGGCCGGCGGGCCGGTCGCCGAGGATGCGGTGGAGCTGGGCGGTGGCCCCGGCCGTGCGGGCTTCGCAGATCGTGTCGGCGTCGGTCAGCGTCCAGCCCTGGGCGACGAGCGGGGCCACGACCGCCGGGTTGAACACGGCGAAAGCGGCGGCCACCGTCTCGCCGGCGACCTGGCCCATGACCGAGCCCCGGCTGCAGAAGTAGGCGGCGCCGTCGGGGGCGGCCACCCCGTCGAAGGTGCCCGGGCTGGGCCCGAAGCCCAGCTCGGCGTAAGCGGCGTGGCACTCGGGTGAGAAGTAGACCTGGCCGGCGAACGGCTCCAGCGCGGCGGCCAAAGCGCGGGCCCTCTCCGAGACCTCGTCATCGGTCGGCATCTGTCGGTCCCTCCTCGTTGCGATCCCGTTGGCGGGCGGACCCGCGACCGGCGTCACGGTCCGCCCCACCCCCTGCCCCTGCCCGGCGGGCGAGCGCGGCCGTGGCCTCGCCGACGGCCAGGAACAGCTCGGTGGCCTCCTCGATGAGCCGGCGGCGCGGCATCTTCAGGCGACCGTCGAGCCAGGCGACGAGCGCCTCGCTGAACCCGCCCACGAGCACGGCGGCGCCGAGGCGGCCGGTGGGCCCGCCGTGGGGGACCGGGCCGTGGCGCTCGGCCGCGTCCCGCTCCACCGCCTCGACGACGGCCAGGCTGGTCTCGATCCGGCGGCGGTTGAGGGCCTCGTTGCCGAGCGCCTCGACGTAGAGCACGCGCCCCCGACGGCGGTCGTCGTCGACGAAGCGGACCGTGGACTCGACCACGGCCCGCACCTGCGCCCGCCGGTCGTCGCCGGCCGCGGCGAGCGCCGTCCGCAGCTGCTCGGCCAGCTCGCGCACCAAGCGGTCGTAGAGGGCGACGATCAGAGCGTCGAGGTCCTCGAAGCTCTCGTAGAAGTAGCGCGGGTTGAGCCGGGCCGCCTGGCAGACGCCCCGCACGGTCGTGGCCTTCCACCCCTCGGTCCCGAGCAGCTCGAGGGCGGCGTCGAGCAGCAGGTCGCGCCTGGCGGCCTTGCGGTCGTCCGGCGGCACGCCGGCCCACCGGTTGCGGCCGGGGGCCTCGTCGGCGTCGGTCTTCGAGGCGTTCGAGGCGGACACGTTCGGCTCGGCGGGGACGTGGGGCATCGGACCGCGTCCGACCCTAGGTCGACGGCGTCACGACGATCTTGCAGTGCTCATCGGGGTTGCCCAGCGCTTCGAACGCCCACCCGACCCGCTCGAGGCCGACCTCGGCCGTGACCATGGGGGCGACGTCGATCTCGCCCTCGGCGATCGAGCGGAGGCTGGACGCGAACTCCTGAACGTCGTAGGCGAGCGCGAACTGGATGCTCAGCTCCTTGGCGATGCCGAAGAACGGGGTCACGGCGTCGTCCTCCATGCACACGCCGACGACGACCACCCGGCTCTGGGCCGGCGCCCGGCGCAGGATGTCGTCGAGCACGCCCGGCACGCCGACCGCCTCGAACACGACGAGCGGCCGGCCCCGGCCCGCCCGCCCGTACGC
>DATCLS010000059.1:0-20065 GCA_036563805.1 Acidimicrobiales bacterium | reverse complement strand
CTGCCGCCCCGGGGTGCCGGGAAGCCTGGCCGGGGGCGTGAAGCGGCTGGCCAGGAAGGCTTCGGGTGTCGGGCCGGGGTTGGTGGCCCCTGGAGGGGCCGGGGACACGCTAGGGGGCGGGGGCCGGTTCGGGGGCCGGGGCGGCGTCTGCGGCCACCGGGGTGGGCGTCGGGTCCGGGACGGGGGTGGGCGTCGGAGTGGAGGGCGGGGTGGCGTCCGCCACGCGGAAGGTGCGGCGGTATGCCAGCGGGGAGGTCCCGACGATGCGGCGGAAGTGCACCCGCAGGCCGGTGGCCGTGCCGAACCCGCAACGCTGGGCCACGACCTCGACCGGCAGGTCGGTCGTCTCGAGCAGGCGCTGGGCGTGGAGGACCCGCTGGCGGGTGAGCCACTGCATCGGCGTGGTGCCGGTGGCGGTGCGGAACCGGCGGGCGAACGATCGGGGGCTGACGAGCGCCTGGCGGGCCAGGTCCTCGACCGTCAGCGGCTCGTCGAGGTGCTCGATCGCCCAGTCGAGCGTGCGGCTGATCGGGTCGTCCTCGGCCGCGGGCGGCAGCGGGGCGTGCACGAACTGGGCCTGCCCGCCGTCGCGCTGCGGCGGGACGACCATGCGCCGGGCCACGGCGTTGGCGACCTCGGCCCCGTAGTCGAGCCGGACCAGGTGGAGGCAGAGGTCGATCCCCGCCCCCGTGCCCGCCGACGTGTACAGCCCGTCGCCGGCATCGACGAAGAGCACGTCGGGGTCGACCTCGATGGTCGGGTACCGCTTGGCCAGCTCGGCCGTGTACACCCAGTGCGTCGTGGCCCGGCGGCCGTCGAGCAGCCCGGTCTGGGCCAGCAGGAATGCCCCGGTGCACACGGTGACGATGCGCCCGCCCTTGGCGTGCACCGCCCGCAGGGCGTCGAGCACCCCGGGATCGGCCGGCGCGTCGAGGTCGGGCCACACGGGCACGACCACGGTGTCGGCGTCGGCCAGGTCGTCGAGCGTCCAGGGGGTGGACAGCGCCCAGCCGCCGTGCATCACGGGCACCGGCGTGCCGAAGGCGGCCACGACCCGGAACTCGTACCAGGGCCGGGGATCGGAGTACTCGGACCGGTCGATGCCGAACACCTCGTGCGCCGTCCCCAGCTCGAAGGCGGCGAAGCGGCTGCCCACCAGCGCGGCGACGACGTGCCGCCGCGTCTCACGCCGCCGGGCGGCGCGTCGTTGTCCCGATGCCATACCCGCCAGCTTGGCAGAATCGTTTCGCATACGTGCGGTCCTGCCACTCGCAAGGCTGTGACCTGCAGGAGAAGATGCCGGCATGTTCTTCGTCCACTGCCCCGTCCACGGCAGCGAGGTGCTGCTGAGCGAGCGCCGCATCGTCGGCCTCGACCGCACCGAGGACGGCGTCACCGTGCAGTGGGAGTGCTGGTGCGGCCACCGCGGCTCGCACCGCACCGGCCGGGCCCGCCGCCACGTGAACACGCTCCTCTGAGCCCCCCCGCCGCCGGGCGGCGCCCCGCGGGCGTCGCCGGTCGGCGCAGCCCGCCCTGAGCGGCACCTGTTCTCAACGGCACCGGACGATCAGCGGGCCCGGGCGATCAGCCCCCGGTAACCGTCCGCGTAGCCCGCGGCCCGCAGCCCGTCGGCCCACGGGGAGAGGCGCGCCGACTCGCCGTCGATCGTGACGATCTCGTGGGACCGCACCCGCCCGGACGCCACCCGGGCGCCGAGCGCCGCCGGCCAGTGGGGGTGGCGCTCGGCGGCCGGGAACGTCCACACCGACCGGCCGCCCCGCTCGACGAACGCCACGGCCTCGCCGGCGGCGAGCACGACGAGCGCCCCGGCCGCCCGGGCCGGGCGGCCGCCGGACTCGGGCCAGGGCAGCGCCGCCCCGTAGGGCTGGGCGGGATCGGTGGCCGCCAGCACGACGACGTCGCCGGCGTCGCCCTCCGGCCCGGCGCCAGCGTCCCCTCCCCCGGCCGCGGGCCCGTCGAGCGGGTCGGCCGAGCGGCTGGACCGCAGCCGGTCGACCGCCCCCGGCAGCGCGAACTGGGCGGCGCCCAGCCCGGACACGAAGTACCCCCGCCGTACCCGGCCCTTCTCCTCCAGCGCCCGCAGCACCGGATACACGCCAGCGAACCCGCCCTCGACACCCTCGCCCAGCGCCGCCTCGCGGGTCACCACCCCGTACCGGTCGATCAGCTGGGCCGCCCGGGCGTGCGCCAGCTCGGTGGGCGACGGCCGGGGCTCGAGCAACGGCGCCACCAGCGACCATCGGCCGGCCGCCTGCGGCGGGCCGAGCCGGGTCAGGCGCCCGGTGGCCGGCCGGCGTCGGCCGGCGGCCCGCCGCACCTTGCCGCCGACGTAGGCCCGGAGGGGTGCCAGCGAGTCGTTGGTGACGAGGCCGGCCCACACCAGGTCCCACAGCGCGGCGAGCACGGTGGCGTCGTCGTAGGGCTGGCCGGCCTGCTGCACGAACCTCACCAGGTCGGCCCAGAACGAGGCGCCCCGCTGCTCGAGCCCGTCGAGCAGCGCGCGGTGCACCGGCCCGTCGGGGAGGTCGGCCGCCTCGTCGGCCGCCGGGACCAGCAGGGCGGCGTGGTCGCGGAACACGAGCCGGACGCGGCCGTCGTTGGCCCCCACCCCGCCGGCGCCCACCCACACCAGCTCGCCGGCCGTGCACAGGGCGTCGAGGTCGGCCGAGCGGTACTCGGCCAGCCGGGCCGGGAGGATCGCGCTCTCCAGCACCGAGGCGGGCAGCGGCGCCCCCTGGAGTTGGCCCAGCACGTCGGCCAGCGCGTCGAGGCCGCGGCGCGCCGAGCCGATGCCGTGCCACTGCTGCAGGAACCGGGCCAGCGTCGCCCCGTCGACGGGCTCGACCTCGTGACGCAGCCGGGCCAGGGACCGCCGCCGGAGTCGCCGCAGGACGTCGACGTCGCACCACTCGCGCTCGACGCCGTCGGGCCGGAACTCGCCCTCGACGACCCGCCCCTCGCCCTCCAGCGCCCTGAGGGCGGCCACGACCCGCTCGACCGACACGCCGTAGCGCGCGGCGGGTTGGGCGGCCACGAACGGGCCGTGGGTGCGGGCGTAGCGGGCGACGAGGCCGACCAGCGGCGCCTCGACCGGATCGGTGAACGCCGTCGGCAGGCCGACCGGGATGACCACCCCGAGGGCGTCGCGCAGGCGCCCGGCGTCCTCGGCGGCGCAGACCCGCGCCTCGCCGCCCACCGTGGCCGTGAACGCCCGCCGCTCGTGCTCGAGCTGGGCCACCCAGGCGGCGGCCCCGTCGCCCTCGCAGCGGGCGTCGAGCTCGGCCAGCGACAGCGGCCCCAGGGTCCGCAGCAGGTCGTGGAGCTCGTCGACGTCGCGCGCCCGCCGCCCGTCGGCCAAGCGCTGCAGCTCGAGCTCGAGGTCGGCGAGGGCCCCGGCGTCGAGCAGCTCGCGCAGCTCGTCAGCGCCGAGCAGGTCGTCGAGCAGGTCGCGGTCGAGGGCGAGGGCCGCGGCCCGCCGCTCGGCCAGCGGGGCGTCGCCCTCGTACATGTAGACGGCGATCCAGCCGAACAGCAGCGACTGGGCGAACGGCGAGGCGTGGGGCGTCTCGACCTCGACCAGCCGCACCGTGCGGGACCGGATGTCGCGCAGCACCTCGCGCAACGCCGGCAGGTCGAACACGTCGTTCAGGCACTCGCGGGTGGCCTCGAGCAGGATCGGGAAGCTCGGGTAGCGGCCGGCCACGGCCAGCAGGTCGGCCGACCGCTGGCGCTGCTGCCACAGCGGCGTGCGCCGGTCGGGCCGGCGCCGGGGCAACAGCAGGGCCCGGGCCGCGCTCTCGCGGAACCGGCTGGCGAACAGCGCCGTCCCCGGCAGCTCGGCCACGACGGCGTCGTCGATCTCGTCGGGGTCGAAGGCCAGCGCGTCGAGGACCGAGCCCCGCAGCCCGGCCGACCGGGCCGAGCCCGCGACCCCGGGCCGCCCCGGCTCGGCGTCGTCGGCCCACCACCCCTCGTCCTCGGCGGCGTCGGGCAGGCGCAGGACGATGCCGTCGTCGCTCCACAGCATCTCGATCTCGGTGCCCCACAGGTCGGACAGCCGCCGCTTGAGCGCCATACCCCACGGGGCGTGGACCGGTGCGCCGAACGGCGAGAGGATGCAGACTCGCCAGTCGCCGATCTCGTCGCGGAACCGCTCGACGACGATCGTGCGGTCGTCGGGCACGGCCCCGGTGGCGTCGGCCTGCTCGTCGAGGTAGGCGAGCAGGTTGGTGGCGGCCCGCTCGTCGAGGCCGTGCTCGGCCCGCAGCCGCACCAGCGCCTCGTCGCGGGGCAGGGTGCGCACCGACCGCACGAACGCGCCCAACGCCCGGCCCAGCTCGAGCGGGCGGCCCGGCCCCTCGCCCCGCCAGAACGGCATCTTGCCGGGCTCGCCCGGGGCGGGCGTGACGATCACCCGGTCGTGGGTGATCTCGGCCACCCGCCAGGTGGTGGCGCCGAGCAGGAACGTCTCGCCCGGGCGGCTCTCGTAGACCATCTCCTCGTCGAGCTCGCCCACCCGGGTGCCGTCGGGCAGGAACACGCCGAACAGGCCCCGGTCGGGGATCGTGCCGGCGTTGGTGACGGCCAGCCGCTGCGCCCCGGCCCGGGCCCGCACGACGCCCTCGACCCGGTCCCACACCAGGCGGGGCCGCAGCTCGGCGAACTCCTCGGACGGGTAGCGGCCCGACAGCAGGTCGAGCACGGCGTCGAGCACCTCGTCGGACAGCTCGGCGAACGGGGCCGCCCGCCGGACCAGCTCGGCCAGGTCGTCGACCTTCCAGTCGTCGAGGGCGACCATGGCCACGATCTGCTGGCACAGCACATCGAGCGGGTTGCGGGGGTAGCGGGTGGCCTCGATCTGCCCGTCGCGCATGCGCTGGACCACGACCGCGGCCTCGAGCAGGTCGTGGCGGTGCTTGGGGAAGACCTTGCCCCGGCTGGGCACGTCGAGCCGGTGGCCGGCCCGCCCGATCCGCTGAGGCCCCGGCTGACCGCCCGGGGCGACTCGACCTGGACGACGAGGTCGACGGCGCCCATGTCGATGCCCAGCTCGAGGCTGGACGTGGCCACCAGCCCCCGCAGCCGGCCGGACTTGAGCTCGTCCTCGATCTGGACGCGGCGCTCGCGGGACAGCGACCCGTGGTGGGCCTTGACCAGCTCGGGAACGCCCTCGGGCGGCGACGTGCCCTCGGCCTCGCCGCCCCGGTCGGCCCGCTCGTGGCGGAGCTCGTTGAGGCGGGTGGCCAGGCGCTCGGCCAGGCGCCGGGCGTTGACGAAGATCAGCGTCGAGCGGTGCGACTCGACCAGCTCCAGCAGCCGGGGGTGGATGGCCGGCCAGATCGACCGCCGGGGCGGGCCGGACTCGGTGGGGTCGATCGCCGCGGCGCCGGCCCCGCGGCCCGACCCGTCGTCGAGGGCGGCGATCGGCTGGCCGAGGTCGGCCATGTCGTCGACCGGGACGACGACCTCGACGTCGAGCTCCTTGCGCACGCCGGCGTCGACGATCGTGACGGGGCGGGGCCGCCGCCCGGTGCCCCCGTCGCCGGGCTCGTAGCCGCCCAGGAACCGGGCCACGACGTCGAGCGGACGCTGGGTGGCCGACAGGCCGATGCGCTGGGGCGGGCGCTCGTTCAGCGCCGCCAGCCGCTCGAGCGTGAGGGCGAGGTGGGCGCCCCGCTTGGTGGGCACGAGCGAGTGGATCTCGTCGACGATCACGGCCTCGACGTCGCGCAGCGTCTCGCGGGCCTGGGACGTGACCATCAGGTACAGCGACTCGGGCGTCGTGATGAGGATGTCGGGCGGCCGGCGGACCAGCTGGCGGCGGACCTCGGCCGGCGTGTCGCCCGTGCGCAGGCCGACCGTGGGTTCACGGAAGGGCTCGCCCAGCCGCTCGGCCGCGGCCCGGATGCCGACGAGCGGCGCCCGCAGGTTCTTCTCGACATCGACCGCCAGCGCCCGCAGCGGCGAGACGTAGACGACGGACGTGCCCCGCCGCTCGCGCCGGCCGGCGCCGCCGGCGGGCGGGTGGGTCGCCAGCCGGTCGATGCTCCACAGGAAGGCCGCCAGCGTCTTGCCCGAGCCGGTGGGGGCCAGGATGAGCGTGTGGTCGCCCTGGGCGATGGCCGGCCACCCCTGTGCCTGGGCCGCCGAGGGGGCGCGGAAGCTGGACTCGAACCACGCCCGGACGGCGGGAGAGAACAGGTCCAGCGCCACCCCGGACACGGTACCGAGGGCCTGTGACACCCGGTCCGCGCCCCACCGACACCTGCCGACAGCCGGCGACGCCCCACCGGCGCGCCGCCCGGTCGGCCCGGGCCGGAACGCGCAGCGGCGGCCCCGGAGGGCCGCCGCTCAGATCGAGCCAGGGGGGCGGGGCGGGCGGGCGGACAGGCACCCCGCCCCCAGCTGGCATCGATCAAGAAACTACCCCGCGGCCCCCGCGCGCAAACCCGAGAACCGAAAAGTTCGGGAGCTCTCGCGAAAACCCTGGTCACGGTCCGCGGCCGTCCGCTCACAGGCCCCCGGCCCTCGCCAATCCCAAGCGCACAAGCTCTAGGCTGGGGCCGTGGCCGAGTACCAGACACCCGAGTTCCACCCTGCCTTCGAGGAGTACTGCGAGGCGATCTGGGAGCTCAAGGAGGACGACGTTGCGGTCATCCAGGCCCGCATCGCCGAGCGGCTCGGTGTGTCGCGCCCGGCCGTGTCCGAGATGATCAAGCGGATGCAAGCCGAGGGCTTCGTGGACGTCTCGGGCTCGGTCATCAACCTCACCGCCGACGGCCGGCAGCTCGCCGAGCAGGTCGTCCGCCGCCACCGGCTGGCCGAGCGCCTGCTCACCGACATCCTCGGGCTGTCGTGGGCCGAGGCCCACGTCGAGGCCGGCAAGTGGGAGCACGTGATCTCCGACCCGGTCGAGCGGGCCATCAACCGCCTGCTCGACAACCCGACGACCTGCCCGCACGGCAACCCGATCCCCGGCTCGAGCTACGCGGCCCCCAACGCGGTGCCGCTGGCCGAGGTGCCCGTGGGTGAGATGTTCACGGTCACCCGCATCCCCGAGGAGCTCGAGTTCACGCCGGGGCTGCTGGTGTTCCTCGAGGACGCCGCCGTCCAGCCCGGCCGGTCCGGCGTCGTCACCGCCACGTCGCCCGACGGCACGATGACCGTCGAGATCGACGGCACGCACGTCGGCATCGGGGCCTTCGCCGCCGCCCGCATCCTCGTCACCCACGGCGTCCGCAAGCAGGACGCCGCCGACGAGGAGCAGGAGGAGCCGGCGACGGCGCAGAAGCAGGACGAGCCGGCCGACGAGCGGCCGACCGTCCCGGCCTGATCACGGCCCGACCATCAGGGCACGGCCCCCGGGCCCGACCCGCCAGCTCGAAGATCCGCCCGCCGAGCCCGCCGGGCCGCGAACGAGCCCGTAGACGAGACCGCAGACCGGCGCCGCTCACAGGGCGAACGAGCCCGCTCAGTCGAGCAGGTGGGCGTTGACGGCGCGCACCGCGTCGGCCAGCTCGGGCAGCTCGACCACCTCGAGCCCGGCGGCCCGCAGGTCCTCGGCCCCGGTGCAGTCGACGAACACCGCCGGTTCCCGCCAGGCGAACACGACCCGGCCGATGCCCGACGCGACGATCAGCTGAGCGCACGGCCGGGGCCGCGACGCCCGGGTGCTGCACGGCTCCAGCGAGCTGTAGATCGTCGCCGCCGTCAGCCGGGGGTCAGCGGGATCGAGGGCGGCCAGGGCGACCTCCTCGGCGTGGTCGGCGGGCTCGTGCTGGCGGGAGTAGCCGGTGGCCAGGACCTCGCCGGCCGCGTCGACCACGATCGCCCCCACCGAGAAGGCGCCGGTCGCGGGCGGGCAGGCGCGCGACAGCTCGATGGCCCGCGCCAGCCAGGCCCGGTCGGTGGCGGGGCCGGGCGCCCCCGGCCCGCCCGACGCAGCCGACCCGTCGGGCTCGCCGCTAGCACCGGGCCCGTCAGCCATCGGCCCGCTCCAGCAGATAGTGGAGGACGGCCATGTCGCCCACCGCCCGGACGTCGACCAGCCGCATGCGGCGGGAGACGTCGTGAGGGAAGCGGCCGGCCCCGACCGCCCTCGGGGCGGCGGGGTCGCCCACGAACAGCGGAGCCACCGCCAGGTAGAGCTCGTCGGCCAGGCCGGCGGTCAGGAAGGCGGTGAGGACCTGCCCACCTCCCTCGACCATCAGGCGGCCCACGCCCCGCCCGGCCAGGTCGGCCAGCACCGGGGCCAGGCCGGAGCCAGGGTCGGTCGGGACGACGGTGACCGCGCCGGCCACGCCGGCCAGGCGGCGGCGCAGCCTGGCGGCGGCCGGGGCGGCGCAGTAGACGACCGACTCGCCGGAGGCGAACATCCGGGCCCCGGGGTCGAGCGCGCCGCCGGCCGTCAGCGTGACCTTGAGCGGCGTCTCGGGCAGGCCCCGGTCGAGCCGGTCCTTGCGCCGGTCGGGCGAGCGGACCTCGAGCCGGGGGTCGTCGGCCCGGACCGTCCCGGCGCCCACCAGCACGGCGTCGCAGCCGGCCCGCAGCTCGTCGACGCGGTCGAAGTCGGCCTCGTCGGACAGGAGGAGGCGGTCCGGCGAGGCGTCGTCGAGGTAGCCGTCCACCGACACGGCGCACGACAGCAGCACGTGCACGGGGGCGGCCACGACGCCTACCGCAGGGCGTCGGGCAGCGGCTCGGCGTGGACGATGGCCAGCCGCTTGGTGGCCCGGGTCAGGGCGACGTACAGGGCCCGCATGCCCTGGGCCTCCTCGGCGACGATGGCGGACGGCTCGACGACCACGGCGGCGTCGAGCTCGAGGCCCTTGACCAGGCTGACGGGCACCAGCGTCACCCGCTCGGCCAGGCCGTTGCGGGCCGCCCGGCCGTACTCGATGCCGGCCCGGTCGAGGGCGGCGGCCACGTCGTCGACCAGCGTCTGGGGGGCGATGACGGCCACGCTGCCCGGGTCGACCGCATCGAGCTCCTCGGCGGCGACCGCCGCCACCCGGTCGGCGAGGTCGGCGGCGTCGACCTCGAGGATGCGGGGCGGGTCGCCCACCTGGCGGACCGAGCGGGGCGGCTGCAGCTCGGGGGCGGCGACGGCCAGCACCTTGGCGGCCAGGTCCATCGTCGGGCCGGGGATGCGGTAGCCGATCGACAGCTCCGCCCGCCGCGACGGCCGCTTCTGCGGCAGGTGCTCGAGGATCTCGTCCCACCCGGCGTGGGCCCACACGCCGGTGGCCTGGGCGATGTCGCCCACGACGGTCATCGAGCCGTTGAGCGAGCGCCGGGTCAGCATCCGCAGCTGCATCGGCGACAGGTCCTGCGCCTCGTCGACCACGATGTGGCCGTAGGTGCGGATGTCGTCGGCCCCGTTCAGCTCGCGCCGGCGTTTGGGCTTGGGGCCCAGCAGCTCGCGGGCCTCGTCCAGCAGCGGCACGTCGTCGTTGGTCCAGACCACCGAGTGGACGTCGTCGCTGCGGGGCCGGAACAGCGCCCGCCGCTCGTCCTCGTCGAGGTACCGGCTGGCCGCCAGGTCGATCAGCGCCTTGGACCCGAACAGGTCGTGGAGCAGCTCGGCCGGGGTGAGGACCGGCCACATGCGCTCGAGCGCCTCGCGGACCTCGGGCGCGAACCGCAGCCGGTCGCGCACCTCGGCCGCCGTGGTCGGCACCCGGCTGACCTCGGCCAGCGCCTCGAACAGCCGGGCCTCGACGAACCGGCGGCCGGCGTTGTGGACCCGGAAGCGCCGCCGCGCGTCGGACACGATCTCGGCCGTGCGCTCGGGCGGGAGCGTCAGCGTCTGGACGCCGTAGCCGACCCGCAGCGGCGCCCGCAACGGGCGCTCGCGGTCGCGCACGGCCTTGGCCAGCACCTTGGCCATCCGGGCGTCGCCCTTGATGCGGGCGGTGGCCGGCGGGTCGTAGCCCCGCACCCGGACGTCCTCGACCAGGTCGGCGAGCACGGCCAGCTCGACGCCGGCCTCGCCCAGGCTGGGCAGGACCCGCTCGATGTAGCCGAGGAACAGCCGGTTGGGCCCGACCACGAGCACGCCCTGGCCCTCGAGCGGGAACCGGTGCGTGTACAGCAGGTAGGCGGCCCGGTGGAGCGCCACGACGGTCTTGCCGGTGCCGGGGCCGCCCTGCACGACCAGCACGCCGGGAAGCTCGGACCGGATGACCTCGTCCTGCTCGCCCTGGATCGTGGCGACGATGTCGGTGAGCTTGCCGGTGCGGGCCTCCTCGAGCGCGGCGATCAGCGCGCCCGTGCCCCGGATCTCGGTGCCCTCGTCGACGACCCGCAGCTCGCCGCCGAGGATGCCCGACGCCTCGCCGAACAGCTCGTCCTCGATGCCGAGCAGCTGGCGGCCCCGGGTGGCGAAGTGCCGGCGCCGGACCAGCCCCATCGGCGACCGGCCGGTGGCCCGGTAGAAGGGCTCGGCGATCGGCGCCCGCCAGTCGACGACCACGGGCTCCTGTCGCTCGTCGGCCACGGCGATGCGGCCGATGTAGTAGGTGTCGCCGCCCTCGGACCGGGCCCGGTCGACCCGGCCGAACACGAGGCTGGCGTCGCCGACGTTGAGATAGTCGAGGCGGTTGGCGATGTTCCCCTCGATCATCTCGCGCTCCCAGCGGGCCTGTTCGGTGCCGCCCTGGCCCACTTCGACCATCGAGCGCAGCCGTGTGGCGGACTCCCGTGCGCGCTCCAGGCAGTCGTACGCATGATCGATATACGACTGTTCGCTGGCGAGATCGGGATGGGTGGCCAATCCGCTCCTCCGGCGGTCCGGGAATCGACCACTCTACCTGGTCGCGGCCCCAGACGGGCCGATGACGCTGGTCAGCGGCCTGTGATCGGCCTGGCGTCGACCCCTACTCGGCGTGGAAGAAGCCCTCGTTCTGGGCATGGCCGTGGCTGTCGGCGGGATCGACGTGGAAGTCGCTGAAGGCGGTCGAGGCCTCGTGGAAGTCGCTGTCGTCGACGACGCCGTCGCCGGTGAGGTCCAGGTCGGTGTCGGGGACGTGGTCGGGCTCGAACCCGAAGGCCGACAGCCCGCCGGCCTCGCCCCGCTCGACGGCGTCGACGCCGTGGGTGTCGCCGAACCCGCCGAAGGCCACGTGGTCAAGGTGGTCGCCGAAGCCCTCGTGGTCGACCCCGTCGGGCTGGAGGCCGAACGCCGGCTCGGAGAAGGGCTCGGAGAAGGGGTTGTCGTCGGTGTCGCGCGACCAGCCCGACCCGAACGCGCTCTCGTCGCCGCCGGCGTCGACGTCCTCGTCGCCGGCGAAGCCGTCGGCCAGGGGGCTGATGCCGTCGCCGTCGCTACCGGACTCGGCGCCGGCGAGGCCGTCGGAGCCGTGAGCCTCAGAATCACCATCGGGCGAACGCATGGCCCCATGGTCGCCGCCCGCCGGCCTCCTGTCGACAGGGAGGATCCCCCATCCGTCCCCGACCACCTGGGGGAAGGCCCTCGGTCGGTCGCCGGGACAGCGCGGGGATAGCGTGGCGACGATGCCGCCACCGCCCGACGCACCGTTCCTGGCGGCCTGCCGCAACCGGCCGGCCGAGCGGGTTCCCGTGTGGTTCATGCGCCAGGCCGGGCGGTCGCTGCCCGAGTACCGGGCGATCCGGGGCACGGGCAGCATCCTCGACGCCGTGCGCGACCCCGAGCTCGCCACCGAGATCACCCTGCAGCCGGTGCGGCGCTACGGCGTCGACGCCGCCATCCTCTACAGCGACATCGTCGTGCCGGTGGCGGCGATCGGGTTCGGCGTCGAGATCGCCCCGGGCGTCGGCCCGGTGGTGGCCGAGCCGTTCCGCGACGAGTCCGACCTCGACCGGCTCCGGCCGCTCGACCCCGGCACCGACTGCCCGTACGTGCAGGAGACCGTGCGGGCCGCGGTCGAGGCCCTGGGCGAGGTGCCGCTCATCGGCTTCGCCGGGGCACCGTTCACCGTGGCCAGCTACCTGATCGAGGGTGGCCCGTCGCGCACGCTGGGGCGCACCAAGGCGCTCATGCTGGGCCGGCCCGACCTGTGGGCCCGGCTGCTCGACCGCCTGGCCGACCTGGCGGTGGCCTCACTGCGGGCCCAGATCGAGGCCGGGGCCTCGGCCTTCCAGCTGTTCGACAGCTGGGCCGGCACCCTGAGCCCGCCGCTGTACGAGCGGCTGGTCCTGCCGGCCAGCGCCAAGGTGTTCGCCGGCGTGGCGTCGCTGGGCGTGCCCGGCATCCACTTCGGCGTGACGACCGGCGAGCTGCTGCCGCTGCTGGCCAAGGCCGGGGCCGCGGTCGTGGGCGTCGACTGGCGGGTCCCGCTCGACGAGGCCCGCGCCCGGCTCGGCCCCGACGTGGCCGTCCAGGGCAACCTCGACCCCGCCATCTGCCTGGCCCCCTGGCCGGCGGTCGAGGAGCAGGTGCGCGACGTGCTGGCCCGCAACGGCGGCCGGCCCGGTCACATCTTCAACCTCGGGCACGGGGTGCTACCCGAGACCGACCCCGCGGTGCTCGAGCGCGTGGTGGAGGTGGTGCACGGATGGCAGGCGCAGTGACCCGGTCGGGGCTCGTCGTCATGGCCTACGGCACGCCGGGGTCGCCGGACGAGATCGAGGCGTACTACACGCACATCCGGCGTGGCCGGCCGCCGTCGCCCGAGCAGCTCGCCGAGCTGGTGAGCCGGTACGAGGCCATCGGCGGCACGTCACCGCTGGCGGCCCGGACCCGCGACCAGGTGGCGGCCATCCGGGCCGCGCTGGACGCGGCCGCGCCCGGCGAGTGGGTGGTCGAGCTGGGGACCAAGCACGCCCCGCCGTTCATCGAGGACGGGGTGCAGGCCCTGGCCAAGGCCGGCGTGGCCCGGGCCGTGGGCCTGGTGCTGGCGCCCCACTACTCGCGGGGATCGGTCGGCGAGTACCACGCCCGGGCCCGCGCCGCCGCGGACGAGGCCGGTCTGGCGTACGTGGGGATCGACTCGTGGCACGACTCCGAGCCGTGGATCGCGGCCCAGGCCGAGCGGGTGCGGGCCGCGCGGGCCGGGCTGCCGCCCGCCACCGAGGTGCTGTTCACCGCCCACAGCCTCCCCGAGCGGGTGCTGGAGGGCGACCGCTACGTGGACGAGCTGGAGGCCTCGGCCCGGGCGATCGCCGCCCGGGCCGACCTGGGGCCGGGACCCGGCGGCGGGACGAGGGGCGGGTCGGGCGGCGCGGCCGGCCCGGCGGACGGCGCGGGCTGGCGGCTGGCGTGGCAGTCGGCCGGGCGCACGCCCGAGCCGTGGCGGGGACCCGACGTGGCCGAGGTCATCCGCGAGCTGGGCGCCGGCGGCGCAGTGGCCGGGGTGCTCGTGTGCCCGCAGGGGTTCACGTCCGACCACCTCGAGGTGCTCTACGACCTCGACGTCGACGCCCGCCGGGTGGCCGAGGAGGCCGGCCTGGCGTTCGCCCGCACGGCCTCGATCAACGACGACCCGGCGGTGATGGCCGACCTGGCGGCCCGGGTCCGCCGGGCCGCGGGACCCTCGTGACGGCGATGGTGATGACGGCCCTCGTCCTCGTGACCGCCCTGGTCGTCGTGACCGCGTGGCGGGCCCGGAGGCGGGCGTGAGCGGCGTCACGCTGGCCGTCGTGGGCGGCGGGATCAGCGGGCTGGCCGCCGCCTGGGAGGGCGTGCGGCGGGGCGCGGACGTGGTCGTCCTCGAGGCGGCGTCCCGACCGGGCGGCGTGCTGGTCACCTCCCCGCTGGGTGATCTGGCCGTCGACGAGGCGGCCGACGCCTTCCTCGCCCGGGTCCCCGAGGCGGTCGAGCTGTGCGAGGAGCTCGGCCTGGCCGGCGACCTGGTGTCCCCCGCCACGGGCACGGCCTACGTGTGGGTCGAGGGGGCGCTGCGCCGGATCCCGCCCGAGCAGCTGCTCGGCGTGCCGACCGACCTGGAGGCGGCCCGGGCCGCCGGGATCCTGTCCCCCGGTGGCGTCGCCCGGGCCCGGGAGGACCTGACCCGGCCCGACGACCGCCCGGACGGCGATGAGGCCGTCGGGGCGCTCGTCCGCCGGCGGCTGGGCGACGAGGTGCTCGACCGGCTGGTGGCGCCCCTGGTCGGCGGCATCTACGCCGGCGACTGCGACGCCCTGTCGCTGCGGACGGCGACGCCCCAGCTGGCGGCCGCCCGCGACCGGGGGCCGAGCCTGCTGCGGGCGGCGGCCGAGCTGCGCTCCGAGGCCCTGGCGGCCGCGGCGGCCGCTGGCGACCGCCCGGTGTTCCTCGCCCCCCGGGGTGGCGTGGGCTCGCTGGCGGCGGCGCTAGCCGACGCGCTGGGGCCGGCGGTCCGCTTGGGCACGCCGGTGGCCGGCCTGGCCCGCGACGGCGCCCGCTGGCGCCTGGAGCCGGCCGGCGTCACCGCCGACGCCGTCGTCCTGGCGGTGCCGGCCCACCGGGCCGCGCCCCTGCTGGCGCCGCACGCCCCGGGAGCGGCGGCCACGCTCGGGGCCATCGGCCACGCCACGGTCGCCCTCGTCGGGCTCGTCGTCCCCGCCGCCGGCGTCGGGCGGCACCTCGACGGCTCGGGCTTCCTGGTCCCCCGCTCGGCCGGGCGCCTGGTGACCGCCTGCTCGTGGGCGTCGTCGAAGTGGGCGCACCTGGCCGGCGACGGGTCCTCGGTGGTCCTGCGGGCCTCGGTCGGCCACGCCGGTGACGACCGGGGCGCCACCCTCGACGACGAGTCCCTGCTGGCGGGCGTGCTCGCCGACCTCCGCGACCTCATGGGCCTGCGGGGCAAGCCGACCGCCACCCGCATCAGCCGCTGGCCGCTGTCCTTCCCCCAGCCCCGCCCGGGCCACCTGGAGGCCATCGACGCGCTGGAGCGCGACCTGGCCGCCCGGACCCCGCGGCTGGCCGCCACCGGGGCGTGGGCCCGGGGCGTCGGCGTGCCGGCGTGCATCCGGGGCGGGCGGGCCGCCGCCGCCCGGGTGCTGGCCGAGGCCTGAGCGGCCCGCAGGCCGGCCCGGGCCGGGGGGTGAGGCGCCGCCGGCCGCCGGCGTGCCCGGCCGTGGTACAAACCCAGCCATGACCGGCCTCCTGCGCACTGGGCGGCGGAAGCTGGGGGCGGCCGTCGTCGCGCTCGCCATCTGCGCCGGCGCCGGCGGGTGGGCGCTCACCAACGACGGGTCTCCGGACCGGTCCGCCGCGGACGACCCGATCCCGGCAGCCGCGGCCGCGCCGGCCGAGTCGCAGTCCGACGCCACCACGACGACGGCGCCGACCACGACCACCACCGCGCCGGTCCAGCTCCCAGTGCCCGAGCCGGTGCCGGCCGACCCCCGGGCGCCGACGCCCGAGATCGTCCACGGCACGCTCGCCCTGCCCACGATCGGCGTCGAGCAGCCGCTCCACGAGGGCGCCACGCTGACCGCCATCGACCGGGGGCCCAGCCACTGGCCGGGCACGGCCATGCCGGGCCAGGTGGGCAACGTGGTGGTGGCCGGCCACCGGGTCACCCACACCCGGCCGTTCTACGACCTCGACCGGCTCGAGCCCGGCGACCCGCTCGTGTTCACGATGAACGACGGCACCACGTGGACCTACGAGCTGGAGCGGACCGAGATCGTCGAGCCCGACGCCCTGTGGATCATCGACCAGACGCCGGAGCGGACCGCCACCCTGTTCGCCTGCCACCCCAAGCACTCGGCGGCCCAGCGGATCGTGGCCCACTTCCGCCTGGTCGAGGGGTAGCGCCGGTCGAGGTCGAGCGAGGAGCGGCCGTGGGCCGGCGGACGGCCCCCGTGGCCTCGACGTCCGCGCCGGCGTCCACCTCGTCGTCCGCCTCGTCCTCGGGGCGTCCGGCGCGCGATCATCGGCGTTCCATGCGCCGCCTCCTACCCGCCGCGGCCGCCGTCGGCTCCGGACTGGCGATCGCCGCCGCGCTCCCGCCGTGGGGCTGGTGGCCGCTCGCCTTCGTCGGCATCGCCGGCCTCGACCGGGTGATCGCCGACCGGTCGCGGGCCAGCCGGTTCCGCCGGGGTCTCCTGGCAGGCGTCGGGCTGTACGTCCCGTCGCTGGCGTGGATGATCGACATGACCGCCCCCGGCTACCTGATCGCCGCGCTGTTCTACGCGGCGCTGCTCGGGGTGGCGTGCCTGCTCGTGCCGGCGGCCGCGCCCGGGCGGTGGCTGGCGCTGCCGGGCGCCGTGGCCGTCGTCGAGGTGCTGCGCTGGTCGTGGCCGTTCGGCGGCGTGCCCCTGTCGAACCTGGCGGTCGGGCAGGTGGCCGGGCCGCTCGCCCCCGTCCTGCGGGTGGGCGGGACGCTGCTCCTCGTCGAGGTCACGCTGATCCTCGGCGTCGTCGTGTCGGCCCTGGCCGGCCGGCGGTGGCGGGCAGGGGCCATCGGGGTGGCGGTCGTGCTCGCCGCCCTCGGGCTGGCGGCGCTGGCCCCCCGGGGCGAGGCCACGGGCGAGACCCTGCGCGTCGCCCTCGTGCAGGGCGGCGGCCCCCAGGGAACCCGCGACGAAGAGACCGACGACCGCGAGGTGTTCGAGCGCCAGCTGGTGGCCAGCGAGCGGATCGAGCGCCCCGTCGACCTGGTCGTGTGGCCCGAGGACGTCGTCGACGTCGAGGGCCCGCTGGCCGAGACCCGCGAGGGCCGGGAGCTGGCCGACCTGGCCCGCCGGCTCGACGCCCCGATGGTGATCGGCGTGGTCGAGGGCGTCGACGACGAGCGGTTCACCAACTTCGCCCTGGCCTACGACGCCGACGGCGAGCCCGTCGACCGCTACGACAAGGTGCACCGGGTGCCGTTCGGCGAGTACGTCCCGCTGCGGTCGCTGCTCGAGCCGCTCGGCGGCGACGCCCTGCCCGACCGCGACGCGGTCGTGGGCGAGCACCCGGCCCGGCTCGACACGCCGGCGGGCCGGGTGGCGGTGGCGATCTCGTGGGAGATCTTCTTCGGCGACCGGGTCCGGGAGGGCGTGGCCGACGGCGGCCAGCTGGTCCTCAACCCGACCAACGGCTCCTCGTTCACCGGCACGCTCGTGCAGACCCAGCAGGTGGCGACCTCCCGGATCCGGGCGATCGAGTCCGGGCGCTGGGTGGCGCAGGTGGCGCCGACCGGCTTCACCGCCATCGTCGGGCCGGACGGCACCGTCCACCAGCGCAGCGGCGTGTCGGAGCAGACCGTGCTGCAGGGCGAGGTCGGGCTGCGCACCGGCACCACCTGGTACACGCGGCTCGGCCTGCTGCCGGGCTGGGTCGTGGCCGCCGCCAGCCTCGCCCTCGGGTGGGGTGTGGCCTGGCGGGCCCGGCGTCGGCCGGCCACCGGGGCCGGCGAGGGCGAGGGCGCGAGTGCGGCCGAGACCGCAGGCGCCGCGGTCGGAGGCGCCGACGGCGCCGAACCCGAGCCGACGCCAGCGGCGCCCGCCCCGCCCGGCGGATCGGCCGACCCGGCGACGGCCGCCGGGTCGGACGGGCCCGACGACGCCGCCGAGGCGGCGAGCGACCCTCGCCGGGCGGACGGGGGTGCTGGCGCGGCGCCCGCCGACGGCGGTGAGGAGGCGCCCGCCACGGAGGAGACGCCCGCCACCGAGGCGCCGACCGACGAAGCGCCGGAGTCCGAGCCGCAGTCCACCTGAGCGGCCGGGCCGCGGGACGGGCGGCGCCAGCGGGGGGCTCAGACCTCGCTCAGACCTCGAGGACGAGCGTCACCGGCCCGTCGTTCACGAGCTCGACCTGCATGTCGGCCCGGAACCGCCCGGTGGCCACCCGGGCGCCCAAGGCCTCGAGCTCGGCGACCACCCGCTCCACCAGGGGCTCGGCGTGCTCGGGCCGGGCGGCGGCGATCCACGAGGGGCGGCGGCCCCGGCTGGTGTCGCCGTACAGCGTGAACTGGCTGACCACCAGGATCTCGGCCCCGGTGTCGGCGGCCGACCGGTTCATCACGCCTTGGTCGTCGGCCATGATCCGCAGGTTCCAGATCTTGGAGGCCAGCGTCCGAGCCTGGTCGGGCCCGTCGTCGTGGGTGACGCCCACCAGGACGCACAGCCCCGGCCCGATGGCCCCCACCTCGTCGCCGTCGACCGTGACGCGGGCCCGGGTCACCCGCTGGATCACCGCACGCATGGGCCCCACTGCTAGCAGGAACCAACGGTCGCGCCACGCATCCGGCGGGCTACGCCCCGTAGGCGGCGGATCACCACGTTGCGTGAGATTCGGACGACGACGCGAGTGACTTCCGACGAATGTTGCCGTAGTCTCACTTTCCGTAACCGGATCGCCACGTATAACGTCGAGAGCTGCCCCGGCGGAGTAGAGGCGGAAGACACATGAGCTACACATTGGGCGTCGACCTCGGGACGAGCGCCACCACGGCCGCCGTCCTGCGCGACGGGCGCATCGAGCCGTGCCCGCTCGCGGAGTCGTCGCCCGCCGTCCCCTCGATCGTCCTCCCCCGCGACGACGGCCGCACGCTGATCGGTGAGCCGGCCGCCATGCACGGCGGCGTGGCCGCCGTCCGCCTGGCCCGGTCCGGCGACCAGGCCGGCGTCGGGACGCCTGGGCGGCTCGACCCCGAGGTGGACCCCGAGGCCGTCGCCCTCGGCGCCGAGCCCGGGGCCGGCGGCGACGACGCCGGCAAAGCCGAAGCCGGCCGGGTGGACGTCCGGGAGGCCGTCGGGCTGTTGCTCGACGCCGTGGTCGACCAGGCCACGGCCGAGGCCGGGGCCAAGCCGGGCCGCGTGGCGGTCGCCTGCCCGCCGGCGCACGTCGGGGCGTCCACCGGTCCGTACGCCTGGCTGGCCGAGGACACGACCGACGAGGTCGTCCTCGTGGACGCGGCCGTCGCCGTCGCCGCCCTCGTCGACCACGAGCGCGGCCTGCCGGTCGGCTCGACCATCGGCGTGCTCGACCTCGGGGGCGACGTGTGCGACGCCGCCCTCGTCCGGCGGACCGACGGTGGGTTCGCGCGCGTCGGCCGGCCGTTCTGCGGGCCGGGGCTCGGCGGCTGGGAGGTCGACACGATCGTCCTCGAGCACGTCGACGCCGCCCTCGACCACGCCGCCTCGTCCCAGGGCGGGGCGCCGGCCGACGAGCCGGCGGGCGGGCTCGACCGCCTGCGCACCGGGTGTCGGCGGGCTCGGGAGCAGCTGCTCCGGGCCGAGGAGACCGTCATCGAGGTCGGCCTGCCCCGGCTCACCGCCCGGGTGCGACTGACCCGGGCAGAGCTGGAGCGGCTCCTCCTGCCCCGGCTGGGCGAGGCCGTGGCGACGCTCGAGCAGGCCGTCGCCGACGCCGGGCTGTCGGCCGCCGACCTGGCCGGCGTCGTGCTGGTGGGCGGGGCCGCCCGGCTGCCCGCCGCCGTGGCGCTGGCGGCCGCCCGCCTGCGTCGGCCGGTCCTGGTCGGATCGTCGCCCGAGCTGACCACCGCGCTCGGGGCCGCCCTCGTCGGGGCGCCAGCCACCTTCCCCGACGGCGCGCCGGTGCCGGTCGCCGCCACCACGGCCGGCGCCGGTCTGGGCGGCACGGCCTCCGCCGCCGGGCCCGACGGGGCGCACGCCCCGCGGGCCGGGGCGGGTGCCGCCGGGGCGATGGCTGCTGCGGGCGCGGCGGCGCGCCTCGCCGGCCACCAGTTCCGGTTCGTCGAGGGCGACCCGCCGCCCGGGTCCGCCGACGGCGCCCGGCCGGCCGCCCCCGCCGCCGATGGCCGGGGCCGCCGCGTCCTGGGCCGCCACCGCCGCCCCTTGGCGGCGGGCGGCGCCGGGCCGGCCCCCGCCGCCGACGGGACCGCGCTCGACCCCGACCCGCTCGACCTCTGTGCCCCGACGACGACCGACGACGACCTACCGGCCGACGCCACGTCCGACCTGGCCGCCGACCCGCCGGCCCCGGACACCCCACGCCGGCGCCGCCGCCCCCGCCCCGGCCGGCCCGCCGCCCAGACGGACGCCGCGACGGTGACAGCCACGGGGTCCGACTCGGCCGGCGCCGCGGGCGCACCCACGGCCGTACACCGTCTCGACGCCGCCGAGGCGGCAGGCGGGGCTGGGGGCGGGTGGGACGGCCGAGGCC
>DATCLS010000058.1:0-152314 GCA_036563805.1 Acidimicrobiales bacterium | reverse complement strand
TCGTGAAGTCCGGCGTGCCGCCCTCGGAGGTCGGCGACGAAGTGGTTGTGGCCATAGGTCCCCAACTATGTCATGCCCCGCAACCCTGTCGCGTCGTGGGGCTTGTGCCGGTCAACTGTGTAACACGTTTGTTTCTGGGATTGAGCGATGCTCGCGCAACGTAGCGGTCGTGTCACGCCGCGAGCCGTTTGTTGAACGCATCCGCACGTCGCGGCCTGTCTTCGAGACGGAGGGTGACGGGCATGAGCGCCGCCCTCTCCGCCCGCCTGGCGGCCGTCGTCGACGCCCTGCCGTTGCGTCCCGGCCTGGGGTCATCGAGATCGGCTGCGGGCCGGGGGCGGCGGCGGGCGCCGTCGCCGAGCGGGTGGGGCCGGACGGTCACGTGCTGGCGGTGGACCGCTCGCCCCGGGCGATCGCCCAGCTCACCCGGTCGGCCGCCGATCTGATCGCCGCCGGGCGCCTGACCCCGCGCCAGGTGGCGGTCGAGGAGCTCGAGCTGGCGCCCGGCGAGGAGTCGCACGACCTGGCCTTCGCCGTGCGGGTCGGGGCGTTCGACGGGCGCCATCCCCGCGCCGGGGCGCTCGCCCTCGCCCGGGTGGCCGCCGCGCTCCGGCCGGGCGGGCGCCTGCTCGTCGACGGCGGCGACCCGCTCCGGGAGGTCGCCCTGCCGGTGTGACGACGACGGCGCGGCCGGCGTGCCGGCTGCCGGCCCGGCGTCAGGTGGCGGTCAGGTGGCGGTCGCCCCGGTGTCGGCCGGCTGGCGGTCGTCGGCCGGCGGGGCCGGGCGGTGGGCGGTCGTCGGGCGGCGGGTCGGCGGTGCGGGCGAGGCGCCGGTCGATCTCCATGCCCATGATCTGGCACTCGGTGGCCGGATGGTCGTAGCGGCAGTGCAGCGCGCCGGCCAGGTACTCGCGGGCCTCCTGCAGGCGGGCGATCTCGGCGTCGAGCGCGGCCAGGCGCCGGCGGCCGATCGCCTTCCACTCGGCGGCGTCGGCGGCGCCGAGGATGCCGGCGATGTCGTCCAGCGACAGTCCGGCGTCCTGGAGCATGCCGATGAACACCAGCCGGCGCAGCGTGGCCATCCGGTAGCGCCGCTGGCCGGACCGGCGGGCGTCGGGCTCCAGCAGCCCCCGGCGCTCGTAGAACCGGACGGTCGAGGTCGGTACGCCGGCCCGGCGCGCCACCTCGCCGATGGTCAGGAGGGGCTCGTCGCGGTCGTCGGCAGCGTCCACGCGACCACCTTGACTTGAACCTTGGTTCAACTGTCAAGGTCCGCGTCATGGCGACTTCTTCTCCTGGTGCACACGACACGTCCGGGATGGCCCCGGAGGCCGGCCCGCCGCCCAACCACCACGCCCACTTCCCGCACTTCGCCGGGATCGGCGGGCTGCTCGCCGCCCTGACGTTCACCGTCGGGCGGGGCGAGGACGCCGACCTGGCCGCCGAGCTGACCGGCCTCGGCCCCGGCGACGACGTCGTCGACATCGGGTGCGGGCCGGGCGTGGCGGCGCGGCGGGCGGCCGCCCGCGGCGCGGCGTCGGTGGTCGGCGTCGACCCGGCGGCGGTCATGCTGCGCGTCGCCCGCCTCCGCCGCCGCTCCGGGGTCCGCTACGTGGAGGGCGCGGCCGAGGCCCTGCCCCTCCCCGACGACTCGGCCAC
Source organism: Acidimicrobiales bacterium (assembly GCA_036563805.1). GTDB lineage: Bacteria > Actinomycetota > Acidimicrobiia > Acidimicrobiales > VFJN01 > DATCLS01. Next base: position 150,655 of record DATCLS010000058.1, on the reverse strand, counting down.
CGTGGCCTGGTCGCTCGCCACCGTCCACCACTGGGACGACGTCGACCGGGGCCTGGCCGAGGTGCGCCGGGTGCTGCGGCCGGGCGGACGCTTCCTCGTGCTCGAGCGCCAGGTCAGGCCGGGGGCGACCGGCCACGCCAGCCACGGCTGGACGCCCGAGCAGGCGGAGACGTTCGCCGAGCGGGCCGAGGCCGCCGGGCTGGGCGCGGCGACGGTCGGCCGCCACGGGACGCGGGGCGGCCGCCGGCCCGTGCTGTCGGTGCTGGCGCGGGTCGACTGAGCTGGCCGCCCGAGCCGCCCGGGTCGCCCGAGCCGGTGGACGGCGGCCGCCCCCGGGCAGGCCGGGAGCGCTCCTACTCCTTGGGGATGACGGCCTGGGTCTGGGTCACGAGCGCCACCCGCTTGCCGTCGTCGTCGCGGATGTCGGTCTGGACGACGATGGTCGTGCGGCCCACGTGCAGTGGCGTGGCCACGGCGTGCGCCCGGCCCGAGCGGAGGCCCCGGAAGAAGTTGGTCTTCGACTCGATGGTCGACGTGACGGCGCCGTCCGGCAGGTTGAGATAGGCGCACGCGGCCCCCAGGCTGTCGGCCAGGGCCATGAGCGCACCGCCGTGGACGACCCGGCCGGTGGTCGTGCGCTCGGGCGCCCAGTCGAACCCGCCCCGGACCTCCTCCGGGCTGGCCGACTCGATCTCCACGCCGATCGCTTGGGCGAAGGGCATGAGGCTCACCAGGGTCTTCCCGTCGACTCGCTCCATGGCCCGGCGACGGTACCCGACTGGTGCCCGGACGGCTCCGGTCGGGGATCGGTCAGACGCCCGTCGCCCGACCCGGCCGCCGGGGCGCGGCCCCGGAGGCGGTCAGTCGCCGTCAGTTGCGGTCGCGGACGTCGGTGTCGCCCTCGAGCACCTCGTGGGCGCCCGCCTTGATGTCGCCGTCCTCGGTGTAGATCGGGCCCTGGTCGTCGTCGTTGCCGACCGTGTCGAACAGCCAGCTGCGGTAGGCGTTGCGCTGCTCGTCGGTCATCTGGTCCCACGACTTGAGGGACCCGTCCGGGTTCACGAACGGCTGGCCCTGGGCGCTCTCGCGGAGTGCGGCGCCTTCCGGCGTGTCCGACTCGTAGAGGTTGGCCGCCAGCCAGTTGGCCCGCTGCAGCTGGTCGCGCGCCCGCTGCACGCGCATCGCCTGCTCGGCCTCCGACAGCTCGTCGTAGTCGGGGCCCAGGGCCTCGTCGATCCAGTTGCCGGCGCCGACCCCCATCCCGGCGGCCAGGTCGTTGATGTTGCCGGCGACGGGGATCCAGCTGATGGCGTAGTTCGTCACGCTACCGGGCGTGGGGCCGATCGCCGAGCGCGACATCAGCTCGTCGATCTCCGCGCCCACCTCGGCGTTGTACTGGGCCTCGGTCACCAGCCCCTGGATCCGGCCCAGCTGCCGCAGCCGCGCCTCGCGCTCCTCGGAGTCGGTCGGCAGCTCGCCCACCTCTTCCATGCCGTACTCGCTGATCGACTCGTGGATGGCGACGGCCGCATCGGCGTCGCGCATCGTCTCCCGCAGGAAGTCGTGGGTGTTCATGTAGCGGTCGAGCACGCCCTCGGGGCGCTCGCCCTCGTCGTAGCGGAACGGCGTGTTGATCCGCTCGTCGATCACGTTCATGTTGGCGTCGACGCCGGCGGCGAAGGCCCCGCGGAGGTGAGGGTTGTTGATCTCGTCGTGCTCGCCGACGTAGTCGATCACCCGCTCCATGAGCGTCTCGCGCATGAGGCCGCCCTCGACGTAGCCCGGCGCCCCGGGGATGGACTCGTGCACGTTGTCGTTGGTGAGCCCGTTCTCGACGACGTGGGCCATCGCCTCACCGCCGTCGAGGAAGAAACGGCCGTGGCGCTCGAGCACCAGCTCGAGGTTGCTGTGCTCGAGCCCGTCGACGTGCTGGTTCAGCCAGATGGTCGAGGCGTCGGAGTTGTGCCCCAGCATCGTGGCGTAGTTGGTGACGACGCCGCTCCGGTCGCCCCAGAAGTTGTTGCTGCCGATCGGGACGTCGGGGGCCCAGGCGTCCAGGTACGTCGACAGGCGCCCGTTGGCGATGTCGACCGCCACCCAGTCCGGCGGGTTGGTGAACGACAGCAGCACCGAGAGGTTGCGGCCGGCGTCGGCGCCGTTCGCCAGGTTGCGCACCCACACCTCGTGAGGGTCGACCGGACCTCCTTGGTGCGGGTACTCGTTGGGGTCGAAGCCGCTGGCCAGCTCCTCGATGAAGCCGTAGTCGAGGCGGTCCTCGCCCGCCAGGTCGGCGAGCTCGGGGTCGTCGTAGTCCTCCTCGTCCTGGTAGACGGTGTCGAGCGCCGTGTTGAGCGTGGTGCCCAGCACCGCGGCCATGGCGAGCCCCGCTTCCGGCATCTCGGCGTGGTCGTCCTGGAAGTGGTATTGGAGCATGTTCATGGCGTCGACGTAGCCGTCGACGCCGAGCCCCTCGCTGAAGGTCACGGCGAACGCCGGGTCGTACTGGCCCCGCTCGATGAGGTCGAAGACGCGCTGGAGCTCCTCGTCGCTCAGCTCGGACGGGTTCCGGCGCAGCAGGGCCTCGAGCTCGCGCTGGGCCTCCTGCGCCGCCTCGATGGCCTCGTCGCGGTCGGCGAAGCCGACCCGGCCCAGGCGGGCGATGTCGGCGTCCGACACGGTGACGACCCCACCGCTGCTGTCGGCCTCGGAGAAGCCCTGGGCGACGTCGCCGACGAAGTCGTCGAGGTGGTGCCAGTCGCCGACCAGGTCGGTGAAGCGGGAGCCGGCGTCGCCGAGGTCGGGGACGTGGCGCGAGCGGCTGCCGGCCAGCGCGTCCAGCGCCCGGGTGACCGCCTCAGCCTTGGACCGGAGCGTGTCGACCATGTCGAGGCCGGTGGTCGAGTACTCCCTGAGCTTGGCCGGGTTGGCGCTGCTCGTTCCGGACATCGCTCGATCGCTCTCCCCGTCGTCCCGTCGTCTCGTGTCGTGGGCGCCCGCCCCGGGCCCACGGCGGTGAGGCTAGTGGCGGGTCCGCCGACGGGGGGCGCGGGCCGCTCCCCCGTCCGGGGCCCGGCGGCCCGTGGTCTGACGGGTCGTCAGGAAAGGCTTCCCTCCGCGCCCCGCCTGGTGTTACGGTGCGAATGATGACCGATTGGTCGCATATTCGACCGCTACGCCGAACCCACTCTGCCGGAGGGGGCCATCGAGTGCAGACGACAACTGACGCCCCGGGCGTCAAGGTGCACGTCGAGGGTGTGCGCCGGCGCTTCGGCTGGGGAGCTCGCCGGATCGACGCCCTCGGCCCGATCGACCTCGAGGTCGCCGACGGCGAGTTCCTGTGCGTCGTCGGCCCGTCCGGCTGCGGCAAGTCCACGCTGCTGCGGCTGATGGCCAGCCTGCTGCGGCCGTCGGAGGGGCGGGTCGCCATCGCCACCGACGCAGCCCACCCGGCGGCGATGATCTTCCAGGACTACGGCATCTACCCGTGGAAGACCGTGCGGGGCAACGTGCGGTTCGGCCTCGACGTCCAGGGCGTGCCCGAGGCCGAGGCCCGCCGTCGGGCCGACGAGTGGCTCGCGCGCATGGGCCTGGCCGAGTTCGCCGACGCCTGGCCCGACACGCTGTCGGGCGGCATGCGCCAGCGGGTGGCCATCGCCCGGGCCCTGGCCGTCGAGCCGGAGCTGCTGCTGATGGACGAGCCGTTCGCCGCGCTCGACGCCCAGCTGCGCTCGGTGCTGCAGGAGGAGCTGCTCGCCGTCTGCCAGGCGGCCCACCGGACCGTGGTGTTCGTGACCCACAGCCTGGAGGAGGCCATCCTGCTCGGCGACCGGGTGGTGGTGATGAGCGCCCGCCCGGGCCGGATCATCGCCGAGCGGGTCGTGCCCTTCCCCCGCCCCCGCACGGCCGAGGTCCGCACGACGCCCGAGTTCGCCGCGCTCGAGCGCGAGCTGTGGCACCTGCTGCGGGGCGAGGTCACCCGCGACCTGTCCGAGATGCCGACGACGACCGGGACCGCAGCCGGCCGCGCCGCGGGCACCGCGACCGGCACGGCGGCGACCGACACGCCGACCGACACGACGACGGGAGCGGCGCCGTGATCGAGAACGTTCCCGGCCGCGAGGAGCGCGACCCGGCGGGCACGGCCCGCCGCCGCACGATCGTCGAGGTGAGCCTGGCCGTGGCCGTGCCGGTGGCGCTGTTCCTGTGGTGGCAGCTCGCCTCCAGTTGGCACTACCTCGACCCCCGCACGCACCCGGCCCCCAGCACGATCTTCTCCACCGCCTGGGACCTCGTGGCCGACGGCGACCTGTGGTCGGACACGTTCGTGACCATGCGCCGGGTCGTCCTCGGCTGGGTGATCGGCGGCGCGTCCGGCATCGCCCTCGGCCTGCTGATGGGCGCCAACCGCCTGCTGCGCAAGGCGCTGGAGCCGACGCTCGACGCCCTCTACGTCGTGCCCAAGCTGGCGCTGCTGCCGGTGCTGCTCACGATCTTCGGTCTGGGCGAGGGGCCGAAGGTGGCGCTCGTCGCCATCACGGTCTTCTTCTTCGTCTGGATCTCGACGATGACCGCGGTCATGTCGGTCGCCGAGGGCTACCGCGAGACCGGCCAGGCCTTCGGTGCCACCCGGCGCCAGATGTTCCGCCACGTGCTCGTGCCCGCCGCCCTGCCGGCGATGCTGGTCGGCCTGCGGGTGGCGGCCGGCGTGGCGGTGCTCGTGATCGTGGCCGCCGAGTACATCGTCGGCACCGACGGCCTCGGCTACCTGATCTTCAACGCCCACGCCCTCGGCCTCAACGCCGAGATGTACGTCGGCATCGTCGTCGTCGCCCTCTTCGGCGTGCTGTTCGCCGAGCTGATCCGCCAGGTCGGCCGCCGCCTCGTGCCCTGGGCGCCCGAGGACCGCGCCGCCGGCCGCACCTGACCCGCCCACGCAAGGAGACACACCGATGACGCGACCCGACCACCGGAGACGGCCGCTGGCGGCCGCCCTGGCCGCCGCCGTGCTGCTGCTGGCCGCGGCCACCGCCTGCAGCAAGAAGGACGTCGACGACGACGAGGAGGCCGCCGGCCCCGCCGTCGAGGCCGGCGGCGAGGTCGAGGGCTGCGGCGAGGGTTCGTGGACCGACCCCGAGGACCTCGAGCCGGACCGCGAGCCCGCCCGCTGCGAGCCTGGTGCCCCGGCCCCCGACCCGCTGCCCGAGGAGACCGACGTGGTCATCACGTCCGGCACCCTGGCCGCCGAGTTCGTCGCCCCCATCCAGGTGGCCATCGACCGGGGCGAGTTCGAGGCCGAGAACTTGAACGTCACGCTGCGGCAGGTGCCGCCGTCCGACTCGCTCCAGCTCCTCGGCCAAGGCGAGGTCGACGCCGTGTGGTCGGCCCCCGAGGCCGGCTTCGTCAACGGGGTCGACTCGGGCTTCGACCTGCGCTGGGTGGCCGGCAACTACTCGACCCCGCCCGAGTCGCGCAGCGGCCTGTGGGTGCACGGCGAGCAGGGAGAGGAGCCCGACCTGTCCGAGCTGGAGGGCCGGACGCTGGCCAGCATCGTGGGCCGGGGCAGTGTGGCCCTGTACCCGGTCGAGCAGGCGCTCGACGAGGTGGGCCTCAGCCTGAGCGACCTCGACTTCCGCACGCTGCCGGCCGGTGACATCGTCACCGCCTTCGAGAACGGCCAGGTCGACGCCGTGTGGCTGCTCGACCCGCTGTGGACCCAGCTGGAGGACGACCCGGACGCCGTGTGGGTCGCCGGCCAGCCCCCGGGCGAGCCGCTCGGCGGCCTCATCTACGGCCCCAACCTGCTGCGGGACCGGCCCGAGGTGGGCGAAGCGTTCATGCGGGCGTACGTCCGAACGATCAACACGTACTTCGCCGGCGACTACAAGTCCGACCCCGAGTTCGTCCAGTACCTGGCCGAGCTGATCGAGCTCGACCCGGCGCTGCTGGAGTCGACGCCGTCGCTGACCATGGACTGGGAGATCCGCGCCGGCAGCACCGACCGGTTCCAGGAGGTGTTCATCGAGAACGACGCGGTGCGGATCGACGAGCCGCTGCCCGAGGACGAGCTGGTGGACCGCTCGTTCTACGAAGCCGTCGTGGGCCACACGGGGTGAGCGAGACCCCCTGCCCGTGAGACCATCCAACCCCACCGCCCGGGTCGTGGCGATCCTCGATTTCCTGATCGCCCACCCGCTCGACCGGTTCGGCCTGTCCGAGCTGTCCCGGGCGGTGGGCGTCGCCAAGGCGACGTGCCTCTCGGTGTTGAACACGCTGGTCGAGGCCGGCTGGGTCCTGCAGCACCCCACGAGCCGGACCTACAGCCTGGGGGCGGCGCTGGCCTCGGTCACCGCCGCCCTCGACCAGCGGTTCCCCGAGGTGGCCCGCTGTCGGCCGGCGCTGGCCGCGCTGGCCGACGACATCGACATCCAGTCGGTGCTGGTCGCCGCAGTCGAGGACCAGATGGTGGTCCTCGACAGCGCCGGCTCGCCCGACCCGCTGGCCGGCGTCAGCCGGGTCGGGACCCGGGTGCCGCTGGCCCCGCCGTTCGGCGCCTCGTTGGTGGCGTGGTCGGCGCCCAAGGCGTTCGACGACTGGCTGGCCCGGGCGGTGCCGCCCCTTGACGCCGACGAGGTGGCCTCGATGCGGGCCTCGCTGCGCCTGGCCCGCCGGCGGGGCTACGTCGTCACCCGGGGGCTGGCCAGCGACGACGCCCTGCGGTCGTCGATCGACGAGCTGCGGCGGTCCTACGAGAGCGAAGTGTTCCCCCGCCGAGCCGAGGAGCTGAGTGAGCGCATGCGGCGCATCGGTTACTTCATCGACGAGATCGAGCCGGACGAGACCTACCACGTGAACAACATCGCCGCCCCGGTCCGGCACGGCGGCGCCACCGCCCTCGCCTTCCTGGTGCCCGGGTTCGGGTGGAAGGTGACCGGGCGCGAGCTGGTGGCGGCCGCCGACCGGCTGCTCGCCGCCACCGCCGCCGCCTCCGAGGCTCTGGCCGCCCGATGAGCGGTGACCTCGTGACCGGGGACCCGGTGACCGGGGACGGACCGGCGGCCGGGCGCGTGCCGGTCGACGTGAGCGGCCGGCCGCTGGCGCTGCCGCCCGCCGGCCTCGAGCACTTCTTCCGGCCCAAGCGGGTGGCCGTGCTCGGCGCCTCCGAGACCGAGGGCCGCCCCACCACTCTGTACTGGCGGATGCTCCGAGCCTGGGGCGGCCGGGTCGGGGCCGAGGTGGTGCCCGTCAACCCCAACCGGGAGACGGTCGACGGCGTGCCGTGCGCGGCGACGCTCGACGACGTGGCCGGCGAGCTCGACGTCGTCGCCGTGCTCATCGGTGACGCCCTGGCCGGCGTGCGGGCGGCGGCCGCCCGGGGCGCCCGGTTCGCGGTCGTGTTCTCGTCGGGCTTCGCCGAGACCGGGCCGGCCGGCCGGGCGGCCCAGGCCGAGCTGGTGGCGGCGGCCCACGCCGGCGGCGTACGCCTGCTCGGCCCGAACACCAACCTCAACGCTTTCGAGGAGTTCCGGACCGACCTGGAGGGACCGGCGCTCGGCGTCATCACCCAGAGCGGCCACCAGGGCCGGCCCCTGTTCCAGCTCCAGGAGAACGGCGTGCCGGTGGCGGCGTGGGCTCCGACCGGCAACGAGGCCGACCTCGACGCCGCCGACTTCCTGGCCTACTTCGCCGACCTGGCGGCCGAGCCGGCCGGGCCCGGGGGCGCCGCCGAGGGTGAGCCCGACGGAGCCGGCGGGTCCCCCGGCTCGTCGGGCTCCCGGCTGGGGGCCGTCGCCGCCTACATCGAGGGCTTCCGCGACGGCCGGGCGTTCCAGCTGGCCGCCGACCGCTGCGCCCGGGCCGGGCTGCCGGTGGTCGTGGTCAAGGTCGGGCGGTCCGCGGTGGGGCGCCGGGGCGTCGGCACCCACACCGGCAAGCTCGCCGGTTCCGACCGGGTGACCGACGCGGTGTTCCGCCAGCTCGGCGTCACTCGCGTCGACGGGCTCGACGAGCTGGGCGCCACGGCCACGTTCCTGGCCCGGACCCGCCACCGCCCGCCCCGGCGCGGCGGGGGCGTCGTCGTGTACTCGATCTCCGGCGGCACCGGCGCCCACCTGTCGGACCTGCTGGCCGCGGGCGGGGTCCCGCTGCGCCGGCTCTCCTCCCCCACCCGGGCCCGCCTGCGGCAATGGATCCCGCCCGGGCTCGGGGTCGACAACCCGGTCGACTGCGGCGGGCCGCCCGTGGGCGACGAGCGGGGTCCCAAGATCCTCGACGCCCTGGTGGACGACCCCGCCACCGCCGCCCTGCTGGTCGCGGTGGCCGGGCCGTTCCCGCCGCTCAGCGACCGGCTGGCCGCCGACGTCGTCGCCGTGGCCGAGCGGACCGACGTGCCCGTGTGCGTCCTGTGGGGCTCGCCTACCGGCACCGAGCCGGCGCTGCGCGACGTGCTGCTGGCCTCGCCCCGGGTCACGGTGTTCCGGACGGCCGGCGCCGCGATCGGGGCGCTGCGGGCGTGGTTCGACTGGCACGGCTTCCGGGCCCGGTACCGGTCGCCGTTCGCCGCCCTCCCCCGCCGGCGCTCGCCCGCCGCCCGGGTGGCGGCGCGCCTGGCCGCCGACGCCCCGCCCGGCGGGTTCCTGTCCGAGCACGAGGCCAAGGAGCTGCTGGCCGCCTACGGGATCCCGGTGACCCGCGACCGGCTCGTCGACTCCGAGGACGAGGCTGTGCGGGCCGCCGGGGAGGGCCCGGTCGTGGTCAAGGCGTGCGGGCGGCCGTTCACGCACAAGAGCGACCACGGCCTGGTCGTGACCGGCGTGGCCGGCGGCGACGCCGACGCCGTGCGCCGGGCCTACCGGACCGTGGTCGAGCGGGCCGAGGGGGTCGCCCCCGGCGGGCTGGACGGCGTGCTCGTCTGCCCCCAGGAGCCGCCCGGCTGCGAGCTGGTGCTGGGCGTCGCCCCCGACGAGGTCTTCGGACCGGTGGTGCTGGTGGGGCTCGGCGGCGTGCTGGTCGAAGCGCTCGGCGACGTGGGCGTGGCCGTGCCGCCGTTCACGGCCGCCGACGCCGGCCGGGTGCTCGACGGCCTGCGGGCCGCGCCCCTGCTGCGGGGCGCGCGGGGCGCGCCGCCGGTCGACCGGCGGGCCATCGTCCGGGCCATGATGCGGCTCCAGCGGCTGGCGCTCGAGCAGCACGACCGCATCCTGTCGGTCGACGTCAACCCGCTCGTGGCCCGGCCCCGGGGCCGGGGCGTCGTGGCCCTCGACGCCCTGGTCGCCCTCCGCTAGCCGGGACCGGTCGGGGCCCGCCCCGCCGGGCGGGGCCCGTCCCGGCCGGTCCGGCCGACGGTCCGGTGGGACGAGTCGGCCCCGGTGCCGGCGGGAGGTGGGGACGACGCCGGCCGGGTACTTCGGCACCCGGCCGGAGCGCCGGTAGCGTCCCGTCCCATGACCAGCGCCGCGGGTGACGCGGGCGCCGCTCCGTCCGGCGCCGACTCGTCCGGGGCGGTCCTCGCCGCCCTCAGCGCCGCCGTGCGCACCGTGGCCACCGAGGCCTCGCTCGACCGGGTGCTGCACCAGCTGGCCAGCAGCGCTCGCGAGCTGGTCGACGCCCGCTACGCGGCGATCGGCGTGCCCGAGCCCGAGGGCGACCGGTTCGCCAAGTTCGTGACCGTGGGCATGAGCGACGAGCTCATCGAGCGGATCGGTCCGCTCCCCCGGACCCACGGCCTGCTGGCCGCCATGCTGTCGGAGACCGAGCCGTACCGGACGCCGGACATCACGGCCGACCCCCGCTTCCAGTGGTGGCCGCCGGCGCACCCCCGCATGCGGTCGTTCCTGGGCGTGCCCATCGTCTCCAAGGGCGACGTGATCGGCGCCTTCTACCTGACCGACAAGGAGACGGCCCCCGAGTTCAGCGAGGCCGACGAGGCGTGCGTCGCCCTGCTGGCCTCGCACGCCGCCATCGTCATCGACCACGCCCGGCTGTTCGAGGACAGCCGCGAGCTGGCCCTGGTCGAGGAGCGGGCCCGGCTCGCCCGCGAGCTGCACGACGCCATGAGCCAGTCGCTGTTCAGCCTGCAGCTGGCGGCGGCGACGGCCAGCCGGCTGCTGCGGACCGACCTCGACCGAGCCGAGGCCGAGCTGGCCACGGTGGCCGACCTGGCCCGCCGGGTCGTGGCCGAGCTGCGGTCGGTGGTCGACGGGCTGCGGCCGGCCGACCTCGACCGCGACGGGCTGGTGGCGGTGCTGTGCCGCCAGGTCGCGGTCGCCGGCCGGGCCCACGGCGTGGACGTGGTGCTCGAGGCACCCGGGCCGCTGCCCGAGCTGACGCCCGACCAGGAGCACCAGGTGCTGCGCATCCTGCAGGAGGCGGTGACCAACGCCCTGCGCCACGCCAAGGCGAGCCGGGTGGACGTCACGCTGGCCGCCGCCGACGGCGCCCTCGTGGCCCGGGTGGCGGACGACGGCGTGGGGTTCGACCCCGCGGCCCGGATCCTCCGGGCCCGCCGGCTGGGCCTGACCTCGATGCATGACCGGGCCGAGGCGCTGGGCGGCACCATGGACATCAGCTCGACCCCGGGGCGCGGCACCACGGTCGAGCTCCGGGTCCCGACGTGACCGCCGCCGACGCCGGGTCCGGCGGACCCGCCCCGGAGGCGTCGGGCCCCGCCTCCGCCGCCGACGCCGGGTCCGGCGGCCGGCCGATCACGGTCGCCGTGGCGGACGACCACCCGGTCGTCCGGCAGGGGCTGCGGGCGTTCCTCGAGAGCGAGGGCTTCGTCGTGGTCGGCGAGGCGGCGACGGGCGAGGAGGCCGTCCGCCTGGTCGCCGACGCAGGGCCCGACGTGCTGCTCACCGACCTGGTCATGCCCGGGGTCGACGGCGTGGAGGCCATCCGCCGCATCCGGGCCGCCGGGCAGGGCGTCGGCATCCTCGTGCTCACGAGCTTCAGCGGCACCGAGCAGGTCATCCCCGCCATCCAGGCCGGCGCCGACGGCTACCTCCTCAAGGACGCCGGCCCGGGCACGCTGGGCGACGCCATCCGGGCCGTCCACCGGGGCGAGCGCATGCTGGCGCCCGAGGCGGCCGCCGCGGTCATGGCCAAGGTGGCGGGCGACGGTCCGGCCGCCCCGGCCGCGCCCCCGCCCAACCCCGAGCTCGACCGGCTCACGGCCCGCGAGCGGGAGGTGCTGGCCGCCCTCGGCCGGGGCCTGACCAACCGCCAGCTGGCTCGTGAGCTGTACATCTCCGAGAAGACCGTGAAGACGCACGTGTCGAGCATCCTGGCCAAGCTGCGGCTCACCGACCGGACCCAGGCCGCCCTGTACGCGGTGCGGGCCGGCCTGGCCGATCCCCGCCCCGGTTAGCGCCCCCGGCCGCCGGGCGGTCGCCCCGCCGTCGCCGGCGCGCGCCCGGGCCGGGCCCGGGCGCCTCGGTCCGGAGCCTAGGTCCCGGGACCGAGGCGCCCGGCGCCACAACCGGTCCGGGGGCCGATGGGGGTGCCGGCGGCCGTCCCTACCGTGCGGGTGACGACGCGGACACGCAGACACCCCGCACGACCGCCGAGGAGGCGCCCGATGGCACGTACCGCACTCATCACCGGGGCCAGCCGGGGCCTGGGGCTGGCACTGGCCCGGCAGCTCGCCGCCGACGGCTGGAACCTGGTGGTCGACGCCCGCCATGTGCACGGGCTCGACGACGCCCGGGCGGAGATCGACGCCGCCGGGCCCGGCCGGGTGGTCGCTCTGGCCGGCGACATCGCCGATCCGGCCCACGTGGCCGACCTGGTGGCCGCGGCCGCCGGCGCCGGCGATCTCGCCCTTCTGGTCAACAACGCCGGCACGCTCGGCCCCACCCCGCTTCCCCGGGTCGCGGAGCTGCGGCTCGAGGACCTGGAGTGGACGCTCCGGGCCAACGTGGTCGCGCAGCTGCAGGTCATCCGGGCGGCGCTCCCCCACCTGCGCCGCACCGGCGGCACGATCGTCGACGTCACCTCCGACGCCGCCGTCGAGGGCTACCCGGGCTGGGGCGCCTACGGAGCGGCCAAGGCGGCGTTCGAGCAGCTCAGCCGGGTGCTGGCGGCCGAGGAGCCGGGCGTCCGGGTGTACTGGGTCGACCCCGGTGACATGCGCACGAAGATGCACCAGGCCGCCTTCCCCGGCGAGGACATCTCCGACCGACCGAGCGCCGCCAGCCGGGCGCCGGGGATCGTGCGGCTCGTCGAGGAGCGCCCGCCCAGCGGCCGCTACCGGGTCGAGGACCTGCTGGCCGGCGCCCGCGCCGGGGCCCCGGCCGGCGCACCGGACGGGCACGAGGAGGTCGGGTCGTGAGGGTGTCCGGGCTGAGCGGGGACGCCCCCGCCGCCGCCCCCACCGCGGTGCCCGCCCCGGCGGCCGGGCGCCGGATCGCCCGGGCGTCCCTGCTGGGGTCGTTCCGCATCCCGCCCGGCGGCGAGGCGGGCGCCCCGCCCGAGCTGCGCCGGCCCGGGGGCCGGGTCGGCGACGACGGCCGGGCGGACGTCCGCCTGATGGTGGCCCGGGGCGCCGGCGGGGCCGACGGGGTCCGCATCGCCCATCGGCGGTTCGCCGGGATCGTCGATGAGCTGGAGCCGGGTGACGTCCTGGTGGTCAACGCCTCGGCGGTGATCCCGGCCGCCCTCGACGCCACCGGACCCGACGGGACGCCGGTCCGGCTCCACCTGTCCACCGAGCAGCCCGGCGGCTACTGGGTGGTCGAGCCCCGCCGGCCGGCCGGGCCCGGGTCGCTCCGCTACGACGGCCGCCCGCCCGCCGAGCTGCGCCTGCCGGGCGGGGCCCGGGCCGAGCTGCTGGCCCCTTACCCCGCCGACGCCACCCCCAGGGCGGACGCCAGCGGCGGCCCCGACACCCCGAGCGGCCCGGCGGCCGGCCGCAGGGGCGTCCCCGGCGCCTCCGGGCCTGGCGGGCTCCGCCTGTGGCTGGCCCGCCTCGACCTCCCGGCGGCGGCCGGCGGCCTCGGCCCCTACCTCGACGCCCACGGCCAGCCCGTCCGCTACGCCCACGTGGCCGACGCTTGGCCGCTCGCCGCCTACCAGACCGTGTTCGCCCGGGTGCCGGGGTCGGTCGAGATGCCCAGCGCCTCCCGCCCGTTCACCGACCGGATCGTCACGGAGCTGGTGGCCCGGGGCGTGACCGTGGTGCCGGTCGTGTTGCACGCCGGCGTCTCGTCCCAGGAGGCCGGCGAGGCCCCCTACGCCGAGCGGTTCGAGGTCCCGGCGGCGACGGCCGACGTGGTCAACGCGGCCCGGGCGGCAGGCGGCCGGGTCGTGGCCGCCGGCACCACGGTCGTGCGGGCGCTGGAGACGACCGCCGATCGGGCCGGCCGGGCACACCCGGGCCGGGGCTGGACCGACCTGGTGGTCACGCCCGAGCGGGGCGTCCGGGTGGTGGGCGGCCTGCTGACCGGCTGGCACGAGCCCGAGTCGTCGCACCTCGCGCTGCTGGAGACCGTCGCCGGCCGTAGGCTGTTGGAGGCGTCCTACCGGGGGGCGGTGGCGGAGGGCTACCGGTGGCACGAGTTCGGCGACAGCCACCTGATCCTGCCCTGAAGCCCCGAGCCCCGGCGGCGCGGTCGGGCTAGGGGGACCGCCGCCCCGGCGACGCCCGTGACGTCATTCACATCGGAGATGGGCGGTTTCTCCATAATGCGTTGGACAGATCAGATCGGTGGTGTACACTCTCATTTAGCGGATGACCGATCCCCCCTCGGTCCCGCAGAGAGCGGTCGACATTGAGACCCCCCTCCCCAATGCTCGACCCAACGACAAGGGACCGGCCTCAGAGCCGGTCCCTTAGTCGTTTTCCGCCGTTTTCCTCGACCGGCGAATTTTCTTTTCCCTGGGTCAGGACGTCGGCTTCTCGGCCCCCACCGCCCACATGGCGAAGAACTGCGAGCCGCCCCCATAGGCGTGGCCGAGTGCCACCCGGGCCCCGTCGATCTGGTGCTCGCCGGCCTGGCCCCGCACCTGCATGGCGGCCTCGGCGAACCGGATCAGTCCCGACGCCCCGATCGGGTTGGACGACAGCACGCCGCCCGACGGGTTGACGGGCAGGTCGCCGTCCATCTGGGTGACGCCGTCCTCGACCAGCTTCCAGCCGGTTCCCTCCTCGGCGAAGCCCAGGTTCTCGAGCCACATCGGCTCGTACCAGCTGAACGGCACGTAGATCTCGGCCACGTCGATCTGGGCCCGGGGGTCGGTGATGCCGGCCTGGGCGTACACGTCGGCCGCGCAATCGCGCCCGGCCTGGGGGTTCACCTGGTCACGGCCGGCGAACATCGTGGGCTCCGACCGCATCGCCCCGCCCAGCACCCACGCCGGCGGAGCGGACGAGGAGGACGCCGCGGCGGCGTCGCCCCCGGCCTCGTCGGTGAGCACGATGGCGCAGGCGCCGTCGGACGAAGGGCACGTCTCCGAGTACCGGATCGGGTCCCAGAGCATGATCGCGTCCTTCACCGAGTCGAACGTGACGTTCTCCTCGTGGAGGTGCGCCTTGGGGTTCTTGAGGGCGTTCCTGCGGTCCTTGAGCGCCACCAGGATGCCGATGTGGTCGGGGGCGCCGGAGCGGCGCATGTAGGCCCGGATGTGGGGCGCGAAGTAGCCGCCGGCGCCCGCCACCAGCGGGGGCGAGAACGGGATGGGCAGCGTCAGCGCCCACATGGCCTCGCTCTCGGACTGCTTCTCGAACGCCAGGGCGAGGACGCGGCGGTGGATGCCGGCCTGGATGAGGCTGGCGGCCACCAGGGCGGTCGAGCCGCCCACCGATCCGGCCGTGTGGACCCGCAGCAGCGGCTTGCCCACCGCCCCCAGGGCGTCGGCCAGGTACAGCTCGGGCATCATCACGCCCTCGAAGAAGTCGGGCGCCTTGCCGACGACGACGGCGTCGATGTCCGACCACGTCATCTCGGCGTCGGCCAACGCCTCGCTGGCCGCCTCGCGGACCAGCCCGGCGATCGACACGTCGCCGCGGGTCGCCTGGTGCTTCGTCTGGCCGATGCCGACGACGGCCACCCTCTCCGCACCCATCAGTCCGCTCCTTCCAGGACGCACACGAGGTTCTGCTGCAGGCACGGGCCGTTGGTGGCGTGGGCCACCGCCCGCCCGGCCTCGCCCGCCCACACCCGCCGGGCGGCCTCCCCGATGCGGATGAGGCCGGCGGCCATCATCGGGTTGGCGGCCAGCGCCCCGCCCGACGGGTTCACGTCGACGTCGTCGCCGAAGCCGAGCGCCCGCCGCAGCACCACCTCCTGGTGCGTGAACGGGGCGTGGAGCTCGGCCACGTCGACGGGCCCCTCGCCGACCCCGGCCCGCTCGCCGGCGAGGCGGGTGGAGGGCGAGTCCGTCAGGTCGCGCACGCCGAGGGCGTGCGCCTCGATGCGGTGGTCGATGCCCCGGATCCAGGCCGGCCGCTCGCACAGCTCGCGGGCCCGGTCGCCGGCGGCCAGCACCACGGCCGCCGCCCCGTCGGTGATGGGCGGGCAGTCGTGGCGGCGCAGCGGCGCGGCGATCTCGGGCTCCTTCAGCAGCACGTCGGGGTCGTCGGACCCCTGGAGCTGGGCGTAGGGGTTGTCGGCCGCGGCCCGCCGGCTGCGGGCGGCGACGGCGGCCATCTCCGCCTGCGAGGTGACGCCGGCGTCGATGCAGGCCCGGGCCTGGAGCGCGGCCAGCGCCACCGCATCCGGCCACAGCGGGGCCTGGTAGTAGGGGTCGAGCTGGCGGGACAGAACGTCGCGCAGCGAGCCGGGCGACGACTTCCCGTAGCTGTAGACGAGGGCGGTGTCGGCCGAGCCGGTCTGGATCTTCACCCAGGCCTCGTACAGCGCCCACGCCCCGTCCATCTCCACGTGGCTCTCGGAGATGGGCGGGAACGCCCCGACGCCGTCGAGCGCCAGCACGAAGCTGAACGCCGAGCCGGCCAGGTAGTCGGTGCTGCCCGAGCAGGTGAAGTCGAGCGCGCTCTGGTCGAGGCCGAGGTCGGCCTTGACCTGGTGGAGCACCGGCATGACCATCTCGACCTCGTTGCGGGTCGTCTCGCGCCGGACGTGGTGCGACTGGGCGAACCCGACGACGGCGACCTCTCGCCTGGGGGCCATCAGACGTGCTCCCGGTAGGTCTCGTAGGCGGCGTCCGGCTCGCCGGTCGGCCGCCAGTAGCGGATCGAGGACAGGTTGGTGGTCAGCTCGGCGTCGTCGACCCAGACGGCCTCGACCCGCAGCCCCATCCGCACCTGGTCGAAGGGGATCTCCTGCACCAGGCCGAACAGCCCGATGTCGGCGCCGTCGAGCAGGACCGTGGCGCACACGTAGGGCACCTCGATGGCCTGGCCGTAGAACTGGACGTTCACGACGCAGAACGTGGTGACCGTGCCGGTGTGCGGCAGCTCGACCTGCTCGGAGGTCGGCACGCCGTCGGTCGGGCACGACCCCCGGGGCGGGACGTAGACCTTGCCGCACTCCGGGCAGCGCTCGCCCAGGATGCGCTTGGTGGCGATCCCCCGGAGGAACCGCGACGTGGCCTGGCCGGCCGTGAAGTTGTACTCGAGGCGGGCCGGCGTGCGGATGCGCCGGACGGGCTCGACGTCGCGGAGCCGCTCGGGGAGCACCAGGCCGGTCACTGCTCGACCTCGAAGCAGGCGATGTCGGTGATGGCGCCCTCGCGCTCGGCGGCCCAGCGGATCCGGACCCGGGCGCCCGTGGACATGCGGTCGGGCGAGCCGGCGTCGACCGCGTGCAGCAGGCCGGTGTCGGCGCCGTCCAAGCGGACGAGCGCCCAGGCGAACGGCCGGTCGAGCGGCTGGTTGGGCCGGGGCTCGGGCTCCCACGACCAGGTCGCGACCGTGCCGGTCTCGCCCAGCTCCACCAGCTCGTCGAGCTCGTCGCCGGTCACCGGGTCGTACTCGACCGGCGGGCACATGACCCGCCCGTCCCGCGTGCGGATGCCGAGCACGATCCCCTCCCGCAGGCCGGTCAGGAACGCCGACTGCACCGGGCCGACGGTCCGCCGGAACGGGTACTCGAGCACCAGCGGCGCCGACAGCACCTCGGCGTCGGGCACGGCTCTCCCCTCCTCGTTCGCGTACGTGACTGAAACACGTTCTACTCTGCCGCCCCGACCCTCCGCCACTGGCCCTGCTCAGCGGCACGCGGCCGGACGCGCTGCGCCCCGCCCCCGGGCCGGGAGCGGGGCGCCGTGGTCGTCTCGGAGCCGGCCCGGGGCCGACCCGACGCGGCTCAGAACGTGATGACCTGGCGGATCACCGTGCCGGCCTTGAGGTCGGCGATGGCGTCGTTGACGTCCTCGAGCTTGATGCGGCGGGAGATCATGCCCTCGAGGTCGAGGCGCCCGGACTTCCACAGCCGCAGCATGCGGTGGAAGTCGGAGCGCACGTCGGCCGAGCCGTAGTACGAGCCGACGAACGTCTTCTCGTTGTAGAACATCTCGAAGGCGCTGATCTCGACCATCTGGTCCATGGCGCCCACGCCGATGATGCAGGTGGTGCCGCCCCGCCGGGTGGCGTCGTAGGCGGCCCGCATCGTGGCGGGCAGGCCGATGGCCTCGAACCCGAAGTCGAAGCCGTCGCCGCCGGTCACCGAGGCCTTGACGCTGTCGAGCTCGTCGGGCTTCACGGCGTGGGTGGCGCCGAAGCGCTGGGCGTCCTCGAGCTTGGAGTCGACCAGGTCGACGGCCACGATCTCGGCCGCGCCGGCCACCCGGGCGCCCTGGATGGCGGCGATGCCGACGCCGCCGCACCCGAACACGACGACCGACGAGCCGGGTGTCACCTTGGCCGTGTTGAGGGCGGCGCCGACGCCGGTCATGACGCCGCAGCCGACCAGCGAGGCGATCTCGAACGGCACGTCGGGGTCGATCTTGACGACCCCCTCCTCGGCCAGCAGCACCGACTCGGCGAACGTGCCGGTGCCGGCCATGCCGAACACCGGCGTGCCCTCGAGCGAGAAGTTGGTGACGCCCATCGTCGCCATCTGCATGTTCGAGCAGAGGTTGGGCTGCTTGCGGTCGATGCAGAAGGCGCAGTGGCCGCAGGGCGGGCTCCAGCACACGATCACGTGGTCGCCGGGCGCCACCGACGTGACCCCCTCGCCCACCTCGCGCACGATGCCGGCGCCCTCGTGACCCGGGACGAACGGCGCCGGCTGGGGGATGACGCCGGTCATCGCCGACAGATCGGAATGGCAGACGCCGGTGGCCTGGATGTCGACCTTGACCTGGCCGGGACCGACGTCGCTCAGCCCGACGTCGTCACGGACCTCGAGCTTGTCGTCGCCGGTGTTGCGGAGCACGGCTGCGCGCATTGGACTCCCCCTCGGGATCTGCCTGACGGACTCTTTCTAGACGCGGCGGCGGTTCTTGACCAGCGGGTCAAGCTGATCGCCGGCCTGGTCGGGCGACCCGTCATCCGAAGCGGGTCGCGATCAGCTCGGTGGCGATCCGCAGCTCGTCCGCGACCCAGTCGAGGTCGCCCCGGCCGTTGGCCCAGGCGATGGTGGCCGACCACCACACGTGGCCGATGACCTTGGCCGCGGCCGCCTCGACCTCGGGATCGACGTCGGGCGGGAAGGCAGGCCGCAGGATGTGGGCCATGACGCCGGTGACCTCGATCATGGCGTCGACGACGGCCGGGTCGCCGGCGGTCATGGCCGTGATCACGGCGGAGGTCAGCTTGGGCTCGCGGTCCATGGCCCGCAGCGCCCGACCGAGGACGTCGGTGATCCGCTCCACGGTCGTCTCGCCGACGGGTGGGTGGCGGTTGACCCGGCGCCGCAGGTCCTCTACCCACTGGATCATGACGGCGACGAGCAGGGCGTCCTTGGACGGGAAATACCGGTAGATCGTGCCCAGGGCGACCTCGGCCCGGGCCGCCACATCGCGCATCTGCACGGCGTCGTACCCGCCCTCGGCCCCGAGCTCGAGCGCGGCCCGGATGACCCGCTCCCGCCGGGCCTGCTGGCTCCTGGTGAGCCCGGGCCGGGCCGCGCCCGACTCCGCGGTCGTGGTCATCGGGGCCAACGATAGAACAGGTTCTAGCTGGGCGCCGATCTGGCATGCTACGCGGCATGCCGGCCGCCTTCGCGGGACCGTACGCCCAGGGGCCGCCCCGGCGGGCGCTCGCCGTCGTGGCGCCGAGCCTGACCCGCTTCGGCTGGCGGGAGCTGGTCCGAGGGGCCGAGATCTGGGCCGTGCTCATCGCCTTTCTGGCGCGCGCCGTGGTCGTCCACCTGGCCCGCGACCCGCGCCGCGCCCTGCGCCTGCGGCGCGACCGCGAGGCGCGCGCCGCGCTGGCCGAGGCGGCCAGCGCCGGGCTGGTGGAGGCGTTCATGGCGCTCGGGCCGACGTTCGTGAAGCTGGGCCAGCTCATCGCCTCGTCGCCGGGCATGTTCCCGGCCCCGCTGGCCGACGCCTGCCTGCGGCTGCTCGACGACGTGCCCCCGTTCCCGGCCGAGCAGGCGCTGGAGATCGTGGAGGACGACCTCGGCGCCGCCGCCTCGGAGATGTTCCGGAGCTTCGACCCCGTCCCGCTCTCCGCAGCGTCGGTCGCCCAGGTCCACGCCTGCGTGCTGGCCGACGGGCGGGAGGCGGTGCTCAAGGTCCAGCGGCCGGCCATCCGCGACCGCATGAACCGCGACCTGCGGATCATGCTGCGCATCGCCCGGCTCATCGACCGCACGCGGACGGGCCACCTGCTCAACTTCCCCGGCGTCATCGAGGACCTGCACCAGGTCACGAACGAGGAGCTGAACTTCGCGCTCGAGGCCCATCGCCAGACCGAGTTCCGCGAGCACATCGGCGCCTTCGGCGACAACCGGTGGGTGACCGCCCCCGAGGTCTACTGGGACCACTGCGGGCCCCGCACGATCTGCATGGAGCGGATGCACGGGACGCCGCTCGACCGCTTCGCCGAGGTCCGGTCCCGGGGCATCGACGGCGAGCTGGTGCTGCGGCGGGGCGTGAAGGTGTGGCTGGAGGCGGCGCTGGTCCACGGCCCGTTCCACGGCGACGTGCACGCCGGCAACCTGTGGGTGCTCGACGACGGCCGGGCCGCCTACCTCGACTTCGGGATCATGGGCGAGCTGCCCGGCCCCCACCGCGACGCCCTGCGGGCCGCCCAGTACACGGCCATGATCGACGGCGACTACACCCGCATCGTCCGGGCCTGGCAGCGCATCGGCATCCTGTCCGACGACGTGGGGCCCGTCGAGGACGTGGCGGCGCGGCTGAAGATGGTGCTCGACCCCATGTTCGACATGACGATCGGGCAGGTCAGCCTCGCCGAGATCATGAACCAGCAGCTCGAGCTCCAGCAGGAGTACGGCGCCCGGGCCGTGCGCGAGCTGGTGCTGGTGACCAAGCAGCTCATGTACTTCGAGCGCTACGCCAAGGAGCTGGCCCCCGACTACAACATGGCCCGCGACCTGTTCCTGGTGCGCAACGTGTTCCCCGACGAGGTCGAGCGCCTGTGCCGGGAGCGGGGCATCACGCTCCCCGACGACGACATCCCGAACATCCGCCCGACCTGAGTGCCATCCTGGCCACCTGGCGGACCGGGGGAGGCTGGCATGGAGCGGTTGTCAGGGTTGGATTCGGCGTTCCTGTCGCTGGAGACGCCGTCCATGCACCTGCACGTGGCGACGCTGGCGATCCTCGACACCACGACGCGGTCGGCCCCCTACGACTTCGAGCGGCTCAAGACGTTCATCGGCGCCCGCCTGGCGCGCCTGGCCACGGCCCGCCGGCGCGTCGTCCCGGTCCCCTTCGACCTCAACCACCCGCTGTGGGTGGAGGACCCCCACTTCGATGTCGACTTCCACATCCGCCGCCACGTCCTGCCGGCGCCCGGCGGCGAGGCCGAGCTGGCCGAGCTGGCCGGCTCCATCCTCGGCATCCCGCTCGACCGGAGCCGGCCTCTGTGGGAGATCCACGTCATCGAGGGCTTGGCCGACGAGGGCTGCGTCGCCCTGCTCGGCAAGATCCACCACTGCGCGGTCGACGGCGTGTCGGGCGCCGAGCTGTTCGTGACCCTGTTCGACCTCACACCCGAGGAGACGGTGGCCGAGCCGCCCGAGGCGCCGCCGCCCGAGCGCATCCCGACCGACGTCGAGCTGGTGGCGCACGCCGTGCTGTCGCAGGCCCGGCGGGCGCTCGGGCTCCCCGGCCTGCTGGGCCGCACGGCCCGGACCGTGGGCCAGCTGGTCCAGCGGCACCGCGACCCCGACGCCGTCGTCGGCGCCGTGCCCCTCACGGCCCCCCGAACCGTGTGGAACGGGGCAATCACGCCCCACCGGCGCGCCGCCTTCGCCTCGGTCGGCCTGGGCGAGATCAAGGCCGTGAAGAACGCGCTCGGCGTCACCGTCAACGACGTCGTGCTCGCCCTCGTGGCCACGGCCGCCCGCCGCTACCTGGCGGCCCGCCGGGCCCTGCCCGACGGCCCGCTCGTGGCCATGTGCCCGGTCTCGGTGCGGAACGACGACCAGCGGGGCCAGTTCGACAACCGGGTGTCGGCCATGTTCGTCCACCTCCCGACCGACCTGGCCGACCCGGTCGAGCTGGTCCGGGCGGTCGCCGAGGCCACCCGGGGCGCCAAGGAGGACCACCACGCCCTGGGCGCCCGGTTCCTGCAGAGCTGGGCCGACCACGCCGCCCCCGCCACGTTCGCCCTGGCGAGCCGGCTCTACACCCGGCTCGCCGTGGTCGACCGGCTGCCACCCATCTACAACCTGATCGTCTCCAACGTGCCCGGCCCGCCGTCGACCTGTACCTGGCCGGGGCCCGGCTCGTGCACGCCTACCCGCTGGGCCCGGTGTCGGAGGGCGCCGGGCTCAACGTCACCGTGCTCTCCCACGGCGACGTCGTCGACTTCGGGTTCGCGGCGTGCGCCGAGCTGGTGCCCGATCTGGCCGAGCTGGCCGCTCACGTGGGCGACGCCATGGCCGAGCTGCGCGACCGGACCTGACGCCCGCCGGCTGCCGCGCCCGGGCGCCGTAATAGAACATGTTCTAATCTGCCGGGGATGCCGTACAACATCGCCGACCTGTTCGAGCACGCGGTCGACGCCGTCCCCGACCGGCTGGCCCTCGTCGTCGACGACCAGCGCCGCACCTACCGCGAGCTCGACGCCGACGCCAACCGCTTCGCCCACCACCTCCGCGACGTCGGCATCGGCCCCGGCGACCACGTCGGCATCTACGGAGCCAACAGCCTCGAGTGGTTGGTGGCCATGCTGGCCGCCTTCAAGCTGCGGGCCGTCCCCATAAACGTCAACTACCGCTACGTCGAGGACGAGCTCCGCTACCTGCTCGACAACGCCGACGTGAAGGCGGTGGTGGTCGACCGGGGCCTGGCGCCCCGCCTGGCCAACGTGCGGGGCGACCTGCCGCTGATCGGCCACGTCGTGGTGGTGGACGACGGCTCCGACGGCGGGGCCGGTGGTGCCGGTGCGGCCGGGGCGGACGCCGTCGTCTGGGCCGACGCGGTGGCCGGGGCCAGCCCCGAGCGCGACTTCGGGCCCCGCTCCCCCGACGACCACTACGTGCTCTACACGGGCGGCACCACCGGCATGCCCAAGGGCGTGGTGTGGCGGCAGGAGGACGTGTTCATGGCGCTGGGCGGCGGCATCGACGCCTACACCCAGCAGCCGGTGTCCAGCGAGACCGAGCTGGCCGAGAAGGCGGCGGCCACCGAGACGCCGCTGGTCTCGTACTGCCTGCCGCCGCTGATGCACGGCGCCGCCCAGTGGGCGACCATGCGGTTCCTGTTCGACGGGAGCACGACCGTGCTGGCCCGGCGGTTCGACCCCCACGACGCCTGGCGCACCATCGCCCGCGAGCGCGTCAACTCGACGATGATCACCGGCGACGCCATGGGCCGCCCGCTGATCGAGGCGCTCGACGACCTGGCGGACGAGGACCTCGACCTGTCGTCGCTCGTCGTGATCGCCTCCTCGGCCGCCGTGTTCTCGCCGGCCGTCAAGGACCGGTTCCTGGCCCGGTTCCCCGACCTCATCCTCGTCGATGCCATCGGCTCGACCGAGACCGGCTCGACCGGCATGGCCATGGCGTCGCCCGGCGCCGAGATGCGGGGCGGCCCAACCGTCCAGCCCGGGCGCGACGCGGTCGTGCTCGACGACGACCTGCGGGAGATGCCGCCGGGCACCGGCAAGGTGGGGCGCATGGCCCGCAAGGGCAACATCCCGCTCGGCTACTACAAGGACGAGGCCAAGACCCGGGAGACGTTCGTCACCGGGCCCGACGGCGTGCGCTACGTGCTGGCCGGCGACATGGCGGTGCGCGAGGCCGACGGCAGCATCACCCTGCTGGGTCGGGGCTCGGGCTGCATCAACACCGGCGGTGAGAAAGTCTTCCCCGAGGAGGTCGAGGGCGTCCTCAAGGCCCACCCCGCCGTGTTCGACACGCTGGTCGTGGGCGTGCCCGACGAGCGCTGGGGGCAGCGGGTGGCGGCGGTCGTGCAGCCCCGCCCCGGCGCCACCGTGACGCTCGCCGAGCTCGACGAGCACTGCCGGGCCCGCCTGGCCGCCTACAAGGTGCCCCGCCAGCTCACCGTGGTCGACGCCATCACCCGGTCGCCGAGCGGCAAGCCCGACTACCCGTGGGCGCAGCGGGTGGCTCGCGAGGCGGCGGAGGCGCAAGCGGCGGATGGGGCGGCCGGCGAGCCGGCCGGCTCGGGCCGCGCCCCCGCGAGCCGCTGAGCGGGTGCGGCGCGGCCGCGAGCCGGCGGGCGGGCGGGCCGGCGGCCCAGGGGGTAACCGCCGACCCGAACGAGCGAAAACCACGCGCCCGGGAGCCACGTCGGTGGCGTGGCTCCCGGGCGGGCCTGCCCTGTCAGCCGGTGCCGGCCGCCCGCCCTGACGACCGGTACCGGCCATGCCCGCCAGCAGGCCTCGTGGACAGCTTGGACGCGCCGGGCCGCTACGTCATGAGTAGGGCACGCGCAACCCGGGCGGCGGACGTCACTCCTGGCCGAACAGCACGGCCGCCAGGGACTCGCGGTTGGTCACCCCGAGCTTGGCGTAGATGCGCTGAAGGTGGCTGTCGACCGTGCGGGGCGAGATGACCAGCCGCTCGGCGATCTGGCGGCGGACGACGCCGGTGGCGGCCAGCTCGGCGATCTCGCGCTCGCGCACGGACAGCTGGTCGACGGCGGCCGGCCCGAGGGCGGCCAGCAGCGGGGTGCGGGCGCCCTCGCACTGGCGGGCCAGGATCAGCGCCCGGCGGGCGGCCGCCCCGGACGGCCTGACGGTGGCGCCGCCGGGGCCGATCGTGGCGGCCTCGCCCCAGGTCTCGGCGGCGGCCAGCGCGCAGTCGAACCGCTCGAAGGCCTCGGCCACCCGCTCCAGCGCGGCCCGGTCGCGGGCGGCGGAGGCCGCCGCGTGGTCGGCCCACGCGGTCAGGATGGCGCTGTCGGTCTCGCCGGCCAGCTCCCGCAGCCGGTCGACCGCCCGCTCGGCGTGCCCGAGCCGCACCAGGTCGTGGAGGGCGGCCCCGGCGTGCACCAGCTCGCCGGCCGCCAGGCCGTGGTCGGCGGCGGCATCGATCTCGGCGGCCGCCGACTCCGAGTCGCCGGCGGCCACGTCGACCCACGCGAGGCTGCGCCGGACCTCGGCGGTCCCCACCCGGATCGGGTGGTCGCGCAGCGCCCGGCACCGCTCGGCGGCCGATCGGGCGCCGTCGAGGTCGCCGACCTCGGCCCGCACCGCGGCCAACCCGGCGAACGCCCAGGCTGCGAACCCGGTGCGGTGCACGTCGTCGAACGACGCCACCGCCTCCCGGAACCAGCGGGCCGCGGTCTCGGGCCGGCCCCGCAGGCGGTGGATGCGCCCGAGCGACACCTGGACGAAGGCTCGGGAGAACGTGTCCGACGGCCCGGACGGGTCCTCGAGGGCCCCCTGGGCCAGGGCGTCGGCCTCGGCCACCCGGCCGTCGTCCACCAGGGCGGTGAGCATGTGGAACAGGTACTGGCCGAGGTCGATGAAGTGGTCGGTCAGCGACCGGGCCAGCTCGAGCCCCCGCTCGGCGGCCGCCGTCGACTCGGCGATGCGGCCCATGAGGGCCAGGCCGGGCGCCACCACCGCAGCCGCCTCGGCCGCGGCCCGGGGGTGGGCGGCGTCGAGCTGCGGCGTCGCCTGGGCCACGGCCGCCCGCACCTCGCCCATCTGCAGGGCGTAGCTGGCGGCCTCGATGACCATCACGTCCCGCCACAGCTGCTCCCGGAAGAGCTCCCGGCCGCGCTCGAGCAGCGCCCGGGCGTCGGCGGGCCGGTTGGCGAAGTGGAACAGCGCCACTGCGTGGCTGAGCAGGGCCTGGGCCCGGACCCGCTCGGAGGAGGCCTCGGCCACCACCTCAGGGGCCACGACCTCCAGGTCGTCGATGGCCCCGATCCGGGCCAGCGCGCTGACCAGCAGGTGGCCGGCGCGGTCGGCCCGCTCCAGCTCCCACGACCGCCGGGCGAACGCCGCCGCCCGCTCGGGCTCGTTACCGGCCCAGGCCCGCTCGGCCGCGGCCAGCAGGATGCCGGCCGTGCCGGTCCCGACCCGGCCGGTCTCCAGGTACCACTGGGCGACCAGCTCCATGTCGGCGGCGCCGAGGTCGGCGGCGGGCGGCTCCGGCGACTCGACCACGTCGAGCAGGCGGTGGCGCAGGCGGGTCTTGCGCTCGGGCGGCGTGGCCGAGCGGCGCAGCTCGCCGTACAGCGGGTGGTCGAGCGTGACGCCGGTGCGGCCGTGCTCGTCGCGCACCCGCACGAGCCGGGCCCGCTCGGCCTCGGTCACCGCCGCCCGGCCCACCAGGGCGTCGGCCACGCCGATGGGCAGGCGCCAGGCCAGCGCCACGGCGTCGACCAGGTCGGCGACCGCCGGCGGGCAGCGGGTGACCCGTTCCTCGAGCAGGCCGACCAGGCGGGGCGACTGGGCGGGGGCGTCGGCCAGCCGCCACAGGCCGGCCACCTGGCGCCAGTTGCCATGGTCGCGGGCGTGCTCGACGATCTCGGTGAGCAGCAGCGGGTTGCCCTGGGTCCAGGTCCAGAGCCGCTGGTGGGTGTCGGCGTCGACCGGCCCGCCGACCAGCTGCTCGGCCAGCTCGGCCGACTCGTCGGGGTCGAGCGGGACGAGGTCGATGCGCTCGACCAGCTCGTCCTTCCACAGCGCCGTGACCGCGTCGGGGGCCGAGTCGCCCACCCGGAGCGTGCCGACCAGCCGGACGCGGCCGTCGAGCACGGCCTGCTGGACCAGGGCGGCGGACGCGGGGTCGAAGGCGTGGAGGTCGTCGGCGACGAGCACGGGCGGCCCGGAGGCGGCCCGCCCGACGAGGTGGTCGAGGCCGGCGTGCAGCACGAGGGCCCACCGGTCGGGCTCTCCGGTCAGCGGCGGGAGCAGGTCGCCGAACGCGCCGAAGGCCGAGGTCCGGCGGGTGGGGTCGCCGTGGGCCAGGAGCGGGGACCAGCCGTCGCCGGCCAGGTCCTCGGTCACGAGGTCGAGCAGGTGGCTCTTGCCCACGCCGGCCTCGCCGGCGAGGATCGCCCCGCCTCCCCTATCGCCCGTGACCGCCGCCAGCGTCCGGGATCGTTCCCGGTCGCGACCGACGTGCGGCCGGGCGTGCCCCCTGCTCACGGCAGCCACCCCCTCAACTTACCGTCGTGCGCCCGGGTGGTCGGCCGGCCGCGGTCCGTCGGCCCGGGGCCGCGCGGTGACCGGACCGCGACCCTCGTGCCGCACGCCGGCCTCAGCGGCTGCCGGTCGGCGCCGGGGCGGTCAGTGGCGGCCCGGTCAGCGCGCCCGGCCGGCCGCCGGCTCCCGGCCGCCGGAGTTGGGCGACGCGGCGGGCGCCCCCGTGACCGCGGCCACGACCCGGTCGGCCTGGGCCTGCTGCTCGTAGCACACCCGGGCGATCCAGAAGCGCAGGAACCCGGCCAGCGCGGCCTTGAGCCAGAGCGCGCCCCCCACCAAGGCGAGCGTGACGGCCAGGAGGCCGAGCACGATGGCGTCGCGCTGCTGGAGCGGGTTCGTCGTGCCGTGCGACACGAAGTAGGCGACGACGCCCACGACGACGCCTCCCCCCAGTCCGAGCAGCCCGAGGCGGGACAGCAGCCGGTCGAGGCTCGTGGCCGGGTCGCGCAGCTTCATGTCCGCGATCTCGGCCTTGAACTGCTCGACGCGCTCGGAGTTCTCGTACATGACTCAACCACCCAGGTAGGCAGACGACAGCTTCGTCTCGATCTCGGAGGGTGTGCCCACGTCCGCGATGGTCCCCTGGACCATGATCGCGGCCCTGTCCGCCACGCCCAGCACCACGCCGGCGAACTGCTCGACGACCAGGATCGACACGCCGGTGCGGGACAGGGCGGCCACCTGCTCGTAGAGCTGCTCGACGATGATCGGCGCCAACCCCATCGACAGCTCGTCGAGGACGAGCACGGCCGGGTCGGTCGCCAGGCCCCGCGCCAGCGCCAGCATCTGCTGCTCGCCGCCGGAGAGCGTCCCGGCGAGCTGCGTGCGCCGCTGGCCGAGGCGGGGAAACCGCTCGTAGGTCACGGACTCGATCTCGGCCAGGCGCCGGCCGGCGTGGGTGGCCATGCGCAGGTTCTCCCGGACCGTGAGGTTGGGGAAGACGCCCCGGCCCTCGGGGACGAGGCACAGGCCGGCGCGGGCCAGGTCCTCGGCGTCGGCGCCGTTGACCCGCCGCCCGGCCACGAACACGTCGCCGCCGGTGAGCGGGTGGAGGCCGGCCAGCACGGACAGCATGGTGGTCTTGCCGGCGCCGTTGGGGCCGAGGACGGCCAGCACCTCGCCGGGCTGGACGGCCAGGTCCACGCCATGGAGCACCTCGATGGCGCCGTAGCCGGCTCGGACCCCGCGCAGCTCGAGGATGGGCTCGACCCCGGCCTCGCCGGCGGCGTCGGGTGCGGTCACGGTGGCGCTCACGTCATACCTCCCCCCACGGCCGAGCCCAGGTACGCGTCCCGCACGGCCTGGTTGCCCTGGATCTCGGCCGGCGTGCCAGCGGCCAGGAGCGAGCCGAAGTCGAGCACGTGCACCCGCTCGCACGTGCGCATGACCAGCGCCACGTCGTGCTCGACCAGCAGGATCCCCACTCCCTGCGCCGCCACCTGGAGCAGCACCTCGCGGAACGCGTCGGTCTCGCGGTCGTCCTGGCCCGAAGCCGGCTCGTCGAGCAGCAGGAGCCGAGGGTCGGTGGCCAGCGCCCGGGCCAGCTCGACCAGCCGGGCCCGGCCG
Source organism: Acidimicrobiales bacterium (assembly GCA_036563805.1). Taxonomy (GTDB): domain Bacteria; phylum Actinomycetota; class Acidimicrobiia; order Acidimicrobiales; family VFJN01; genus DATCLS01. Next base: position 122,364 of record DATCLS010000058.1, on the reverse strand, counting down.
GTGGGCAGCTCGTCGGCCCGGTCGTCGGCCACGTCGGTGAGGCCGACCAGCGAGAGGATCTCGTCGACGCTGAGGCCGTCGCCGCCCCGCCGGGTGCGGCGGGAGGCGGCCAGCTCGACGTTCTCCCGCACGGTGAGCAGGCCGAACAGCTCCAGCCGCTGGAACGTCCGGGCCAGGCCGAGCCGGGCCCGCCGGTAGGGCGGCAGCTTGGTGAGGGGCCGCCCGTCGAGCCGGACCTCGCCCCGCTGGGGGGCGAGCAGGCCGGTGACGACGTTGAACAGCGTGGTCTTGCCGGCGCCGTTGGGGCCGATCAGCCCGGTGATCGTGCCGGGCTCGACGGCCAGGCTGACGTCGTTGAGCGCCAGGTGGCCGCCGAACTTCACGGTGACGTGGTCGACCTCGAGCAGGCTCACGGCCGGGCCTCCGCGCCCGCCACGCCGGCCACGCCCGCCGGGGCGGTCCCCGCGGTCGCCAGCCGGGGCGTCTCCAGCCCCAGCTCCCGGTCGAGGGCGGCGACGTCCGCCGGCTCGAACGGGCGGACGATGCCCACCCACTCGAGCGGGACCTCGGGGGGCCCGGCGGGCTCGGCCGCCCGGCCCCGCCGGCCGAGGAGCCGCTGGGCGGCCAGCCCGCACAGGACGGGCACGGCCATCAGCGCCAGGGCAAAAGGCAGGCCGGTGAGCACCTCGGCCAGCCGCAGCGCCACCACGCCGGCCACGCCGACCACGGCCAGGACGGCCAGGGCCGGCACCCGGCGGAGCGGAGCGAAGCCCTCGCGCAGCGAGTGGACGATGCCGTTGGGGTTGCGGCCCATGGCCACGCCGAGCGTGCCGGGCAGGACCCGGTTGACGTTCTCGAACCAGGGCGCCACGTCGACGATGAGCGGCAGCCCCCCGACGAGGACCCCGGCGGCGAGCGCCCCGGCCGGGCTGCCGATGCCGCCCACCACCGCCAGCAGCAGCAGCGGCAGGTTGAGGTTGAAGTTGAAGTTCTGGGCGCTGATCGTGCCCAGCGTCCCGCCGTAGAGGGCGCCGCCGAACCCGGCCATGCCGGCCGCCAGCGTGAACACGGCCAGCTTCACCATCGCCGGGTTGATCCCCAGCGTGGCGCAGGCGGCCGGGCTGTCTTTGAGCGCCAGCAGCTGCTGGCCGAACGTGCTGCGCCGGATGGCGACGACCAGCAGGTAGACGAGCGCGAACACGACGCTGAGGAACACGACCCGGTCGGCCTGGGTGGAGACGCCGGGCACGTCGAGGTCGTCGACGTCGACCGAGCCGGTGCCGAACAGGTCGATGGCCAGCGGGCCGATCTCGAAGCGCTGGAGCCCGAAGATCCACTGGTCGAGCACCATGGCGAACGCCGCGGTCATCAGGGTCAGGTAGATGCCGGCCATGCGCAGCGTGGGTAGGGCCACGACTGCCCCGACGGCCGCGGTCACGACCGTGGCCAGCACCAGGCCGTCCCAGCCGCCGCCCTGGCCGTGGTGGGCCATGACCAGGGCCCCGATGCCCGCCAGGCTGAGCTGACACAGCGACATCTGGCCGGCGTAGCCGACCAGCGGCACCAGCGACAGCCCGATGATGGCGACGGCGATGATCCGCTGGACCTGGATGGCGTCCGGCTCCGACACGATCCGGGCGATCACCAGGCCGGCCATGACGAAGCAGGCGGCGGTCGCCACCGAGCCCGTCCAGGGCGGTCGGGGCACGACCTCGCGGGCCGACTGCGTGGCCTTGCCCCGCAGCCGGCTCTGGGGCAGGGCCAGCAGCACGACGAACAGCAGGATCGCCGGGATGGCGAAGCGGAACTGGGCCAGCAGCACGCTGTCGGTCGGCAGGTACGCCAGCGCGAACGCGTCGGCCAGGCCCAGGATCACCGCCCCCAGGAACGTCATGGGAAGGTTGCGTAGCCGGCCGAACATCGCCGCCGCGTAGGCGTTGACGATGAACAGCGTGAGGTTGACATGCGTCAGCGTCGTGGTCGGCGAGATGAGGATCCCGGCCAGCGCCGCCGTGCCGCAGCCGATGGCCCAGGCCAGCATCGCCGACCGGTAGGGGTTGGCGCCGTTGAGCCGGGCCAGCCCTCGGTCGTCGACCGATGCCCGCATGGCGAGGCCGGCCCGGGTCCGGTACAGCAGCAGACGCAGGCCGAGCGCGAGCACGACGGCGATGACGAACGACGCCACCTCGTGCCAGCTGACCCGCACGCCGAGCAGCTCGACGCTCGCGATCCCCCAGAACCGCTGGATGGGCCGGGGATCGTCGGGGTTCCACACCCACAGGCCGAGGCCGAGGGCGGCGGCCAACAGGCCGACCGTGACCACGACCCGCGCTGACTCGGGGGCGTCCTCGAGCTGGCGCATCACCCCCCGCTCGATGGCAAGGCCGACCAGCGGGGCGAGCACGCCGAGCACGACGAACAGCGCCAGCGGCGCCGGCCACCCCCAGTCGAACCGGAGCTGCCAGTAGGCGAAGGCGCCGAGCATGCCGATGGCGCCGTGGGCGAAGTTGAAGATGCCCGTCGTCGTGTACGTCAGCACCAGGCCGCTGGCCCCCACCGCCAGGATGGCGGCGGTGGCCAGGCCGGTGATGACGGCTTGCAGGAACTCGTCCATGTCTCCCCCCGATGGCCCCCTCGGCTCAGGCCTGTGGCCGGGGCACGCCGTAGTCGCCGGTCAGCTCCATGACGTTGGCGGGGTCACAGTTGTAGAGGCCTTCGTTGGGCTCGGCCATCTCGGTGTCCTGCACGAAGCCGTCGGGCGTGAAGTGGACGAGCAGGCTGCACTCGCCGGCCTCGGCGTTGCCGGGGGTCTGCGGCGCGTGGAGGCCGCCGGCCGTCCAGCCCTCCATGTTCCGGGCCTCCTCCAGCACGCACTCCCGGCTGAGGTCGGCGCCGCACTCGTTGGCGGCGGTGGCGAAGAGCAGCAGCGACGACAGCGCCTGGACGCCGAGGAACGCCACCCGGCCCTCGGGGTTGTACTGCTCCATCAGGTCGAGGAAGTCCTGGAGCGCCGGGACCTCGGCAGCCATCTCGAACGGCGGGATCGGCGAGCGGGCGAAGGTCGCCTCGCTGAGCGTCGACGCGCCCTCCTCGAGGAAGCTCTGGTCGATGTAGTTGGGCTGCAGCAGCGTGTAGTCGGGGTACCAGCCCTCGGTCTGCATGGCGGTCTGGAACTGCACCATGTACTCGGGCTCGCCGATCAGCTCGACGACCTCGACGCCGGCGTCGCGCATCTGCTGGACGAAGCCCCGCCAGCCGGTCTCGCCCAGCGGCCGGTACTGCTCGTCGTAGACGACCTCGTAGCCCAGCTCCTCGACCGTCTCGATGGTCTGCTGGTGGACGGTGGAGGGGCCATCCAGGTTGACCCAGAGGACGCCGAACTTGTCGGCCTCCTCGTCGGCCTCCCGGATCCACCGGTAGCCGGCGGCCTGGAACTCGTAGACCGGGTTGGGGATGGCCTGGACCTGGAGGTCGGCCACGCTGGCCTGCGGCGTCACGGTGTAGCCGGGGAAGTTGGGCAGGCCGCAGTCGATGCGCTCCTGGATGCCCTGGCTGTCGAACACGCCGCCGCCGCCGACCAGGGCGAAGTCCTGCTGGCAGGCCTCGGCGATGCGCTGGCCGTAGTTGAACAGGGCGGCGTCGAGGTCGTCGATGACGACCTCCCGGCCCTGGATGCCGCCCTGCTCGTTGCACCAGTTGGCGAACGCGACGGCGGTGTCGTACATCTCCTTGGTCAGGCCCGGGCGCTCCTGCGACCCCTTGTCGGTGATCGTCCCCAGGCGGATCTGGTCGGCGGTGAGGCCCGTCTCCTCGGCGGCCGTGTCCGCGCCCTCCTCGGCCTCCCCGCACACGTGCTCGAGATCGCCGAAGTTGCCGTCGGACAGGGCGCCGCCGGACGAGCCGCCGCCTCCCCCGTCGGATGTCTCGCTCGCCGCGTCGCCTCCCCCGCCGGTCTCGGTCTCCGAGTCCGATCGGGTGCAGGCGGCGGACGCCAGGACGAGGGCGAACGTCAACAGGACAGCGATGGCGTGATGACGGCGGGTAGTCACCGGACTTCCTTGTTTGTAATCGGAAAAACGAACTCTACGCGCCGCCCGCCCTTGCCGCGGACAGCGCGCGTCCCAGTCGCAATAGCGACCCGGTCGCGCCACCGACCAGCAGCTCGAGCACCTTGGCCCACCGGAAGTAGCGGTGGACCGGATAGTCGACGTCGACGCCGATGCCGCCGTGGAGGTGCTGGGCCGCGTGCACCACCCGCTGACCGCCCTCGGCCACCCAGAAGGCGGCGATGTCGAGGGCCTCGTCGGCGGGGAGGTCGGCGTCCAGCCGCCAGGCGGCCTGCCACGTCGTGAGGCGGATCGCCTCGGTGTCGATGTAGGAGTCCGCGCACCGGTGGGCCACCGCCTGAAACGTGCCGATCGGCGAGCCGAACTGCTCGCGCTCGGTCACGTGGCGGGCGGTGAGCGCCAGGGCGCCCTCGGTGACGCCGAGGGCGGTGGCGGACAGGAGGGCCGTGGCCCGCCGGCGGAGCCAGGCGAGCGCGGCGGCGCCGTCCGCCGGCGCCGCCAGCACCGCGTCGGCGCCGACGCGAGCCCGATCGAGGACCAGGGTGGCGGTCGGCTCGCCGGACACCGGGCGCTCCTCGAGCCGCTCGACGCCCGGGGTGTCGGGCGCGACGGCGACCAGCACGACGTCGGCCGTGTCGGCCACCCGCGCCGGGACCAGGACGGCCGCCGCGTCGCGGCCCCACGGGACCGGGGACTTGCGACCGGTCAGCGTCCAGCCGTCACCATCGGGGCGGGCGACCGTGGTGGGCGCGCCGACGTCCGGCGCCGCCTGCGCCCCCGACTCCGGCGCCCCGGACATTCCCAGCACGCCCGGTTCCCACAACGCCACCGCCAGCGGCCCGGTGCCGTCGACGGCACCGGGCAGCCACCGGTCGCGCGCCGCCCCGCTCGCCCAGCGGGCGATCGCCGCCGCCGCCAGGGCGGTCGGCCAGTAGGGCACGAGCGCCACGTGCCGGCCCACCTGCTCCGCCACCAGGCACGCCTCCAGCAGGCCCAGCCCGCTGCCACCGGCGTCCTCGGGCACCCACAGGCCGAGCAGGTCGGCGCCCGCCAGGGCCTTCCACGCCTCGGTGGCGGTTCGGTGATCGCGCTCGAGCTCGCGGAGGACCTCGGGCGGGCAGCGCTCGGCCAGGATCGTGCCGGCCAGCTCGGCGATCGCCTGCTGCGAGTCGGTGAAGGTGAAGTCCACGGCGACCTCCTCCCTCAGGTCCTCGGGACCCGGGGCAGGCCCAGGCCGAACAGCGCGATCAGGTCGCGCTGGATCTCGTTCACCCCGCCGCCGAACGTGAGGATGAGCGTCCCCTGGAACGAGCGGGCCAGGCGTCCGGCGAGCACCGCCCCCGGCGAGCCCCGCTCGAGCGCCGAGGCGGCGCCCAGCACCTCCATGAGGAGCCGGTACCCCGCGACGTAGAACTCGGTGCCGAACACCTTGGTGGCGCTGGCGTCGGCCGGGTTGGCCCCTTCGCTCGCCGCCACCTTCCAGTTGAGCAGCGTCAGGACCTCGAGGTGAGCCCGGACGCGGGCCAGGTTGACCTGCACCCACTCCTGGTCGATCACCGGGCGGCCGTCGGGCAGGGTCGTCGTGCGGGCCCAGTCGAGCACGTCCTCGTAGGTCTTCGAGAACATGCCGGCCGGGGCCAGCGACACCCGCTCGTAGTTGAGCTGGTTGACGATCAGGTCCCAGCCCCGGTTGACCGCGTGCACGACCGCGCTGTCGGGCACCCGGACGTCGTCGTAGTAGGTGGTGAACGTGCTGGCGTTCACCATCGTGTCGATCTTCGTGTACGAGAAGCCCGGCGACGTCGTCGGCACCAGGAAGATCGTGATGCCCTTGTGCTTGGGGGCGTCGGGGTCGGTGCGGGCGGCCAGCCAGATGTAGTCGGCGTAGTTGGCGAGCGACGTGTAGATCTTCTGGCCGTTGATGACCCACTCGTCGCCGTCCTTGACCGCGGTGGTGCGCAGCGACGCCAGGTCGGTGCCGGCCGTGGGCTCGGTGTAGCCGATCGACACGTGGAGCTCGCCGGCCAGGATGCGGGGCAGGAAGTACGCCTTCTGCTCCTCCGACCCGAAGGCCTGGAGCGTCTTGCCCACCGTGTTGATGGTCAGGAACGGGATCGGGGCGCCGGCCCGCCACGCCTCGTCGAAGAAGATGAGCTGCTCGATCTCGCTGCGGCCCTGGCCCCCGTACTCCTTGGGCCACCCGATGCCCAGCCAGCCGTCGCGGCCCATCCGGCGCACCGCCTCGAGGCAGTGGGGGCCGCCGGTCTCGCCGCGGAACACCTCGTCCTCGACCTCGGGGGTGACGATCTCGGCGAAGTACTCCCGGAGCTCACGGCGCAGCGCCTCCTGCTCGTCCGTGTAGGCGATCTGCATCGGCCGGAGCTCCCCCCTTCTCGATTCCGTCCCGTGCGCGGTGCATCACCGCGCGTCCCCAGAAATTGGAACGTGTTACAAATCTGATCGGCGGAGAACATAACGCACCGCGCGCGGGGCTGTCGACGGATCCCGGTAGGAGGGGTCCCTGGGTCCTGCGCTAGCGTTGACGACCTATGTCCCGCCGGATCGACATCGAGCTGACGAGCACGCGCGAAGACGGCTCGTGGACCTGGCGCGCCGCCGGTGCCCGCGAACCCAAGGGCACCCTCGATGGCTCCATCCTGCCGGACGGGGCGAAGGTGGGCGACGTGCTCAAGGCCGAGACCGAGGACTACCTCGACGGGTTCGAGGTGGTCGCCATCATCCCGCCGCGCGCCCCGCGGCGTGAGCCCCAGCGGCTCGAGCTGCTCAGCCCCCGGCGAGACGACACGCCCCTGATCACCACCGACGTGCGTCGCCGGTCCGACCGCCGCCGGTCCGACCGCCGGCGGGGGCGCGACGAGGGCCGCGACGGCGAGCGGCGGGGCCGCGACCGCCAAGCCCGCCACGACCGCGGCCGGTCCGAGCGCGCCGGACGGGGCGGCGAGCGCCAGGGCCGGGCCGCCGCCGGTCGGGCCCCGGCCGAGGCGAAGCCGAAGCCCAAGCGGCTGCGGCCGGGCCGCACGCACCGCACCGCGCTGCTCGAGTCGCTGCCCGTCGAGCAGCGGCCGATCGCCGAGCAGCTGCTGCAGGGCGGCATCCCGGCCGTGCGCCAGGCCATCGACAAGCAGAACCAGGCGCTCAAGGCCGAGGGCAAGCCCGAGGTCAACCGCGACGCGCTGCTCAAGGTCGCCGAGGACATCCGGCCCAAGGCCATGGCTGCGCTGTGGCGCGACCGGGCCGAGGCGGCCGCCGCCGCCGTCGACGAGATCGACCTGCGCGACCTGCGGTCGGTGGTCAACGCCGCCGGCGACGCCGGGCGCGACGAGGAGAGCCGGGCGCTGGCCGCCCGCCTGCGCGAGGCGCTGGCCGACCGGGTCGAGAAGGAACACGCCGCCTGGCTGGCCGAGCTGGCCGAGGCCGTGCGCGAGGGCCGGGTGGTCCGGGCGCTGCGCCTGTCGTCGCGGCCGCCCAAGGCCGGCGCGCCCATCCCCGCCGACCTGACCAACGAGCTGGCCGAGGCCGCCTCCCAGGCGCTGACCTCCGAGACCGGGCAGGACCGCTGGGCGACCGTGCTCGACGCGCTGGCCTACTCGCCGGTGCGTCGGCGGGTCATCCCCCAGTCGCTGCCGCCCAAGCTGTCGCCCCAGCTGCGCGAGACGATCGCCCGGCTGGGCACCCGGCTGCCCGAGATCGCCCACATCTTCGACATCGAGCCCGACGAGTCCGCCGGGCGGGCGGCCGCGCCGGGCCGCGCCGGCCGCCGCGGCCGGGGCCGGGGTGACGCCGGTGGCTCCGGCTCGGGGGGTTCGGGCTCCGGCGGTGGGGGCCCCCGCTCGTCGGGCCGCCGCCGGTCAGGCCGCGGCCAGTCCGAGTCGGGTTCCGCCGAGGCGACGTCGGAGTCGGCGGCGGACGGTTCCGCCGAGTCGGGCGGCTCGTCGACGTCCGAGCCGGGCTCCTCGGAGCGGGCTTCCGAGGCCACCGCCGAGTCGGCGTCCGCGGAGTCGGGTTCCGCCGAGGCGACGCCGGAGGCGTCGGAGGCCGCGGCCGAGCCTGAGCCGCCGGCGGCGTCCGAGGCCGCGGGCGGGTCGGCGCCGGAGGCCGCGGCGTCGGGCGAGTCGGCCAACGGCGACGCCACCTCGGGCGAGCCCGCCAGCGAGAACGGCACGTCGGGCGAGGCCGGGGCGGCCGGTGACCAGCCGGCCGCCGAGCACGCCGAGGCCGAGCCCGGCGGCGAGACCGTCGTGGTCGGCGCCCCCGCCGAGGCCGCCAGCGCCGAGGCGTCGGGCGAGGCGACCGCCGAGACCGGCGGGTCGGCCGAGCCAGCCGACAGCGGCGACGCCGGCCCCTCCGGGGCCGACGACGGCGACCGTCAGCCGGCGGGTCCGGTCATCGAGGCCGGCACCATGCCCGACGACCCGACGGCCAACTAGCGGACGGCCAACGAACCGCTCACCGGGCCCGACGGCCTCACGGCCCTACCGCCCGACGGCCCCAGGGCTCACGGCCTGACGGCCGCGCCCCGCGGGCAACCGAGGGCGGCCGGTGGCCCGCCGCCTCCCCCGCCGCCGGCCGGCGGGTCGGCTGTCCCCAGCGCTCCCAGCCGGCCCGGAGCTCACGCTCCGGCGCTCAGGCCGCGCCGGTCAGGTCTCGCGCGGCGCGACGACCGACTCGTTGCGCCCCCGGCCCCGGTAGCGGCCGGTGGCGGCGTCCTGGTCCCAGCGTGACCCGCACGCCATGCACGTGCAGGCGTCCACGTGCAATGTCCCCACATACAGCCTGTCCACCTCGAACGCCCCGCAGAACGGACATTCCAGAGGCCCCGTGCCCTCGCTCATCTGCAGCTCACCATCGTGTCGCTCGTGCCGCCCGGACGTTTCGTGTGGTTGCGTTGCAGTGTCCGACTCGTGAACCCTACCGAACGTTTCTCGCGTCGTCCGACTGGCTCCGCGGATAGCGACCGTGAGTAGGGTTGCGGCCATGGCCGTGGAGCTCGAGCAACGTGGACAGTTCGCCGTCGTCAAGATCAACCGCCCCGAGGCGCGCAACGCGGTGAACGCCGAGGTCGCCCAAGGCATCGAGGCGGCCATCGACAAGATCGAAGGCGACGACGGCATCTGGCTGGGCATCCTCACCAACGAGCCCCCGGTGTTCTGCGCCGGCGCCGACCTCAAGGAGATCAACGCCGGGCGCGGGGCGTCGCTCAACACCGAGCGCGGCGGCTTCGGCGGCATCGTCCAGCGGGAGCGGACCAAGCCGCTCATCGCCGCTGTCGACGGGCCGGCGCTGGCCGGCGGCACCGAGATCGTCCTGGCGTGCGACCTGGTCGTGGCGTCGACCACGGCCACCTTCGGCATCCCCGAGGTCAAGCGCTCGCTGGTGGCCGCGGCCGGCGGCCTGTTTCGGCTGGGCCGCAAGCTGCCGCTCAACCTGGCGATGGAGATGGCGCTGACCGGCGACCCGATCTCGGCCCAGCAGGCCCACAGCCACGGCCTGGTCAACCGGCTGGTCGAGCCGGGCAAGGCGCTCGACGGAGCCATCGCCCTGGCCGAGCAGATCTGCGCCAACGCCCCGGTGGCGGTGCGCGAGAGCCGCAAGATCGTGCTGGAGGCCACCAACGCCCCCGACGAGGTGGGCTGGAAGATGTCGGCCGAGGGCATGATGACGGCCATGTCGAGCGAGGACTTCTCCGAGGGCCTGACCGCCTTCATCGAGAAGCGCCCGCCGCAGTGGAAGGGCCGCTGACGGGCCGCTGAGCCCCCGGCCGCCCCCCCGCCGCGGGGCCGGCCCCGACCGAGGCACCCGGGCCGGCCCGGGGTGATCCCGAGGCCCGGTCCGCCTTCAGTCCGGCTCGGGGATCACGGCGTGGTCGGCCAGGAATCGGGCCAGCCCGGGCACGAGGTCGTGCCCGGCGACCTCATCGAGCGGCACCCAGGCCAGCTCGGCGGCGTCGTCGCCGGCGACCGCGCCCGACGCCGGCGTGCCCGCCAGCCGCACCCGGAAGTCGAAGATCACGAAGTGGAAGTCGGGCCCGATCCGTTCGACCCAGCCGACGAGGTCGCCGGCCTCCCCCCGGAGGCCGGTCTCCTCGCGCAGCTCGCGCACGGCCGCGTCGCGGAGCCGCTCCCCCGGCCGCACCCGCCCGCCCGGGACCGTCCACCGGCCGGCCGCCGGCGGACGGCCGCGCCGCACGAGCAGCAGCCGTCCGCCGTCCACCACCACGGCGCCGGCGCACAGCTCGGGGGCCGGGACCACGACCGTCAGGTCAGCGGCCGGTGGACGACGATCGCCCGAGCCACCAGGCCGAACGACTCGAAGAAGTTCTTCGTGGCCCGGTCGCCGGGCAGGGCGAGGCTGTCGAGGCCGAAGCAGCCCCGCTCGCGGCACCAGGCGAGGACGTGGTCCATCAGCGCCTCGCCCAGGCCGACCTCGCGGGCCTCGGGATCGACGTAGAGCTCGTCGAGCACGCCGAGCAGCCCGCCGTCGGCCAGCTTCTCGACCCGGGCGGCCGCGTAGCCGAGCACGGCGCCGTCGAGCGTGCCCACCACCAGCTCGTCGTCGGCCGAGGCCAGCGCGGCGGCCAGGCGCGCCTCGGGGGGATCCTGGCGGCGCTCCCGCCGGTACCAGACCGCCCCACCCTTCTGCTCGGCCTTCTCGGCGGCGGCGTCGGCGACGAGGGCCGCCACGGCCGCGAGGTCGTCGGGCGTGGCCGGCCGGGCCGCGACGTGGGGCACCGGGCGCTCGCTCAACCGGCCTGGAGCTGGGCGATCTTGTTCAGGATCGTCTTGCGGCCCCGGTGCGCGGCCTCGTAGCGGCGCACCGCCTCGAGCTCGTCGCCGGACAGGCCGGCCAGCCTGGTGACGACCTGGGAGGCCGACAGGCTGTCGTAGTCGGTGATCGCCAGCTCGCCCGCGGTCGGCGCGGCGGGCTCGGCGGCCGCCCCGCCGTCGCCGGCGGGCGCCGCGGTCGCCGACCCGGCGCCCGCTCCCGTGCTCGCGGTCGCGCTCGCCGCGGCCCCGGCCCCGGAGCCGGCCGCCGACGCGGCACCCGGGCCGGCGTCGCCGTCGGCCGCGGACCCGGCCCCCGGAGGCCCGGGCTCGTCGCGGCGAGCGTTGCCGCCGGTCACGCCGAAGGCCCGCAGCACCTCGCTGGCCTGGTGCTCGAAGGCGCTCAGGCGCTTGCGCAGCTCGCCCTGGCCCTGCTCGACCGCGAACTTGCCGAACAGGCGGGCGTTGCGGGCATGCACCTTGCCCTGTTCGACCAGCTTGGGCACCAGCGTCGGCGCCTCGAAGAACAGGCCGATGGGCGCGTACACGAGCGTCTCGACGGCCTGGCCGAGCGGGCCTCTCGTGTCGTCGTCGCTCATGTCGGTCACCTCACAGGGACGAAGCGGGGCCTACGCCGCGTCACACGCAGTCCGCGCACAGCATCGCGTCGGGATCGGCGAGCTGGCTCGGGTGCTTCACGAGGAAGCACGACTGGCACACGAACTCGCCCGGCCGCTTGGGCTGGATGCGGCCGGCGCCGTCCCCCCGCTCGTCGGGTTCGGGCTGCTCGTCCTCGTCTTCGTCCTCGTCGTCGGGTTGGGCCGCGATGCGGTCCTTGAGGATCGTATCGAGGTCGGCCTCGACATCGTCCGGGTCGACCTCTTCGTCGTCGTCGAGGTCCTCGTCGTCGTCGGCGGCCTTAACCTTGGGCTTGGCCTTGGTTTTCACCGGGACGGCGACGACGTCGTCTTCGTCCTCCTCGTCGTCGAACGCGTCGATGTCGTCGTCGGCGGCGACCAGGTCGTCGTCGAGGTCTGCGGGCTCGTCCTCGAAGTCCTCGTCGAGGTCCTCGGTGTCGAACTCTTCGTCGGTGGTGTCGTCGTCAGCCATCGGGTCCTTCAGCGGGGGTCGGCCGTGCGCGGCCGGATGATAGGCACACGCCCGGACACGTTGGGAGTCCGGTGGGCGGGGTCACGATCGCCCGCCGCCGCGCTGCCTGCGGACTCGTCCCCCCGGGGGTTGTGGGGCGGCCAGGGTAGCGATTCGCGCTGATTTCCAACCTGTGACAGGCGTCACGTCGGACGGTCGTCGCCGGCCGAGAGAAACCCCAGGTCAGAAGGCCGGAGTCAGGAGAGTCGGGTCAGGGCGACAGGCGCCGCAGCTCGGCCCGGCGCTGCTCGGCCCGCCGCTCGGCGGCGAGCCGCTCGAGGCCGGGCTCGGGCGAGTGGTCGGCGAACCGCATCGCCTCGGCCACGGCGCGGTGGCCGGCCTTCTCGGCGATCAGCGTGTGCATCTGCTGCGCCACCCACCGGTAGGCCGGGTGGCCCTGGGGCGTCGTGCGCAGCTCGATGAGGTGCATGGCCTCGCGGGCGTTCATCTCCATGACGAAACGGACCCGGTAGGCCAACGCCACGGCGTAGGGCGCCTGGGCCGGGAAGCGCTCGACCAGGGCGTCGTAGAGGGCCGCCGACCGCTCCATCGCCTCGTCGAAGGGGCCGGCCAGCCCGGCGGCGTCGATGGCCTCGGGCCGGGTGTAGCCGTGGCGGGGCGACAGCGGCTGCCACTCGATCGTGAGCATGCGGTGGCGCTGCAGGTCGCGGAACGCCCCGTAGTCGGCGAGGATGTCGAACCGGTAGCTGGGTCGCTCGAACGCCCGCCCGGGCCGATGGCGCCGGTTGGTGCGCTCGCCCACGTAGGCCCGGATGACGGCCAGCCGCTCGTCGACGGTCATGTCCCGCACCCGGCGCTCGATCTCCTCCTCGGCCAGGTGGGTGTACGGGTAGAGCATGGCCGCGACGAGCTTGACCTCGGCGTCGGGGTCGAAGTCGATGAGCCGCACCGACGGCGCCGTCTCGGCGGCGGTGGTGCCCTCGGCCGGGAACAGCCGGGCCGCCATCTCCTCCATCGCCGTGCGGTTGGTCGCCTGGTAGGCGCCGGCGGCCACGCCCCGGTCGGTGACGTCGACCCGCTTCAGGAAGCTGGGGATGACCTTGCGCAGCTCGGTCAGCATCAGGTCGGCGTAACTGCGGGCCTCCGGCAGCGGGTGCGACCGCATGCGGATCAGCAGCGCCTCGTAGGCCTGGCCGGTGCCGTAGATGCCGACGTTGGACAGCGACGCCGCCGGCAGCACGCCCCGCACCGAGTCGAGCGCCTTGGCCTTGATGGCCTGGCGGTGGACGAAGTCGCTGTCGCCCGGCTCGCGCGGGTAGCGGTCGCGGAAGAAGTCGGTCATCGTCGCCGCCAGCTCGCCGTACGTGTCGAACATCCGGTCGAGGTCGCCGACGTACCGGAGGCCGAGCGAGCTGCCGAGCACCTCGGGGTCGCGGTGGTAGCGGTAGCGGCCGCCGAGGCGGGTGTCGTAGGCGATGTAGCGGGTCGACTGCTCGAGGTAGGACATCAGCCGGCCCCACTCGAGCACCTTGGTCAGCAGGTTGGACGCCTGCTCGCAGGCCAGGTGCACGCCGCCGAGCTGCGCGACCGAGTCGTCGCCGTACTCGTAGAACACCCGGTCGTACAGCTCCTCGGCCCGGTGGAGCCCGACGGTGGCGTCGATCGTGGCGTCGCCGCTGATGTCGAGATCGCCCACGAACTCGTCGAGGAACAGGCGCCGCAGGCTCTTGGAGGAGCGCGAGTAGCGGGCGAACAGGGCCCCTTTGACGACCTCGGGCAGGTTCACCAGGGCGAAGACGGGGCCCTCGAGGTTGGTGAAGTACCGCCGCAGAATGTCGCCCTCGGCGGGTGTGAAGTCCTCGCCGACGTAGACCGTCATAGGGGTGTTGATCGTAGGCCGGGTGCCCCGGCGAGCCGGGGATACCGCCCGGCGCTCACCCGGCGCCGTCCCGGCGGCGCTCGGCCACCGCCGCCCGCTGCTCGTCCCACGCCCGGGCGACCAGATCGGGCTCGAGCCACAGGTCGGCCACGGTCCAGGCCAAGGCCTTCGCCCCGTCGAGGACGGCCCGGTCGCCCTCGGGCCCGACCGCGTAGTCGGCGAACGCCGGCGTGTGGATCGGCACCCCGGGCGGGGCCACCTGGATCATCGGGTGGATGGCCGGCACCTCGTAGCTGACGTTGCCCATGTCGGTGCTGCCCACGACCCGGCGCTCGCGCGACGGCTCGCGCACGGTGCGCCCCAGCGCGGCGGCGTTCGCGTTGTAGCGCTCGCCGATCGCCCGGTTGGGGATCAGGTCGGCGTAGATCACCCCGCCCCAGGTCAGCTCGAGCTCGCAGCCGGTGGCGTGGGCGCCGGCCTCGAGGCAGGCCACGAACCGCTCCTTCAGGGCCTCGAGGCGGGCCCGGGTCGGCGACCGGACCATCCAGGCCGTCTCGGCCAGCGCCGGCACGATGTTGGGCTTGTCGCCGCCCTTGGTGAAGATCCCGTGGATGCGCTCGGCGTCGTCGATGTGCTGGCGCAGGGCGGCCACGGCGTTGTAGCCGAGCACGGCGGCGTCGAGCGCGTTGCGGCCCTGGTCGGGGAAGGCGGCGGCGTGGGCGGCGCGGCCCGTGTAGGTCGCCGTGACCTCCTGGACCGCGATCGTGTCCATGTACGACAGGTCGGCGTCGGCCGGGTGCACCATGACGGCGGCGTCGACGCCCTCGAGCGCCCCGGCCTCGATGAGGCGGATCTTGCCGCCCCCGCCCTCCTCGGCCGGGGTGCCCAGCACCACGACCCTCCCGCCCAGCTCGTCGGCCAAGGCGGCGGCCGCCAGCCCGGCCCCCAGCCCGGCGGCGGCGATCACGTTGTGCCCGCAGGCGTGCCCGAGCCCCGGCAGGGCGTCGTACTCGCACAGCACCGCCACCGTCGGGCCGCCGTCGCCCACCGCCGCCTCGAACGCGGTGGCGAGGCCGTGGGCGCCCCGCACCACCGGCAGACCCTCGCCGGCGAGCGCCTCGGTGAGGACGCCGTGGGCGAAGCGCTCCTCGTAGTTGGTCTCGGGGTGGGCGTGGATGCGGTGGGAGACGTCGAGCAGCAGCTCACGCCGCTTCTCGACCTCCTCGGCCAGGCGGTCCTTGACCTGGTTCCGGTCCATCGCCGAACGCTACCCGTGGCGGAGGACGATCTTGCCGAGCTGCTCGCCCCGGCGCAGCCGCTCCAGCGCCTTCGGGTAGTCGGCGCGGTCGAACACCTCGTCGACGTACACGGGCAGCCCCTGGTCGACCAGCCGGGTGACCTGGGCGAACTCCTCGTAGGACCCCATGGTCGAGCCGATGATCTCGATCTGCTTGAAGAACAGGCGGGGCAGGTTGAGCTCGACCTTGGGGCCGGACGTGCCGCCGCACACCACCAGGCGGCCGCCGGGCCGCAGCGCCTTGATCGACCGGTCCCACGTCGCCGGGCCCACGCTCTCGACCACCACGTCGGCCTTGACCGGCCAGTCGGCGTTGGAGTCGAACGCCCCCACGGCGCCCAGCTCGACCGCCCGGGCCCGCTTGGCCTCGTCGCGGGAGGTGGCGTACACGACCGCGCCCAGGCGGACGGCCAGGGCCAGCGCCGCCGCGCTCACGCCCCCGCCGACGCCCACGACCAGGACGGTCTCGCCGGCCGTGAGCCGGGCCCGGCGCAGCATCCGCCAGGCGGTCAGCGTGGCCAGCGGGTAGGCGGCGCACTCCTCCCACGACCGGCCCGCCGGGCGGGGTACGACGTTGCGCTCCGGCACCACGACCAGATCCGCGTGGCCGCCCCACACCTGCTCGCCGAGGATCTCGAAGCCCGGGCCGAGCGGCGCGTCGTTGCCCAGCTCGATGACGCTGGACAGCGGCGCCAGGGCCGGGTTGACGACGACCTCGTCGCCGGGGGCGACGCTCTCGACCCCCTCGCCCACCGACTCGACGACACCGGCGACGTCGCAGCCGGGCACGTGCGGCACCGGCGGCTTGGGCAGGCCCTGGGTGACCCACAGGTCCATGTGGTTGAGGGCCGACGCCACGGGGCGGACGCGGACCTGGCCGGGGCCGACCGCCGGGTCGTCGATCTCGCCCTCCCGGTACTCGCCGGGCGAGGCGTCGAGGATCCATGCGCGCATGCCCGGGAGGCTAACCCCGACCCCGTCCGACGGCGCAGGACCGGGGACCCACCGGGCCGTCAGGCCACGCCCTCAGACCACGCAGAGGAGGGCGTCGGGCTCCAGGCGGATCGCCAGCCGCCGGGCCAACCCCACCCGCTCGCCGTCCAGCCACACCGGCGTCGGGCGGTCGAGCTCGAGCTGGAGCGCCGGCACCCGCCGCTGCCGGATGGCCGGGTGGGGGACGTGGGCGCCGGCCGGCAGCCGGGACCGGGCCCGGAGCCGGTCGGCCACGCCCATCCCGGCGACCTCGAGCACGTCCAGCATCCCGTCGTTGGGGTGGCTGCGGGGCGCCACGTCCCAGGCGCCCACGAACTCGGCGTTCAAGGCGGCCACGATCCGCCCGAACCACCACGACCGCCGGACCACCAGGTGGGCCACGAACCAGTGCTGGCGGCCGTCGAGCAGCGCCGAGCCCAGGTCGACCGGCACCCGCACCGCCCCGGGGCCGCGGAGCCGCTCCGGGTCGCCGCGGCCGCCCAGCGTCCGGCACAGGTCGCCGCCGAGCAGCCCGAGCGGCGGCAGCGGCCGGTTGGCCCGCCGGGCCTCCTCGACCGCGGCCCGGGCCTCGGCGTCCGAGCGGACGACGACGCCGCCCTCCGGCAGCGGCCCGGGCTCGCCCCAGGCCCGCCCCTTCTCCACGGTCACCGGGCGCTCCCGGGGATCCCGAGGGCCCGTGAACGCGCGACGGACGGCGGGCACACGATGGACGGTGGGCGTTCAACGCACGGTCGGCGCAGGGCGGACGGCGGGTGCACGGACGGCGGGCTCACGACAGCTCGATCTGGACGTCCGCCCCGCCCGGGGCCGGCGTGTCGGGCGCCGTGACGTCGCCGACGATCTCGTCCAGCGTCGAGGAGATCGAGACCACGCCCCGGTGGACGGCCTCGGCCGCCTGGCGTGCGGTCCGGGCGGTGGCGGGGTCGGGCGCCACGTCGCCGATCTGGCGCAGCAGGTCCAGCAGGGTCTTGATGTTGCGGACGAAGTCGCCGCCCGACAGCTCCTCGTCGTCGAGCACGTCGCCCAGCGGCTCGCCGGCCGCCCAGGCGTGCGCCAGCGCGGCGAAGCCGGCGTCGGGCTCGCGGCTGGCGGGGAGCCCGGCCGCCTCCTCGTCGTCGCGCAGCTCCTCGGCCAGGCGCTCCAGTTGGTGCCACCGCTCCTGGACCAGCCGGGACGGGAACCAGGGCGGCGGCGCCGGGCCCGGCCCCCGGTGCTCGTAGGTGAAGCACGAGACCAGGCCGGCCAGCGAGGCGGGGTCGAGGCCGTCGAGGAGGCCCCGGCACATGGCCTCGGCCACCAGCAGGTCGGCCTCGTGGTACGTGCGGGCCAGCACCCGGCCCCGGTCGGTGACCGACCAGCCGTCGAGGTAGCCCCAGCTCTCCAGCAGGCGCAGCACCCGATCGAACCGCCGGGCCAGCGACTCGGTGCGCGACCGCACCTCGCGCCGGACGGCCTCGAGCTCCCGCCGGGCCCGGCCGAGCTGGGCGACGGCCCGCAGGTGGCGGTCGCGGTCCGGGCAGTTGTGCACGGGGTGGGCGGCCACGGCCGGCGACGCGGCGACGGCCCGCGCCCGGGCCCGGCGGGAGCCCCGCCGGCCGCCCGGTCCGCTGCGGGCGCTCCGGCTGGCCCAGCCGCCATCGCGGCCCCGGGTCGCCCGCCGGGGCGCCGCCCGGCGCAGCGCGCTCGCCACCTCGCGCTGGTACGCCCGGTTGTTGGGGGCGTAGGGCTGGGGCATGTCGATCTCCCCCACCCGCTCGGGCGGCTCGACCACGTCGTCGAGGCCGACCGTGACCGGGGCGCCGTCCGGTCCCACGCCCCGGACCCGGATGGTGCCCTTGCGGTAGGCGACCGACAGCACGGCCAGGCGGTCGCCGTCCAGGTCGACGACATCGCCGGGCGCCAGGCGGGACAGGGCGAGCTCGACCTCGTCGCGCTGGGCGGCGTCGACCGCGGCCCGCTCCTCGGCGGCGGCCTGCCGCAGCCGCGCGTACTCCTCGACGTCGCCCCGCTCGCACCGGGCCTCGGCCTCCAGGCGGGCGATGCGCTCCTCCTGGCGCTCGATGCGGGCCTCGAGCCGCACCACGGCCCGGTCGGCCTGGAACTGGGCGAACGACAGGTTGAGCAGGTGGTGGGCGTCGCTCGGCTCGTACCGCTGCACCAGGTTGACCGCCATGTTGTAGGTCGGCCGGAACGCCGAGCGCAGCCCGTAGGTGCGGCTCGACGCCAGCGCCGCCACCTGGTCGAACGGCACGAACGGCGACCACAGGACGACGGCGTAGCCCAGGTCGTCGATGCCGCGGCGCCCCGCCCGCCCGGTCAGCTGCGTGTACTCGCCGGGGGTGAGGAAGGCCCGGGTCTCGCCGGTGAACTTGGTGAGCCGCTCGATCACCACGGTCCGCGCCGGCATGTTGACGCCCAGGGCCAGCGTCTCGGTGGCGAACACGGCCTTGACCAGGCCCTCGGCGAAGCAGGCCTCGACCGTCTCCTTGAACGGCGGCACCATGCCGGCGTGGTGGGCGGCCAGCCCGGCCTCCAGGGCCGTCACCCACCGGTCGTAGCCGAGCACGTCGAGGTCGTCGTCGGACAGCCCGGCCGTGCGCTCGTCGACGATCTCGCGGATGCGGGCCCGCTCGGCCCCGTCGGTCAGCCGCAGGCCGGCGCCGAGGCAGGCGCTCACGGCCTCCTCGCACCCGGCCCGACTGAAGATGAAGTACAGGGCGGGCAGCATGTCCCGCTCGGCCAGAAGCTCGATCACCTCGGGCCGCCGGGGCGTGTACAGGCGGCGCCGGGGCCGGCGCTGGCCCCGGCGGCTGGTCCGGCCCCGGGGCTCGCCCTCCTGGGTGAGGCGCTCGGCCTCGACGTTGGGCCGCCCGTCGACCAGGGTGGGCAGCAGGTGGGGCTGCTCGCTGCGCCGGTCGCCGACCAGGTAGAGGTTGCGCAGCTCGACCGGACGGTCCTCCTCCAGCACGAGGCGGGTCGGTCCCCGGACGGTGGTCAGCCACTCGGCCACCTCGTGGGCGTTGGACACGGTGGCCGACAGGCAGACGAGGCGAACGTCGGGCGGGAGGTGGATGATGACCTCCTCCCACACCGGGCCCCGGTAGGTGTCCTGCAGGTAGTGGACCTCGTCGAGGACGACGAATCGCAGCCCGGCGAGCGCCGGCGAGCCGGCGTAGATCATGTTCCGCAGGACCTCGGTCGTCATGACCACGATCGGGGCGTCGCCGTTGATGCTGTTGTCGCCGGTCAGCAGCCCGACCCGCTCGGCGCCGTGGCGGCGGGCCAGGTCCGCGAACTTCTGGTTGGATAGCGCCTTGATCGGCGTCGTGTAGAAGGCCTTGCCGCCCTCGGCCAGCGCCCGGGCCGCGGCGTACTCGGCCACGACCGTCTTGCCGGCTCCGGTCGGCGCCGCCACCAGCACCGACTCGCCCGCGTCGATGGCGTCGAGGGCCCGGACCTGGAACGGATCGAGCTGGAAGCCGGGGTTGCCGAGGAGCTCGGCCCGGCCGGTCATGCGGGGGCCTCGCCCGCCCCCGCCGCTCGGGCGCCGGCCGCCGCGGCCTCGGCCGCCGCCCGGCGCCGCTCGATGATCCGCCCGATGAGGATGGACGCCTCGTAGAACACGACCATCGGCGCCGACAGGGCCAGCATCGAGTACGGGTCGCCCGACGGCGTGATGACGGCCACCAGGATCGTGATGCCGACGATGGCGTAGCGCCGGAGCCGGCGGAGCGTGTGAGACGACAGGATGCCGGCCAGCTGGAGGAACACGAGCAGGATCGGGAACTCGAAGCCGACCCCGAACGCCAGCATCATGTACGTGATCAGGCGGAAGTACTTGGCCGGGCTGTAGAACTGCTCGAGGTTGTCCCCGCCGATGTCGGCCAGGAAGCCGAGCGCCTGGGGCATGGTCCAGTAGGCGATGCCGGCGCCGAGCACGAACAGCACCAGGGCCGACGCCACGAACGGGATGGCGTAGCGCTTCTCGTTGTCGTAGAGCCCCGGGCTGACGAACCGCCAGATCTGCCACAGCAGCACCGGCATGGCCAGCGCGACGCCGCCGTAGCCCGACACCCGGACCCGCACGCCGAAACCCTCCAGTGGGTCGGTCTGCAGGAGGCGGCACTCCCGGTCGGCGCTCGTGTCGCAGTAGGGGCGCACCAGCCAGTCGAACACGGACTCGTAGAACACGAACACGACGACCATGCCGATGGCGACCGCCACCACCGAGATGATCAGCCGGGTGCGCAGCTCAGCGAGGTGCTCGAAGAGCGTCATCTCGCCGCCCGCGGGCGAGTCGTCAGTCCTGCTCACCGTGGAACCTTCGCAGCGGAGGGCACCGCCCGGCTACGACGCCGCCCGGGCGTCGCCCGACCCGCCGTCGGGCCGCTCGGGGGTGTCGGGGGCGGTGGCGGACGCGTCGTCGGGCGCCGCCTCGGGGGCGGACGGGGGCGCCGGGTCGGCCCCGTCCGTGGTGGCCGGGCTGGCCGCCGCCACGACCTCGTCGAGGGCGTCGGCGACCTCGGGCGCCAGGATGTCGCCGTCGGTGCGGTCGGCGCCGGCGGCGGGACGGACGGTGCGGGCGGTGGCCGGGCTGGCCGGCCGGTCGGCGCCGTCGCCGTCGCCGTCGCCGTCGGGGCCGGTCGGGCCGGCGCGCTCGCTGCGGGTGCTGCCGTCCCGGCGGGCCTCGCCGTTGCGCCTGGTGCCCCCGTCGCGGCGCGTGGCGGCAACGTCGGCGTCGTCGACCGCGGCCGCCAGCGGCGCCCGCTCGCGGGGCTTGCGGTCGGCGGCCTCGGCCTCCTCGAGCGCTTCGCGGATCTCGCGCTGGAAGCCGGTCGACAGCCGCCGGATCTCGCCCATCACCCTGCCGGCGGTGCGCGCGGCGTCGGGCAGGCGCGAGGGCCCGAGCACGATCAGCGCGATGAGCGCGATCACCAGCAGCTCGCCGCCGCCGATGTTGAACATGGTTCCGAGTGTAGAGCCGTGGATCCCGCGGGCCTGGTGCTAGCGCTCGCCGTTGGCGGATCGGTCGGGCGCCCCGTCGAGGGTGTGCCGGGCCCGGAACTCGGCCACGGTGGCGTCGATCTCAACCGCCCCCTCGCGCAGCCGTCGGAGCGGGCGCCGAAGGGTGGTGGCGAGCAGGGCGACCTCGGCCCGGAGCCCGAAGGCGGCCTCCTCCAGCGCTCGGACCCGGGCCAGGACCAGCCCGGCGGCCACCGCCGCCGCCACCACGGGCACGCACCACACGAGGCTCACGCCGGGAAGGTTACGTGCATCGGCGGTAGCGTCCGCGGGCGATGCCGACCCGCGTGCCCGCACTGACCGTTCCCCCGATCGCGTTCGCCCACCGGGGGGCGAGCGCCCACGCCCCGGAGAACACCCTCGAGGCGTTCCAGCTGGCGTTGCGGCTGGGCGCCACCGGGATCGAGAGCGACGTGTGGCTGACCGCCGACGGCGAGGCGGTGCTCGACCACGACGGCGTGGCCGGCGGCCGGCTCCGCCGCCGGCGCATCGCCGCGGTGGACCGGGCCGACCTGCCGCCCCACATACCCACGCTGGAGCAGCTGTACGAGACGTGCGGCACGTCCGTGCACGTGTCGCTGGATGTGAAGGACCCGGCGGCGTTCGACCGGGTGATCGCCGTCGCCCGGGCCGCCGGGGACGGGGCGCTGGAGCGGCTGTGGCTGTGCCACCCCGACTGGCGGCTGGTGGCGTCGTGGCGGCAGGCGTGCCCGGACGTCCGCCTGGTCGACTCGACCCGCATCGGCAAGATCAAGGAGGGCGTCGAGCGGCGGGCCGCCAACCTGGCCGACGCCGGCATCGACGCGCTGAACATGCACCGGTTGGACTGGACGGGCGGGCTGACCACGCTCGTCCACCGGTTCGGCGTGCTGGCCTTCGGGTGGGACGCCCAGCTGCCCCGGGTGCTGGCCGAGCTGATCGACATGGGCATCGACGCCGTCTACAGCGACCACGTCGACCGCATGGTCGACGCCGTCCGCGCCGCCTACCCCGACCCCGACTGACCCGCACCCTCGGGCCCGGCCGCGGGAGATCGCAACCGGTTCCCTCCGACCGGCCGACTGGCGTCGCCGGGGAGGCGCCGCGACGCGGGGTCGCTCACGCCGGGGGAAGGTTGCGCGCCCGAGGGCCGGCTCCGCCGGCCCGGGCGAGGGTTCCCCTCCCCCCTCCCCCCCGGACAACTACAACCAGCCGATGTCCCCGACGGGGAGGACGCGCATGAAGGCGCGGCCGATGATGCGGTCCTCGTCGACCGGGCCGAAGACGCGGCTGTCCTCGCTGTTGGTGCGGTTGTCGCCCATGACGAACACGTGCCCCTCGGGCACGGTCTGGCGCGGCAGGTTCTCGGTCGGTGTGCCGGGCTCGAGGTAGGGCTCGTCGAGCCGTTCGCCGTTGACGTAGACGAGCTGGTTGCGCTCCTCGATCACGTCACCCTCGACGGCGATGACCCGCTTGATGAGGTCGCGGATCTCGTCCTCGCCGCCCCGGGACGTGCCGGGCGGCCGCTCGAACACGATGACGTCGCCGCGGTGGACGTCGTGGAAGCGGTACGACAGCTTGTTGACCAGCACCCGGTCGCCCACGTTGAGCGTGGGCTCCATCGACGGTGACGGGATCCAGAAGGCCTGGACGAGCAGCGCCTCGATGACGAGGGCGATGACGACCCCGCCGCCGATGACGCCGACCCACTCGAGGACGGTGCGGCGCAGGCTGCGGGGTTGCTTGCGCTGGGCGTGCTTGCCCCGGCGCCGCCGGAGCCCGAAGCGGCGGGGCTCCTCGTCGGTCGTGGCCTCGTCGCCGGGCGCGCTGTCGCTGTCGGCCCGGTCGGTGCGGACCCGCTCGCCGGCCGCCTCTCCCCCGCCGGCCCGGCCGGCGGTGCGCTCGGCACCGGCGCGGTCGGCGCCGACACGGTCGGCCGGCCCGTCCAGCCCGTTGCCGCCCGGCCCGAGCGTCAGGTCCTCGGCGTCGGGCGCAGCCGGCACGGCCGCGCTGCGCGCGTGCGCGGCACGCTCTGGTCGGCGTGGCGTCGCGGCCGCCGTTCGACCGGTGCCCGCCCCGGTGGTCGTCGACTCGTCGCTGGCGCCGTCGCCGCCATCGTCACTCGACGGGTCGCTGGATCGAGGGAGATCGGGCACGGCTGTTCGAATCTAGCGCGCGGCGGCCGTGATCCCCGATCACTCCGTCCCCTCCGGGCCGGGCACGCCGTACCGGCGGAGCAGGCGGCGGGCGGCGTCGCGCCCGGCGGTGCGCAGCGCCGGGTCGTCGGACTCGACCACCCGGGCGGCCGGCCCGAGCCGCACGAGCAGCCGCTCGAGCCACGGCCGGGCGGACACCGCCAGCCGGACCCGCAGCCGCCCGTCCGGCCCCTCGCGGACGTCCTCGACCGGGTAGGTCTCGATGACCCAGCGGGCGGCAGGCGCCAGGTCCAGCGTCACCCGGGGGACCTCGGGCCCGGGGGCGAACACCTCGGCCTCCCGGACCGCGCCGGCGGCGTCGTCGGGCGGCTCGAACCGCTCGTCGAGCACCTCGATGCCGTAGATGCGGTCGACCCGGAACAGGCGCTCGCCGCCGGCCATGTGGCAGTGGCCCCGGACGTACCAGGCGCCCTCGTCGGCGAACACGGCGTGGGGGTCGACGTCGCGCACCGCCCGCTCGTCGCGGCCGTACGCGTAGTAGTCGAGCCGGACGCGCCGGCGCTCGCGGCTGGCCTGCCGCAGCGTGTCGAGCACGTCGGGTCGGGTGCTGCCCAACGCCACCGAGATGGCCTCGTCGGGATCGATGTCGAGGACGGCGGCCACCTTGTCGAGCGCGGTGGCCAGCGGCCCCTCGGGGTCGGCCCCGGGCAGGCCCCGGGCGGCGCTGCCGGCGGCGACCAGCGCCAGGCCCTGCTCGGGCGTGAGGCGCAGGGGCCGGGCGAACACGTCGGCGAACCGCAGCCACACCCGGTCGCCCTCGATCGTGACCTCGATGAGCGTGTCGGGCGTGTACGGCGGCAGCCCGACCAGCGGGATGATCTGCAGGTCGTCGAGCAGCTGCTTGCGGGTCATGCCGAACCGCTCGCAGACCTCGTCGAGGCGGGGGCCGTCGTTGGCCGCGATCCAGGGGACGACCGTGAGCAGGCGCAGGAACCGGTCGGAGGCGGTGGTGCGCCGCACCGGGCCGCCGTCGCGGCCCTCGCGCCCTTCCTTGCCGGCGGCGGCGTCCCGGGCCGCGCCCCCTGCGACCGGCCCGGGGCTCACGCCGGCTCCTCCGCCAGCTCGCGCAGCCAGGCGACGAGGTCGTCGCGGAGCTCGGGCGGGTCGAGGACCTCGGCGTGGTCGAGAAAGCTGAGCACGAACGACCGGAAGTTGTCGCGGTTGGTGACGGTGAGGGTGACGACCACCGAGCCGTCGGGCCGCTCCTCCTCGACGGCGCCGGCGCCCAGGTGGTTGACGATCCACGGCGCCTGGGGGGCGTCGACCAGCACCCGGGCGTCGACCGGCTTGCCCTCCCCCAGCTGCCAGGGCTCGAGGGGCCCGCCGGGCACCGCCGTCGACGGGCGCTCGAACCGGGGGCCGGGCAGCGCCTCGATCCGGCTCTCGAACCGGTCGAGCCGGTACACCCGCTCGGCCTCGCGCAGGTGGTCGTAGCCGGTCAGGTACCAGCGCCCCCGCTGGTAGTCGAGGCGGTAGGGGTCGACGGTACGGGACTCGCCTCGGTAGGCGAAGCGCACCGGGGTCTGGGCGGCGATGGCGCCGAACAGCGGGCCCAGCTCGGGGCCGCCGGGCAGGGCGGCCACGGCCAGGCCGCCGGGCCCGCCCTCGGGCACCCCGTCGACGCCGTCGGCGTCGCCGACCAGGCCGCCGAGCTTGAGCAGGCCTTCGCGGGCCGAGGCGCCTTCGAGCTGCACGATCGAGGCCGCCAGCCGTAGGGCCGCCAGCTCCTCGGGGGTGAGGCCGGGGTCGCGCAGGTAATAGCGGTCCTTGGGGATGCGGTAGCCGTCGACCGGCTGGGCCGTGCCCGGCACCTCGGCCACCTCGAGCGGGAACCCCATGGCGCGGAGCGCGTCCTTGTCGCGCTCGAAGGCCCGCCGGAACGCCGCCAGGTCGGCCGGATAGGCGTCGATGCGCTCGCGGATCTCCTGGGCCGTGAGCGGGCGCGGCGTGGCCAGCAGCAGGGCCGTCAGGTTCAGGAGGCGCTCGAGCTTGGCCGCGGACATCCGTCCGAGACCCTACCGACCGCCCACGGCCCCCCGGGGGCTGCCCGCGCCCGGCCCCCCTCGGACAGGCGGAGCCGGGCAGGCCAGTCGGGGACCCGGGCCGAACCGCCCGGCCGGCCTTCCAGGACGCCCGGCCGGCGCCCGCCTCAGCCCAAAGCGGCCGCCGCCCAGGCCCCGGCGGCCGCGGCGGCGGCGAAGAACACCGGGTCGTCGGCCGGGCCCCGGCCCATGGTCGTGACCCGGAGGCCGAGGTCGTCGAGGATCGGCGCCACGTCGGGCGCGTCGACCGCCGCCGCGCCCTCGACCTCGCCGGCCAGCTCGGGCGGGAGCGGCAACGCCGGCCGGGTCCGCACCAGCCGGAGCACGGTGTGGACGTGGTGGCTCACGCCGCGGTGCCGCTCGCGGGGGTCTGCGCCCGAGGCCCGGGCGCACAGCGCCGGCCGGCCGCCGAGGGCGGCGGCGTTGTCGATGATGCCGGCGGCCTCGACGGCCGTCGTGCCGAGCGACGACGCGGTGCCGACGACGCCGGGGCCCATGCCGGCCACCACCAGGTCGGCCTTGCCGACGTGGCGGGCCAGCGCCAGCGCCGAGGGCACGGACACGGCCTCGAGGTCGCCCCCGAAGGCGTGGCCGGCCGTGACCACGACGTCGAGGATCTCGCGCTGGCGCAGCTCGTGCACCAGGTCGGACAGGGCGAGCGGCAGGGCGGCGCCGTCGGTCATCACGTAAGCCAGGCGGGTGGCCGGCCGCAGATGGCGGACGAGCGCGGCCACGACCGCCACCTGGCTGTGCAGTGAGCACGCCACGACCGGCATGCCGCCGAGCCCCTCCGGCAGGTCGGCGTGCTCCTCCTCCGCTGCCCCGGTGTCGACCTGGAGGCTCGTGTACCGCAGCTTCATGATGTGGCCGGGCCCGGGCCGGTGCCACTCGTCGCGGGCCAGGTTCCAGTGGACGACGTGCCATCCCCCGGTGCCGAGGCCCAGGTCGACGGCCGTCGTGTTGAGCACCACCCGGTCGTCCACCGCCACGGGGCCGGTCAGGTCGGTGAGGACGTAGGCCCGACCGGCGTCGGTGTCGACGCGCTGGAGGCCCCGCCGCTCGGCGGTGATGGCGGTCACGGTGGCGGTGGCGAAGCGCGGCATCGAATTGACGACCGTATCGGACGGGCGGGGCCGGAGCCGGCACGGCCCGAGCCGATGCGACCCGAGCCGGGCCTCCGGCCGCAGCCCCGGGCCGGCGGCGCAGCTATAGGCTGGCGATCAGGCGCTCCACCCGCTCGTCACGGGACTTGAACGGGTCCTTGCACAGCACCGTGCGCTGGGCCTGGTCGTTGAGCTTCAGGTGCACCCAGTCGACCGTGTAGTCGCGCTTGCGCTCCTTGGCCCGGCGGATGAAGTCGCCCCGCAGGCGGGCCCGGGTCGTCTGGGGCGGCACCTCGACGGCGGCGTCGATGGCCTCGTCGGTGGTGACCCGGTCGACCAGGCCCCGGTCCTGCAGCTTGTAGAACAGGCCGCGTTCGCGGTTGACGTCGTGGTACTGGAGGTCGATCAGCGACACCCGGGGGTGCGACAGCGGCAGGTCGTGCTTGGCGCAGTACGACTCGATCAGCTTGTGCTTGATCACCCAGTCGCACTCGCGGTCGAGGCTGTAGGGGTCGTTCTCGAGCCCCTCCAGGCAGTGCTCCCACATCTCCAAGGCCTTCATCTCGAGCGGGCTGAGGCCCTTGGTGTCGGCGTAGCGCTTGGCCCGCGACAGGTACTCGCCCTGGATGTCGAGCGCCGAGGCCTCGCGGCCGTTGGCCAGCCGGACCGTGCGCTTGCCGGTCAGGTCGTGGCTGATCTCGCGGATGGCCCGGATCGGGTTCTCGAGGGTCATGTCCCGCAGCACGAACGACGGGTCCTCGAGCATCCGCAGCAGGATCGACGTGGCGCCCACCTTCAGGAACGTGGCGTACTCGCTCATGTTGGAGTCGCCCACGATCACGTGCAGGCGCCGGTAGCGCTCGGCGTCGGCGTGGGGCTCGTCGCGGGTGTTGATGATCGGCCGGCTGCGGGTGGTGGCCGACGACACGCCCTCCCAGATGTGCTCGGCGCGCTGGGCGATGCAGAACATCGCGCCCCGGGCCGTCTGGAGGACCTTGCCGGCCCCGGCGTAGATCTGCCGCGACACGAAGAACGGGATCAGCACCTCGGCGTAGTGGCTGAAGTCGTCGCGCCGCGACGTCAGATAGTTCTCGTGGCAGCCGTACGAGTTGCCGGCCGAGTCGGTGTTGTTCTTGAACAGGTAGATGACCCCGCGGATGCCCTCCTCGCGGAGGCGCTGCTCGGCAGCCACCAGCAGCTGCTCGAGGATGCGCTCCCCCGCCTTGTCGTGGGTGACCAGGTCGAGGATCGAGTCGCACTCGGGCGTGGCGTACTCGGGGTGGCTGCCGACGTCGAGGTAGAGCCGGGCGCCGTTGGCGAGGAACACGTTGCTCGACCGGCCCCACGACACGACGCGCCGGAACAGGTACCGGGCCACCTCGTCGGGGCTGAGCCGGCGTTGCCCGCGCAGCGTGCAGGTCACGCCGTACTCGTTCTCGAGGCCGAAGATGCGCCGCTCCACGTGCGCACGCTACCGCCGTGGGACCGTTGTGCCGGCCGATACCCGCCCTTCCGGCCGGGAATCAGCAGAAACCCGGGCGGGCGGTCAGCCCTCGCCGGAGCCCGACCCGCTGTCGCCGCCCTCGCCCTCGCTCGAGGCGCCGGCGTCGCCAGCGGACGCGGTCGGCTCGGCGCCGCCCGAGCCCTCGGCACCCTCGCCCGCACCGGAGCCCGACTCGCCCTCGCCGTCGGCCCCGGGCTGGATGCCCAGCACCTCGCCCACCGTGGTGTGCGACAGCCGCCGGAACGCCCGCCGGCCGTTCGACCGGGCCAGCACCGCCACCTCGAGCTCGTCCGGGGTGAGCGTGCGGTCGCCGGCCAGGGCCGACACGGCGGCCCGCAGGGCGTCCTCGAGGGTCAGGCCGGGCTGGTAGGTCTCCTTGAGCCGGTCGGAGATCACGTCGGCCTCGCCGCCGAGAACGGTGAAGCCGTTCTCGTCGACCACCGTGCCGTCGTAGAGGATGTGGAAGAGCCGGTCGTCGCTCGGCGTCACCCCGACCTCGGCCACGAGGATCTCGACCTCCATGGGCTTGACCTCGTGGGTGAACACGTCGCCGAGCATCTGGGCGTAGGCGTTGGCGAGGCTCTGGGCGTCGACGTCCTCGCGGCTGAACGAGTAGCCCTTGAGGTCGGCGTGGCGGACGCCGGCGATGCGCAGGCGGTCGTACTCGTTGTACTTGCCGGCCCCGGCGAAGGCGATGCGGTCGTAGATCTCGCTGATCTTGCGCAGCGTGGTCGACGAGTTCTCGGCGCAGATCAGGATGCCGTCGTCGTAGAGCAGCGAGGCCAGGGCCCGACCCCGCGCGATGCCCTTGCGCGCGAAGTCGGCCTTGTCCTTCATCCACTGCTCGGGGGCGACGTAGAAGGGCATGCTCATCGGGGGGTGCCTCCCGTCGGGATCGCCGGCTCCGAGGCGACCGTGGTGGTGCTGCCCGGCGAGGACAGGCGGTCGAGGAGGGCGGCGAAGCGCTCGCGGATCTCGTCCTCGGAGACGTACTCGAAGCCCTCGGCCGTGATGGTGGCGATCATCGGGTAGATGTTGCGCACCGGATCGGGGCCGCCGGTGGCCGAGTCCTCGTCGGCGGCCTGGAAGAGGGCGTTGATGACCAAGTCGACGGCGTCGGACCGGTCGAGGTCGCGCCGGTAGCCGATCTTGATGACGGTGCCGGCGTGCAGGCTGCCCGAGCCGGTGGCGGCGAAGTCGCTCTCCTCGTAGCGCCCGCCGGTGACGTCGTACTCGAACAGACGGCCCACGTTGCGGCGGGTGTCGAAGCCGGCGAACAGCGGCACCACGGCCAGGCCCTGCATGGCGGCCGGCAGGTGGCCCCGGACCATCTGGCTGAGTTGGTTGGCCTTGCCCTCGAGCGACAGCTCGGCGCCCTCGACCTTCTCGTAGTGCTCGAGCTGGAGCTGGAACAGCTTGACCATCTCGAGCGCCGGGCCGGCGGCGCCGGCGATGGCCACGCCCGAGTGGCGGTCGGCCGGGAACACCTTCTCCATCGACCGGTGGCTGATGAAGTTGCCGCTGGTGGCCCGGCGGTCGCCGGCCATCACCACGCCGTCGGCGTAGCGGACCGCGACCACGGTGGTGCCGTGGGGGATGTCTTGCGGGTTCCCGCCCGCAGCGGCGGCCGGCACCTCGCCCCAGCGGGGCTCGAGGCCCGTCCGTCGCAGGATGTCGACGAACGACGGGCCGGGATCGTCGTCGGCACGGAAGATCGGCAGAGTCATCGTGGCGGAGGCTATCCGCCCCCGCACCCTGCCCGTGCACGGGACGGAACCGGGCCGGAGAGCAAAGACGCCTCCCCACCGCGTTGTGGGGAAGCGTCGGTCGGACTAGCTCAGGAGGTGAAGCACCGTGCACCTCCGTGCACGTGGTGCCTACTCACCACCCTTCTGCACGTAGCTCTTCACGAAATCCTCTGCGTTGGACTCCAGGACCTCGTCGATTTCGTCGAGAAGGTCGTCGAGCTCTGCCTTGATCTTCTCGCCTTGCTCGGAAGGGGCGGGCGCCT
Organism: Acidimicrobiales bacterium; assembly: GCA_036563805.1. GTDB lineage: Bacteria > Actinomycetota > Acidimicrobiia > Acidimicrobiales > VFJN01 > DATCLS01. The sequence goes on along the minus strand of DATCLS010000058.1, from coordinate 92,359 downwards.
CGTCGACGACCTCTTCCTCACGAGCCGGGGCGGGCTTCTTCTTCAGCTCTCGCTCAGCCATGTCCCCTGACCTCGCTCCTCACTGGCCGAGCCGCTCCAACAGCTCGGCCGGACTCTCACAGTCCTCCATCAACCTACCCACGTGGGCCTCCGTTCCACGCGTCGGGTCCATCATGGGCACCCGCCGGAGCGGGTCGCCCCCGATGTCGAACACCATCGAGTCCCAGTTGGCGGCCACGATCTGGGGTGACCACCGCTGCAGGCACTTCCCCCGGAAATACGCACGCGTATCGGTCGGCGGCTCACTCACGGCCCGCTGCACCTCACTGTCGGTGGTGAGCCGTTCGAGGCCGACCCGGGCGGACAGGCTCTTCTCCCTCCGCAGGTCGTGGTACTGCAGGTCCATCGCCGCCAGGCGGGCGTCGTCCCACGCCAGGCCGCCGCGCTCGCGGTAACCCTCGATGAGGCGGTGCTTGGCCACCCAGTCGACCTGGTCGGCCACAGAGGCGGGATCGGTCTCGAGCCCGGTCAGCACGTCCTCCCAGCGGCGTAGCAGCTCGGCCCCGACCTCGGCCGGGCCGATGCACTCGAGCCCGTGCTCCTCGGCGTACTTCTTGGCCCGGTCGAAGTACTCCCACTGGATCTCGAGAGCGGTCATGCGGGTGCCGTCGGCCAGCTCCTGGGGCTGGCGCAGGCTCAGGTCGTAGGACACCCGGCGCAGCGCGGCCACCGGCGTGGCCAGCGTCAGGTCGCGGGGCAGGAAGTCGTCCTCGATCATGGACAGGACCAGGGCGGTCGTGCCCACCTTGAGGAACGTCGCCACCTCGGACAGGTTGGCGTCGCCCACGATCACGTGCAGGCGACGGTAGCGCTGGGCGTCGGCGTGCGGCTCGTCGCGGGTGTTGACGATCGGCCGCTTCAGCGTCGTCTCGAGCCCGACCTCCTCCTCGAAGAAGTCGGCCCGCTGGGACAGCTGGAACGGCACGTCCTCGTGGGTCAGGCCCGGGGCCTCGGTGCCGACCTTGCCGGCGCCCGTGTAGACGAGCCGGGTGATGAAGTGGGGCATGACGTGGGTGACGATCCGCGAGAACGGGACCTGCCGGTCCATCAGGTAGTTCTCGTGGCACCCGTAGGAGTTGCCCTTGCGGTCGGAGTTGTTCTTGTAGACGACGATCTCCTGGCCCGCCGGCAACAACTCGACCGCCGCCTTCATCGACCGTTCGAGGATCAGCTCGGCCGCCTTGTCGTACACGACGACCGTGCGGGGATCGGCGCACTCGGGCGTCGAGAGCTCGGGGTGGGCGTGGTCGACGTAGTAGCGGGCGCCGTTGGTGAGGACGGCGTTGACCAGGTGCGTCTCGACCTCGGGGGCGAGCGTGCCCTCGGCGGTGAAGCCGCGGGCGTCGATGTCGGGGTGCTCGTCCTCGAAGTCCCACCCCACCTTGGGCTGGTCGCGATGGCCGTGCCCCAGGCGGGCCAGCTCGTGCACGTAGGCGTTGATCAGGACCGACGAGGCCGCGATGGGGTTCGACTCGACCGCGCCCCGCACGATGATGCCGAACTCGGTCTCGATCCCCATGATCTTCCGCATCGCCACGATGGGACCCTACCCCCGGATGCGGCGGCCCAGAGGCCAGCATCCGTAGTGGATTGGCTTCTTTGCGTGAGCTTTCACGCCAGCAAACATCTCAGCACGGTCCGCTGTCGTGGTACGTGAGGACGGTGCCGTCGCCCCGCAGCTCGGCCTCCACGCACCGCAGCTGCCACCCCCAGCTCGACTCGACGGCGACCACGATCTCGTCGTCGTCGGGCTGCGTGATCCGGACCAGCCGCGCCCCGCGGCCCGCCAGGGCCCGGTGGGCCGCCTCCTCGATCGCCGGGCCCGAGTCGGGGAACTGCGCGAGGACGGCGTCGGGCACCGACGCCAGCCCGCCGCGCAGCGCCCCGCGGATCTCGTCGGCCTCCTCGTCGGCCCGGTTGGCCATCCACACGTTGGCCGCGGCGATCGCGACCAGGAGCGTGCCGGCGACGGTGACGATCACCGTCAGCCGGCCCTCCTTGGTCTCGGTGATGCCCCGCACGCCCATGGGCACGCGCGGCGTGAGGGGCATCACGACTCCTAGAGGTACTGCCCGGTGGCCACCCGTTCGATCGAGCGGCCGCCGGCGGACTTGCCGTCGTCGCGGTTGACGATCGTGCGGACGTAGACGATGCGCTCGCCCTTCTTGCCCGAGATCTTCGCCCAGTCGTCGGGGTTGGTCGTGTTGGGCAGGTCCTCGTGCTCCTTGTACTCCTGGTGGATGGAGTCGACCATGTCGGCGAGCCGGATGCCCTTGGTCCCCTCGGCCAGGTGGCGCTTGATCGCGAGCTTCTTGGCGCGACGCACGATGTTCTCGATCATGGCGCCGGAGGCGAAGTCCTTGAAGTACATCGTCTCCTTGTCGCCGTTCTGGTAGGTGACCTCGAGGAACTCGTTGTCGCGGTCGGTCCGGTACATCTCCTCGACCGTCCGCTCGATGATCGCCTGCACGCACTTGGCCGGGTCGCCCCCGCCCAGCTCGCGCACGGCGTCGGGGTCGAGCGGCAGGTCGGGCGTGAGGTACCGGGCGAAGATCTGGGCGGCGGCCGCCTCGTTGGGCCGCTCGATCTTGATCTTCACGTCGAGGCGCCCGGGCCGGAGGATGGCCGGGTCGATCAGGTCCTCGCGGTTGGAGGCGCCGATCACGATCACGTTGCGCAGCGACTCGACGCCGTCGATCTCGGCGAGCAGCTGCGGCACGATCGTCGACTCGACGTCGGAGCTGATGCCCGACCCCCGGGTGCGGAACATCGAGTCCATCTCGTCGAAGAAGACGATGACCGGCCAGCCTTCCTCGGACTTCTCCCGGGCCCGCTGGAACACGAGGCGGATCTGCCGCTCGGTCTCGCCCACGTACTTGTTGAGCAGCTCGGGGCCCTTGATGTTGAGGAAGTAGCTCTTGGCCGTCTTGCCGCCGTTGGCCGCCGCCACCTTCTTGGCCAGGCTGTTGGCCACGGCCTTGGCGATGAGCGTCTTGCCACAGCCGGGCGGGCCGTAGAGCAGGATGCCCTTGGGCGCCGGCAGCTTGTGCTCGGCGAACAGCTCCTGGTGGAGGAACGGCAGCTCGACCGCGTCGGCGATCTGTTCGATCTGCTCGTCGAGGCCGCCGATGTCCTCGTAGGAGATGTCGGGCACCTCCTCGAGCACGAGCTCCTCGACCTCGGGACGGGGCAGCTTCTCGAGCAGCAGGCCCGAGCGCGAGTCCATCAGCACGGAGTCGCCCGACCGGAGCCGCTCGTTGGCCAGCCGGTCGGACATCTCGGTCACCCGCTCCTCGTCAGCCCGGCCCACGATGATGGCCCGGTTGTCGTCGAGCAGCTCCTTGATGGTGACGACCTCGCCGTGGGTCTCGGGCGAGCGAGCGAGCACGACGTTGAGCGACTCGTTGAGGACGACCTCGGAGCCGCGGATCAGCTCCTCGGTGTCGAGCGCCGGGTGGACGGCGACGCGCATCTTGCGCCCGCCGGAGAACACGTCGACCGTGCCGTCCTCGTTGACGCCGAGCAGCGTGCCGTAGGCCGAGGGCGGCTGGGTCAGCTTGTCGACCTCTTCGCGGAGGGCGGCGATGTGCTCGCGCGCCTCGCGCAGCGTGTAGCTGAGCTTCTCGTTCTGGGCCACCGCCTGGGCGAGCTGTCCCTTGGTCTCGAGCAGCCGCTCCTCCAGCGCGCGCACGCGCTTGGGGGCGTCCTGGAGGCGTTGGCGGAGGGAGAGCACCTCCTCCTCGAGGGCGCGGACCTGGTCCCTCAGGGCCGCCTCGTCGACGTCACGCTCGACTTCCGAACCCTCGTCGCTTCGCTCGCCCACGGTGACCACCTCCTCGATCTGCTCGATCCGTCGCTCGCTCGTGTCCTTGTTCGGACCCTACACCGGCCCGGGCGCCGTCCGGCGGAGCTGATCCCCGTGCGGCATCCGGGAGTTTCCCCCGAACTTGCCGTGTTTATCGGCGGGTTGGCTAGGCTACGGCCAACGTCGGTGGTTGACACGGACCGCCGCCGCACCCCCACGGTCTACGTCTTCTCGAGCCAGGAGCGAGCACAGCCATGAAGGTCTGGATCGACCAGGATCTCTGCACGGGCGACGGGCTGTGCGAGGAGATCGCGCCCGATGTGTTCACCCTGCTGGACGACGGCCTTGCCTACGTCAAGGAAGGCGACAAGGTCTTCTCCGATCCAGGCGGCGCCGAGGGCCTCGCGAACGTCCCCAGTGGCCAGGAAGAGGCGGTGATCGAGGCCGCCGAGGAGTGCCCCGGCGAGTGCATCTTCATCGAGGTCGAATGAGCCTGTAAGGCCGCCGAAACACGGGCGACTGCCTCGCGACGGGCAGTCGCCCGTCGCGCGTCCGGGCACCGGCCGCCCGGCGCGGCGGCCGCGTCCGCCCCGGCCGCGCCGGCCCACGGGATGCGCGGGCCGCGCCGCCGGACCTCCCGGCGGGGCTCAGATCAGATCAGGCACTCCCCCGTGTCGCGCTCGACGCTGAGGTCGCCGGCCAGCACGGCTTGGAGCTCCTCGATGGCCAGCGCGTAGGCCACCCCCGGCTCGTCGGGGGCGATGGCGAACGCCACGCCGATCACCTCGCCGTCGGGGTCGATCAGCGCCGAGCCCGAGTCGCCCGGTGCCAGGTTGGCCGCCAGCACCAGCACCTCGCGCTCGCTCGCTCCCCGGTCGTAGATGTCGCGGCCTTGGGCCGTGATCTGGTCGCCCACCTGGAACGGGCTGATCTCGAGCGGCCCGCCGCCCGGGTGGCCGAACACGCCCCCGGTGTCGCCGACCTCGGCCCCATCGAGCGGCAGGGGCGGCCCCGCCACCTCGCTGCGCAAGATGGCCAGGTCGCGCACCGGGTCGAACGCCACCACGGTGGCGTCCGCGTCGCGTCCGTCGGACAGCTCGATGTCGGTGTCGTCCTCGCCGGCGACGACGTGGGCGTTGGTGACGACCAGGGTCTCGGTCACGAAGAAGCCGCTCCCCTCCTGGATGCGGCCGCACGCCTCGCCCTCGACCTTGACGATCGACGGCATCACGGCGTCGACCGTGGCCTGCGACAGCCCGGTCGACACCGGCGGCGCCCCCACCTCGGGGGCGGGGGTCAGGCGGTCGAACACGGTCGGGAACGGGTCGTCGCCCACCAGCCGGCGCAGTGCCTGGATCGTGTCGGGCGCCGGTGGGAACCGGTGGCTCACGGCCCGGGCGATGACCGAGCTGCGGGCCTGCTCGGACGTCCAGCCGGGGATGTCGCCCAGCGTGGGCAGCAGCAGCCACAGGCCGACGAGCATGCCGAGCACGCCGGCGACGCCGCCCGCCACCCGGTCGGTGGTGCGGGCCGGCCCGGCCGGCAGCGCGATGTGCATGCGGGACCCGAGCACCAGGCCCGCCGCCTGCCCGATCAGCGCGGTGCCGGCCAGCGCACAGATGGCGACGAACGCGATGGTGGCGTCGCTGGCGTCCTCGAGCCGCTCCAGGATCTCGGGCAGCAGCAGCGTGCCGACGAGCACGCCGAGGGCCAGCCCCAGCCACGACGTCACACGGGCGAGGAAGCCCAGCCGGTAGCCGCCGACGGCCGCCCCGATGCCGGCGGCGACGAGCAGCAGATCGAGCATCATGATCTCTTCGTTCTCCCCGCGCCCGCCGTCGTCTCCCTCCCGTCCCCAGCCTGTCGCCCTAGCCCAGCAGCCGGGCGCTCGTCAGGAAGCCGGTGTGGGCCACCATCCGGTGGTCGGGCCGCACCGCTTGGCCCTCGATGTGCCAACCGCGGTTGAGCACCTCGATCGTCTCGGCCATGCCGAAGCCCTGGGCCGCCAGCTCGCGCCGCAGCGCCATGACCTGGGTGATCTGGGGCGTGTAGGCGACGAGCACCCCGCCCCGGTGCAGCGCGCCGGCCGCGTGCTTCACGGCCCGCCACGGCTCGGGCAGGTCGAGGACGACCCGGTCGAGGTCGGTCTCGTCGATGCCCTCGTACACGTCGCGCACCTCGACGCGGTACGAGTCGAGCGCCTTCGGCCCGAGGAACGCCCGGACGTTACGCGTCGCCCGGTTGGCGAAGTCCTCGCGCAGCTCGTAGCCGACCACGTCGGCCCCGGCCCGCACCAGCGTCATCGAGAGCGCCCCCGAGCCCACGCCCGACTCGAGCACCCGGGCCCCGGGGAACACGTCGGCCAGCATCAGGATCGGCCCGAGGTCCTTGGGGTAGATGACCTGGGCGCCCCGCGGCATCTTCAGCACGAACTCGGCCAGCGTCGGCCGGATGGCCAGGAACGTGGCCCCCTGGGTCGAGCGGAACGTCGAGCCCTCGCTCGCCCCGATCAGGTCGTCGTGGGGCAGGACCCCGGCGTGGGTGTGGAACTCCCCGCCGTGCTCGAGCGTCACGAGGTAACGCCGCCGCTTGGCGTCGACGAGGAGAACGTGCTCACCGGCGGCGAACGGGCGGCTCACGCGGCGCGACCTGCTCCTACGTGCGGGCGCGGCGGCGCAGCTTCTTGCCGCCGTAGGTCTCCGCGAGGTGGCCGATCTGGAACGTCTCGCCCGGCTTGAGCTCGCCCCGGAAGACGAGCTCGGGCTCGCTGCCGATCGCCCGGCGGAGGCGGCGGACGCCGTAGGTGCCCACCGCCACCCAGAACCAGCCGCGCGAGCCGCCGAGCACTCCCTTGCGCACGCCGTTGCGCTGGAGGAACTGCAGCCCCCGCTCGATGCGCGACACCTTGCCCTGCTTGACCTTCGCCACCGCGGCCGCCCGCCCCTCAGACCCGCTTGATCTCGACGATGGTCGTCCGCTGCTTGCCGGCCCGGCGGCCCAGCAGGAACACGATCACGAGCAGGATGGCGGCGATGACGCCGCCCGCGGCGAGCAGCGTGCCGCGCGCCGAGGACACCTGGTCCTGGGCGCCGCCCTGCAGCTCGCGGATCTTGGCCTCGAGGTCGTCGCGGGTGACCCGGTCGCCCGGCGCCGTAGTCGTCGACGTCATCGACTTCCCTTCTGCTTCTTCTGGGAGATGCGGGACAGCGCCAGGGCGATGAGCGCGGCGCCGACCACCAGCACGATGAGGTACGGGATCCACGACAGGTTGCCCTGGAACGTGGACCCGGTCTCGGTCTGCAGCGCCCGCAGGCCGGACAGCAGGAGCAGGATCACGCCCAGGCCGAGAGACACCGCGCCGAGCACGCCGTAGGCCAGGTAGCGCCCGACCCCCTTGAGCGGATCGATCGTCTCCTGCCGGGCGTAGGACTTGGTGAGCTCGAACAGCTCGCTGGCGACCTCGGGCACGGACTTCGCTGACGCCTCGGGCACCTCGATCAGCTCCCTCGTCGTTCGTCTTCGAACGGGCTGGTGGCGAACGGAATGGTTCGTTGTAGCACGGGACGGTACCGCTCCTGGGTGAGCCCCCGGGGACACATCCTCGCGCCCCGGCGCCGCCCGGCCCGGGACCCGGCCCGTCCCGGGACCCCGGTCGCGGCCGTCACCGCGGTCACGGCCCGGTGAGCCGCGCCTCCGACACGGCGATCTGGTCGCGCAGCAGCTCCTCGAGCTGCCGGGCCCGCTCCGCCACCGTCGACGCGGTCAGCAGGTCGTAGAGGTCGGCCGGCCCGAGGGCGGCGGCCAGGGCCGCCTGGTACACGGCCATCACCGGGTCGTCGACCAGCGTCAGGTCGACCGGCGGCGCCGGCTCCCCCAGCTCGGTGCGCAGCGCCGCGGCCCGGCGGACCAGCGCCTGGAGGCGCGCCCGCTGCTCGTCCCGCTCGGCGCCGGCGGGCGGGGGCTCGTCGGGCCAGTCGGTGACCTCGGCCCGGGGATAGGGGTCGTCCGGCAGCCACCGCTCGACCCGCACCCGCCGCGTCCCGACCGTGGCCAGGATGTGGCGGCCGTCGGGCAGGTCGCGGCTCTGCACGATGCGGGCCACCGTCCCCACGTCGGTCCGGACGTCGCCCCCGCCCACCTCGTGGCCGCGCTCGATCAGCACGACGCCGAACTCGCCGGCGCCGGCCCGGCAGTCGGCCACCAGCTGGCGGTAGCGGGGCTCGAACACGTGCAGCGGCAGCACCATGCCGGGCAGCAGCACGGTGCCGAGCGGGAACATGGGCAGGACCGGCATGCGCCCAGCCTGGCACGGCACCGTCCCTACACTCGGGCCCCATGAGCGACCAGCCGCCGCCGGGAGCGTACGGGCCGCCGCCAGGGGGGTACGGGCCGCCGCCGGGCGGGTACGGGGCCCCGCAGGGCGGGTGGGGCCCGCCGCCGTCCCCGGGGGCCTCGGGTCCGCCACCGCCCCCGCCGCCGCAGTGGGGCTACGGGCCACCGCCACCGCCCAGGCGCGAGCACCCCGACACGGCCCTCATCGCCGGCTTCGGCATCGGCTCGCTCGTGTCGGTGGTGGCGCTGTGCGGCCTGCTGCTGCCGCTGGCCCCGATCGCCTGGGCCAAGGGCAACCGGGCCCTCGAGGAGATCCGCGCCAGCAACGGGACCATGTCCGGCGAGGAGATGATCAAGGCCGGCCAGGTGTGCGGGATCATCGGGACGATCCTGCTCGTCGTCTGGGTCATCGGCATCCTGGCCGTCGTGGTGCTGACCGTCAGCGCCTGAGGGCAGCTGACGTCCTGCGGCGGCCGAGGCGCGGCGGCGGGGTCAGCCGGGCGCCGGCGCGCCGGTCGCGGCCTCGGCCGCCCCGTCCGCGTCGGTCACGGGCGCGGCCGGCTCGAGCTGGGCCACGTCGACGCCCTGCGGGTAGGCCATGAGGATCTCGGCCAGCCGGGTGAGGCCGACCTGCTCGGCCGTGACCTGGTTGGGGTCGGGCACGTTGGCGATGTAGGCGAACGTCACCCGGTCGCCGTCGCGCACCTCGATGTCGCCGGCCAGCGCGGTCACGTTGCGCAGCGTCCCGGTCTTGGCCCGCATGCGCCCCTCGGCCGCCGTGCCGTCCCACCGCTCGGCCAGCGTGCCGGTCTCGCCGGCCACCGCCAGGCCCTCGCGCAGCACCGGCCCGGTCTCGGGGCGGGTGAGCACGTCGACCAGGGTGGAGCAGGTGAGCCGGTTGTCGATCGAGAGCCCCGAGCCGTCGACGATCTCCACGCCGTCCAGCGGCACGCCGGCCTCCGCCAGCAGCTCGGTGGCGGCTGCGGCGCCGGCGCTCCACGACCCCTCGCCGGCCTCGGCGTGCCCGATCTCCTTGAGCGCGGCCTCGGCCGTCTCGTTGTCGCTCTCGGTGAGCATCTCGGCCACGATCTCGCGCACCGGGATGGAGGGCAGCGCCGCGATCTCGGTGGCGTCCTCCGGGGCGTCGCCCGAGCGGGGCGAGCCGACGACCTCGACGCCGTGCTGCCGCAGCAGGCGGGTCAGCACCGCGGCGGCGTCGGTGGCCGGCTCCTCGGCCGGCAGGGTGGGCGCCCCGGGGCTGGCCGGGCTCGGGAACGAGGCGAACCCGTCGTTGACCATGAGCCCGCCGATGGGGCCGATCTCGCGGTCGTCGTAGAACCGGCGGGGCCAGTCGGGGTGGTAGGTCACATCGTCGTAGCGGTCGCCGTCGCCAACGACGCTGCCCTCGACGCGCCGGACCCCGGCGTCCGCGATGGCGCGGGCCAGCTGGTCGATGTCGTCGATCGTGCGGGGCTGGCGCCGGAAGTGGTCGCGCCAGGCGGCCGTCGACAGCAGCGCGTCGCCGCCGCCGACCAGGTACAGGTCGCCGGCCACCACGCCGTCGCGCGGAGCCTGAGCGGCGACGACCCGGGTCTCGAGCCGGGCGTCGGGCCCGAGAGCGAGCAGCAGCGCCGTCGACGTGATCAGCTTCTGGGTGGAGGCGCCGGTCAGCGGCGTGTCGGCGTTGTGCGCGTAGACCGATTGGCCCCGGTCGTCGACGACCAGGCAGCTGTCGGGCGGCGACTGGGCCAGCCAGGCGTCGAGGTCGGCGGCCAGCCGGCGCTGGGAGATGGGCTCGGCGATGAGCTCGGGCACCCGCCGGGCGGACAGGACGGGCGTGGCCACCGCGGCGTCGTCGCTGCCCACCGCGCTCGCGGTGGCGTCGCCGTCGAGGGCGAACGCCGCTCCGCCCGTCACCAGGCCGGCGAGCGCCAGCCCGGCCGGCAGCAGCCACCGCCGCACGTCCGGCAGCCGGGTGGCGCCGGCGTCGCCCGGGCCGTCCGGTGAGCCCGCGCCACCCCGCGCCCCGCCGGCGCGGCGGGCGCCGCCCGCCGCCCGCGCTCCCCGCTGACGGCCCACCCCCCGCAGCGCGGCGAGCCGAGAGGGCTTGGGCGCCATGTGCCGCGGCCGGTCGTCGTGCCCGCTCATCTCTCCGTCGTTCGATCCCTGGTCCCCGAGGTCCCGCGGCGTCGGCGGGCCCGCGCTACAGAAGGTGGCGGCGTTGCAGCCACCGTGCCCGGCGCCACAGGTGGTCGAGTGCGGCCACGGCCCGGTTGGCGGATGGATAGCACAGCCGGCCGGCGGCCCGGGTCGCGGCCGGGCCCGGGTTGCCGGGCGACGTCACGGCCAGCTCGGTGGCCACCAGGACCGGCTTGCCGGTCCGCTCGCTGACCTCGACCGCGGCCTCGGCGAACCGGGCGTCCTGGCGCTCGTGGTAGGCGACGATCCGCTCCAGCCCGTGGTCGGGGTAGAACGGCCCCTCCCGCATCAGGCGGGCCTGGTTCGACTGGATGCCCATCCCGAGGAAGATGACGGCGTCGACCGCCTCGTGCGAGGCCACCAGGTCGAGGACCTTGGGCACCGTGTCGCGGGTCTCGCCCCCGGCCATGTCGATGGGGTTGTTGCGGCTCCACCGGGGCGGCAGCTCGGCGTCGATGGCGGTCCGCAGGTCGTCGGGCAACGGGATCAGCTCGAGGCTCGAGTCGGCGAGGGCATCCGCGGTGACCACGCCCCACCCGCCGGCGGTCGTCACGACCGCCACCCGGTTGCCGCGCGGCAGGGGCTGGGTGGCGAACGTCGCGGCCACCTCGTAGGCCTGCTCGACCGTGGCGACGCGCGTGACGCCGGCCTGGCGGCACACGCCGTCGAACACCGTGTCGTCGGCCGCCAGGGCGCCCGTGTGGCTGGCTGCGGCCCGCTGGCCCCCGGCCGTGGCGCCGCCCTTGACCAGCACGATCGGCTTGCGCTCGGCCAGCCGCCGCAGCCGCTCGTAGAAGGCCCGGCCGTCGCCCACGCTCTCGACGTAGGCGAGCGACACCTTGGTCTCCGGGTCGTCGGCGAAGTAGGCCAGGTAGTCGGGGACGGTGACGGCGGCGGCGTTGCCGGCCGACACGGCCCGGCTGACCCCGACGCCGGTGAGCTGGGCGTAGTTCTCGAACGACGAGACGAAGTTGCCCGACTGGCTGGCGATGGCGATGTGGCCGGCCGGCGGGTAGGGGGCGACGATCTGGGCGCACAGCCCGGCCGGCGGCGACACCACGCCCTGGCCGTTGGGGCCGGCCAGCAGGATGCCGAGCTCGTTGGCCACCGCCACCAGCTCGTCCTGGGCGCGGCGGCCCTCCTCCCCCGCCTCGCCGTAGCCGGCCGAGGCGACGAAGGCGGCGGTGATGCCCTTCCTGGCGCACGCCCGGAGCAGCTCGATGTTGGCGCTGGCCGGCGTGCACACGAACACGAGGTCGATCTCGCCCTCGGGTAGCTGCTCGACGTCGGTCACCGTCCGGACGCCCAGCACCTCGGCGCCGTCGCGGTTGGTGGCGAACACCTTGCCCGGATAGCCGCAGGCCAGGATGTTGTGGAGGCTGACGAAGCCGAACTTGCCCGGGTGGGTCGAGGCGCCGGCCACGAGCACGCCCCGGGGCTCGAACAGGGCCCGGAACCGGGCGGTGTCGATCCCGGCAGCGCCGGTGGCGCCGGCGTTCCGGGCCGTGCCCGCCGCGTCGGTCGTGCTCGCCATCACCGCACCTCCACGAGGGCGTCGACCGCCACCGGCCGCCCGTCGACGATCAGCAGGGGGTTGAGGTCGGCCGAGGCGATGTCGGGCCGCTGTCCGGCAGCCTCGGACAGCGCCACCAGCACGTCGGCCACCGCGGCCCGGTCGACGGCCGGCTCGCCCCGGAACGGCGCGAGCAGCGCCTGGAGCCGCAGGTCGTCGACCATCTCCTCGGCGTCGACCCGGTCGATCGGCACCAGCCGGAAGCTCACGTCGGCGACCGCCTCGGCGAGGACGCCCCCGACGCCGAGCATCACGGTCATGCCGAACTGGGGGTCGTCGGCCAGGCCGGCGATCAGCTCCCGGGTGGCCCGTAGCATCGGCGCCACCAGCAGGTGGACCTCGCCGTCCTCGGGGCGGGCGGCGGCGAGCAGGGCGGTGGCGGCGTCGCGCACGGCGTCGGCCGAGCCCAGCCCGAGCCGGACGAGGCCCCGCTCCGTCTTGTGGGCGATGGCGTCGCCCCCGAGTTTGACGACCACGGGGTAGCCGATCTCGTCGGCCGCCCGTGTCGCCTCCTCGGCGGTGCTCACCACCCGCTCGTCCGGGAACGGCACCCCGAACGCCCCCAGCAACTCCTTGGACGCGGCCTCGGACAGGGTCGGCATGCCCGGGGAATCTAGGGCTCGAGCGCCGCCCGGAAGAACTCGCGGATCGAGTGGATCCGGGCCTCGAGCGCCTCCTCGGCCATCGGGTCGCGGTCGAGCAGGCCGCGGAGGAAGTGGACGTCGCTGAAGTAGTTGAGGATGGCCCCGTACCCGCTGATCACGAGCTGCTCGGGGTCGTGCTTGCGCAGCCGCCCCGCCCCCATCTCGCGCTCGAAGTAGGCGATGGCCCGCTGGAACCAGGGTCGGAGCGCGGCGCCGAGGTCGAAGCCGAGGTGGGCACCGTCGTCCAGCGCCTCGCGGCGCACGAGCCGCACGAAGTCGGGGTTCTCGGCGAACCACCGCACGGTGGCGGTGAGGATGCGATCGACGTGCGTCCACCCCTCACCCTCGGGCGACTCGCCCTGGCGGATGGCCTGCTCCATCGTCTCGGCCCAGTCGGACAGCGCCCGCTCGAAGACTGCCCGGTAGACGGCCTCCTTGCTGGGGAAGTGATGCAGCAGGCTGGCCCGACGGATCCCGACGCCGGCCGCGATGTCGTTGAGGGAGGTGCCCTCGTAGCCATGCTCGGCAAAGCAATGACGCGCCTCGGCCAGGATCAACGCGCGTGTCGAACCAGTTTCGCCACTGACGGTTGCCACCGCCCGGCAGGGTATCGGTGTTCTGCGCGCCGTACGCAGACATATGTACGCGTGCACAAGGTCACAGCGCGGATCCCGTGCCTACCGACAGGTAGGTAGGTAGTCTGGTGTTCATCATCTATCACGCATTCCTCGCACTGGTCGTGGGCTTCGCCCTCAGCCAGTTGGCCAACCTGGCCACCACCCTCTACCTGCACCGAGCGCTGGCCCACCGGGCCATCAGCCTCTCGCCGACCGTGACGTTCGCGAGCCGGGTGGTGATCTGGCTCACGACGGGCATCAAGCCCCGCGAGTGGGCCGCCGTCCACCGCCGGCACCACGCCTTCACCGACGTCGAGGGCGACCCGCACTCCCCCCGCCTGCTCGGCTGGGTGCGCGTCCAGCTCACCAACGCCGCGCTGTACCGGCGCTGCGCCCGCGACGGGGTCACCGTCCCCCGCTACGCCCGCGACGTCCGCCGCGACCGGTGGGACCGGGTGCTGTTCGACCGGGCCTGGCTCGGCCTCGGCATCACGTTCACCGTGCTGATCCTGCTGCTCGGGCCCGTGTGGGGCGTGGTCGCCGGCCTGTTCCACATCGTGGCCTACCTGGCGACCAACGCCGCCGTGAACGCCATGGCCCACACGTTCGGTCGCCGGCCCTACGACAACACGGCCACCAACCTGCAGTGGCTCGCCTGGCTGACCGCCGGCGAGGGCCTCCACAACAACCACCACGCGGCGCCGACCGTGGGCCGGCTGGCCCACCGCCGGGGTGAGATCGACCCGGCCTGGCCGGTCGTCCGCCTGCTGCGGAGGCTCGGCCACGCCACCGTGCGCCACGAGCGGCCGCCGGTCCGCAAGCCCCGCCAGCCGGCCCGCGCCGCCTGACCGGCGCTCGTCGGCAAGCCTCCGGCGAGCACGCCGTGGTGGCCCGCCGTGGGTCCCTTCGCGGCGCCCGTCGCGGTGACCCGTCAGCGGGTCTCCGGCCCCGCCCCCGTCCCGTCCGCCCGGCCCGCCGCGTCGGTGCGGGGCGGGACGTGGCGCGGGATAGGGTCGCCCGCATGGACATCGTCGCGTCCGTGTTCGTCGAGGGGATCGACCTCCGCCAGGCGTTCGACGGCGGTCCGACCCTGATCGACCTCACCGGCGTGCACTTCTCCGCGGCGGCGCCGTCGCCGCCGCCGGTGACCATGGCGCCGCACCTCGTCGTGCTGGTCCGCTGCCCGCCCGACGACCCCGGGACCGGCGTGCTCGAGGTCGTGTTCCGCCGCGACGGCGAGCAGATCGCCCGCAACGTCCAGCCGCTGCAAGTGGAGCCGGGCAAGTTCACCTACCGCCTGGTCCGGGCCGAGCTCGACCTGCCCGACTACGGCACGGTCGAGGCCCACTGCCGCATCGGCACCGGCCCGGTCACCGTCGTGCCGTACACGCTGGTCCCCGCCCCCACCGGGTAGTCCGCCGACGATGCCGTTCGCCACCGCGCTGTCCCAACACCCCGAACCCGCCGAGGCCACCGGCGAGGTGGTCGGGCGGGTGCTCGACCAGCTGGGCGACGGGCGCGTGCCCGACCTGGCCGTGCTGTTCTGCTCGCCGGGCCACCGCGACGCGATCGGCGACATGGCCGGCACCGTGCGGGCGCTCGTGTCGCCCCGGGTGCTGATCGGCGCGGCCGCCGGGGCCGTCATCGGCGGGCCCCGCGAGGTCGAGGACGGCCCGGCCGTCAGCCTGTGGGCCGCCACCCTGCCGGCCGTGCCCCGGCCGGTCCGGGTGACGGCGGTCCGCACCCCCTCGGGCGTGGCCATCCAGGGCCTGCCGGTCGCCGACCTGCCCGAGGGCGGGACGCTGATCCTGCTGGTCGACCCCTACTCGCTGCCGGTCGACGAGGTGCTGGACGCCGTGGACGCCACCGGCTCCGGCGTGCGCGTCGTGGGCGGCCTGGCCTCGGCGGCGGCGGGCGCCGGCGGCAACCGTCTGGTGCTCGACGACGAGGTGGTCAGCCACGGGGCCGTCGGCGTGCTGCTCGACCGGTCGGTCGCCACCACCACCGTCGTGTCCCAGGGGTGCCGGCCGGTGGGCGACCCGATGATCGTGACCCGCGCCGACGGCAACGTGCTGGCCGAGCTGGCCGGCAAGCCGGCGCTGGAGCGGGTGGCCGAGCTGGCCGAGGGCGTCGGCCCCGAGGACCGGGCACTGCTGGCCACCGGCCTCCACATCGGCGTCGCGGTCGACGAGCACAAGGAGACGTTCGGCCGGGGCGATTTCCTGATCCGGGCCGTGCTCGGCGCGGACCGGGCGACCAAGGCCCTGGTCGTGGGCGACACGATCCCTGTGGGCCGGACCGTCCAGTTCCAGGTCCGCGACGCGGCCGCCGCCGACGAGGACCTGCACGCCCTGCTCGCCCCGGGCCTGGGCGACGGCGCCCTGCTGTTCACGTGCAACGGGCGGGGCACGAACATGTTCGACGGGCCCGACCACGACGCCCGGGCGGTGGCCGACGCCATCGGCTCCGACGCGGTGGCCGGCATGTCGTGCGCCGGCGAGCTGGGCCCGGTCGGTGGGCGCAGCTACACGCACGGCTTCACCGCCAGCGTCGTGCTGTTTCCCGCCACCTGACGGCGCCTTCGGGTTGACCGGCCCTTTCCCCCAGTCGGCACCGGCCGGGGACCAGGCGCCACCGGCCATCGACCAGGGCGATCGGAGGTCCCCGGGCCGGTCAGTAGGGTTGTGAGCGCATGAGCGCCGACCCCGCCCTCGAGCAGCGAGCGATCAACGTCATCCGCGGCCTGGCCATGGACGCGCCCCAGGCGGCCAACAGCGGTCACCCCGGCACTGCGATGGCGCTCGCCCCGCTGGCCCACGTGCTGTGGACCCGGATCCTCGACTACGACGCCGAGGCCCCCCACTGGCCCGACCGCGACCGATTCGTCCTGTCGGCCGGCCACGCGTCGATCCTCCTCTACTCGATGCTCCACCTGACCGGCTACGGGCTGACCCGTGACGACCTGCGGGCGTTCCGGCAGTGGGGCTCGCACACGCCGGGCCACCCCGAGGTCCACCACACCCCGGGCGTCGAGGTCACGACGGGCCCGCTGGGCCAGGGCATCGGCAACTCCGTGGGTCTGGCGCTGGCCGAGCGGTGGCTGCGGGCCCGGTTCGGGCCCGAGCTGTGCGACCACCGCACCTACGTGATCTGCAGCGACGGCGACCTCATGGAGGGCATCAGCCACGAGGCCGCCTCGCTGGCCGGCCACCTCGGCCTCGGCCGCCTGATCGTCGTCTACGACGACAACCACATCACGATCGACGGCGAGACCGAGCTGGCCTACTCCGACGACGCCGCCGGCCGGTTCGAGAGCTACGGCTGGCACGTCGAGAAGCTGGGCGAGGTGGCCAACGATACCGACGCCCTCGAAGCGGCGCTGCGCCGGGCCGTCGAGGTCGAGGACCGGCCGTCGCTGCTCGTGCTGCGTAGCCACATCGGCTGGCCGTCGCCGCAGTTCACCGACACGGCCGAGGCCCACGGCAGCCCGCTCGGCGAGGAGGAGGTCGCCCGCACCAAGGAGATCCTCGGCCTCCCGCCCGACGAGACGTTCTGGGTGCCCGACGACGTCGCCGAGCTGTACCGGGCCGCCGGGCGCCGGGGCCGCGACGCCCGCGAGCAGTGGGAGAAGCGCCTGGCCGCCTACGACGGCGACCGGGCCGCCTACGAGGCCTGCATGGCCGGCACCGGTCTCCCCGGTTGGGAGGACACGCTCCCGAGCTGGGAGCCGGGCGAGAAGGTCGCCACCCGCAAGGCCAGCGGCGCCTGCCTCCAGGCCCTGAGCGAGAAGGTGCCGGGCCTGATCGGCGGCGGCGGCGACCTCACCGGCAACACCGGCACGGCGATCAAGGGCCTGGGCGTGCAGTCCCGCGAGGACCCGGGCGGCCGGCAGATCTACTTCGGCGTCCGCGAGCACGCCATGGGCGCGGCGCTCAACGGCATGGCGTTGCACGGCGGCGTGATCCCGGTCGGGGGCACGTTCTTCGTGTTCAGCGACTACATGAAGCCGGCCGTGCGCCTGGCCGCAATGTCCGAGGCCAAAGCCGTGTTCGTGTTCACCCACGACTCGGTCGCCCTCGGCGAGGACGGGCCGACCCACCAGCCCATCGAGCACCTCGCCGCCCTCCGGGCGCTCCCCGGGCTCCGGCTCATCCGTCCGGCCGACGCCAACGAGACGGCGGCCGCCTGGCGCATCGCCGTGACGTCCGACGGCCCCACCGCGCTCGTCCTCACCCGCCAGAACGTGCCGGTCCTGGCCGGGACGGCCGGCGCCCCGGTCGAGCGGGGGGCCTACGTGCTCGTCGACGTGGCCGACCCCGACGTCGTGCTCATCGGCACCGGCAGCGAGGTGGCCGTGTGCGTCGAGGCCGCCGGGCTGCTCGGCGCCGAGGGCACGCGGGCCCGGGTCGTGTCCATGCCGTCGTGGGACCTGTTCGCGGCCCAGCCCGACGACTATCAGGACTCGGTGCTGCCGCCGCCGGTCCCCACGCTGGCCGTCGAGGCCGCCGCCAGCCTCGGCTGGGACCGGTGGGCCGACGACAGCGTGAGCATCGACCGGTTCGGTGCCTCGGCCCCCGGGGCGGTGGCGCTCGCCAACTTCGGCTACACGCCCGACAACGTGGCCGAGCGGGCCCGCCGGCTGATCGACGACCTGCGGGAGGAGGCCTCCGCATGACACGGCTCCAGGATCTCTACCGCGAGCACGGCCAAAGCCCGTGGCTCGACAACCTCCACCGGGGCTGGCTGGTCGACGGCGAGCTGGAGCGGTGGGTCGAGCGCGGCGTCCGGGGCATCACGTCCAACCCCACGATCTTCCAGAAGGCGATCTCGAGCTCCGACCGCTACGACGAGCAGTTCGGCGACCTGGCCGGCCGGGGCACGTCGGTCGAGGACGCCTACTGGGCGATGGTCATCGACGACATCCGCGACGCCCTGCGCGTCCTGCGGCCGGTCCACGACGAGAGCGGCGGCGTCGACGGCTACGTGTCGCTGGAGGTCGCGCCCGACCTGGCCCGCGACCGCGATCGCACCGTCGCCTCGGCCAAGGAGCTGCACGACCGCATCGCCGAGCCCAACCTGTTCGTCAAGGTCCCGGCCACGGCCGAGGGCGTCGAGGCGATCCGCGAGCTGATCGCGGACGGCCGGAGCATCAACGTCACGCTCATCTTCGGGCTCGACCGCTACGCCGAGGTGATCGAGGCCTACCTGTCCGGGCTCGAGGCCCGCGCCGGCGACCTGTCCGGCGTGGCCAGCGTGGCGTCGTTCTTCGTCAGCCGGGTCGACACCGAGGTCGACCGCCGGCTCGAGGAGATCGGCACGCCCGAGGCGCTGGCGCTGCGGGGCAAGGCCGCCGTGGCCCAGGCCCAGTGTGCCTACGCCCTGTTCCGCGAGCGGTTCCAGGGCCCCCGGTGGGAGGCGCTGGCGGCCCGGGGCGCCCGGGTCCAGCGCCCGCTGTGGGCCTCGACGTCGACGAAAAACCCCGCCTATCCCGACACGCTCTACGTCGACCCGCTCATCGGGCCCGACACGGTCAACACGATGCCCGAGGGCACCCTCGAGGCCTTCGAGGACCACGGCACGCTCGCCCGCACGGTCGACGCCGACCCCGACGCGGCCCGGGCCACGCTCGACGCCATCGGTACGGTCGGTGTCGACCTCGACGACGTGAGCCGTGTCCTCGAGGACCAAGGTGTGGCATCGTTCGCGAAGAGCTTCGACGAGCTCATCACGACATTGTCCAGCAAGGCGGCAGATCTGTCGGGACGGTCGGCCTGAAGACGGGGAGCCGACCGGCCGGCAGGGGGCCGGTCCCCCGGACGCACGACGCCGACGCCGCCCGGCGCCACCATGGGGAGGCAGTGTGCACGGCGAACTCGTAGTGGTCGATGACGTTCCCGGCGAGTTCGCCGAGCGCGTCATCGAGGCGTTCCACAGCCGGCCGCACGACAGCTTCTCGCTGGCCCTGAGCGGCGGGGAGACGGCCCGGCGCTGCTACGAGCGGCTGGCCGACGACGCCGGCAGCCAGGTCGACTGGTGGAAGGTCGACGTCTACTGGGGCGACGAGCGCTGCGTGCCGCTCGACCACCCCGAGTCCAACTACCGGCTCGGGCGGGAAGCGCTCCTCGAGCGGGTCGGGGCGGTCAACGCCAACTACCCGATGCGGTGCGAGGAGGGCCCCGACCCCTACCAGCTGCGCCTGGGCGAGCTCGGGCGCGTCGACGTCATCCACCTCGGGCTCGGCGTCGACGGCCACACGGCCTCGCTGTTCCCCGGCTCGCCGGCGCTCGACGCCGACCCGGGCCGGCTCGTGGTCATGAACGAGGACCCGAGCGGCCGCAACCCCCACCGGCGCATGACGCTCACCTACGCCGGCATCGCCCGGGCCCGGCTCGTGCTGGTCACGGTGTCGGGCGAGGAGAAGCGTGAGGCGCTGGCCAAGGTGGCGGCCGGCGACCCCGGCGTGCCCGCCGCCCAGATCCGGGCCGACCGGGTCCTGTGGCTCGTCGACCCGGCCGCCGCCGGCGACCTGGCCTGACCCCGAGGCGAGGGCCCCGTGACGCTCACCCGGGCGGTCCAGCGGGTCCGGTGGAGCGTCCGGCTCCGCCTGCTGTTCGCCAACCTGGCGGGCGGCCTGGCGGTCATGACGATCATCTTCCTCTCCTCGGGCCGGCTGGCGCCCGAGCTGCCCGTGGCGCTCGAGGTGCTCACCTGGTTCGTGCCCATGCTGGGGCTGTTCGTGGCCGCCTACGCCTGGGGGCACCGGTCGTTCACCCGGTCGGTCCAGTGGGCGCTCGAGGAGCGGCCGCCGACCGAAGCCGAGCGGGGCGAGATGCTGCGCCAGCCCTGGCGCCAGGCCCTCGGCCCCCTCGTGTTCTGGCTGGTGGGCGCCGCCCTGTACGCCGCGCTCTCCGCCCTGGGCGGCGCCGAGGCCGACCTGGTGATCGCCGTGGTCGAGGCCAGCGTGCTCGGCGGGCTCACCACCAGCGCGCTCAGCTACCTGCTGATCGAGCGGTCGTTCCGGCCGCTGCTCGTCCACGTGCTCGACCAGGTTCCCAGCCGGCACGGGCGGCCCCGGACGATGGGCATCCGCATGCGCCTGTTCGTCGGGTGGGCCGCCGGCTCGGGCATCCCGCTCCTGGCCATCGCCGTCGACGTGACGTTCGGCGGCCAGGACCTGACCCGCCCGGCGCTGGCGTGCGTGGCCTTCGCTGGCCTCGCGGCCGGGCTGCTGGCCACGCTCACCTCGGCCTGGAGCCTGGCCGAGCCGCTCGACAACGTCCGCGACGCCCTGGCCAGGGTCCGCGACGACGACCTGTCGGTGGGGTTGGTGGTCGACGACGGCGGCGAGGTCGGCGAGGTCCAGGCCGGGTTCAACCAGATGGTCGAGGGCCTGCGGGAGCGCCGGCAGTTGCGCGACCTGTTCGGCCGGCACGTGGGCCAGGAGGTGGCCGCCCAGGCGCTGGCCAAGGGCACGGGGCTGGGCGGCGAGCAGGCCGAGGCCAGCATCGTGTTCGTCGACCTGGTCGGCTCGACGGCCATGGCCGAGGTCCTGCCGCCCGACGAGGTGGTGGACACGCTCAACGACTTCTTCGGCGTGGTCGTCCGCACGGTCGACGGCCAAGGCGGCTGGGTCAACAAGTTCGAGGGTGACGGGGCGCTGTGCGTGTTCGGCGTGCCGGCCACGCAGCCCGACCACCCCGAGCGGGCCCTGCGGGCGGCCCGGCTGCTGCACCAGGCGATCGGAGCGCTGCGCGCCCGGCACCCGGGCCTCGAGGCCGGCATCGGCGTGTCGTCGGGCCAGGTCGTGGCCGGCAACGTCGGCACCGAGGCCCGCTACGAGTACACGGTGATCGGACCGGCGGTGAACGAGGCGGCCCGGCTCACCGAGGTGGCCAAGGGGCGGCGGACCAAGGTGCTGGCATCGGGCGCGGTGGTGCGCCGGGGCGGCCGCGAGGCCCGCCGCTGGCGGGACGTGGGGACGGTGGGCCTCCGGGGTCAGCGGGCCCCCACCCCGATCTACGAGCCGGTGGTGCCCGACCGGGCCGCCCGGGACTGACGGCCGCCGGGTCCCCGCCCGGCGGCGGCGCCGGAGACCGGGGCCCGGCGGCGGGCCGGACCGGCCGCCGGGCCGGGCTGACCGCACGAGCCCCGCCGCCGATAGCCTGCCCGGCGATGCCGAGTCTGCTCGACCTGCCGCTCGACGACCTGCTCGCTCGGGCCAGCGACCGTCGTGACCGTGCCACCGGCACCCGGGTGACCTACTCCCCCAAGGTCTTCATCCCGCTCACGATGTTGTGCCGCGACCGCTGCGGCTACTGCACCTTCGCCCAGCCTCCCGCCCGGCTCGAAAAGCCCTACCTCGAGCCCGACGACGTGCTGGCCATCGCCCGGGCGGGCGCCCAGGCGGGCTGCCACGAGGCCCTGTTCACGCTCGGCGAGCGGCCCGAGCTGCGGTATCCGGCGGCCGCCGAGTGGCTGGCGGCCCGGGGCTACGACTCGACCGTCCACTACCTGGCGGAGATGTGCCGGCTGGTGGTCGAGGAGACGGGCCTTCTCCCCCACGCCAACGCCGGCGCCCTGGAGGAGGACGAGCTCGCCCTCCTGCGGCCGGTCGCGCCCAGCCAGGGGATGATGCTCGAGACGTTGCGCGCCGACCTCGACGCCCACCGGGGCTCGCCCGACAAGACGCCCGAGCGGCGCCTGGCCACGCTCGAGGCCGCCGGCCGGCTGGCCATTCCGTTCACCACCGGCATCCTGGTCGGGATCGGCGAGACCCGCGCCGACCGGCTGGCGGCGCTGGAGGCCATCGCCGCCTCCCACCGGCGGTGGGGCCACGTGCAGGAGGTGATCGTCCAGAACTTCCTGCCCAAGCCGGGCACCGCCATGCACCGGGCCGAGCCCTGCCCGATGGAGGTCCACCTCGAGGCCATCGCGCTGGCCCGCCTGGTGCTGCCCGACGACGTCCACGTCCAGGCGCCGCCCAACCTGGCCGACGACTTCGGCGTGCTGCTCGACGCAGGCATCGACGACTGGGGCGGCGTGTCGCCGATCACGGCCGACCACGTGAACCCCGAGCGGCCCTGGCCCGCCCTCGACCGCCTGCGGGAGGTGACCGAGGCCCGGGGGTTCGCCCTGGCGCCCCGCCTGACCGTCTACCCGCACATCGCCGCCGACCCCGAGCGTTGGCTGGACGAGGGCCTGCGCTTCCCGGTCCTCGACCGCAGCGACGCCGAGGGTCTGGGCCGCGACGACCCCGGCTCGGTGTTCCCCGAGCGGACGCTCGCCAACGCCAAGGCCGGCACCGGGGCCGACGTCGTGCTGACCGGCGTGCGCTCCACCGCGTGGTACTCGGGGGCGCCCGCCACCCCGCCGACGCTGGTGCCCCGCCCGGCCGGGGCGCCGCGAGCCGTGCGGGGCGCGGTGGCCGAGGTGCTCGACGGCGTGCGGGCCGGCCAGGTGCCCGGCGAGGACGAGCTGGTCACGCTGTTCTCGGCGCGGGGCGCCGAGGTGGCGGCGGTGGCCGAGCTGGCCGACGAGCTGCGCCGACGGATCGTGGGCGACACGGTCACCTACGTCCAGAACCGCAACATCAACTACACGAACGTCTGCACGTTCAAGTGCCGGTTCTGCGGGTTCTCCAAGGGCCCGCTGTCGCTCAACCTGCGGGGCACGCCCTACCTGCTGACCCTCGACGACATCGCCGAGCGGGCCCGCGAGGCCTACGAGCTGGGGGCGACCGAGGTGTGCCTCCAGGGCGGCATCCACCCCGACTTCGACGGCGAGTACTACATCGACGTCACCCGGGCGGTGAAGCAGGCCGCGCCCGACATCCACGTGCACGGGTTCACGGCGCTGGAGGTCACCGAGGGCGCCCGGCGCTTGGGCGAGCCCCTCGACGTCTACCTGCGGCGGCTCATGGACGCCGGTCTGCGGACCCTGCCCGGCACCGCGGCCGAGATCCTCGACGACGAGGTCCGGGCCGTCCTCTGCCCCGACAAGATCAGCACCGAGGAGTGGCTGGAGTGCCACCGCGTCGCCCACCAGGTCGGCCTCCGCTCCAACGTGACGATCATGTTCGGGGCGGTCGAGTCGCCCCGGTCGTGGGCCCGGCACCTGCTGCTCACCCGCGACCTCCAGGCCGAGACCGGCGGGTTCACGGAGTTCGTCGGGCTGCCGTTCGTGCACATGGCCTCGCCCATCTACCTGCAGCGCAAGGCCCGGCGGGGCCCGACGTTCCGCGAGGCGCTGCTCGTCCACGCCGTGGCCCGCATCGCGTACGCCGGCTTCATCGACAACATCCAGCTGTCGTGGGTGAAGCTGGGCCGCGACGCCGCCCGCCAGCTCCTCCAGGCCGGGTGCAACGACCTGGGAGGCACGCTCATGGACGAGAACATCTCCCGGGCCGCTGGCGCCGCCCACGGCCAGGCCATGGGCCACGACGACTTCGAGGAGCTGGTTGCGCCGCTGGGCCGGCCCCTGCGCCAGCGGACCACGCTCTACGAGCCGGTCGAGCCCATCGAGCCGGTCGCCGTGCCCTGACGGGCGCGGGCCCGGGCGGCGCTGACGCCCGGGGCGACCGCCTGCCGGTGCCCCGACCGGCGTGGCCGGGGCCCTGAGGGGGCCGGCGGGGCCCGATCGGCCCCGCCGCGCCGGACCCGGCCGCCGGCGTGCCAGGCTGACACCACGATGGATCGTCACCTCATCAACCAGCTCCTCGACCAGGCGGGGGCCAGCCGCAACCGCGACGTGCTGGCCGAGATCCTGCGCAACACCTACGAGCTGGCCGCGGCCGACGTCGACCGGCTCGACCTGAAGATCACCCGCGACGCGGTCAAGGAGATGACGACCGCGTTCCGGATGTTCGCGCCCTACGCCCACATCCCGAAGGTCACGGTGTTCGGCTCGGCCCGCACCCACCCCACCGACCCGCTCTACGACCGGGCCCGCGAGCTGGCCCGGCTGCTGGCCGACGCCGGCTGGATGGTCGTCACCGGCGCCGGTCCCGGCATCATGGCCGCCGCCACCGAGGGCGCCGGCGCCGATCGCAGCTTCGGCGTGACGATCCGCCTCCCGTTCGAGGAGGGCGCCAACGAGCTGCTCGAGGGCTCCGACCGGGTCGTGAGCATGAAGTACTTCTTCACCCGCAAGCTCATGCTCATGAAGGAGTCGAGCGGCTTCGTGGCCCTGCCCGGCGGGTTCGGCACCCAGGACGAGGTGCTGGAGCTGCTCACCCTCATGCAGACCGGCAAGGCCACCCCGGCGCCGCTCGTGCTGCTCGACCTGCCCGGCGAGACCTACTGGGAGTCCTGGGAGCGGTTCGTGCGGGGCGAGCTGGTCGAGAAGGGGCTTATCTCCCCCGGCGACACCAACCTGTACACGATCACCGACGACGTCGACGCCGCCGCGCGGGAGATCCGGGGGTTCTGGCGCAACTACGACTCGATCCGCTGGGTGGGGCAACGGCTGGTCGTGCGGCTCCGGGCCGAGCCCACCGACGAGGAGCTGGCCATGCTCAACGAGCGGTTCGGGCACCTGTGCGTGGAGGGCGGCATCGAGCGGAGCGAGCCGCTGCGGCCCGAGGTGTCGGACAACGACAAGCTCGACCTGCCCCGGCTGGTGCTGCGGTTCTCGGTGCGGCAGGGCGCCGGGTTCCGCGACATGATCCGGGTGCTGAACTCCCTCGACAGCGCCCCGCCGCTGGTGGACGTCGACGTGCCGGCCCGCAACGTCGGCCCGGCCTAGGTCGCGCTCGGGGATGTCAGCAGCGCGGGCTCAGGGGTTGTCGTCGGGCTCCTCCAGCAGGTGGACCGCCTTCTCGACGGCCCGCCGGGCCCGGGTCAGCCGGCGCTCGTCGACCGGTAGCTCGGTGCCGCCGTTGTCGATCGACTCGCGGAGGCGCTCCATGGCCAGGTCGGCCAGCTCTTCGGAGATGGCCTCAAGCCGCCTGCGGATGTCGTCGAACTCCCCGGCCACGGGCCGCGATCCTAGGGCACAGCGATGACCGGACCGGGTGACCACCGCGACGACCCCGGGTTCCGCCCCAAGGGTCGTCCCGACCGTCCCGGGCCCCGCTCCGCACCCCGCTCCGGGTCCCGTTCCGAGGGTCGTCCCGAGCCGGCGGACCTGCACGAGCTCGTCTCGTTCGACGACCCCCACGAGCGGCGGACCTGGGTCTTCGACGTGACGTTCCTGCTCAGCCCCTGGCGCTGCCTGTACGGGCGCGGCTGCCCGGGCGTGCTCACCGAGCCGGCGGCCGAGCTCGAGCAGGGGTGCTGCAGCTACGGCGCCCACCTCATCGACGAGGCCGACGAGGCCGACGTGCTGGCCGCCGCCGCCCGGCTGACCGACGCCCAGTGGCAGCACAGGCGCGTCGCCGCCCGGCGGGGCGGGCCGCTCCGCAAGGGCCCGGGCGGCGCCACCGTGACCCGCATGGTCGGCGACGCCTGCATCTTCCTCAACCGCCCCGGCTTCCCCGGCGGCGCCGGCTGCGCCCTGCACCGGGCGGCGCTGGAGGCGGGCGAGCGTCCGCTCGACTGGAAGCCCGACGTGTGCTGGCAGCTGCCGCTCCGGCGCATCGACACGGTCGACGACTCGGGCCAGGTGGTGTCGACGCTGCGGGAGTGGAAGCGGCGCGACTGGGGCGCCGGCGGCGACGACTTCCACTGGTGGTGCACGGACGCCCCGGAGGCCTTCACCGCCTCGGCCCCCGTCTACGAGACGCTCCGCGACGAGATCGTCGAGATGACGAGCGCCTGGGCGTACGAGCGGTTCGTCGACCACGTCGCGGCCGGCCGGCGGACGCGCGGGCACGAACGCTTCGCGCCCCACCCGGTGCTGCGGCGGCGCCGGACGCGCGACCAGGGACGACCGTAGGCGCTAGCTAGTTCGAGCCGTCGTCATCTTCGACGTCTGCCATACACCACGACGCGTGCTCAGCGCCGGGTTCCGCACCGCACTCCACACACGGTTCGGCATCGTCAGGGTCAAAGATGGCAGTGATGTCGAGGTCGCTGCTGCGCTTGAGAGCACGTGCTTCCTCAAATCGGCGATGTCGACCCTTCTTCACGGGCCAGCTCCCACGTGATTGCGTTTCGGCGGGGAAGTGTATCGCCGGTTCTAGCCGGCCATGGTCCCCGGCGACGGTTGCCGCCCGGGGTGTCCTGACCCCTTTCCTATCACGTTGGGGACTGCCGTGCAGACATCGACTGCGCGTACGCTGCCCCAGCGATGGACGCCCCGTGGTGGCAAACCGCCGTCTTCTACCAAATCTACCCGCGATCATTTGCGACGACCCACCACCGGGCGACCGGCGACCTCGCCGGAATCGAGGCGCGCCTCGACCACCTGGCCTGGCTGGGGGTCGACGCCGTGTGGCTCTCCCCGTTCTACCCGTCGCCGATGGCCGACTTCGGCTACGACGTGGCCGACCACTGCGACGTCGACCCGCTGTTCGGCGACCTCGCCGCCTTCGACAGCCTGCTGGCCGCCTGCCACAGGCGGGGCCTGCGGCTCCTCGTCGACCTCGTCCCCAACCACACGTCCGACCAGCACCCCTGGTTCCAGGCGGCCCGGTCGAGCCGCGACGACCCCAAGCGCGACTGGTACATCTGGCGCGACGGCACGCCCGAGGCCCCGCCCAACAACTGGCGGGCCGCGTTCGACCTCGAGGCGCCGGCGTGGACGTGGGACGAGGCCACCGGCCAGTGGTACCTCCACCTGTTCCTGCCCCAGCAGCCCGACCTCAACTGGGACAACCCCGAGGTGGTCGAGGCCATGCACGGCGTCATGCGGTTCTGGCTCGACCGGGGCGTCGACGGGTTCCGCGTCGACGTCGTCCACGGCATCGGCAAGGACCCGGTGCTGCCCGACGACCCGCCGGACGTCGCCGGCCTCCCCCACGCCACGCTCAACGACACGGACCGCACCCACGAGCTGATCCGGGGCCTGCGGCGGGTGGTCGACGCCTACCCGGGCGACCGGCTGCTGCTGGGCGAGGTCTTCCTGCTGTCGACCGAGCGGATCGCCACCTACTACGGCGCCGGCGACGAGCTGCACATGGCGTTCAACTTCCCGGCGCTGTGGGCGCCGTGGGACGCCCGGCGGTGGCGCCGGGCCGTGGACGCCACCGTCGAGCACATCGACGCCCGGGGTGGGTGGGCGACGTGGGTGCTGTCCAACCACGACACCTCCCGGCACCGCACCCGCTACGGCGGGTCCGAGGACCGGGCCCGCGCCGCGCTGTTCCTGCTTCTCGGCCTGCGGGGGTCGCCGGTCCTGTACGCCGGTGAGGAGCTGGGGCTCGAGGACGCCGTCGTGCCTCCGGAGCGGCGGCTCGACCCCGGTGGTCGCGACCCGTGCCGCGCCCCCATCCCCTGGACCGGGGAGCCCGACCACGGCTGGGGCGTGACCGACGCCTGGCTGCCGTGGCCGCCGGAGGCGGCGACCCGGAACGTGGCCACCCAGCGCGACGACGCGGGGTCGATCCTCCACCTGTACCGGCGGCTGCTGGCCGCCCGGCGGGACTCGCCGGCGCTGCAGGTCGGCGACTTCGCCTGGGTCGAGGGCGAGGGGGCGTCGGCCGCGGCGGCGGGTGGGGACGGCGACGTGCTGGCCTGGCGGCGGTGGACGGCCTCGGGCGACGCCCGGGTGGTGGCGGTCAACATGGGCGGGGCGCCGGCCCGGGTGCCGGTGTCCGGGCGGGTGCTGGTGGCGAGCGACGGCCGGGGCGAGGGCGACCCGTTCGCCGGCACGCTCGGCCCCGACTCGGCGGTGCTGCTCGAGCCGTAGCGGGGCGTCCCTGGCGGGTCCCAGGCGGTCCGCCCGGCGGTGCCGCCCGGCCCGGCCGGGGCCTCAGTCCCCGACGCGGGCGGCGCCGGCGGGATCGTCCCGGGTGGCCGGATCGGCCGCGTCCGTGGGCTCGCCGGCGGCGTCGGCGTCGGCATCGCTGGACCCGGCGGAGCCGACGGGGTCGGGCTCATCGGCCGGGTCGGCGTGGGCCGACGCCACCGGGGCGTGGGACCGGGCCTCGAGCACCAGCGAGCCGACGCCGTCGAACGCCAGCGCCGCCTCCCCCGCCAGCAGGCGCTGGACCGGCCCACCGGCGACCCGGGCCCGCCATCCCGTCGACAGGCGCGACGGCTCGCCCCGCACCAGCGCCTCGATGTCGGCCCGGGTCGCCACCAGGGCCGGGTCGAGCTCGGCGTCGCGGGCCAGCTGCCCCACCCAGGCCGAGGCCAGGGTGACCGCGGGGCGGAACGTCGTGTCGACCCCATCGCGGGGCGGGATCTTCAGGTCGTCCTCCGACAGCTTGGCGCCGGCCTCGACCGCGGCCATGAGGCTCTCGCCGGCGCCGCTGCGCAGGTGGCGCCCGTCGAGCCCGCGGACCCGGTCGAGGTCCTTGCGGCTGCGAGGCGGGCGCTCGGCGATGGCGACGACCGACAGGTCGGGCAGCACGTGGCGGACCGGCTTGTCGAGCTCGCGGGCCCGCCGCTCGCGCCAGGCCGCCACCGCCTGGGCGACGCCCCGGGCCTTGCCCCGCAGGCGGCGGGCCTCCTTGATCCGCCACCAGGCCCGCTCCGGGTCGAGCGGTTCGCCGTGGCGGCGGCGCAGCTCGTCGCACTCGTCGAGCAGCCAGTCCATCCGGCCCCGGGCCTCGATCTCGGCGGCCAGCGAATCCCACAGGTCGTCGAGGTAGGCGACGTCGGCGGCCGCGTAGGCGGCGGCGTCGTCGGGCAGCGGGCGGCGCAGCCAGTCGGTCAGCCGGTCGGCCTTGGGCAGGTTGAGGCCCAAGCGCTTCTGGAGCAGCACGCCCAGGCCCGGCGACCCCAGGCCCACGAAGCCGGCCGCCACCTGCGTGTCGACCAGGCGGCTGGGCACGGTGCCGCAGGCCCGCTCGAGGATCTCGAGGTCCTGGCTGGCGGCGTGCATGAGGCACAGGCCCGGCCCGGCGAGCACCTCGCGCAGCGGGGCGACATCGACCTTCAGCGGGTCGACGAGCGCGACCTCGCCCCGGTCGCCGCCGGCGCGGCCCCGCGGGCGGCCCGGGCGGATCTGCAGCAGCGCCAGCTGGGCGTAGTAGGTGCGCTCGCGGTGGAACTCGGTGTCGAGCGCGTAGGTCTCGGCCTCCGCCAGCGTCTCGACGAGGGCGTCGAGGCTCCCCTGGTCCGAGACCCAGCGGAACCGGGGTGGGGCGGGTGCGGACCCTACGGGTCCATCCCCGTGTTGACGGGCTGACCGGCCTCGATCCATGCCGAGGTCCCGCCGGCGACGTTGATGGCCTCGATGCCCTGCGAGCGGTAGAACTCGGCCGCCCGCAAGCTGCGGCCCCCCTTGGCGCAGATGACGTAGACCGGCTGGTCGGTCGGTACCTCGTCGACCCGCTCGGGGACCGTCGTCAGGGGAACGAGCCGGGCGCCGGGCACGTGGCCGGCGTCGTACTCGTCGGGCTCGCGCACGTCGATCACCGGCGCACCCTCGCTGCGCCGCTTGGCGAGCTCGGCGACGTCGATCTCGGGGACCTCCATGGCTTCGAGGCTAGTGCCCCGACCCGCCCCCTCCGTCCCCCGGGCCGGGACGCCCCCGAACGCCCCGGGGATCGGGGGCGGACCCGGGCGCGCGGCCACCAGGCCGGGCCGGCGGCCGCGCGCCACGGCGGCGCGGCGTGCTGGCCGGCGGGCCGGCGCTCAGGCGTCCGGACCGGCGGGCCGGCGATCAGGCGGTGTCGCCGGGGGTCCGGAGGTCGGCGGGGGTGTCGGCGTCGGCCAGGGACGCCGGGTCGAGGCCGGGAACCTCGACCACGGCGAGGCCGGCGGCCGTCACCGCCCGGTGGACCGCCCGCTCCCCCGCTGCGAACGCCGCCTCGAGCGGGCCGGCGGCGCCGGTCTCCCAGGCGGCCTGGTCCCACCGCCGGCGCCCGGCGAGCGTCGGCACCGCCACCCCGGCGTCCGGCGCCCCGGCGAGGGCGGCGACCGTGGCCGCCAGCGTCGCCGGCGACGGGGCGACCAGGTCGCAGGCGGCCACGACCACGATCCCGGGCCCGTCCCCGGCGGGCCCGGCGTCGGCCCCGCCGTCCTCGCCGCCTTCTGCGCCGGGTGCGGCTGGGGCGGCCAGGGAGGTCAGGGCCGTGACGATCCCGCCCAGCGGCCCCTCCCCCGGCCACCGGTCGGGCACGGACAGGAGCCCGTGGGCGGCGAGAGCGGCGGCGTCCCCGCCGACCGCCCGCACGTCCGTGGCCCCGGCCGCAGCGAGGGCGGCGGCCACCCGCACCGCCAGCGGCAGGCCGCCGATCTGGATGAGGGCCTTGTCCCGGCCCATGCGCCGGCTCCGGCCCCCGCACAGCACGACCCCGGCGAACGGCACGGCCCGCCCGGGACGCCCGGTCATCGCCTCACACGCCGGCGTCGCCGTAGCGGGCCGCCACGCCCCGGCTCTCGCCGTGGTCGGCCACGGCGTCGGCCAGGTCGGCCAGGAAGGCGTCGACGGCCTCCCGATGCGACGGCGACACGATGGCGTGCAGCCCGCCCTGCTGGCGGTCGAGGTGCCAGCCGCGGTCGTCCATGACGTCGGCCACCGCGGCCATGTCCACCGTGTCGGAGGCGATCTCCATGATCCCCGGCACGGGCTCGCCGGTGATCCGCAGGCCGTCGATGGCGGCGATCCCGGTCCGGAACCGCTCGGACGCCTCCCGCACCTGGCCGGCCAGCCGCAGGTAGCCCTCCTCGCCGAGGTGGACGATCGTGGCCCACGCCGCGGCGATGGGCGCCGCCGGGCGGGTCCCGGCCGTCGTGGCCGAGCCGTACAGGCCGCCCGGCCAGCCGTCGAACAGGAAGTACTGGCGGCGCAGCAGGTCCTCGTCGCGGTGGAGCAGCAGCGACGCTCCCTTGAAGCACCACCCGTACTTGTGCACGTCGGCGGACAGCGAGGTGACGCCCTCGACCCGGAAGTCCCAGGGTGGCACCGGCTCGCCCAGCCGCTCGAGGAACGGCAGCAACCACCCGCCCAGGCAGGCGTCGACGTGACACAGGGCCCCGGCCGACGCCGCAAGGGCCGCCAGCTCGGGGATCGGGTCGACGACCCCGTACGGATAGCAGGGGGCCGAGCCGACGACGAGGGCGGTCCGGCCGTCGACGGCGTCGGCCATGGCGGCCGGATCGGCGCGGCCCTCGGGGCCCACCGGCACCCGGACCTCGGCGACGTCCAGGTAGTGGCAGGCCTTGGCGAACGCCGGGTGGGCGGTCTCCGGCAGCACGACCGTGGGTTCGGCGATGCCGCGGGCCTCGCGAGCGTGGTCGCGGGCCACCTGGACGGCGAGGAACAGGCTCTCGGTGCCGCCGCTGGTGAGCTTCCCGCCCTTGGAGTTGCCGTGGAGCAGGTCGGCGCCCATGGCCACGACCTCCCGCTCCATCTGCAGGAGGCTGGGGAAGGCGAACGGGTTCAGGTAGTTCTCGTGCAGGTACTCGAGGGCGACGGCCTCGTGCAGCCGCTCGAGCTCGGGGTCGGAGGGGTTGTAGACGAGGCTGAACGTGCGGCCCCGGCGCCAGTCGGCATCGCCGCCGCGTCGGCCCCGGATCTCCGCGGTGATGGCGTCGACCGGCCGGCCGCGCGCCGGGAAGGACGGGAGGGGCTGCTCGCTCATGCGTCGGGGATGCTACGGGGCCGGCGGGGCGGCGCGCCGTGCCCGCCGTCGGCACGGCCGTCGCCGTCGCCGTCGCTGTGCCCGTCGCCGTCGGAACGGCCGTCGCCGTGGCTGTCGGTGCCGCGGTCGCCGGCCGCCCGGGCCCGCATCGGGCTCCCCTGGCCCCGGCGGCCCCGGGGGGCGGCCGACCGGGGCGGCAGCGCCCGCATGTGGTCGCGCAGGCGGGACATGACGTCGCCGAGCAGGTCGACGTCCTCGTCCGACAGGGCGTCGAACAGCATCCGCCGGACGACCTCGACGTGCCCGGGCAGCACCCGGAAGAACAGGTCGCGGCCGGCGTCGGTGATGCGAACCAGCGTGGCGCGCTCGTCGTCGGGGCTGGGCGTGCGCACCACGAGCCCGGCCTTCTCCAGCAGGCCGGCCTGGTAGGTCAGGCCGCTGCGGCTGTAGACGACGCCGTCGGCCAGCTCGGTCATCGTCAGGCCGTCGGGGGCGTTGGCCAAGCGGGCGAGCAGCTGGAACTGCACGGAGCTGAGGCCGCCCTCGGTGCGCAGGTGCTGCTCGACCTGGTGCTGGAGGAGGCTGGTGGCCTCGGTGAGGGCGAAGTAGGCCCCCAGCTGCCGAGGGTCGAGGTGGGGGCCGTTCACGGGACCTCACCGTACCGGCCCCGGGGCACGGACTCGCAGGTCACGGCCCGTCGCCGGGGCGTCGGTCCGGGTGCGACCGCCTGCCTGCCCCGGCCGGCTCAACCGCCGTAGCTCATGCGGGTGTCCTCCATGCGGAGGACCTCGGTGTTCTCGTCCCGCTGGAAGCCGGCGTCGACCACCTCGCCGATGAAGAACGTGTGGCCGCCGCAGTCGACGGGTTGGCGCACCTCGCAGTCGAGCCAGGCCACGGCCTGGTCGAGGATCGGGGCGCCGGTCCGGCCTTCGTGGTACGGGAAGCCGTTGAGCGTGCGGGCCCCGGGGTCGTGCTCGGCGGGCTTGGTGAACTTGCGGACGATCGTCCGGTCCTCGCGGGCGATCGTGTTCAGGGTGAAGCAGCCGCCCTCGGCGATGAGCCGGTGGGTGACGGCCGTCTTCTCGACGCCGATGCCGAGGAGCTTGGGCTCGAAGCTGACCTGCGTCGCCCAGTTGAGGGTCATGAAGTTCAGCGTCCCGTCGTGCCGGCTGCCGACGACGTACAGGCCAGAGGGCATCGTCCAGAGGACCCGCCGTCGCAGCTTGTCGTACTCCTCCTGCTGCTCGGGCGTGTCGACGCCGAGCGGGAACGGTCCGATCGGTCCGGTGCCTCCGGGTGCTGCCATGCGCGTGAGGCTACGGGACCCGCCCGCCGGGCCGGCGCACCGCGAGGTTCCCAGGGCGCGTGTCGGGATCGGGCGGTCGGCTCCGACTGAGGGGTGACGCGGCCGGTCGGGCCGCGGTGACCGGACGACAGGAGGTCGGAGGTGACCGGAGAGATGACGAAGGTGACGGCGCAGATGTCGGTGTCGCTGGACGGGTTCTACGCCGGGCCGCGGCACCCCCGGGACGCGGCGGGCCCGGAGGGCGGGGCGGGCTGGGCCGACAGCCCCGAGGCGCTCGGGTTCTTCCGCATCACCCGCTGGGCGGTGGACGCCATGGCCTGGCGGGAGCGCCTGGGCCTGGGCGGGGGCGAGCGGTCGGCCAACAGCTCGATCATCGAGGAGACGTTCGCCGCCGCCGGCGCCTACGTGATGGGCCGGCGCATGTTCGACGGCGGTGAGGGCCCGTGGGGCGACACCCCGCCGTTCCGGGCACCGGTGTTCGTGGTCACCCACCGGCCCCGCCAGACGCTGGTGAAGGACGGCGGCACGTCGTTCACGTTCGTGACCGACGGCGTCGAGCGGGCCGTCGCGCTGGCCCGGGAGGCGGCCGGCGCCGCCGGCAAGGACGTCGCCGTCGCCGGCGGGGGGACCGTGGTGCGCCAGGTCCTGCGGGCGGGCCTGCTCGACGAGCTGGAGCTGCACGTCGCCCCGGTGATCCTCGGGGACGGGCTGCGGCTGCTCGACGCCGGCCTCGGCCTCGGGCCGGACGAGGGCATCGAGCTCACCCCGACCCGGGTCGTGGAGACGCCCGACGTCCTCCACGTCCGGTACACGGTGGCCGGGCGTGCCAGGCTCCAGCTGGACGACGACCGCTTCGCGGCCGTGGCCGAGCGCGAGGCCCGAGGCGCAGCCGCCCCGTAGGGGCTCGTGGAGGCTCGGGGAGACGCCCGCAGAGACGCTCGGAGAGGAGCGAGACCGTGAAGTACATGCTGCTGATCTACGGCGACCAGGAGCGGTGGGAGTCGCTCGGCGCCGACGAGCTGGCTGCCGTGATCCGGGAGACCGACGCCCTGAACCGGGCGCTGCTCGAGTCGGGCGAGCTCGTCGGCGCCTACGGCGTGGCCGACGACGCCAAGGTCGTGCGGGCGGCCGACGGCCCGCCGGCGGTCACCGACGGCCCCTACGCCGAGGCCAAGGAGTTCCTGGGCAGCTTCACGATCGTCGACTGCGACAGCGAGGAGCGGGCGCTGGAGATCGCCGCCCTGAACCCGGCGTCGCGCTACACCGGGGTCGAGGTCCGGGCGCTGGTGCACGAGGCCGAGACCCAGCTGTGACGGCGGTGATCGTCCCGGCGCCCGGCCATGGCGGCGGGCCGTGACCGCGAAGCCGTGACCGATCCCGATTGGACGCAGGTGCGGCGGCTGGCGCCGGAGGTGCTCGGCGCGCTCGTCCGGCGCTACGGCCACTTCGACGCGTGCGAGGACGCCGTGCAGGAGGCGCTGCTGGCCGCCGCCCGCCAGTGGCCGGGCGACGGGTGGCCCGGCAGCCCCAAGGCCTGGTTGACCACGGTGGCGGCGCGGCGGCTGGCCGACGAGCTGCGGCGGGACGAGGCCCGCCGGCGGCGGGAGGAGCTGGACCAGGCCCGCGCGCCCCGCCGGCCGGCCGAGGAGTCCGGGTCCGAGCCCGGCGGCCCCGACGCCCTCGGCCCGGTCGGCGACGACACCCTCACCCTGCTGTTCCTGTGCTGCCACCCCGCGCTCACCCCCGCCTCCCAGGTGGCGCTGACCCTGCGGGCGGTCGGCGGCCTCACCACCGCCGAGATCGCCCGGGCGTTCCTCGTGCCCGAGGCGACGATGACCCAGCGGATCGTGCGGGCCAAGGACCGCATCCGCGCCGCCGGCGCCACGTTCCGCCTGCCGCCGGCCGACGAACAGGGGGCGCGCCTGCGGGTCGTCCTCCACGTGCTCTACCTGGTGTTCAACGAGGGCTACACGGCGACGGCCGGCGCCGACCTGGTGCGGGACGAGCTGACGGCCGAGGCCATCCGGCTCGCCCGGCTGCTGCTGCGGCTCGTGCCCGACGACGGCGAAGTGGCCGGGCTGCTGGCGCTGATGCTGCTCACCGAGGCCCGGCGCCCCGCCCGGCTGGACGGCGAGCTCGGCGCCCTCGTGACGCTCAGCGAGCAGGACCGCTCGCGGTGGGACGCCGACGCCATCGCCGAGGGCGTCGCCCTCGTGACCGGGGCCCTGGGGTCGAAGCCGCTCGGCCCCTACCAGGTGCAGGCCGCCATCGCCGCCGTCCACGACGAGGCGCCGACCGCGGCCGACACCGACTGGCCGCAGATCCTCGCCCTCTACCGGGTGCTCGAGACGCTCGACCCGAGCCCGGTCGTGACGCTCAACAAGGCGGTGGCGCTCGCCATGGTGGACGGGCCGGCGGCCGGCCTGGCGGTGGTCGAGGCGCTGGCCGGCGACCGGCGGCTCGCCCGGTCCCACCACCTCGACTCGGTGCGGGGGCACCTGTTGGAGGTCGGCGGCGACCGGGACGGGGCCCGGGCCGCCTACCGGGCCGCGGCCCGCCGGGCGCGGAGCCTGCCGGAGCGGCGGCACCTGCTGGCCCGGGCGGCGCGGCTGGGGTGAAGGGGGCGGGCTTCGCCGGCGGACGCCGCTCCCGTCGCTGCCCGATGCTCGTCAGGACCCGTTGCTCGTCAGCATCCGGATCTCGCGGTAGAGGACGAACAGCAGGCCGACGAGCGCCGCCGCGAACGAGGTGACGATCCACACCCGGGGGGCCGTGCCGGCCGGGACCGGGCGCATGGCCAGCATCACGACCGGCTGCACGATCCCGACCACCGCGAAGATCCCGAGGGCGATGAACGTCGGCCGCAGGCTGCGGACGTCGCCGATGCGGTGCAGGCTGCCCCGGACGCTCACCAGCTGGATGCCGATGTCCCGCAGCTCGTCGGCCAGCTCCTCGCTACGGCGGGTGCGGTCGGCGTCGGCCATGTCCTCCCACGTCTCGGTGATCCGGGTGAGGTCCGGCAGCGAGCGGGGATCGAGCAGCCGGTCGAAGGCGCCGTTGGCCTCCAGCCGGTCGTAGGCCACCCGGCGGGCGACCTCCCGGTAGACCTCCTCCTCCCCCGCCGGCACCTCGACCAGCTCACACACGGAGTCGGGGTCGACGAACGGCTGGACCTCGGGATCGGTGCAGCGCTCGTAGGCCCGGCGCACGGTGTCGATCACCCGCTCGGCCAGGGCGCGGAGGTCGCCGTCGCCGTGCCACCGGTCGTCGAGGTGCTCGCGCAGCAGGCCGTCGACCGTGATGTCCGGGCGGTTGCAGACCGTGCGGGGCGCCAGCGTCCGGAAGTCCTCCTCGATGTCCTTCTTCAGCGCCTGCGCCCGGGCGTCGAGCTCGGCCGAGACCTGCGCCCGCCGATGGACCAACTCGGTCTCCTGCCGGCTGAGCGCCGACCTCTCTGCCGACAGCGCCACCACCCGCGACACGAGGAGGCCGCCGATGATGCCGACGAGCGCCGCCGACGACTCCGCCATCGTCGACAGGAGCCAGCTCGGATCGGTCGCCGCCGCACTCGCCGCGACCGCCGTGAACAGGGCCGACATCATGGCGCCGAACCGTTGCCTCCGGGCGTTGCCACGGCCGTGAGGCTACGAGACCGGCGGACCCGGGCTGCGGCAGGGGCGCCACCCGCCGGGGCGGCCGGCGGGCGCGGGGCGCACGGTGGGCGCAGCGCCGGCGGGCATGGCGGACATGTGTTCGGGGGTATCCGCGTGTGGGGGTGGGAGGGGTGGAATACTGGGGGGACCGGGGTGGTGGTCGTCTCCCCCGGGATCGCCGAATCGAGCGGCTCGCCCCCGCTGGCGGGCGACCGCCGATCGCTCCCTGTGGCTCCGGTGCGAGCCGTTGGCGGACCCTACGAGAGGAGCAGGCGGTGGTGATCGAGTCTGGCCCGTCGGTCAGCGACGGGCGTTGGCGTCTTTGTCGGCGGGTTCTTCGAGGATCTTCTCGAGCGCCTCGATGACGAGCGCCTTCAGCGTCGTGCCGCGCGTCGCGGCCTCGACCTTGAGGCGCCGATGCAACTCTTCCGGGATGTCGTAGTAGAGCGTGACGATACCCACCACATTAGGCGAACCCGCGCCCGTGGGTGGAAACGGCGATCACACCCAGAAGACTGGGCGCGCTGGGTGTTTGGGAAGTAACGTGAACGAAAGTGGCCCCGGCGGTGTGTCGGCACCCCGGGGCCTGGCCAACACCTGCCAAGGAGGCATTGACGTGCTCGATCCTAGAGTCCTTCCCCTCAAGGACAAGGGCCCGGTGCGGGCCACCCTCGTGTTGTCCCGCCTCGGCCAGGCGACCGTCGATGTGGAAGACCAGGCCACGGCCTCCGACCCGGGCACGGTGTCGCTGCGGATGGGTGACGAGAACACCGCGGTGCTGCTGCAGGGCGACCTCCGCACGGTGCAGCGGCTGATCATCGAAGCCGACCGGCAGCTCACGCACCTGCGGCACGCCCGGGAATGTCCGGGACGGCCCGCACGACCGGGGTGACCCACCCGTGGCCCCTCCGTCCGGGCTCGCCTGACCGTGTCGGCGGTCAGACGGGCGGACGGGTTGGCGGGCGGCCGAAACGAGCGGCGGCGCGGCCGGCCGGGCCGACGAGCCGGCGCGACGAGCCGGCGCGATGGGCCGGCGCGATGGGCCGGCGTGGGCGGCCGACACCGTGCGGTGACACGGCGGCGTGACAGCAGGGTGACATCGGCGGGTGACGCTGGAAACGAGCACGACGGGCGGGCGATCGGGCCGGTGAGTGGCACGAGAGTGGCGCGGTCAGTGACGCGGCGCGTGGCGCCGTGGCGGGCGCGCCCAGCGGGCTCGTTATGAGCGGTCAGGACGAGCGCTCGAGCGGTGGCCAGTCGGGGTCGAGCTGCCGCAGGAACTGGGCGCACCGCTCGGCCTCGTCCTCCTCGCCGATGGCGGCGGCGTCGGCCCGCAGGCCGTCGAGCGCGTGCAGGAAGCCCCGGTTCTCCGGGTGCCGCCAGCGCACGTAGCCCGATCCCCGCCAGCCGCTGGCCCGGAGCTTGTCGAGGCCCCGGTGGTAGCCCACCCGATGGTAGGCGTACCGCTCGATGGCGTCGCGGCCCAGGTCGCCGAGCACCGCCCACGCCTCGAGGAAGCGGGGCCAGCGGGCCACGACGTCGGCGACGGCCGCCCGCCGCTCGGCGTCGTCGGTCTTGGCGACCGCGGCCTCGAGGGCGGCGATCGCCTCGGCGGGCTCGGGGTCGAGGACGGTCTCGGGCGGGCCGCTCGTCGACAGGCCCACGGGCTGGTGGTCACTCATCGCCCCCAGTCTGGCCCCGCCCGCCGCCCCCGCGGCGCCCCGCGCGAGCCCGGTGGCACCACGGCGCCACGCCGGCCGCCGCCACCGCCGTCAGGGCTGCCGGTCGGCGACCGGGCCCGTGAGGACGGAGGTACGACCCGACCCGGCAGACGAGCGGGCCCCGGAACGTGAACACGTCGCAGTCGGTGCGGCCGAA
Organism: Acidimicrobiales bacterium; assembly: GCA_036563805.1. Classification (GTDB taxonomy): domain Bacteria; phylum Actinomycetota; class Acidimicrobiia; order Acidimicrobiales; family VFJN01; genus DATCLS01. Next base: position 53,658 of record DATCLS010000058.1, on the reverse strand, counting down.
CCGGTCAGCCCCCGGCCGACGTACGGCGGATCGGCAGCTCGGCGATGCGACGGCGGAGCGTCGCCGGGGCCCACCGGCGGACGGCCGCCGCCAGATCGTCCCCGTCGTCGGGCTCGTCGCCTTCGTCGGCGCCGTGGCCGTTGCTGGCGGGGCCGTCGCCGTTGGTGGGCGCGTCGGCCGCCGGGCCCGGCGCGGCCTCGGGGGCGGCCTCGGGCTCGTGCTCGGCGCCGGTGTCGTCGGCGGTGCGGCGGGTGGTGATGGCGGGGAGGTCGGCGATGCGGCGGCGGAGCATGGTGGCCTTCGCCCACCGGCGTTTGCCCGCCGCCGCGGCATCGTCGTCGAGCGGCTCGTGGTCGTCCCCGCCCCCCGGGGCCGAGGCCCCGCCCCGGGCCGACCCGCCCGTCCGCGCTCGGCGGGTGGTCACCGCGGCCGGCAGCCGGTCGATCGGCGACTCGGGCTGGCGGCCGGCCGCCAGGTCGTCGAGGTAGGCGGCGGTCGCCTCGTACGCCCGGGCGATCAGCGTCGCCGAGTGGGTGAAGTCGTTGAACCGCACCCGGGGCGTCTCGCCGGTCGGCAGGACGTGCACCTCGACGTCAGGCGGCAGGGCCTCGATCTCGCGCTTGAACCGGTGGTGGCGGGCCACCCAGTAGGCCTGCACGGCCATGTCGAGCGGCCGCCGGGGGTCGCGCCGGGCCCGCAGGAACGACCCCACCTGGAGGATGTAGATCGTCGCCGCCCCCCGCTCGACCGCCCGGCTCATGGGCACGTCGTTGACGATCCCGCCGTCGAGGTACCGCACGCCGTCGATCTCCACCGGCGGGTAGATGGCCGGGAGGGCGGCCGACGCCAGCAGCGGCTCGATCAGCGGGCCCGAGTCGAACCACACCTCCTGCACGTTGCCGATGTCGGTGGCCACGCACTCGAACGGGATGGCCAGCTCCTCGAACGTGGTGGCCGGCAGGTGCTCCTCGGCCATCGCCCGCAGCGCGGCGAGGTCGTGGACGGCCTCGCCCCGCCGGGCCAGCGACACCGCGTTCGACCACCCGCTCGGCAGCACGTCGCGGCGGTCGAGCCCGAGCCACAGCTCCTCGAGGTCGTCGAGGCGCTCGAGCGTGGGCTCGTGGGCGAAGCCGGCGCCGTTGATCGCCCCCACCGAGCAGCCGACCACCAGGTCGGGCGTCACGCCGTGCTCGAGCAGCGCCCGGAGCATGCCGAGCTGGAGGGCGCCGAGGTTGCCGCCGCCGGAGAGGACGAAGGCGATCGGCCGCCGACCCCACGCGGAGGCGGCGGACGCACGCGGACCAGGGGTGGGGGGACGTGGCGCCGTTGCCATCGGTCCCGGAGGCTAACGCCGCAGGTCACCGGCCCGGCGCGAGCCACGCCCCGGACCGGCGCCGCTACGCCGCGTCAGAGGACCGACAGCACCGGGTCAGCCGGCCGCAAGCCCCGGCGTCAGCCCGCCGCCGCAGCGGCGTCCGCCAGCTCCACCGCCTCCCGCACCAGCCCGGCGAACGCCTCGGGCATGGACAGGTGGATGCCGTGGTCGGCCCCCGGCACCTCCCGCAGGGTGCCGTGGGGCACCCGCTCGGCCAGCTCCTTGGCGGCCCGCCGGTGGTGGTCACGGGCCGCGCCCCCGAAGGCGGCCAGCACGGGCACCGTCACCCGCTCCGCCCGGTACGGGACGGGGGCCGGCGCCCGGACCGAGCGCAGGTCGGCCACCAGGGCGGGTCCCTCGGACCGCCGCTCGGCCCGCACCGAGCGGGGCAGCCGCTCCCAGGTTCGGTCGCCGATCATCCGGCGCAGGAACCACTCGGCCGCGTCCTCCGGGCTCTGGTCGGGCAGCCGGGACGATCCGTGCGGCCACCAGGGCTCCCAGCTCATCGGCGCTTCGTAGGCCAGCACGGCCCGGACGAGCTCGGGCCGGGTCTCGGCCAGCGCCAGCCCGATCACGCCGCCGAAGCTGTGCCCGGCGATGACGGCCGGCCGCCCGTCGAGGATGTCGGCCAGGTCGTCGACCTGGACCCGGAAGTCGTCGCTCGGCGCGGCCAGCTTGGACCGGCCGTAGCCGCGCCGGTCGTAGCGGATGATCCGGTGGTCGTGGTACAGGAGGCGGCGGGCGCGCAGCATGCCGCCCGAGCGGTCCATGGCCCCGTGCACGAGGACGACCAGCGGGCCGGTGCCGGACTCGTGCAGCCACAGCCCGCGGGCCGTCGTCCGCGAGCCGTCCCCGCTCGGGGGGCCGTCCGCGCCGCGCGACGGGTCGGGCCCGCCGGGAACACCGCCCGCACCGCCAGGTACGTGGGTCACGGGCTACGTGCTTACTGCACGGTCACGATCCGCAGCACGTCCGTGCCGTGGGCCGGCGAGCCGGGCGCCCCGGCCAGCACGGCGATGGACTGGCCCGCCTTCACCAGGCCCCGCCGCACGGTGGCCTCGACGACGCACCACACCATGTCGTCGGTGGAGCCGTACTCCCCCACCTCCAGCGGCTCGACGCCCCAGGTCAGCGCCAGCTGCCGGGCGGTGGCCGGCGACGGGCTGGCGCCGATGAGTCGGCAGGCGGGCCGGAGGGCGGCCATGGCCCGGGCGGTCGTGCCGCTGCGGGTGCAGCACACGATGGCGGACAGGTGCAGCTCGGACGCCGCTCGCAGCGCGGCGTGGGCCATGGCCACGGCCGTCGCCTCGGGGGTGATCTCCCGCCGGCGCAGCCGGCCCCGGTCCTCGGGGGCGATCAGCCGCTCGTCGGACTGCTCGGCCCGCAGGGCGATGCGGCCCATGGTCCGCACCGCGGCGACCGGGTGCTGGCCGATGGCGGTCTCGGCCGACAGCATCAGCGCGTCGGTGCCGTCGACCACGGCGTTGGCCACGTCGGACACCTCGGCCCGGGTGGGGGCCGGGGCGGTGACCATGGACTCGAGCATCTGGGTGGCGGTCACGACCGGCACACCGCGGCGGGCGGCGGCCCGGATGATGCGCTTCTGGAGCTGCGGCACCTCCTCGATGGCGCAGTCGATCCCGAGGTCGCCGCGGGCCACCATCACGCCGTCGGCCGCGTCGAGCAGCTCGTCGAGGTGGTCGACGGCGGCCCGGGTCTCGATCTTGGCCATGACCTTGGGGCCGTCCGCGCCGAGGGCCTCCCGCACCCGCTCGATCTCGTCGGCGCGGCGGACGAACGACACGGCCACCCAATCGGCCTGGCGGGCGACCCGGTCGACGAGCGCCAGGTCGTGGTCGGTGGGGACGGCCGGCGCCCAGCGCTCGGACGGCAGGTGGACGCCCGGGCGCCCCTGGAGCCGCCCGCCGCTACGGACCACGGCCCGCACGGCCTCGTCGTCGACGGCCCGGACCTCGAGCGTGACGGTGCCATCGCCCAGCACGACCGTGTCGCCGACCCCGGCGACGCCGGTCAGCCCGTCCTCGTCGACCGTGATGCGGTCGGCGTCGCTGGGGCCGTCGCCGGCCACCAGCTCGACCTCGTCGCCCTCGGCCAGGAAGGCCCCGCCCTCGGGGAACGTCCCGGCCCGCACCTTGGGCCCGGGCAGGTCGCACAGGACGGCGACCTTGCGGTCGCGCTCGTCGGCCACCGAACGGATCCGCTCGATGCGGGCCAGGTGCTCCTCGGGCGTGCCGTGGGCCAGGCCGAGGCGGAACACGTCGGCCCCGGCGTCCAGGAGCGCGGCCACCGTCTCCGGCGGATCGGACGCGGGTCCCAGCGTCGCGACGATCTTCGTTCGGCGCACGAGGCAGAACGGTAGCGACGGCCGGCCCGGACCCGACGGCGACGGCCCCGGACCGGCCCGGCCGACCCGAGCCGCGCCCCGCCCCGGCGCCGGCCCCGCCCCGTCAGGTCCCGGTCGCCTCCGACCGGTCGACGAACAGCGTGCCGTCCAGCAGCCGCTCGAGCACGTCGAGCATGGCCATGTACTCGTGCTCGCGCTCCTTGCTGGCCAGCAGCGTCAGGCCCGACCCCAGCACCTCGATCATCGCCGCCGCCCCCGCGGGGTCGACGCCCTCGGCCAGGTCGCCGTCGGCAACGGCCATGTCGACCAGCACCCGGTTGAGGGGCACGTAGCCCTCGGGCATGAGCATGGACCGGTCGAGCTCGGGGTTGCGGTACACCTCGGTGACGGTCTGGCTCAGCATGGCCACGATCGTCGGGTCCTCGCGGTAGAGGTCGCGGAAGACGTCGGCCAGGCCGTGCAGCCGGCTGCGGCTGTCGGCCCGACCCAGCACGCGCTCGCTGACCGCGTCCGCGAACCGCTCGTAGGCGGCATCCGCGGCCCGCCGGAACAGCTGGGGTTTCGACTCGACGTAGTGGTAGATCGCCCGGGGCGTGATGCCGGCCTCGCGGGCGATGTCGGCCAGCGAAGTCCGGGCGTAGCCGGACTGCGAGAAGCGGGCGCGGGCGGCCCGCAGGATGCGGTCGCGCGTCTCCGCGCTGCGTTGCCCCGGCGGGCGTCCGCGCTTGCGTGCACCGAACTCCCGCTCGTCTTCCCCAGCCGAGCTCACGGGATCAACACTACGCAGCGCGTGCTGGGGGGCCGTCACCGTGACAGCCCGATCAGGAGCGGGGCACCTCCGACCAGGGCTTGTCCTTGTCGACCCGGACGTCGCCGGGGAGCCCGAGCACCCGCTCAGCGAGGATGTTCTTCATGATCTCGGTCGTGCCGCCCTCGATCGAGTTGGCCCGGGCCCGCAGGAAGGCGTGGCTCGGGCTCGACCACAGGTTGGTGGTCTGCGGGCGGGCCATCGGGTAGCCGTCGGGGTGCAGCATGCCCTCGGGGCCGAGCAGGTCGATGGCGCAGGAGGTGATCTCCTTGTTGAGCTCGGCCATCGCCAGCTTGCCGATCGAGCCCTCGGGGCCCGGCGTGCCCTTGGCCCGCTGCTGGGCGGCCCGGATGTTGGTCAGGCGCGCCACCTCGGCCCGGGTCCACAGCCGGACGACCCGGTCGCGGTCCGCGGCTGCGGTCGGCCCCGCGTGAGGGCCGGTGCGCCGCCAGGTGGCGATCAGCTGGCCGATCATCCCCGAGCCCTTGGGCGGGACCTGCCCGCCGATCGCCACCCGCTCGTTCATGAGCGTGGTGAGCGACACGCGCCAGCCCTCCCCCACCTCGCCGAGGCGCTCGGCGTCGGGGATCCGGACGTCGGTGAAGTAGACCTCGTTGAACTCGGCCTCGCCGGTGATCTGGTACAGCGGCCGCACCTCGACTCCGGGGGCGTGCATGTCGACCACGAAGTAGGTCAGGCCCTTGTGCTTGGGGACGTCGGGGTCGGTGCGGGCCACGAGCATCCCGAATCGGGCGACGTGGGCCAGCGTCGTCCACACCTTCTGGCCGTTGACCACCCACTCGTCGCCGTCGCGGACGGCCCGCGTCGACAGGCTGGCCACGTCGGACCCGGCGCCCGGCTCGGAGAAGAGCTGGCACCAGATCTCCTCGTTCGTGAACAGCGGGCGCACGTAGCGACGCTTCTGCTCCTCGCTGCCGTGGGTGACGATCGTGGGGGCGGCCATGCCGTGCCCGATCGGGTTGCCGTAGGACGGGCTCGGCGCCCCGGCCGCGCCCAGCGTCTCGTTGATGAGCTTCTGCAGGCGGGGCGACAGGCCGAGGCCGCCGTGGCCCTCGGGGAAGTGGACCCAGGCGAGCCCGAGGTCGAACTGGCGGCCGAGGAACGTGACCCGGTCGGTCTCGGCCGGCGGCAGCTCGTCGAGGAGCTGGCGGCACAGAGCGAGCACCCGCTCGTCGTCGGAGGCGTCGGCGGCCGGCGACGTCGTGTCCGTGGGGCGTTGGTCGGCGAGCGTCATGCCGCTCACCGTACTTGACCCGCCGGTCAAGTGCCTCCGTCACGCACCGCGATCGGACTGCCGCGCCGGCGGCGGAGCGCTGCGGGCCGGGCCCGGGCGCGGAGGTCCGTGCTCAGGAACCCTCGAGCCGGGCCAAAAGCCGGTCGCGGACCGATCCCCCGGGCTCGCGGATGCGGCCCCCGGCCGCCCGCCACCCCAGCCGGGACGAGTACAGGAGGGGCGGCGCGCCCAGCCGGCCCTCACGGGTGCCCACCACCCGGGCGAAGAACAGGTCGTGGTCGTAGCGACCGGAGATGTGGTCCTCGACCTCGCAGGCCAACCAGGCGATGCAGTCGCGCACCCGGGGTAGCCCGTCGACCTCGTCGAGGTACTCGTCGGCGACGTAGCGCATCTTGTGCCCGGGGTACGAGAAGTACTGGCCCTGCTCGATCTGGTCGCCGGCCAGGATCGAGACCGAGAACCGGCCGCTGGCCACGATCAGCGGGTGGGTGTCGTGCTTGGGCGACGAGGACGCCACGATCACCGGCTCCTCGAAGCTCACCTGGCACACCCAGTGGCTCGTGTAGGCGCGGGTGACCCCGTCGTGGCTGGCGCCGACCACCTGGACCCCCTTCATCATCTGGCCCAGGCTGCGCTTGAGGTCGCGGTCGATCACGCGGCTGAGACTGCCAGCTCAGTTGAGCTTGGCCCGCATCGCCGTCGCCGCGATGCGGTCGCGCTCGCCGCCCCAGCCCTCGTCGGCGATGGCCTCCAGCTCCTGGGCGGCGGCGTCGAAGCGCCCGTTGGCGGCGAGCAGGGCGGCCAGCTGGCGCCGGTCGCCCACCGTCGCCCCCGGCACGACCACCCGCAGGCACTGGGCCCACAGTGCCCCGGCCCGGTCGCCCTGGCCCACGAACGACCGCTGCAGGTTGGTGACCATGCGGGCCATGATCGCCCGCGGCCCCACCGGCTCGAGGAACCGCTCCTGGAATCGGGCCGACGACCCGTGGAGCACGGTGAACAGCTTCTCGCAGTCGCTGCGGTTCAGCTGGACCCGGTGGAACGGGTCGATGAACACCTCGGGGTCGTAGGCGTCGCGCACGAGGAAGTGGCCGGGCATGCCGACGCCCTTGAGCTCGAGCCCGAGCCGGCGCCCCACCTCGATGACGACCACCGACAACGTGATCGGGATGCCCTTGCGGCGGTCGAGCACCACGTCGAGCAGCGAGTTGCGGGGGTTCTTGTAGTCCTCGGTGTCGCCCTGGAAGCCCAGGTTCCCGAAGAGGTGCTCGCACAGCCCGTCGATCGTCGGGGTGGCGCAGCCCATGGCCAGCTCGTCCAGCCGGGCCAGCTGCTCGTCGATGTCGAGATCGCGGCGGGCGTGGGCGGCGATCAGGAAGGCGCCGAGGTCGATCCGGCACTCCTCCTCCGGCCCGCGCACCAGCTCGGCGAACCGATCGGTGATGTCCACGCGGGCCACGGTATCGGCCGCCTCGGTCGCCCGCGCGCCCGCGGTGCCGGCCCGCCGCGCCCGGGATCGGCCGACCGGCGGGTCACCGCTGGTCGGCAGCAGGGCGGCCGGGCCGGTCGGTCAGTCGGGCAGGTCGATGGCGGGGCGCCGGCCGGCGAACCCGTCCTCCGGCCAGTGCCACCACCCGACCTCGCGCTCGCCCAGCAGCCAGCACAGCCAGTACCAGCGGCCGCTGGGGCTGCGGGCCGGGAAGTCGACCAGCCCCCGGGCCACGTCGCGCAGCACGATCGCCTCGGCCGCCAGCTCGTCGATGCAGGCCTTGATGGGCGTGGGGTCGGCGGGCACCAGCCCGTGGCCGTTCTGGCGGACGAGCCGGGCGGTGCGCCCCGCCTCGGCCCGGTACTCCTCCCACAGGCGCTGGGCGCGGGCGACGACCTCGCGCACCCACCGGAGGGCGGCGTTCGCTTCCTCCAACGTCCAGACGCGTGAAGGTTCCTCCACCTGGCGCAGACTGGCATTTCGAGGGGAACGGCCGCCAGCCGGCTACCGTCCGTGCGCATCATGGCTCGCTTCCCCTTCCTCGACTGGCCCGGACCGCTGGCTTTCTCGCACCAGGGCGCGCACCGGGAGGGAGGCCCGGCCGAGAACACGATGGGCGCGTTCGAGGCCGCGGTCGAGATGGGCTACCGGTACCTCGAGACCGACGCCCACGCCACCGCCGATGGCGTGCTCGTCGCCTTCCACGACGACCACCTCGACAACCTGACCGACGGCTCGGGGCTCATCGGTGACCTGCCGCTGGCCGAGGTGCGGGCGGTCAAGGTGCGGGGCCGCGACCAGATCCCCCTGCTCGAGGACCTGCTCACCGCCTGGCCCGATGTGCGCATCAACATCGACCCCAAGCACGACGCCGCGGTCGAGCCGCTGATCGAGCTGATCCGGCGCACCGGGACGATCGACCGGGTGTGCATCGGGTCGTTCTCCGACCGCCGCCTGGCCCGCCTGCGGGCCGAGCTGGGCCCCCGCCTGTGCACGTCGATGGGGCCCCGCCAGGTCGCCCGGCTGATGGCCGCCTCCCGGGGCGTGCCGGCCGGCCGGTTCACGGCGGCGTGCGTCCAGGTGCCGACGCGCAAGGGCCGGGTGCCGCTGGTCACCGACCGCTTCCTGTCCGCGGCCCACCACCGGGGCCTCCAGGTCCACGTGTGGACGATCAACGAGGCCGACGAGATGCACCGCCTGCTCGACATGGGCGTCGACGGCATCATGACCGACCGGCCCGACGTGCTGAAAAAGGTGCTCGTCGAGCGCGACGCCTGGGTGGAGTAGGCGTGGCCGGGGTGCCGAGCGACCTGCAGCACGGGGCCGGGACCCGCGAGCTGCTGGCGCTCTACCGCAGCCTGCTGCTGCCCCGGGTGATCGAGGAGAAGATGCTGGCGCTCGTCCGCCGGGGCCAGCTCAGCAAGTGGTTCTCCGGCATCGGCCAGGAGGCCGTGTCGGTGGGCTGCGTGGCCGCCCTCCGGTCCGACGACTGGATCCTGCCGGCCCACCGCAACCTCGGCGTGTTCTGCGGCCGGGGCCTCGACCTCGGCGTGCTGTTCCGCCAGCTGCTCGGCCGGGCCGGCGGCTACACGGGCGGGCGCGACCGCACGTTCCACTTCGGCGCTCTCGACCACCACGTCGTCGGCATGATCAGCCACCTGGGGGCCATGGCGCCGGTGGCCGACGGTCTCGCCCTGGCCGCCCGGCTGCGGGGCGAGGGCCGGGTGGCGGCCGTCCTGATCGGCGACGGTGCCACCAGCGAAGGCGACGTCCACGAGGCGATGAACCTGGCGGCGGTGTGGTCGCTGCCGGTCGTGTTCCTGATCGAGAACAACCAGTGGGGCCTGTCCACGCCGGTGGCCGAGCAGTACGCCTGCGCCGACCTGGCCGACCGGGCGGCCGGCTACGGCATGCCGGGGCGGGTGGTCGACGGCAACGACGTGCTGGCCGTGCGCGAGGCCGTGGCCGAGGCGGCGGCCCGGGGTCGGGCCGGTGCGGGGCCGAGCCTGATCGAGGCGAAGACCTACCGGATGCGGGGCCACGAGGAGGCGTCGGGTACCGACTACGTGCCGGCCGAGGAGCTCGCCGCGTGGGCGGCCCGCGACCCGATCGCCCGGTTCGAGGCCGTGCTCGACGAGCGGCGCGGGCCGGGCCCGGACGAGCGGGAGGCGCTGCGGGCCGAGCTGCGGGCGGAGGTCGACCGGCTGGTGGCCGACGCCCTGGGCGACGCCGAGCCGGCGTCGAGCGCCGAAGCCGAGCTGGAGGGCGTGCACGCGCCGCCCGCTCCCCTGCGCCGGGCCGCGCCGGCGGCCGCCGGGACCCGCGGCACGCCGGGCGAGCTGCGCTACGTCGACGCCGTCCGCGACGCGCTGCGGGTGGCGCTGGCCGCCGACGACCGGGTGCTGCTGCTGGGCCAGGACATCGCCGGCTACGGCGGTGTTTTCAAGGCCACCGAGGGCCTGGCGGCCGAGTTCGGGACCGACCGGGTCCGCAACACGCCGATCATCGAGTCCGGCGCTCTGGGCGCGGCGCTCGGCCTCGCCCTCGCCGGCTTCCGGCCGGTCGTCGAGATGCAGTTCGGCGACTTCGTGACCTGCGGGTTCAACCAGCTGGTCAACAACCTGGCCACCACCTACTACCGGTGGGGGGCGGCCGTCCCCGTGGTCGTGCGGCTCCCGATCGGGGGCGGCCTGGGCGCCGGGCCGTTCCACTCCCAGAACGTCGAGGCGTGGTTCTGCCACGTACCCGGGCTCAAGGTCGTGGCCCCGGCCACGCCGGCCGACGCCAAGGGCCTCCTGCTCGCCGCCCTCGACGACGGCAACCCCGTGCTGGTCCTCGAGCACAAGCGGCTGTACCGCACCGCCCGGGGGCCGGTGCCGGCCGGGCACGGGACCGTGCCGATCGGCCGGGCCCGCGTGGTCCGCCCGGGCCGGGACGCCACGGTCGTCACCTACGGCGCCGGCGTCCAGTGGGCGCTGGACGCGGCCGAGGCGGTCGACGGCGACGTCGAGGTCGTCGACCTGCGGTCGCTCCGGCCCTGGGACCGCACCACGGTGATCGCGTCGGTGAAGAAGACGTCGCGGGCGCTCGTCGTCCACGAGGCGCCGCTGACCGGCGGCTTCGGCGCCGAGGTGGCGGCGACGATCGGCGACGAGGCGTTCGCCTGGCTCGACGCCCCGGTCCGCCGGGTGGGCGGGCTCGACACCCCGGTCCCGTTCGCCCCGACCCTCGAGGCCGTGTGGTCGCCGGCCGGTCGCGTCGAGGCCGCCCTCCGCGACCTGCTCGCCTTCTGACCGGACCGGGTGCCGCCCGACGGGGACCGGGCGGGCGCCCGGCCGCGGCCGGCCGGCGCCGTCAGGCGGCGGCGATGGCCCGGGCGAGCGTGGTCAGGCCCAGGTCGAGCTCGTCGTCGGTCACGGTCAGCGGCGGCACGAGCCGGATGACGTTCTGGTCGGGCCCGCAGGTGAGCACGATCACCCCGTCGTCCAGGCACCGGCGGCACACGTCCTCGGTCGCCGCCGCGTCGGCCAGCTCGACGCCGATCATCAGCCCCAGGCCCCGCACGTCGCGCACCTGCGGGTGACCGCCGACCTCGGCCCGCAGCCGAGCCAGCGCCCGCTCGCCGAGCCGGGCGGCCCGCTCGTAGCAGCCCTCGGCCTCGAGCACGTCGAGCGTGGCCAGCGCGGCGGCGCAGGCCACCGGGTTGCCGCCGAACGTCGAGCCGTGGGCGCCGGTCGGCCACCGCTCCATGAGCTCCCGGCCGGCGGCGATGCCGCCGAGCGGCAGGCCCGACGCGATCCCCTTGGCGAACAGCAGCACGTCGGGGGCCACGTCGTAGGTCTCGGCCGCGAACGGCCGGCCCGTGCGGCCGACGCCGCACTGGACCTCGTCGAACACGAGCAGGATGCCGTGCTCGGTGCACCGCTCGCGCAGGCCGGCCAGCCAGGCCCGGGGCGGGGGCACGTAGCCGCCCTCGCCCAGCACCGGCTCGACGACCATCGCCCCCACGTCCGACGCGGGCAGCTCGACCGCCAGCAGCCGGTCGAGGTCGGCCAGCGCGGCGTCGACCGCAGCGGCCTCGTCGGCGTGCTCGTGGGGCACGCAGTAGGCGGCGTGGTGGACGCCGGGCAACAGCGGCTGGTAGCCGGCGCGGTAGCGGCCCTTGGCCGTGGTCAGCGTGGTGGCGGCCAGCGTCCGGCCGTGGAAGCCCCGGCGGAAGGCCACGACGCCGGGCCGACTGGTGGCGGCCCGGGCCAGCTTGAGCGCCCCGTCGACCGCCTCGGCGCCTGAGTTGCAGAAGAACACCTGGGGGGCGTCGAGGAACGGGCACAGTGCGCCCAGGCGCTCGGCCAGCTCGACGTTGCGCCGGTGGTGCACGACGACCGACGTGTGGACGAGCTGCTGGGCCTGCTCGACGATGGCGGCGACCACCTTGGGGTGGCCGTGGCCGGTGGCGTTGACGCCGATGCCGGCGCCCAGGTCGAGGAAGCGGCGGCCCTCCACGTCGATCAGCCACGAGCCCTCGCCCCGCTCGGCGACGACGTCGTAGTAGCGGGGCAGGACGCCGGCCAGGGCGTCGTGGTCGCGGGCCAGCCAGACGGCGGTGGCCGAGGTGGGGTGCGTCTCGAGGGCGGTCACGACGGCTCCTCCTAATCGGGCGGGACGGGCGGCGGTGGGCCGGCGGTGCCGGCGGTGCCGACGCCGGGCGTGTCGATCTGGGCCCGCTGGAGCCGGCCCGAGTAGTCGACGTAGACGGTCTTGAGCTCGCTGAACTGCTCGATGCCCCGGGTGCCGGCTTCGCGGAACCCGTTGCCCGTGTGCTTGGTGCCGCCGAACGGCAACGGGATCTCGGCGCCGATCGTCGGGGCGTTGACGTAGACGATGCCGGTGTCGATGCGCTCGACGGCGGTGAGGGCGACGTTGATGTCCTGCGTGTAGACGGCGGCGGACAGGCCGTACTCGACGGCGTTGACGACGTCGAGCGCCTCATCGAGGTCGGCCACCTCGATCACGGCGAGGACGGGGCCGAACACCTCGGTGCGGGCCAGGGCGTGCTCGGGCCGCACGCCGGTGAGGACCGTGGGGGCGAAGAAGGCGCCGCCCAGCCCCTCGACGCCGACCGCCCGGCCGCCGCAGGCCACGGTCGCGCCCTCGGCCACCGCCGCGTCGACCAAGCCGGCGATGCGCTCGGCCGACGCCGCGGTGATGACCGGGCCGACGTCGACCGCCGGGTCCTGCGGGTCGCCGAGCCGCAGCTCGGTGGCCCGCTTCACGATCCGGTCGACCAGCTCGCCGGCCACGTCGGGGTGCGCGATCAGCCGCGACGTCGACGTGCAGCGCTGGCCCGATGTGCCGAACGCCCCGAAGATGGCGCCGTCCACCGCCAGGTCGAGGTCGGCGTCGGGCCGGACGACCATGGCGTTCTTGCCGCCCAGCTCGAGCGAGACCAGCCGCGGCCCGCTCTCCATCGCCGCGGCCGCCACCGTCCGCCCCGTCGCCACCGAGCCGGTGAAGCTGACCGCCCGCACGCCCGGGTGGGTGGCGAGCGCGGCGCCGGGCTCGGCGAAGCCGTGGACGACCTGGATGAGCCCCTCGGGCACGCCGGCCTCGGCGCAGGCGGCCACGAACGCCTCGCAGCAAGCGGGGGCGTGCTCGGACGGCTTGATCACGATGCCGTTGCCGGCCAGCAGCGCCGGGAACACCTTCCACGACGGGATGGCGATCGGGAAGTTCCAGGGCGTGATCATGCCGACCACGCCGACGGGCTGGCGGGTGGTCCAGCACAGCTTGTTGCCCAGCTCGGACGGCACGGTCTCGCCCCAGGCGCTGCGGCCCTGGCCGGCGACGAAGCCGGCCATGTCGATCGCCTCCTGCACGTCGCCGCCCGCCTCGACCAGCACCTTGCCCGCCTCCCGCGCCACGAGGGCGGTGAAGCGCTCCTTGTCGCGGGCGATGATCCGGCCGGCGGCCGCCACGACCTCGGCCCGCGTCGGGACCGGGACGCGGGCCCACGCCCGCTGGGCCTGCGCCGCGGCCGCGACGGCCCGGTCGACGTCGGCGGCCGTGTGCGCCGGGTACTCGCCGATCACGTCGTCGGGCCGGGCGGGGTTCACGGAGCGGAACGTGTCCATCGGCGGCGCATCCTCCGACTCGAACGGGGCTGGGGGCGGTGACGCCGGTGCCGCCCTCGGGCGGGTGTGGCACAAACGTTTCAGATCCAAGCGTGAATGTACCATCCGTGCCGTGAGCGACGTGTCCGAGCGCATCGCCCGGCAGCGCGACGCACTGTCCCCCGCCGAGCGCCGGGTGGCCGAGGTCGTGCTGCGCGATCCCCAGGGGGTGGCGTTCGGCACGGTGGCCGAGGTGGCGGCCCGGGCCGAGACGTCCGGCGCGTCGGTCGTCCGGCTGGCCACCCGGCTCGGCTACCGCGGCTTCAGCGAGCTCCAGGCCGCCGTCCAGGCGGCAATCGGGCAGCAGCTGGCGCCGGCCGTCGAGCGGATCCGGGGCGAGCGGGGCTCCGACGCCCTGTCCCGCACCCTGCGGGCCGAGCTGACCAACGTCCAGCGCACGCTCGAGGGGGCGTCCCCCGCCGCCTTCGACCGGGCGGTCGCCCTGCTGGCCGACGAGCGCCGGCCGGTGCGGGTCCTGGCCGGCGACGCCGAGGACGGCGTGGGCGCCATGTGCGCCTCGCTGCTGTCCATGCTGCGCGACGACGTCGCCCAGGTGCGGGGCTCCGACGCCGCCGTCGTGCGCCAGCTGGCCCCCCTGCCGCCCGGCGCGGTGGTCGTGGCGCTCGACCTGCGCCGGTATGAGCGCTGGGTGGTCGAGCACGCCCAGCGGGCGGCCGCGGCCGGCGCCGAGGTGGTGGCGCTGACCGACAGCGTGCTGTCGCCGCTGGCCGCGCCGGCCACGGTGGCGCTGACCGTGGCCGCCGAGGGGGCCGGGCCGTTCGACAGCCACGTGGGCACGCTCGCCCTGGTCAACGCGCTCGTCACGGGCGTGGCGGGCCGGCTGCGCGCCTCGGCCGCCCGGCGCCTCGAGCGCCTGGAGGCGAGCTGGACCGCGGCCGGGGCCCTGGTCGACCCCGACCGGTCGGCGGGCCGGCGGGCGGGCCCGTCGGCGGCGGGCGAGGACCGGTAGCCGGACGGTCGCCGCCCCTCCCCGCGAGCCCGGCCGACCCGGTCCCGGGTCAGTAGCCGGCGGCGGCGCCGACCAGCGCCCGGGGGTCGGCGGCCGCGTCGAGCACGCCTTCGCCGGCGTCGACGTCGATCACCTGGGCGTGGCCGAAGGCGTGGTGGGGCTCCTCGTGGCGGGTCACGGTGTGGCCCCGGGCCCGCAGGCCGTCGTCCCAGGCGGCGCTGGCGTGCGGCTCCACGGCGAGCACGCCGGGACCGCCGTCGTCCCACGTCCGGAACGGGGCGGCCGCCAGCACCCACCGACCGGCGTCGACGGCGGCGCCTGCCGGCTCCCCGTGGTGGAGCAGTCGGGCCAGCAGCTGCACGAGGATCTGGGGCTGGGCGTCGCCGCCCATCGTGGCCAGCACGCTGCGGAGGCTGCCGTCGGGGCGGGTGACCAGCGCCGGCGCCAGCGTGTGGGGCGGCCGCCGGCCCGGGCCGTACTCGGCCGGGTGGCCGGCCTCCAGCGAGAACCCGATGCCGCGGTTGTGCAGGAAGATGCCGGTCTCGGGCTCGGCCAGGCCCGCGCCCCACGCCGAGGCGTTGGACTGGAGCAGGCTGACGCCCATCCGGTCGCGGTCGACGACGCAGCAGGCGACCGTCCCGCCGCCGGCGGTGAGCGGGGCCAGGTCGCGGCGCCGGTCGGGGTCGATGGCGGCCCGCTGGGCGGCGATCCGCTCCGGGGCCAGCAGCGCGGCGCCGTCGGCGCCCTCGTGCAGCACCTGGGGCCGGTCGGCACCCACCTGACGGGCCGCCTCGCTGAGCAGGTGGGCCCACGCCGGGTCGTCGGGGGCGGGCAGGTCGAGACCCTCGGCCACCGCCACGCCGGCCAGCGTGAGGTAGCCCTGCGACGGCGGCGGCGTGCCCCACACGTCGTAGCCCCAGGCGGTGGTGTGGAGCGGCTCCATCCACTCGGCCTGGTTGCGGGCCAGGTCGGCCCACGTGAACAGGCCGTCGCCCAGGGCGATCAGCCCGTAACCGAAGGCGCCCAGGTAGAAGCCGGCGCGGCCGCCGGTGACCACGGCGTCGAGCGCGGCGGCGACGCCCGGCCGGCGGATGAGCGCGCCGGCCGGCACGCGGCCCCCGGCGGCCATGGCCGGGTCGCGGTAGTCGTCGGCGCCCGGACGGTGGACGAGGCCGGTGACCGACTCGGCCAGCTGCGGCGACACGGGGAAGCCGGCCGCCGCGTACGTCATGGCCGGCTCGAGCACCTCGGCGAGCGGCAGCCGGCCGAAGCGGCGGTGCAGCTCGATCCAGCCGTCGACGCACCCGGGGACGGTCACGGCCCGCACGTCGCCGGGCGACGGCATCCGCTGGTGGCCCTCGGCCCGCAGCTGGACCGGGTCGGCGCCCGAGCCGGCGCGGCCGGCGGCGCACAGGGCGGCGGGGCGCTCGCCCGGCTGGTGCACGAGCGCGAACAGGTCGCCGCCCATGCCGCACTCGTGCTGGTTGGTGACGGCCAGCACGGCGCCGGCGGCCACGGCCGCGTCCGCGGCCGAGCCGCCGGCCCGCAGGATGGCGACGCCGGCCGATGAGGCCAGGTGGTCGGGCGTGACCACCATGCCGGAGGGGGCGTGCACGGTCGCCGTGGCGAACGTCTCCACCGTCATGGGGGCAGACTACGGCCCCCCGCCGGCGCGTGGGTGTCGGCCCGTGGCCGGCCGGCGCTCGGTCCAGGTCGGCGCTCAGTCCGGGTCGGCGAACGACGGGGCGCGCTTCTCGAAGTAGGCCGCCACCGCCTCCGCCTGGTTGGGCGAGCCGACCAGGCCGGCGATCACCTCGCGCTCGGCCGCGTACTGGTCCGCCAGGCCGGCCGCCGCCGCCCGGTCGAGGAGCCGCTTGGCGCCCCGGACGGCGTGCGGGCTCTTGGTGGCGATCTCGCGGGCCAGCTCGAGCGCGGCCGCCAGCGGGTCGTCGCTGGTGCGGGTGGCGAGCCCGAGGCGCACGGCCTCCTCCCCCGTCACCGTCCGGCCCGTCCACGTGAGCTCCTTGGCCACGTCGGGGCCCACCAGGCGGGGCAGCGTGGCCGTGCCGGTCATGTCCGGCGTCAGCCCCCAGCGGATCTCCAGCACCGAGAGTTGGGCCTCGGGGTGGACGATGCGGATGTCGGCGCCGAGCGCGATCTGCAGGCCGCCCCCCAGGCAGTGGCCCCACACCGCGGCGATCACCGGCACCGGCACCTCCGACCAGCAGTGGGCGGCCTGCTGGCCCAGGTGCGTGATGCGGCCGTCGGTGCGGGCGATGGCGCCGATGCCGCCGCCGGGGCCGCCCTCCCGGCGCCCGGCCATGGCCATGAAGCCGGCGAAGTCGAGCCCGGCGCTGAAGGACCGGCCCTCGCCGGAGAGGACCACGGCCCGGACCGAGGGGTCGGCGGCCAGCCCCGCCGCCGCGTCGGCCAGGCCGGCCATGAGGTCGGCGTCGAGGGCGTTGAGCTTGTCGGGTCGGTTGAGCCGCACGTCGGCCACCCCGCCCTCGACGTTCACGATGACGCGTTCAGACACGTGGGTAGCGTCGCAGGTCATGACCGACGTCCGCACGCTCTCCGTCACCCGCGACCTGCTCGACTACGCCGTCGCCCACGGCACCTGGACCCACGACCAGGTCCTCGACGACCTCCAGGGCGAGACCCGCGCCCTGGGCGGGCCGGCGCGCATGCAGATCGGGCCCGACGAGGGGCAGCTGCTGACGTTCCTGGCCAGGCTGGTCGGCGCCCGCCGGGCCGTCGAGGTGGGCACGTTCACCGGCTACTCGGCGCTGTGCATCCTCCGGGGCCTGGCGCCCGACGGCACGCTGCTGTGCTGCGACGTGAGCGAGGAGTGGACGGCGGTCGCCCGCCGGGCCTGGGAGCGGGCCGGCGTCGCCGACCGGATCGAGCTGCGCCTGGCCCCCGCCCTCGACACGCTCCGCGCGCTGCCGCCCGGCGAGCAGTTCGACCTGGCGTTCGTGGACGCCGACAAGACCGGCTACCCCGACTACTGGACCGAGCTCGTCCCCCGGATCCGCTCGGGCGGCCTGCTGGTGGCCGACAACGTCCTCTATGGCGGCGAGGTCGTCGACGCCGGGTCGACCGACGAGTCGGTCCGGGCGCTGCGCGCCTTCAACGATCGGGTGGCCGCGGACGACCGGGTGGACGTGGTCGTGCTGCCCGCCTTCGACGGCCTCACGCTCGCCCGGAAACGGTGACAACGCCCAGCTCGGGGCGCGTTACTCCTGGTCAGGTGACCGCGCGGTAACAGTCGTTGACAGCTGTCCAACGACGGTTCTACGGTGCTCGCCGCTGGGCCCGCCGTGACCCCGGTCACGCCCGGGCCGACGCCGACCAGTACCCACCACGCCACCACGGAGACACAAGGGGGGAGACCGAGTGTCACGCGCTTCCGTGCGCTCGAGCCGCCGCGGAGGAGCCCGCAGATGGGCCGTCCTCATCGCCCTCGCCGTCCTGGCCACCGCCTGCGCGAGCGTGAGCAGCGGCTCGACCCAGCCGTCGGGGGGCGACGACGACGACGCCGACGCCGGCCCCCCGCAGTACGGCGGGCGGATGGTGTACGGGCTCGAGGCCGAGACGACCAGCGGCTGGTGCCTGCAGGAGGCCCAGCTGGCCATCTCGGGCATCCAGGTCGCCCGCGCCATCTACGACACGCTGACCGTCCCCGACGGCGAGGGCGGGTTCCGGCCGTTCCTCGCCCAGTCGGTCGAGCCCAACGCCGACTACACGCAGTGGACGATCACGCTGCGGGAGGGCGTCGTGTTCCACGACGGGTCCCCGCTGACGGCGGAGGTGGTCAAGAACAACCTCGACGCCTACCGGGGTGAGTACCCCGCCCGGTCGTCGCTGCTGTTCTCGTTCGTGCTCCAGGACATCGAGACCGTCGAGGTCACCGGCCCGCTCGAGGTGACGGTCACGACCTCGCGGCCCTGGGTGGCGTTCCCGTCGTTCCTCTACAGCAGCGGCCGGCTGGGCATCACCGGCCAGGCCCAGCTGGACGACGCCGAGAACTGCGGCCGCAACCTGATCGGAACCGGCCCGTTCAAGCTCGAGGAGTGGCGGGTCAACGACCACCTGACCGTCGTCCGCAACGAGAACTACTGGCGGACCGACGAGAACGGGAACCAGCTCCCCTACCTCGACGAGATCGAGTTTCGGCCGATGGTCGAGGCCCAGCAGCGGGTCAACGCCCTCAAGTCGGGCGAGATCGACGCCTTCCACGTGTCGAGCAACACGGGGGCGCTGACCATCGACGAGATGCGGGCGCTGGACGAGGCCGAGCAGGTCAACCTGGCCGAGTCCGAGGCCAACGCCGAGGTCGGCTTCCTGATGCTCAACGCGACCCGGCCGCCGTTCAACAACCCGATCGCCCGCCGGGCGGCGGCGCTGGCGCTCGAGCGCGAGCTGAGCAACGAGATCCTGTCCCGGGGCATCGCCACGCTGGCCAACGGGCCGTTCCCGCCGGGGTCCATCGGCTACGTCGAGGAGACCGGCTACGAGTCCGACGACCCCGAGCAGGCCCGCGAGCTGGTCGAGCAGTACGAGCGCGAGACCGGCGAGCGGCTGGCGTTCCAGATCGGTGGCCCGCCCGACCCCGAGACCGTGGCGCTCGTGGCGCTGGCCCGCGAGCAGTTCGAGGCCGTGGGCATGGACGTGAGCACGACCACGTTCGAGCAGTCGGCGCTCATCCAGACGGCCATCGAGAAGAACTACGACGCCCTGACGTTCCGCAACTATCCGGCGCTGGACCCCGACAACCTCTACGTCTGGTGGTACAACGGCGAGACCAACCCCGTGAACTTCATGGGGTTCAACGACCCCGAGGTCAACGACCTGCTGGACCGGGGTCGCGTCACCGCCGACCCGGCGCAGCGGAACGAGATCTACCAGGAGCTCAACCGCGAGCTCGCCCGTGAGAACTACATGCTGTGGGCGTCCTGGACGATCTGGGCGGTGCCCATGCAGCCCGAGTTCCACAACGTGGTGGGCGCCCGGCCCCCGGACGGCGGTTCCGACTACGAGGGCCTCGCCCTCGGCCACGACATGGCCCTCGTCTGGAAGGAGCAGTAGTGGTACTGGCACGCGAGCTCGGGAAGCGGTTCCTGCTGCTCGTCCTCGTCCTGTTCCTCGTCACGCTGTTCACCTCGTTGCTGCTCAGCATGACGCCGGGCGACCCGGTGGACACGCTGCTGCCGGTGGCGGACGAGAACTCGGAGGAGGTCCAGCAGCGCAAGGCCGAGGTGCGCGAGCGGCTCAACCTGGACGAGCCGCTGTGGACCCAGTACACGGCCTGGCTCGGCGACTTCGTCCGGGGCGACTTCGGCGACTACTTCCGGGTCTCGGGTGAGGACCCCGTGGGCGACACGGTCAAGGAGGCCCTGCCCGTGTCGCTCCAGCTGATGGTCTACTCCCAGATCCTGGCGCTGCTGATCGCCATCCCGGTCGGCGTGGTCGCCGCCTACCGGGCCGGGTCGTGGTTCGACAAGGGCGCCAACACGACGGCGTTCGCCCTGCTGTCGGTGCCGAGCTTCGTGCTCGGCCTGGCCCTCGCCTACTACATCGGCGTCTGGCTCAACTGGGTGCCGCCCTCCGGCTACGTGCCGTTCGGCGAGGACGCGGTCGAGCACGTCAAGCGCATGGTCCTGCCGGCCTTGTCGCTGGCCGCGGCCCAGATCGCCGTCTACATGCGCCTCCTGCGCAGCGACATGATGCAGACGCTGCAGGAGGACTTCGTGCAGATGGCCCGGTCCAAGGGCATCTCGGACCGGCGGGTGCTGTGGCGCCACGCCCTGCGCCCCTCGAGCCTGACGCTGCTCACCGTGGCCGGCCTGAACGTCGGCACGCTCATCGGCAACGCCCTGGTCATCGAGGTGCTGTTCAGCATCCCCGGCCTGGGCACCGCCATCTTCCAGGCCATCACCGAGCGCCAGTACGTGGCGCTGCAGAGCTTCGTGGCCATCATCGCCATCATCTTCGTCCTGGTGAACTTCGCCGTGGACGTGCTGTACACGGTCGTCGACCCCCGGATCCGCCATGCCCGAGCCCGTAGCTGACCGCGTGCCGACCGCCGCCGCCCCGGCCGGGAACGGCGCCGAGCCCGTCGAGGCCGCCCCCACCCGCAAGCTGGGGCTGATGGGGTGGCTGTCGCTGATCTGGCTGGTCGGCATCACGCTGGCCGCCGTCCTGGCCCCCGTGCTGCCGCTGTCCGACCCCGACGAGAGCTTCCTCCGGATCGTCCGCGAGCCGCCGATCCAGCCCGGCCACCTGCTGGGCGGCGACGGCAACGGGCGCGACATCCTGGCCCGGGTGATCTACGGCACCCGCACGTCGCTGACGATCAGCGTCGGGGCCGTGGGGCTGGGCCTGATCGTCGGCGGGTTCCTCGGCCTCGTGGCCGGGTTCTTCCGAGGCCGGATCGACACGATCCTGTCCACGTTGTTCAACGTGCTGCTGGCCATCCCGTCGCTGGTGCTGCTGCTGGCCCTGGTCACCATCTACGCCAGCAGCGACGAGAACGCCTCCAACGCCCGGCGCATGGTCGTGCTGATCGTCGCCTTGGCCATCGTCAGCGTGCCGCTGCTCGGACGCATCACCCGGGCCAGCACGCTGGCCTGGTCGGAGCGCGAGTTCGTCAAGGCGGCGGCCGTGCTCGGGGCCCGGCCCTGGCGCATCATGTTCCGCGAGGTGCTGCCCAACGTGCTGCCGGCGATGATGTCGATCACGCTGCTCGGCATCGGCATCGCCATCGTGTTCGAGGGCGCCATCTCGCTGCTGGGCCTCGGCGTGAGCGACGTGCCGTCGTGGGGGAACATGATCGCGAGCGGCCGGCCCGAGCTGGCCAGGGCGCCCCACATCGTGGCCATCCCGTCGATCGCCATCTTCCTCACCGTGCTGTCGCTGAACTACCTCGGCGACGTGATCCGTGCTCGCTTCGACGTCCGGGAGGCGGTGCTGTGAACGAGCCCTACGCGGTCCGGCCGGCGGCCCGGCGGCTGCTCGACGTCGTCGACGTCAAGACCTACTTCCGCACGCCCCGCGGCCTGGTCCGGGCCGTCGACGGCGTGTCGCTCAGCCTCGACCGGGGCACGACGCTCGGCATCGTGGGCGAGTCGGGCTCGGGCAAGTCGGTGCTCAGCCGGTCGATCATGGGCCTGCTGCCCAAGCGCAACGTCGTGCGCGAGGGCAAGGTCGTCTACGAGGGCACCGACATCAGCCGGCTGTCGCCCGAGGAGCTCCGCGAGCTGTGGGGCACCGAGATGGCGATGATCTTCCAGGACCCGATGACGTCGCTGAACCCGGTCCAGCGCGTCGGGGCCCAGATCACCGAGGGCCTGCGGGTCCGCCTCGACATGGACCGCAAGACGGCGAAGGCCACCGCCCTCGCCCTGCTGCGGTCGGTCGGCATCCCCGAGCCCGAGCGGCGCCTGCGCCAGTACCCGCACGAGCTGTCGGGCGGCATGCGCCAACGGATCATGATCGCCGTCGCCCTGGCCTGCGGCCCCAAGCTCCTGTTCGCCGACGAGCCGACCACCGCGCTCGACGTGACCGTCCAGGCCCAGATCCTCAACCTGCTGGCCCGCCAGCAGCGCGAGCGCGACATGGCGGTGATCCTCGTCACCCACGATCTGGGCGTCGTCGCCGGGCGCACCGACCACATCGCGGTCATGTACGCCGGCCAGCTCGTCGAGATGGCCCCGACGGCCGAGCTGTTCAGCAACGTCCGCATGCCCTACACCGAGGCGCTGCTGCGGTCGATCCCGACGCTCGACCAGCCGCGCCACACCCGGCTGCAGGTCATCCCCGGGCGGCCGCCGGACCTGGTCGACCCGCCGCCGGGGTGCCGGTTCGCCCCCCGCTGCCGCTACGTCCAGGAGCGGTGCCGGGTCGAGGCGCCGCCGTTGCTCGACGGCGGCAACGGGCACCTCTATCGCTGCTGGTACCCGGTAGGCCGCGAGACCGCGGCGCCGGTCACGGTCGGGACGGGGGCGTCCTGATGGCCGGCACCGGAACCGCCCACCTGCGCCGGCCCGAGGAGGCCCTGCTCCGCATCGACGACCTGGTCGTCGAGTTCGGGTCGGGGCGGCGCAAGGTCCATGCCGTGTCCGGCATCTCGCTCGACATCCTGCCCGGCGAGACGCTGGGGCTGGTCGGCGAGTCGGGCTGCGGCAAGTCGACGACCGGTCGCGCCATCATCCAGATGCCCCGGCCCAACCGCGGCACGGTTCGCTTCGCCGGGCGCGACCTGGCGTCGCTGTCGGGCCAGGAGCTGCGGCGGGTGCGCACCGAGCTGCAGCTGATCTTCCAGGACCCGATCTCGTCGCTGAACCCGCGCCGCAAGGTGCGCGACATACTGACCGAGCCGCTGAAGATCTGGAAGCGGGGCACCCGCGACGAGCAGATCGAGCTGGCCCGGCGGGTGCTCGACACGGTCGGCCTCGACCCCGACACGACGCTCGACCGACGGCCCCACCAGTTCTCGGGCGGCCAGTGCCAGCGTATCTCGATCGCCCGGGCACTGATGCTCCAGCCCAAGCTCATCATCTGCGACGAGCCGGTGTCCGCCCTCGACGTGTCGGTCCAGGCCCAGATCCTCAACCTGCTCGAGGACCTGAAGGAGCGCTACGGGCTCACGCTGGTGTTCATCGCCCACGACCTGGCGGTCGTCAAGAACATCTCCGACCGTGTGGCCGTCATGTACCTGGGCAAGCTGTGCGAGGTGGGTCCGCCCGAGACGCTCTACGAGCGGCCGGCGCACCCCTACACGGCGGCGCTGCTCCAGTCGATCCCGGTGCCCGACCCCCGGGTCACGCCGACCACCGCCGACGCGCTGGCCGGCGACCTGCCGTCGCCGGTCAACCCGCCGAGCGGCTGCCGGTTCCGCACCCGCTGCCCGCGGGCCGAGGCCCGGTGCGAGGCCGAGGAGCCCCAGATGCGCGAGGTGACCGCCGGCCGCTACGTCGCCTGCCACTTCCCGATCGAGGGCGCGGCCGCGCCGGGGACCCCGGTCTCCGTGTCCACGGGGTCTCCGGCCTGACGCCGGCCGTCGCCGGGCATCGTGACGGTCGACGAGGGGAGACGGCGGCGGTCGCGACGGCGGGCGCGGCTCGACCCGGAGACGCGGCGGACCCAGCTGATCGACGCCGCGGTCGGCCTCGTGGACGAGCGGGGCCTGGCCGCCCTCGGCGTCGACGACGTGGCCGACGCGGCCGGGGTGTCGCGCTCGCTCGTCTACGCCTACTTCGGCGACCGCGACGGCTTGGCCGCCGAGGTCTACGTCCGGATGCTGGCCCGCCTCGACGCGCACCTCGAGCTCACGCTGCCGCTGGACGAGGCGGCGGTGCGCGAGGTCGTGGCCGGGTGCATGGCCTTCGCCGAGGCCAACCCCGAGGCCTGGCGGCTGCTGGTGAGCGACCCGGCCCGCCAGCACCCGGTCGTCCGCCAGGCGCGGGCCGACCGGGCCGCCCGCCTGTCGGAGCTGTGGCGGGCGGCGTGCGCCGCGGCGCCGGGAACCGCGTCGTCGGCGGCTGAGGCGGCGACTGCGGCGACGGCGGAGGCGGCGGCGACGTCGTCCTCCTCCTCCCCCGCCTCCCCCGAGCCGGGCATCGTGGCCGGCGGCCCGCTGGCCGCCGAGGCGGCCCTGGGGCTGCTGGAGGCCGGCGTCCTCCACTGGCTCGACCACCCCGAGATCCCGGCCGAGCAGGCCGCCGGGCTCCTGACCAGCATCTTGTGGTCGGGCCTGGCCGCCCGGCCCTCATCCCCACTCGGCGCCGGCTCTTAGCCGCTCGGCGCCGACCTCTGGCGTTCCGGCCTGCTCCCCCGCCCGACGCCCCCCCGGCAGCAGCCGGCCCGATAGCCGCCGGCCCGATAGCCGCCGGCCGGGGTCAGATGCCCAGCTTGGCGGACGAGACGGCGCGCACGGCCTCGGGGTCGCCGGACAGCTCGACCCGGGCGGCGTTCCGGCGGCCGAACAGGTAGAGCACCAGCTCCTGGGGGCCGCCGGTCAGCTCGGCGGCGGGCCCGCGGCCCCGGGGCCCGATCGTGCCGTGCCCGGGGGCCACCAGCGTGACCGCTGCGCCCCGGACGCGGCCCAGCATCACCCGGGAGAACGGGCGGAGCAGCCCCCACAGCTCGGCGTCGAGCGCGGCGTCCTCGCGGGGCTCCCGGCCGTTGGCCCGGCGCACGTCCTCGTGGTGCACGAACCACTCGTTGAGGTTCAGCGGCCGCCGCAGCCCGGGGAGCCGCCACGGGACGAGCGGCGGCCCGCCGCGCAGCCGCTCGACGAGGGCGTCGAGGCCCCGGGCCTTGGCGCCGTCCATGAGGCGGGACTCCAGGCCGGCGAACCGGCCCCCGCCGAGGATGGCCAGGCCGGCCCGCGGGTCGGTCTCGCGCACGACCAGGTGGGCGGCCAGGTCGAGCGTCGCCCACCCCTCGCACAGGGTCGGGGCGTCGGGGCCGAGCTCGAGCAGCAGGTCGCAGAGGCGGGCCCGCTCGCGGGCGTCGGCGGGCTGTCCGTCGGGAGACGGGCTCGGGCTGTCCGTGGCGTCCGGCATCGACCGTTAGGGTACGGACATGGCTACTCCCCCGGCCCACGAGATCAACGACGATGCGCTCTACGAGGCGACGATCACGACCGACAAGGGCGACATCGTCATCGAGCTCGATCCCAAGCTGGCCCCCAACACCGTGAACAACTTCGTCGAGCTCGCCCGGCGCGGCTTCTACGACGGCCTCACGTTCCACCGGGTCGTGCCCGAGTTCGTCATCCAGGGCGGCGACCCCGACGGCACCGGCCGCGGCGGCCCCGGTTACCAGTTCGCCGACGAGCCCGTGAAGGGCGAGTACACGTTCGGCGCCGTGGCCATGGCCAACGCCGGCCCCGACACGAACGGGTCGCAGTTCTTCATCTGCATCGACGACTGCACCCAGAAGCTCGACAAGGCCTACAACCTGTTCGGGTACGTGACGGCCGGCACCGACGTGCCGCCGAAGATCCGCCAGGGCGACGTGATGCGCAAGGTGACGATCACCGAGAAGGCCTGAGCGTTAGGCGGGCGCCCTGGGGCACGGCCCGATTCATGGCCGTGACCTGGCGCACGCCGTCGCCGTCGGGCAGGGCGGTCGTGTTGTCGCACCCGCCGTCCGCCCGGCTCTGGTAGTTCACCCGCACGGCCTCCGGCGCCACGACCCGCCCGTCCGCGGTCGTGGCCTGGAAGCCCGACCAGCGCACCGCCACCGGCGGGGCGTCGCACGGCGCGAACACCTCCGACCACACCATCAGCCCGGTGAGCCGGTCGCCACCGGCCGCCAGCGTGCGGAGGCGCACGCCGTCGATCGTGCCCGCCCAGCCGTCGGCGGCCCGCTCGATGCGGAGCGTGTGGGGCTCCCCCGCCTCCCACCACAGGTCGCGGGTGTTGGGGTTGCCGGTGGCGCTCGGCAGCGGCGACGCCGAGCCGTCGAGCACCCGGCCGCCCGGCCCGTAGCCGCCCCAGTTGGCCGCCCGCGCCCCCGGGTGCGGGTCGTACCACTGGAGGCCCAGGTGCCCGCCCCCGTGGCGGGTGCCGGTCGCGTCGGTGAACGACGCCTGGAGCGCCCAGAAGTAGAGGTCGCGGACCCGGGGCTCGTCCTCGACGGTCAGGACCACCGACGCGGCCACGATCGGGCCCGTCCCGGCCGGCAGCTGCCAGGCCAAATGCAGCGACGACGCCCGGTTGGACGAGGTCGGGTACCCGGTCACCCGGGGCGCGGTCCCCGCCGCCGACCGGACCGTCGACCGGGCGCGGCGCATCGCCGTCACCAGCCGGGACCACGCTCCTGCCACCGCCCGATCCTGCCAGACGGCGGGGCCGGCCCGGTCGGACGGCGGAGCCGCGTCGGTGGGAAGCCGGCGGCCGGCAGGACGCGGACTGGCGTGGTCGCCAGGAAAGACCGCAAACTCGGCCCGTGCCGGAGTCCGAACCACTGTTCACCCCCGACGCCGGCCGGCTCGTCCCCAGCGCGCACACCCGGGGCCCGTGGGACCCGCAGGCCCAGCACGGCGGCCCCGTCGCCGCGCTGGTGGCCCGGGCCGCCGAGGCGGAGGTGGGTGCGGGCTTCACGGTCACCCGGCTGACGATCGAGCTGCAGCGGCCGGTCCCGCTCGAGCCGCTCACGGTGGCCGCCCGGGTGACCAAGCCGGGCCGCCGCGTCGTCCGGGCCGAGGTCGACGTCGCGGTCGCCGCCGGCGGGGACACCGTGGTCCGGGCCGCGGCCGTCGGCGTCCGCCACGCCGACATCCCGCTCGGCGCCGACGCCCCGGACGACGGCCGCACCGCCGTCCCCGAGCCGGGCCCCGAGGCCGGCGCCCCGCTCACCTTCGGCGACCAGGACGAGGGCGAGGCGTTCCACCTCACCGGCATGGACGTCCGGATCGTCGGCGGGGAGCCCGGCCGCCCCGGCCCCGCCCGGGCCTGGTTCCGGCTCCGTCGCCCGGTGGTGGCCGGCGAGGAGCCCTCCGGGCTGCAGCAAGCGGCGGCCGCCGCTGACTTCTGCAACGGGCTGTCGTGGGTGCTCCCGTACGAGCGGTGGACGTTCGTGAACCCCGACCTCACCGTCCACCTGGCCCGGCGGGCGCAGGGCGAGTGGATCTGCCTCGACGCCCACACGGTCCCGAGCGACGCCGGCACGGCCTTCGCCGAGGCCGAGCTGTACGACCGCGCCGGCCGCCTGGGCCGGGCGGCGCAGAGCCTGATCCTGGAGCCGAGACCGACGTGACCCCCCGACGCCGCGAGCCGAGGATGAGCAGATCGGACATGACCCGCGACGACACCGCAGCCGGCGACCACAACGTCGCCGCCCTCCACGAGGCGATCGCCGCCGCGGTCCCCGACCGCGACTGCATCGTGTGGCGCGACCGCCGCCTGAGCTGGGCCGACGTGACGGACCGGACCCGCCGGCTGGCGGTCGTGCTCCGGGAGGCGGGCCTGGGCCTACGGGGCGACCCCGACCCCGTCGCCGGCCCGGGCTGGGCGTCGCCCCACGACCACGTGGCCCTCTACCTCCACAACGGCAACGAGTACCTGGAGGGGATGATCGGGGCCTGGAAGGCCCGGTGCGCGCCGTTCAACGTCAACTACCGGTACGTGGCCTCCGAGCTGGCCTACCTGTTGCGGGACAGCCGGGCGGCGGCGGTCGTGTTCCACGGCGCCTTCGCCTCCACCCTGGCCGAGGTGCTGCCCGAGCTGTCCACCGTCCGGCTGCTGCTCCAGGTCGATGACGGCTCCGGCGCCGACCTGCTGCCGGGGGCGCGCTGGTACGAGGAGGCGCTGGCCGGCGCCGACCCGGCCGCCGGCGCCCTGCCCGACCCGGCCGAGCTCTCCCCCGACGACCGCTACATCCTCTACACGGGCGGCACGACCGGCATGCCCAAGGGCGTGCTGTGGCGCCAGGGCGACTTCCTGGCCACCTGCCTGGGCGTGCGGGGCACGCAGGACGAGCTGGTGGCCGCCGCCCGGCGGCGTTCCGGCCTGCGCACGCTGCCCTCCGCGCCGTTCATGCACGGCGCCGCCCACTGGAACGCGCTGTCCGCCTGGATCTCGGGCGGCACGGTCCTGATCCAGGACGACCCGAGCCGCCTGGTGCCGTCCGACGTGCTGCGGACCTGCGAGCGGGAGCGGGCCACCGCGCTGCAGATCGTCGGCGACCCGTTCGCCCGCCCGCTGCTCGACGAGCTGGCCGGCGGCGGCTACGACCTGTCCCGCCTGCGGTTCCTGCTGTCGGGCGGGGCGATCCTGTCGGCGCCGGTCAAGCGTCGCTGGGTCGAGCTGCTGCCCGACCTGCGCATCGTCGACGTCCTCGGGTCGTCGGAGACCGGCCGGCAGGCTGTCACCCAGGACGACCGGCGGTCCGACCCGGGCGGCGGGTTCGAGCCGTCCCCGGCCGCGGTCGTGCTGTCCGACGACCTGACCCGGCGCCTGGCGCCCGGCGACGGCGAGACCGGCTGGCTGGCCCAGCGGGGCCGGGTCCCACTCGGCTACCTGGGCGACGAGGCCAAGACCCGCCGGACGTTCCCGGTGATCGACGGTGGGCGCTACGCCGTGTCCGGCGACCGGGCCCGGCTCAAGGCCGACGGGCGCATCGAGTTCCTGGGCCGCGAGTCGGTGACGATCAACACCGGCGGCGAAAAGGTGTTCGCCGAGGAGGTCGAGCAGGTCCTCACCGCCCACCCCCAGGTGCAGGACGCCGTGGTGGCCGGGCGGCCGAGCGAGCGCTGGGGCCAGGAGATCGTGGCGGTGCTGGCGGCCCGGAACGGCACGGCGCCCGGCGACCGGCCCAGCGACGACGAGCTGCGCGCCCACTGCCGCGCCTCGCTGGCCGGCTACAAGGTGCCCAAGGCCTTCTGCTGGGTGGACGCCGTGCGCCGCTCCCCCGCCGGCAAGCCCGACTACGCCTGGGCCCGCGAGGTGGCGGCCGGCGGGTCGACGACGTCGTCGGTCGTGTAGCGCCACACCCGGGCGCCCTCGGGCCACCGGCCGTCGGCCAGCCCCGCCTTGCGGATGAGCTGGTCGACGAACTCCTCGGGGTCGGGCAGCTTGGCCCACACGGTGGGCAGGAAGGTCCCCCGGTGCTCGCCGGCGGCGAGCAACACGCCGTCGACGCCCGGCCGCACCTGCCGCTCGACGTCGCGGCGGTCGCGGGCCTCCAGCTCTTCCAGCGGCGACAGCACGGAGATCTCGAGGGTGGCCAGCTCCAGCTCGTCGGGGGTCAGCCGGCCGAACCGCGGGTCCTCGAACGCCGCGGCCCGGGCGTTGCGGGCCACGTCCTGCCACAGCGGCCGGCGCGGCTCCAGCGAGCCGATGCAGCCCAGCAGGCGGTCCCCCAGCTCGAGGCAGACGAACGAGGCCCGGGGCGGCCGCAGCCGCTCGGGCACGTCGCGGTCGGCCAGCGGGTAGGCGTCGCCGGTGCCGAGCTCGTGGCCGATGGCCCGGCGGGCGAGCGCCGCCAGCCACCGGCGCTCGCCCGCGGCCAGCGGCGACGGCGGGACCAGGGCGAAGGCCCCGTAGCCGACGACCCGGGACGTGTCGCCCGAGGCGTCGGCGGACGTCGACAGGTCGAGCCGGACCGGGATCAGGCCCCGCCGGCGGGCCACCGCTAGCGCGCCCCGGATGGGCAGGCACCCGCAGGCGTCGCGGGGCCCGATGTCCTCGATGCGCTCCTCGATGATGGCGGTGGCGGTGCGCTCGTCGCGCCGCCGGGCGGTGGCGTCGTCGTGGTAGTGGCTCAGGTCCGACGACACGACGAGCAGGGTGTCGTCGCCGGTCCACACCGCCTCGAGGGCCTGGGCCACGGCACGGGTCTGGGCCCGTCCGACCACCAAGGGCAGGACGGTGACGTCGCCCAGCACGGTCTGCAGGAAGGGCAGCTGGACCTCGACGCTGTGCTCGGGGGCGTGGGCGGCGTCGGCCTCCACGGCCAGCCCCCGGGCCACGAGCCGGCGGGCCGCCGCCGTGTCGAGCGACACGTCGCCGAGCGGGGTGCGCCACCGGGCCGCGGTGCTCACCCCGACGCCGGGGCCGTCGACCGCCACCCGGTGGGCGGGGCCGACGACGACCACCCGGCGGATCGCCCGGGCCCGGGTCGCCACCGCCCGGTAGGCGACCGCGGCGGTGCGGCCCGAGTAGTGGTAGCCGGCGTGGGCGACGATCACCGCCCGGGGCTCGGACAGGTCGGCCGGCAGGGCGGCGCCGCGCAGGTGGTCGGCGATGGCCTGGCGCAGCCGGCGCCGGTCGGCCGGGTAGAAGGTGCCGGCCACAGCCGGGGGTCGGGTCCACCCCTCCGACGCCACGCCGGCCTCGGTCACGCCGTGCGCTCCCCCGCCCCGCCCCGGGTCGGGTCGCCCCGGCTCGTGCTCGTCGCGCGGCCCTCGATCCCGCCGCCGCCGATCCCGCCGCTCCCCGTCATGCCGGCCGCACCTCGGTTGCCAGGCGGACCGGCACCCGGCGCCGGCCCCACGTGCCGGGCCGGCCGGCGAAGCGGCCGGGCACGGCGTGGCCGCAGCTCCGGCACCGGCCGTCGTCGGTGAGGTGCCAGCGGCCCAGCTCGTACCAGTCGCGTTCGACCAGGAGGGCCCCGCAGCGGCACCAGGTGCTCGACCCGTCGCGGTCGTGCACGTTGCCCGTGTACACGTAGTGCAGGCCGTTGCGCAGCCCCCACTCCCGGGCCCGGCTCAGCGTCGCCGGCGGGGTGGGCGGCACGTCCCGCATCTTGAAGTCGGGGTGGAAGGCCGTGAAGTGCAACGGCACGTCCGGCCCCAGCCGGTCGGCCACCCACGCCGTCAACCGGTCGAGCTCCTCGTCGCCGTCGTTGCGCCCGGGGATGAGCAGCGTGGTGATCTCGAACCAGACGTCGGTCTCGTGCCGCAGGTACTCGAGTGTCTCCAGCACCGGCTGGAGGTGGCCGACGCACACCCGCTTGTAGAACTCCTCGGTGAACGCCTTGAGGTCGACGTTGGCCGCGTCGAGGTGGGCGTAGAACTGCCGCCGGGGCTCGGGGTTGATGTAGCCGGCGGTGACGGCGACCGCCTTGATCCCCCGCTCCCGGCAGGCGTCGGCGACGTCGATGGCGTACTCGAGGAAGATCGTCGGGTCGTTGTAGGTGAAGGCGACGCTGCGGCACCCGAGCGACGCGGCCGCCTCGGCGATGGCCTCGGGCGACGCCGTGTCGGCCAGCGTGTCCATCTCCTTCGACTTGGAGATGTCCCAGTTCTGGCAGAACCGGCAGGCCAGATTGCACCCGGCCGTGCCGAACGACAGCACGGACGTGCCGGGCAGGAAGTGGTTGAGCGGCTTCTTCTCGATCGGGTCGACGCAGTAGCCGGAAGACCGGCCGTAGGTGAGCAGCGCCACCTCGTCGCCGACGCGGCCCCGGACGAAGCAGAGGCCCCGCTGGCCCTCGCGCAGCTTGCAGGCCCGGGGGCAGACATCGCACTGCACCCTCCCGTCCGGGAGGCGGTGCCAGTGCTCCGTCGGGCGGGTGGCCGGCGCCTCGCCGCTCACGCTGCCAACGGTACTCCCGGCCTGCTCGTTCGTCAGTCGTCTCGAGGGCCTCAGTCGTCCTTGAGCGCGACGGCGTTGGGCGTGACGTTCATCTTCGGCTCGTAGGCGGCCGTCTCGACCTCGCGGGCCTCGCCCCCCAGTGCGGCCCGCATCTCCTCGCGGCACGACGTGCACGGGCCGTAGTAGCGCTCGGCGACGGTGGCGCCGCACCGGGGGCACTCGATCGACAGGGCCTCGAGGTCGTCCGGAACCAGCCTGGCGTTCATGGCGGGCGATCGTCGCGCGTCCGGGCGGCCGGGCCGCGGACCCTCCGGGAGCGCCGCCACGCCTGTGGACAACTTCCGAAATCCACAGGCTTGCCCCTCTCGTCCCGCACAGGGCGCCCGTCGTACGGTGCCTCCATGCCGACGTTCGAGGTTGTGTTGCGGGACAAGTCCGTCGAGCTCGTCGACGGCGCCGATGCCTACCAGCAGGAAGGTCCGATGACGACGTTCTTCCGCCGGGGCGACGGGCGGGACGTCATCGACTCGTGGAGCACGCGCATGGCCAGCTTCCGCACGGCCGACCTCCTGGTCGTCCGCCGGCGGGAGTCGAACGAGCCGGCGCTGCGCGCCGTCCCCGCCGCCGGCTGAGCCGACCGAACCGGCCGAAGCGGCCGGGCCGGCCGGGCCGACGGCCCCGGCGCCTCAGCCGGCGCCGGGGAACCAGTGCACGTTGCCGGGCTCGTAGTAGCGCCGGCCGTCCTCGGTCACGAGCTGCTGGCCCATGCCGAGGGCGTTGACCAGGCCCTCGCACTGCCCCTCCAGCGTCCGGTACTCCGACATCCAGACCACGAAGATGCCGTTGCCGCCGGCCCGGCCGCGGACCTCCTCGGCCACCGCCGCCGGGTCGGCGGCGGCGTTGCGGTCGGCGTAGTCGACCCAGTCGACCCGCTCGGGGCTGCTGAGCAGCGGGTAGGTGACCTCGACGACGTCGTCGACGTGGCGGTTCAGGGCCCGGGAGTAGTCGGGGCCCAGCTGGTCCGGGCAGTACACGACCACGTCGCCGGGCTCGGCGTGCTCGGCGATGGCGGAGGCGGCCTCCTCGGCCTGGGTCCGCTCGTAGTACTGCTGCCAGGCGATGCCGCCGAGCGACAGGACCACCACGACGGCGCCGGCCGCTACCCGGGCCGGCCCCGGCACCCGGGTGATGCCGACGGCCGCGGCCAGCAGGAACAGCGGGACGAACACCGCGGCGTAGCGGCTCTGGTAGGTGGCGCTGGTGGCGTAGCCGGCCAGGCAGCCCAGCCCGGCCGTGAGGGCGACGACGGCGAGCTCGAGCCGGACCGTGGGGGCGGTGCGCACGTCGAGCGCCATCTCGTGGCCCGACGAGCGGACCGTGAACAGGGCCAGCAGCGCCAGCACGACGAGGACGGTGCCGCCCAGCATCGCCTCGGAGACCACGCCGCCGCCCAGGTCGTTGAGCGTGAAGCTGATGACCTCGGTGGGGCGGAACGGCTCGCCCCACGGCGTGCCCGTGTGGGCCGCCTGGTAGAGGAAGCCCGGCAGCCAGGGCAGGAACAGCACGCCCCCGGCGGCCATCGCCACCAGCACCTTGGCCGTGGCCGGGCGCTGGGCCGGCGTGCGCCACCAGCGCAGCGCCAGCAGCAGGCCCACCGCCCCCAGCAGGTAGAACGACCAGTAGTGGGTCAGTAGCAGCAGGCCCGACAGGAGAGCGAGGGCGGCCAGCCGCTTGGGCGTCGGCGCGCCCAGGGCGTCGGTCAGCAGCAGGTACCCCGCCAGCACCAGCAGCATGACCAGCGAGTACATGCGGGTCTCGCTGGAGTAGCGGATGGCGTACGGCGAGAGGGCGAACACCGCCAGCGCCCACCGGGCGCCGGACGGGCCGGCCAGCCGGCGGCCGGCGATCCAGGCCAGCGGCAGCGTGGCCACGCCGAACACGCCCGACAGGGCCCGCACCGCCACGTCGCCCTCGCCGAACACCTGCATCCACCCGTGGAGCAGCAGGTAGTAGAGCGGCGGGTGGCCGTCGTGCTCCAGGGCCTCGAACAGGTCGCCGACCGGCAGCGCCGAGATGTTGACGCTCAGCGCCTCGTCGAGCCACAGCGACGAGGTGGTGACGAACCGCAGGGCGACGCCGACCACCACGATCCCGGCCAAGGCCAGCGGGCCCAGCCCGGCGAGCCGGGACGCCCAGCCCGGGGCCTCACCGTCGCGGCGCGGGGCCGCCTCGTCCTCGGCCTCCGTGGTGACCAGCGTGCGCATGAGGCGGCGATACTAGTGGTGCCGCCTGGGCGGCACCGCGGACCGGGACGGCGACCGAGACCGCGACCGGGGTCGCGTGGGGCGGCGGTGGGGCGGTCCGGTGCGGGTCTCGGGGCACGGGGGGACGGTGTCGTGGCGGGGCGTCGGGGGCCGCCGTCGGTGCTACCCGCCGGGGCGCCTTCGGTAAGGTGTGCCGTCCGTCCGCACCAGCGAGAGAGCGACATCCCGTGAGCGATTCCGAGTCCCGTCCCTCCGCGCCCCCGGCCGAGACCAGCGACGGGGGCAGCGCCGAGCGCAGCGTCGACACCAACGAGGTGGGCAGCGTCGTCATCATCGGCGCCGGGCCCGCCGGCCTCACGGCGGCGCACCAGCTGGCCAAGGCCGGGGTGACGAGCACGGTGCTCGAGGCCGACTCGGTCGTCGGCGGCATCAGCCGCACCGAGGTGCGCGACGGCTGGCGGTTCGACATCGGCGGCCACCGCTTCTTCACCAAGGTCCAGCCGGTCGAGGACTTCTGGCACGAGGTCCTCGACGACGACGAGTTCCTGCAGCGGCCCCGCAAGAGCCGCATCTACTACCAGGGCAAGTTCTACGACTACCCGATCAAGCTGGGGAACGCCCTCGGCAACCTGGGCCCGGTCGAGGCGGCTCGCTGCGCGCTGTCGTTCCTGTGGGTCCGGCTCCGGCCTCCGCAGGACCAGTCGACGCTCGAGGGCTACATCGTCAAGAACTACGGCTGGCGCCTCTACAACCACTTCTTCAAGACCTACAGCGAGAAGGTGTGGGGCGTCCCGCCCTCCGAGATCGGCGCCGACTGGGGCGCCCAGCGCATCAAGGGCATGTCGCTGTGGAGCGCGGTGTGGGAGCCGATCCGGTCGCGCATCGTCGGCCGCCGCGACAAGAAGAAGCAGGTCACGAGCCTGATCGAGCAGTTCCAGTACCCCAAGTACGGCCCCGGCATGATGTGGGAGCGGTGCCGTGACCTGGTCGAGGCCGCGGGCACCAAGGTGATCATGGAGACACCGGTGACCCGCATCCGCCACGAGAACGGGCGGGCCGTCGCCGTCGTGGCCGAGTCCGACGGGGTGACGACCGAGTACCCGGCCGACCACGTGATCTCGTCGATGCCGTTCTCGCTGCTGCTCCGGGCCATGGACCCCCCGGTCCCGGCCGAGGTGCAGCGGGCCGCCGACGACCTCAAGTTCCGCGACTTCCTGACCGTGGCGCTGGTCGTGCCCGAAGACAAGGTGCCGTGGAACGACAACTGGATCTACATCCACGATCCGGGCGTCAAGACCATGCGCATCCAGAACTTCGGCTCGTGGTCGCCCTACCTGGTGAAGGACGGCCGCAACGTGCTCGGCCTCGAGTACACGGTGCTCGAGGGCGACGAGTCGTGGAACGCCAGCGACGCCGACCTCATCGAGCGGGGCAAGCGCGAGCTCGAGTACCTGGGCCTGGTCGACGCGAAGGACGTCGAGGCCGGCTACGTCGTGCGCATCCCCAAGGCCTATCCCGTCTACGACGAGGTCTACGCCGACAACGTGGACGTGCTGCGGGCCTGGCTCGAGGAGAACGCCCCCAACGTGCACCCCGTCGGCCGCAACGGGATGCACAAGTACAACAACCAGGACCACTCGATGTACACGGCCATGCTCACGGTCGAGAACATCGTGGCCGGCACCAACCACGACATCTGGTCGGTGAACGTCGAAGAGGAGTACCACGAGGAGGCCTCGTCCTCTTCGGAGAGCACCCCCCGGCGGCGCGAGGCCGGGACCGGGCGGGACGCGCCGATCCTCCCCCGCAGCTGACGGCCGACGGCCGGCGGGCCGCCCGGGCGGCTACCCGCGCAGGCCGAGCGCCGGCATCCGCCGGGCGGCGGCGGCCGGGGCGGCCAGCGTCTCATCCGACCACGAGACGCTGCGCCGCCGGAGCAGGCCGACGACGGCCACGCCGGCCAGGACGGCCAGCACCGGGTAGATCGGCATCTTGAACCGGGGTTCGCCGAACGTCACCAGCGGGGAGACCAGCTGGACCGGCGCGGCCAGCACGAACAGCAGCCAGCGCCGGTCGCGCCAGGCCCCGCGCACCGCCGAGACGATCAGGCCGGCCACGGCCGCGGCCACGACCACGTAGTAGAAGACGTCGGCACCGGTGCGGAGCGTGTCGGCGGTGGAGTCGGCCACGATCGGGTGGGCGCCGAAGTCGTTGGCCGCCTCCAGGCCGTCGTGGTCGTCGCGCAGGGTGAAGCGCGCCCGGTCCGGCACCAGGCCGAGCGCCTCGCCCGGGTGGTCGCGCAACCACCGCACGGCGCGGTCGAGCGTCTCGGACTGGCGGCGCACCTCGAACTCGGGCCGCTCCCCCGCCTCCAGCCCGTCGAAGCAGTAGCCCGGCAGCGCGTAGCCGCCGGTCGCGTCGGGGTTGTTGCCGATGCAGAAGTTGTCGCCGAAGTTGGCGGACAGCAGGATCGGCGAGTCCATGCTCACGGCGTTGCGGATCGTCCACGGCACGATCACCGCCACCGTCGCGACCCCGACCAGCGCCGTGTTGCGCACCGCCCGCAGCACACCGTCGGGCCACCACAGCACGAGGAACAGCGGCGCGATCACCAGCGACACGGGCCGCACCAGGCCGGCGGCGCCGAACAACACGCCCACGGCGATCAGCCGGCGGACGCCCGGGTGGCGGGCCAGCTCGGGCGTGGGCAGCGCCACCAGCAGCATGAGCACGAACAGGAACAGGAACAGCGTCTCGGTGAGCACCACCCCGGAGTGGAACACCAGGTTGGGCCACAGGGCGAAGACGGCCGCCGCCACCAGCCCGACCCGGGCGTCGACGAGCCGCCGGCCCAGCGCGAACACCAGCCCGATCGTCGCCACCGACAGCACGACGTTGGCTGCCACGGCGACGTCGAAGGCCGCCACGTCGCCGGGGCCGAGGCGGGCCAGCCACACGAGCGCCCCCAGCGCCAGGGGGTAGCCGGGCGGGTAGTAGGCGGTCACGCCGCCGTCCGCGCCGGGGTAGCTGTAGCCCTCGCCGTCGGCCAGCTGCTCGCCGAGCAGGAGGTACAGGACCGGGTCGCGCAGCTCCTGCGGCGGCTCGGCCTTGGTGGCCCACCACACGCGCAGCACGGCGCCCACGACGACGACCAGGCCCAACGCCCATCTCGTCCGCCGGCCGAGCGGCGGCTGAGGGGGGAGGGCGCGTGCGACCCAGCGTCGGAGGGCTGATACCACGGCCCGACGTTAGCGACCGACGGGCGTCGAGCCCGGGACCGGACGCCCGGCCAGGCCCCGTGCTCTAGCATCTCGCGGCGATGGCCGACCGCTCGCCGCAGGCCCTCGGCTCGCTGGCACAGCGCGTCCACCGCCGCTGGGACCGAGGGATCGTCACGCCGGGTCGCCCGCTCCGCCGGGCGCTCGTCGTGGCGCGGGCCGCCGCGGCGCGGGCGGGGCGGCCGTGACCACCGCCGACACGGACGAGCGGGCGCCGTCCGGCCCGAGCGACGGCGGCGCACCCGGCGAGGCGCCCGGGCCGGTCGACGCGGCGCGTGCCGACGCGCCCGCCGCCGAGGCCCCGTCGGCCCGCAGCCGGTTCGCCTGGTGGCTGGTCGCCATCGCCCTCGGGGGCCTGGTCGTCCGCCTCGTCTACCTGCTGGTGTGGCGGCACCCGGCCGAGGTGGTGGGCGACCCGTACTACTACCACCACGGCGCCAACATGCTCGCCGACGGCGAGGGCTTCCTCCACCCCTACCGGTTCCTGCTCTACGGCGAGCGCAGCCCGGGTGCCGACCACCCGCCCGGCCTCATCACGATCCTCGGCGCCTTCTCGTGGCTCGGGTTCCGGTCGTTCTTCGCCCACCAGGTCATCGGCTGCCTGCTGGGCACGGTCGGCGTGGCGGCCATGGGCCTGGCCGGCCGCCGCATCGCCGGCGAGCGGGTCGGCCTGCTGGTGGCGCTCCTGACGGCGATCAGCCCCAACGTCTTCTACTTCGACGCCCACGTCCTGTCCGAGACCCTGGTCGTGTCGACCACCGGGTTCGTCCTGCTCACCGCCTACCGGTGGTGGGACGGGCCCTCGGTCCGGCGCGCCGCGCTGTTCGGGGTGGCCGTCGGCGTCGCCGCCCTCGTCCGGTCCGAGGCCATCCTGCTGGGGCCGGTCATCGGCCTGCCGCTCGTGTGGTTCCGGCACCTGCGGGGCGGCCGCGCCCGGGCGGCGGGGCTCCGCCAGCTGGCGGCCGCCGGCGCGCTGGCCGCCGTCGTCATCGCCCCCTGGGTGGGCTACAACATGGCCCGCTTCGAGGAGCCGACCACGTTGTCGGCCCAGTTCGACCAGACGCTGGGCACCGCCAACTGCGACGACGTCTACTACGGCGACCGCATCGGCTACTGGCAGCTCGAGTGCATCCAGCGGGTCGAGCACCTGGTCGGCGAGGGCGACGCCTCGGCCCAGGGCCGGGGCTTCCAGCACATCGCCCGCCGGTACATGGCCGACCACACCGGGCGCATCCCGTACGTCGTCGCCGCCCGGTTGGGGCGGACGTTCGGCGTCTACGAGCCCCAGAACCAGATCGAGCTCGACCTGTCCGTCGAGTCCAAGGAGCTGCAGCTCGGCCAGGCCGGGCTGTTCACCTGGTTCGCGGTGGCCGCCGCCGGCGGGCTGGGCCTCGTGGGCCTGCGCCGGGCCGGGCGGGCCATCTTCCCGCTCGTGGTGGTCGTGGGCAGCGTGGCGTTCACGGTGGCGGTGATCTACGGCACGACCCGCTTCCGGCTCCCGGCCGAGCTGGCGCTGATGGTTCCGGCCGCCGTCACGCTGGACGCCGGCGTGCAGGCCGCCCGGCGCCGCTGGGCCCGCTGGCAGGAGGAGCGGCGGAAGTCGGGGGCCCCCGAGCCCACCACCGCGTCCGCCGGAGCGTCGGCCGCCGAGCCGACCGCGGCTCCCGCCGGGACGTCGGCCGCCGAGCCGGGGGCGGCCCCCGCCGGCAACGGCGCCGCCCACGCCGCGGCCGAGCCGCCGGGCACGCCGGGCCCGTCCGGCGGCGTCGGCCGCGTCGCCTCCCGCACCGATCCCCCGGGCGGCCTCGGGTCCTCGGGCGGCCACTTCGCCGGCTTCGACGGGCTGCGGGCCATCGCCGCCTTCGGCGTCCTGCTCACCCACGTGGGCCTGCAGAGCGGGTTCGTCGGCCGCAACGGCTCGGGCCCCTACCTGTCCCGCGCCGACGTCGGCGTCGCCCTGTTCTTCGTGCTGTCGGGCTTCCTGCTGTACCGCCCGTTCGTCGCCGCCCGCCTCGACGGCCGGCGCGCCCCCCGCACCCGCAACTACCTGCGCAAGCGGTTCCTGCGGATCTTCCCCGCCTACTGGCTGGCCCTGACCGTGCTCGTCGTGGTCCTCGACACCCGGGGCCGGAACGACATCTCGGGCTGGGGCGACGTGGTCGTCTACTACGGCCTGCTCCAGAGCTACTCCAAGGCCCACGCCCTCGGCGGCCTCCAGCAGGCGTGGACGCTGGTCAACGAGGTGGCGTTCTACGTGCTGCTCCCCCTGTGGGCGGCCGGCGCCGCCTGGCTGGCCCGCCGCCTCCGGCCCCGCACCGCCGTGCTCACCGAGCTGGGGGTTCTGCTGGCGGCGGCGGCCGGCGCCCTCGGCTTCCGCTGGTGGCTGCACACGTTCCAGGCCAACGACCCCTCGATCGGCAACTTCGACCCCCGGTTCCACTGGCTGCCGGCCAACTTCCACCTGTTCGTGCCCGGCATGGCGCTGGCCGTCGGCCTCGAGTGGTCGCGGCGCCGCGACCGGCCGCTGGCCGCGGTCGAGGCGGCCCGCCGCCACCCGCTCGCCTGCTGGGCGGTGGCCGGCCTGGCGTTCTGGGCGGTCTCGACCCAGCTCGACCTGGGCGTGCAGGTCGGCGCGTCGAGCGGTGGGCAGGCCATCGGCAAGGAGCTCCTGTACGCCACCGTCGGCTGCGCGCTGGTTGTGCCCGTCGCCCTCGCGGGCGCGACACTGCCACGGTCACTGCGCTGGTTGGGGACCAGGACGATGGTGACGCTCGGGGTGCTGTCCTACGGCATCTACCTGTGGCACGAGGGGGTCACCGATCTGTACCGCGACATCCGCAACCTGGCACCGCTGCACGGCTGGTTCGCCGGGATCCTGGTGGTGACGGCCGTGGGCAGCGTGGCGCTGGCCGCCGTCTCCTACCTGGTGGTGGAGCGGCCCGCGCTCGAGCTCAAGGACCGGCGCCGCAAGCTGTTCGCCACGTGGCGGCCCGTTCGCCTGCCCGCCGACGCCGGGCCGGGCCGGGCGCCCGCTCTGGCCCCCGCCGCGCCGGCGCCGCCGAGCGGCCCCGGCACGCCCGAACCCGAGGTGACACCCGCGTGACCGTCGAGACCGACGCTACCGAGGCCGAGGGCCCCGACGCGGGTCGCACGGAGCCGGACGCCGCGCCGGACGGCGCGGCCGTGGCCTCCGCCGGGGCTCCCGACGGGCCGGCCACCGAGGCGGCCGCGCACGCCCCGGACGGCGATGCGGCCGCGGGCGCAGACACGTCCGGCGACACGCCCACGAACGGTGACACGAGCGGCGACGCCGCCCCCGAAGGGCCGGGCACCGCCGCGCCCGGCGACGCCGCCGGCGCCGAGGAGCCCGGCCGACCGTGGTACCGGCGGCCGTGGGTGATCCCGACCGCCATCGTCGCCCTCGCCATCCTGCTTCCGGCCCGGGGCGTGTTCCGGGCACCCGGGCCGCCGATGGAAGAGGGGTTCATGCTCGTGTTCCCCGAGCGGCTGCTCGAGGGCGACATCCCCAACAAGGACTTCCTCCACCTCTACGGGCCCGGCAGCATCTGGGTGATCGCCGCCCTGTTCAAGGTTTTCGGCATCTCGATCTGGACGGCCCGGGTCTTCGGCTTCCTCCAGCTCGTCGGCCTCATCGCCGGCACCAGCTACGTCGGCTACCGGTGGGGCCGGTGGCCGGCCGCCGTGGCCGGCACGGTCACCGCCATCATCATCATCCCGCCCATCGGCGTGACGGCCCTGGCCTGGGTCGGCGGCGTGGCGCTGGCGCTGTGGGCGGTGATCCTGGCCGCGCGGGCCCTCGACGCCGACACCATCGCCCGGCGGCGGGCGGTCGTGGCCGCCGGCGTGGTCGCCGGCGGCGCCCTGCTGTTCCGGCCCGACCTGGTCGTGGCGCTGGGCCTGTCGCTCGGCGCGCTGTTCCTGTGGGCCTACGACGGCGACCGCCGTAGGCAGCTGGTGCTGGGCCTGGTGGCGGGCTGCAGCCCCTACGTGGTCCACCTGGTGCTGGCCGGGCCGGGCAACGCGGTGCGGGGCATGGTGCTCGAGCCGGTGTTCGACCTCCGGCCCGGCCGGCGCCTGCCGTTCCCGCCGCCCCACGACCACTTCACCAGCTTCCTCAACCGGGCCTACTCGCTGCGCGAGTTCCCGTGGCCGCTCCCGGCGGCCGACCAGCCCATGCAGATCGCCGTCTGGTTCTGGATCCTGCTGGCGGTGTGCGTGGCGCTGGTCGTGATGGGCGTGCAGGCCAAGCGCGCCGGGAGCCCGCAGGGCTGGCGCCTGGTGGCGCTGAGCCTGCTGGCCGTCGGGCTGCTCCCCCAGGCCATCCAGCGGTCCGACACGGCGCACCTGTCGTGGGTGAGCTGCGTGCCGTTCGGCCTGCTGCCGGCGTTCGTCGCTGAGACGGCGAAGCGCCGGGGCGCCCGGCCGGCGGTCGGCCGGGTGGCTGTGCTGGCCCCGCTGGCGCTGATGCTGATCTTCCCGCACTTCACCTACCGTTGGTACGCCGACTACGTGGTGCAGTCGACGGGCCGCGACCGGCCGGTGTGGGGCATCGAGCACCGGGGTCGGTTCTTCTACTACGGCCGCCAGGACGTGGCCGAGGCCGCCGAGCGGCTGCTCGACGACGTCGAGACCGTGAGCGAGCCCGGCGACCGGCTGATCGTGGGCACCGGCGACCTGCGCAAGACGCCGTACAGCGAGGCCTACCTGTACTTCCTGCTCCCCCAGCTCGACCCGGGGACGCGCTACATCGAGATGGACCCCGGCATGGCCAACGCCGAGGACTCGGGCCTGGCCGACGAGATGCGCCGGTCCGACGTGATCATCCTCTCGACCGTGTACGACGACTGGGACGAGCCCAACGCCTCGCGGGACTTCGGCTCCGACGAGCCCAACCAGGTTCTCGCCGAGGAGTTCTGCCTGCACGACAGCTACGGGTCGAACGGCGGCGACCGCCCGATCTACGCGCTCTACGTGCGGTGCGACGCTTCGGGTGCGACGTCCCCCGAGGCATCACAACAAGCAACCGGGGCATTGGCTAGCGTGCCCCGACCGACCAACGTCCGGGGCCACGCATGAAAACGCTTGTCGTCATCCCGACCTACCTCGAGGCCGAGAACATCGCCGACGTCCTGCGCCGGGTCCGGTCCGTCGCACCACACGCCGACGTGCTCGTCGTCGACGACTCGAGCTCCGACGGCACCGCCGACCTGGCCCGGGCCGCCGGTGAGGAGCTGGGGCAGATCGACGTGCTCGTCCGGCCCGGCAAGGGCGGCCTGGGGCCCGCCTACCGCGCCGGGTTCGAGGTCGGCTTCTCCCGAGGCTACGAGGTGCTCGTCCAGATGGACGCCGACCTCCAGCACAACCCTGCCTCGCTGCCCGAGCTGCTCGCCCGCGTCGAGGAGGGGGCCGACATCGCCATCGGCTCCCGCTACGTGCCCGGGGGAGAGACCCCCAACTGGCCGTTCCGGCGCCGGCTGCTGTCCCGGGTCGCCAACGTCTACGCCTCCAAGGTGCTGGGCCTGAAGGTCCACGACGCCACCGCCGGCTACCGGGCCTACCGGGCCGACGTCCTGCGGGTGGTCGTGGCCGAGGCCACCAAGGCCACCGGCTACGGCTTCCAGGTCGAGCTGTCGTACCGGGCCCACCGGCGGGGCGCCAAGATCGTCGAGGTCCCCATCACGTTCAACGAGCGGGTCCGCGGCGAGTCGAAGATGTCGTGGCGCATCATCGGCGAGGCCGCCTCGGTCGTGACCTGGTGGGGTCTGCGCGACCGCCTGTTCGGGTTCTGGCGGCGCCGGCCCGAGCCGGTCGCCCGGACGAGCTCGACGACGGCGACGGTCACGGCCGCGAGCGAGGCGGCGTCGTCGGGGGCGTCGGAGGCGCCGGCGGCATCCACCCCGGCAGCGAACCCTGACCACGACGGCGCTGGGCGCGCCGACGGTGCGGCCGGGGGCGACGGGGCGCCGGCCCCGGCGGACGCCACATCCGAGGCCTGACCGGGCGGCACGACCGGGGTCCGGGGGCGCAGCCTCCGGGCCGCGCGACGCGCGGCCCCGGGGGCGCTCCTGACGGCGCAGCCCGACGGCCCGACCGCGCCGCCCGACGGCGCGGCCCGGCTGCCGGCGACCCGCCCGGTCCGGCTGGCCGCCTCGTCGGGCCGTCTAGTAGGGCCAGGTCTCGCCGTCGTGGCCCAGGGCCCTGGCGGCTGCGCCCAGCTTGGCGGTGACGAGTACCTTGATGAGCACGTTGCGGGCGAACCACGGCAGCTGGGCCAGCTGGCGGCCGATGTTGGCGGCCCGCCCGGCCGCGCCCCGCGGCGGCTCGGCGCGGTACTCGGCCAGCGACCGGCTGCGCCCGACGTACCGCCACCGGCCCGAGAACGTGAGCTTGGCCAGGATCGCCAGCGTCACGCCGATCGACGAGAACGAGTCGTGGATCAGCATGGTGCCGCCGTGGCGCACCCGGGCGCCCCACGAGGCGATGTCGTCGCCCGCCGGCTTGAACCGGTGGGCGCCGTCGATGTGGAGGAGGTCGATCGCGCCCGGCACGTCGTCGTGGGCGTCGTGCGAGAACTTGCGCACGTACGTCACCCGGTCGCGCACCCCGGCCCGCTCGAGGTTGGTGAGGAAGACCTTGTGGTCGACGGCAGCCTCGTCCTCGAAGCCCTCGATCTCCTGCGGGCCCCGATCGTTGCCGGCGTGGGGGTCGATGGCGAAGATCTCGACGCCCTCGGGGGCCGCCTTGGCGATGGCGATCATCGACCGGCCACGGAAGCTGCCGATCTCGACGATGCGGCCCCCGGCGGGGACCTCGGCGGCCCGCGCCGAGACCCGGGCGACCTGGTCGGGGCTGAACCAGCCCTCGACGCCGTCGAGTGCCTCTTCCAGGGCGGGATCAAGGGCAGGGTCGGGTGTGGTCACGGCTGCTCCGTAGCATGCGCGAGGGTGTTGGTGCGCCGGCGCGAGACTTCCTAGCATACGGGCGGTCTGGGGCCGGATGATCGGATTCCCACCGCGCCTGGGGAAGGAAAGTGAGCCCGTGAGCAACGTCATCGACGACGACCTCGCCGACCCCGTGGCGAAGATCGGCGACATCGCAGCCTCGGCCGGCGTGCGTCGCATCCACGTCCTGGCGTGGCGCGACCTGGCCGACGTCGAGGCCGGCGGGTCCGAGCTGCACATCGCCGAGGTGGCCAAGCTGTGGGCCGCGGCCGGCGTCGAGGTCACCATGCGCACGTCGTGGGCCCAGGGCCAGCCGGTCGAGGACGTGC
Source organism: Acidimicrobiales bacterium (assembly GCA_036563805.1). Taxonomy (GTDB): domain Bacteria; phylum Actinomycetota; class Acidimicrobiia; order Acidimicrobiales; family VFJN01; genus DATCLS01. The sequence continues at coordinate 9,342 of DATCLS010000058.1, read as the reverse complement.
GCGACGGCTACAAGGTCATCCGCCGGGCCGGGCGCTACATGGTGTTCCCCCGGGCGGCCCTGGCCGAGCTGTTCGGCCGCACCGGCCCGCGCGACGTGCTGGTCGAGATCTGGAACGGCATGCCGTTCCTCAGCCCGCTGTGGTGCTGGGGTCCCCGGGTGGTCCTGCTCCACCACGTGCACGCCGAGATGTGGGGCATGGTCCTGCCCCCCAACCTGGCCAAGCTCGGCAACCTGCTCGAGCGCCGCTTGGCCCCGCCGCTGTACCGCCGGTGCCAGATCGCCACGCTGTCCGAGTCGTCGAAGCGCGAGATGGTCGAGGACCTGGGCTTCGACCCCGACCGCATCACGGTCGTCCCGCCCGGCATCGACCCCATGTTCACGCCGGGCGACCGGCGCGAGAAGTCGCCCGAGCCCCTGGCGGTGGCCGTCGGCCGCCTGGCGCCGGTCAAGCGCTACGACGCCTTGGTCCGGGCCGCCCACCGGGCCCGCCAGAAGGTGCCCAACCTGCGGCTCGACATCGTGGGCGACGGCTACGAGCGGCCCCGCATCGAGGCGGTGATCGACGAGCTCGGCGCCCACGACTGGGTGACCCTGCGCGGCTACGTCACCGACGAGGAGAAGATCGAGCTCTACCGCCGGGCGTGGATCGTGACCTCGGCGTCGGCCCGCGAGGGCTGGGGCATGACGCTCACCGAGGCGGCCGCGTGCGGCACCCCGGCCGTGGCCAGCCGCATCGCCGGCCACGAGGACGCCACGATCGACGGCGTCACCGGCGTGCTGGCCGACGGCGACGACGCCCTCGGCGACGCCATGGCCCGGGTGCTGACCGACGACGCCCTGCGCAACCGGCTGGCCGACGCGGCTCTGGCCCGCGCCCGCACCCTGACCTGGAGCAACACGTCCACCCAGCTCATGCGGGTGATCGCCGCAGAGGTGTCCAGGCGCCGCGCCCGGCGATGAAGAAGACGCTCCGGCGGCCGACGACGGAGTCGGCCCGGCTCTACCTCGGCCTGGCCGCGGTCGCGTACGTCCCGCTGATCCTCACCCAGAGGGGATGGGTCAGCGCGGACACGAAGACGTACCTGTACCTGGATCCGGCCAGGCTGCTCAGCCGGGCCTGGTCGATGTGGGACCCGTCGGTCGGCCTGGGCACGGTCACGCACCAGAACATCGGGTACCTGTGGCCCCAGGGGCCGTTCTACTGGGTGTTCGAGCGGCTGGGCGTGCCCGACTGGCTGGCCCAGCGCCTGTGGTGGGGCACGATCCTGTTCGCCGCCGGCTCCGGCGTCGTCTACCTGCTCCGCAAGCTGAGCTGGAGCGGGCCGGCGGTGGCGGTGGCGGCGTTCACCTACGCCCTCACCCCCTACGTCCTCACGTTGGTGGCCCGGCTGTCGGCCATCCTGCTGCCGTTCGCCGCCCTGCCCTGGCTGGTGGCGTTCACCCTGCTCACGGTGCGGACCAAGGGCTGGCGCTACCCGGCGCTGTTCGCCCTGACGGTGGCCACCTGCGGCAGCGTCAACGCCACCGCCCTGCTGCTCGTCGGCGTGGCGCCGATCCTGTGGCTGGCGCACGCCGTGTGGGTGGCCAAGGACGTGTCGCTGCGGGTGGCGGTGACCGCCGCCCTGCGGATCGGCGTGCTCACGGTCCCGGTCTCGGCCTGGTGGATCGCCGGGCTGTCCGTGCAGGGGACCAACGGCATCGAGATCCTGCGCTACACCGAGACCGCCAAGGTGGTGGCCGATGTCTCGGTCAGCCACGAGGTGCTGCGGGGCCTCGGCTACTGGTTCTTCTACGGCACCGACCGGCTCGGCCCGTGGACCGAGTCGAGCGTCCCTTACACCCAGAACCTGCCGCTCATCGCCCTCACCTACCTGATCCCGATCCTGGGGCTGGTGGGAGCCGTCCTGTCGCGGTGGCGCCACCGGGCCTACTTCGTGCTGCTGGTGGTCGTCGGCACCGCGCTGGCGGTCGGGGCGTTCCCGTGGGAGGGCGGGTCGCCGTGGGCCCGGGCGGTCCGCTGGTTCCTCGAGTCCGACACCGGCCTGGCCATGCGCAGCCTGCCCCGGGCGGTGCCGCTGGTGGCGCTCGGCCTGGCCGTGCTGCTGGGCTCCGGCGTCGCCAGCCTCGTCCGCCGGTGGCCCAGGCTGCGGCGGCCGCTCGGCGTCGGCGGGGTGGCGCTCGCCATTTTGGCCCTCCCGCCCCTGTGGCTGGGCCAGTTCGTGCCCGAGAACCTGCGCCGGTCCGAGATCCCCGACTACTGGCAGCAGGCCGCCGACCACGTCGACGCCGGCTCCCACGACAACCGGGTGCTGGTCGTGCCCGGCAGCGACTTCGCCAGCTACCGGTGGGGCAACACGGTCGACCCGGTCCTCCCCGGGCTCATCGACCGGCCGTCGGTGGCCCGCGAGCTGATCCCGTACGGCTCGCCGCCCTCCGCCAACCTGCTCAACGCCTTCGACCTGCCGCTCCAGGAGCGCACGGCCGACCCCGACAGCATCGCCCCCATCGCCCGGTTGATGCGGGCCGGCGACGTGCTCGTGCAGAGCGACCTCCAGTACGAGCGGTACAACACGCCCCGGCCCCGCAACTTCTGGGACTTCATCCGCCAGGCCGACGGCCTGGGCGAGCCGGCCGAGTTCGGCCCCAAGGGCCGCAACCTGACGATCCCCGATGTCCAGCTGGACGACGAGCTGCTGTTCCTCACCGACCCGTCGCTGCCGGACCCGCCCGAGGTGGCGGTGTTCCCCGTCGAGGACCCGCTCGACATCGTCACCGCCCACGGCACGGAGAACCCGCTGTTGGTGGCCGGCGACGGCCAAGGTCTGGTCGACGCGGCCGGGGCCGGGCTGATCGACGGCACCGAGCTGATCCGCTACGCGGCCGAGCTCGACGAGGACGAGGTGGCGGCCGCGCTCGACGACGGCGCCGCCCTGCTGCTCACCGACAGCAACCGCAAGCGGGGCGAGCGGTGGACGACGGTCCGCCACACCCGGGGCTACACCGAGAGCCCGGACGACGAGGCGCTCGAGGAGGACCTCACCGACAACCGGCTGCCCGTGTTCCCCGACGCCGGCACCGACAGCCAGACCGTGGCCGCCAACCAGGGCACGGTCGAGGCGTCGGCCACCAGCTACGGCAACCCGATCACGTTCACGGCCGAGGAGCGGCCGTCCAACGCCGTCGACGGCGACCCGGACACGGCCTGGCGCACGGCGGCGTTCTCCGACGCCCGGGGCGAGCGCTTGGAGCTGCAGCTCCGCGAGCCGGTCACGACCGACCACGTCACGCTCACGCAGCCGACCAACGGCAACCGCAACCGGTTCCTGACCGAGGTGCGGCTGCGCTTCGACGGCGGCGACCCCGTCGACGTGATGCTCACGCCCCAGTCCCGCGACGTGCCGGGCCAGGTGGTCGAGTTCCCCGAGCGGACTTTCGAGACGCTGTCCATCGAGATCCTGGCCGACACGGCCGGCGACCGGCCCCGGTTCACGGGCCTGTCCAGCGTCGGGTTCGCCGAGGTCGCGATCGGCGACCAGGCGCCGACGGCCACCGAGCTGGTCCGCCTGCCGACCGACCTGCTCGAAGCGGCGGGCACGGACTCGGCCGACCGGCCGCTCGCCATCAGCCTCACCCGCCAGCGCCAGGATCCGACCGACGTGACCCGCGACGACGAGGAGCGCTCGATCATGCGGCAGTTCGAGCTGCCGTCGGAGCGGTCGTTCGGGCTGACCGGTGAGGCCCGGCTCTCGGCCCGGGCCGACGCCCAGGCGGTCGACGAGCTGCTGGGCCGGCCCCACGGGTCGTCGGAGCCCTGGGTGCGGGCGTCCGGCGACCTGGCCGGGAGCATCTCGACCCCGGCCGCCGCCTTCGACGGCGACCCCGCCACCGCCTGGACCACCGTCCGCAGCGCCCCGGTCGGCGCCTGGATCGAGGTCAACCTGCCCTCCCCCACGACCGTCGAGAGCTTCCCGCTGACGGTCGTCGCCGACGGGCTCCACTCGGTGCCGACAGAGATCGAGGTCTCGGTCGACGGCGGCCGGGCCGTCAAGGTCCCCGTCGAGGGGGTCCGGACCGGCTCCCGGCAGAACGACACCTCGACGGTCGAGGTCCGGCTGCCCGAGGCGCTGACCGGCTCGTCGTTCCGGTTCCGCGTGACCAACGTCCTGCCGGTCATCACCAACGACTGGGTGAGCGACAACGAGGTCACCCAGCCGGCGGCCATCGCCGAGATCGGCCTGCCGGGGCCGACCGTGCCCGCCCTGCCCGAGACGTTCGACACGGGCTGCCGCGACGACCTGCTGGCCGTCGACGGCGAGCCCGTCCCGATCCGGATCACCGGCACCACCGCCGACGCCCTGGCCGGCCAGCCGCTGGCGGTCACGACCTGCGGCGACGCCTCGGCCCTCGACCTCGACGGCGGGTGGCACGAGCTCACCTCCGCCGAGGGCGAGTCGACCGGCCTCAACCTCGACCGCCTCGTGCTGCGGTCGGCCGCCGGCGGCGCGGCGTCGACCGCCAGCGGAACGCTGGTGAGCGAGGCCTGGTCGGCGGACGAGGCCGCGGGCGGCTCGGCGGCGTCCCGGGCGCCGGCCCCGACGGTCGAGATCCTCGACCAAGGCCGCGACTCGGTCCGGGTCCGGGTCGAGGGCGCCACCGAGGGCGAGCCCTTCTGGCTGGCGCTCGGCCAGAGCTACAACGACGGGTGGACGGCCTCGGCCGAGGGCGAGGACCTCGGCGCGCCCCAGCTGGTCAACGGCTACGCCAACGGCTGGCAGGTGGTGGCGCCCGGCGAGTCGTTCGAGGTCGAGATGCGGTTCGCGCCCCAGCAGCGGGTCAACCTGGCCCTGATCCTGTCGGCGGCCGGGGCGCTGGTGTGCCTGCTGCTCACCCTGCGCCGGCCCCGGCCCCGGGCCTACTACCCGCCGGCCATGCCCGAGCCCTACTCCCCCGTGCTGGCCTTCCGCTACGAGGGGGCGCTGCCGACCCGCCGCAAGGCGATCGTGACCGGCATCGGCCTGGCGCTCGTCGGCTGGATCCTGGCCGGCCCGCTCGTCGGCTTGGCCGTGGGCGTGGCGGCCGGCCTCGGCGCCCGCCACGAGACGTTCCGCCGGTGGCTGCTGCTGGTCAGCCCGTTGGCGCTGGGCGTGGCGGCCTGCTACGTCCTGTACATCCAGTTCCGCCACTCCCCCGTGCCCAGCTTCGACTGGCCCATCGAGATGGACAGGCCCCACCCGCTCGGGTGGGCGGCCGTGCTGTTCCTGGTGGCCGACGTCGTGGTCGACCGCGTCTGGCAGGCGCGGCGCAGCGACGCATGAGCGGGCGACGCGTGGTCGGGGGCGGCGGCCGGTGAGCGACGCCGGCGGCTTCATCCTCGGCGTCGACCTCGACGGCGTCTGCGCCGACTACACGGGCGCGCTGCGCGAGGTGGTGGCCGCCGAGAAGGGCGTCGCCCCCGAGACGCTCCCCCTCGAGCGCTCGTGGGACTTCAGCGAGTGGCAGCTCTCGTCCGAGGACTTCGCCCGGCTCCACCAAGCGGCTGTGCTCGAGCACCGCATCTTCCGGACCATGCGGCCCATCGAGGGCGCGGCCGAGGTGCTGTGGCGGCTGTCGGACGCCGGCATCTGGATCCGCATCATCACCCACCGGCTGTACGTCAACTGGGGGCACGCCGTGGCGGTGGCCGACACGGTCGACTGGCTCGACGGCGCCGGCATCCCCTACCGCGACCTGTGCTTCCTCGGCGCCAAGCCCCAGGTCGAGGCCGACTGCTACATCGAGGACGCCCCGCACAACGTCGCCGCCCTCCGCTCCACCGGCGCCCACGTGATCGTGTTCGACCAGCCCTACAACCGCGACGTCGACGGGCCCCGGGCCCGCTCGTGGGCCGACGTCGAGACCCTGGTCGGCGACCGCGTGGCCGAGCTGGGGCTCACGCTGCAGGCCCCGCTCCCCGGGTTCGAGGACGCGCCGAACCGCCTGGCCGGGCGCCTGCGGCGCGAGAGCGGCTGAGGGCGGCGCGCGGGCGAGGGTCCGGCCGGGGCCGGGCCTGCGGGGCCTGAGGACCGGGCCGCGGCTCGGGGCTGGGGCGGTCGGCTCGGGTCAGGCCGGGGCCAGGAAGGCGGCCAGCAGCGCCCGGTAGCGGCCGGCGTCGTGGCTGCCGGCGTGCTCGCGGATGGCGTGCATGGCCAGCTGGGCCATGCCCACGTCGACCGTGGTGATGCCCAGCCGGGCGGCGGTCACCGGGCCGATCGTCGACCCGCACGGCAGGTCGCTGCGCATGGCGAACGTCTGCAGCGGCACCCCGGCCTGCTCGGCGGCCAGCGCCACCAGCGCGCTGCCCGGGGCGTCGGTGGCGTAGCGCACGTTGGCGTTCAGCTTCAGCACCGGGCCGCCGTTGAGGGCGATGCGGTGCTGGGGGTCGTGCCGGTCGGGGTAGTTGGGGTGGGTGGCGTGCGCCATGTCGGCCGACAGGCACGCCGAGCGGGCCAGGGCCCGGTGCAGGCTCTCGCGGTCGCCGCCCCGGGCCAGCACCGTGCGCTCCAGCACCGTCGGCAGCATCGACGAGCCGGCGCCCCGGTCGGACGTCGAGCCGATCTCCTCGTGGTCGAACAGGCACACGACCGGCACGGGCCCGCCGCCCACGTCGGGGGCGACCTCGGTCAGCGCCTCGACGGCGGCCCAGCACGAGGCCAGGTTGTCGAGCCGGGACGACCCGAGCAGGTCGTCGTCGCGCCCCACCAGCGAGCCCGGGGCCAAATCGTGGAGCATCAGGTCCCACCCCAGGACGTCGTCGGGCGGCACGCCCAGCTCTTTGGCCACGAAGGCCCGGAAGTCACCGTCCGTGCCGTCGCCTACCCCCCAGAGCGGGCGCAGGTGCGTCTGGGGGTCGATTACCAGCCCCTTGGTGGTGACCTCGCGGTCGAGGTGGATGGCGAGCTGGGGGATGGCGCACACGGCCCGGTCGACCCGCAGCAGCCGCACCACCGCCCCGCCGCCGTCGCGGCGCACCGCCACCCGGCCCGACAGGCCCAGGTCGCGGTCGAGCCAACTGTTGAGCAGCACGCCCCCGTAGACCTCGACGCCGAGCTGGCGGCAGCCGGCCTGGGCGACGTCCGGCCGCGGCTTGATGCGCAGGTTGGGGCTGTCGGTGTGGGCGCCGACGATGCGGAAGCCGTCGTGGGGCTGGTGGTCGCCGGCCGTCCACCACGCGATCAGCGTGCCGCCCCGCACGACGAAGTAGCCGCCGGGCTCGCCGGGCCAGGCCGCGTCCTCGGCCAAGCGGGTGAACCCGGCCTCGGTGAGCATGGCCGCCGCCGTGGCGCAGGCGTGGTACGGCGAGGGCGCGGCGTCGCAGAAGGCGAGCAGGCGGCGGGCCGCCCCGAGGTCGGGAGGACCGTCGGCGGCAGCACCGGGCGGAGAGGTCGTCGCGGGCGTGGCCACGGACTGGCGATCGTAGCGGTCGCCCCGCGCCAATCCGTGGACGGTAGCGGGCGTTACTGCTGGTAGCGCTGGACAATCTCGGGCGGGCGGACCCGGGCCTCGTTCGGGTCGGTGCCGGAGCTGCGCCGGGCCCGGCGCTGCCGGAGCAGGTCCCAGCACTGGTCGAGCGCCACCTCGATCTCGCGACGGCGGGCCTCGGCCTCGGGGTCGAGCCCGTCGGGGCCGGCGGCCCTCTCGAGCTCGTGCTCCTCCTCGACGAGGGCGCTGATGCGGCCGATGACGTCCCGATCGTCCATCGCACTGACCTCCGATGGGTCGGACCCGGCGGGTGCCGGACCCGGCTGGTCCCGGATGTGCTTCCCGGGCGTGGTCCCGACGTGCAGCTTGCCAGGGACCGGCGCGGATCGGACAACATGCGGCCCGTGCCGCACCAGCTCGACCTCGTCGTCGTCCACCGGGAGAACCCCGACGTCGTGCCCGGGACCGTCGCCCGGATGCTCGACCAGGGTGTCGACGTCCGAGTGGTCGTCGTGGACAACGGCTCGTCCGACGCCGCCCTCGAGCGGGTGCGCCGCGAGCTCCCGGCCGGGGTCGAGCTGCTGGCCCTCGGAGCGAATCGGGGGTTCGGCCCGGCCGCCAACGCCGGCTTTCGCTGGTTCCTGGGCCGCGACCCGGCGCCGTGGCTGGCCGTGGCGCCCCACGACGCCGAGCCCCAGCCCGGCTGCCTGCGGCGCCTGCTGGACGAGCTGGCCGACCGGCCCCGGGCCGGCCTGGCGTCGGCCGACGTGGGCGACGGCCTGACCCCGGTCGTCGACCGCTACTTCGGGGCGATCCCGGCGCCGGCGACCGTGACCGAGGGCTGGGAGCCCGCCGGCTACCCCCACGGCACGCTCATGCTGGCCCGGCGGGAGCTGCTCACCGAGGTGGGCCTATTCGACGAGCGCTACTTCGCCTACTGCGAGGAGGCCGAACTGGCCGTGCGGGCCGCCCGGGCCGGGTGGGAGATCGGGGTCGTGCGCGGCGCGGACGTCCGCAACGGCGGCCTGGGCTCGAACCTGGCGCTGGTCGACTACCTGCAGCTGCGCAACACGCTGCTCATGGTGCGGGAGCACTCGGGGCGCTACCACGCCTTCATCCGGCTGGTCATCGCCGCGTGGCACATGACCGCCGGCGCCCTCAGCCCCCGGTGGCGGGGCGGCCCCTACTGGGTACCCCGGGCCCGCCTGGCCGCCGTCCGCGACCATCTGCGGGGCCGCTACGGTCCGCCCCCGGCCTGGCTCGCGAGCTGACCCCCGCGCGGGGTTAGCGGAAGCGGCCGGGTCCGGGTGGGTCGATGCGGCCGTCCTCGGCGGCGGCGATCTCGGGCCGGATGCGGACCAGGTAGGTGACGGCAACGGCGATCCCGGCCAGCACCGTCAGCGCGCCGACCAGGATCGCGGCCATCCACACCACCCGGCGGCGGCCGGCGAGCGCCCACGCCCACTCCGGCCGGCGGGCGGCGTCGAGCAGCGCCCACAACGTGAGCATGAGCGGGACCGACAGGAGGAGGACGGTCCCGACGGCGGCGGCCCAGTCGAACAGCTCGATCCGCCGAGCCTACGGTCCCCGGGCGGCGACCCGAGCCGCCCGGGCCGGCCCCACCGGCCCGCCCACCGGCCGCCACCGCACCCACCGGCCCGAATGGCGCGCCCAAAGCGCGCGATCCGTGGGACGATTTTGGGGTGGACGTGTGGGAGGCCCGGGCCATCCTCGAGGTGGCCGAGAACGACGGCTGGGAGGCGGTCCGCGCCTCCTACCGCCGCCTGATCCGCAAGGCCCACCCGGACGTGACCGGCGACCGGGCGGGCACGGCCACCGCCCGCCGGGCCGCCAGGCTCAACGAGGCCTACGCCGTGCTCAG
>DATCLS010000034.1:0-84055 GCA_036563805.1 Acidimicrobiales bacterium | reverse complement strand
GGGCGGCTGCAGCTCCGCCGGTCGGGGCCGGGGCCCGATGGGCACGGACGGCAGAAAGGGGCGCGTCCGGAGACGACGGCGCAGGCCTCCGCCGCCGGACGGAACGACCCGGGCGCGAAGTGGCGAGGCCGCCGGCGACGCCCGGTGCGGGGGCGGCGGCGTGCCGAGGCGGGGCCCGGGCCGCAACGGCGACGGCTGCGGGGGTCGGTGCGGGTGCGGATCACGGCGACGGCCGTGGTGGTGACGGCGGCGGCGGTCGGGGCGGCGGGGTGGCTGCTGGTCCGCTCCGTCGAGGACACCCAGCTCGGCCAGCTGCGCGACGACGTGAACGCCCGGCTCGACGAGGTCGGCGCCCGGCTGGAGGCCGGCGCCGACCCCACCGAGGCGGTGCAGGGGCCGCCCTCCGCTCCGGTCGTCACCGTCCACGACGCCGACGGGCGGCTGGTGGCCGCTTCGGCCGGGGCGACGTTCCGACAGGAGGGCCCGCCGCCCAGCGACGGCGCCCCGGACGGCGGCTCGTCCGCCAGCGGGTCGGAGCAGGGCGAGCAGCCTGCCGGCGAGCCGCCCGGCGAGGCCCACGTCGCCGGGGCGATGGCCACCGACGACGGCGAGATGGTGGTCGGCGAGTTCGAGACCCTGAGCCGGACCGTCGAGACCCCGTCCGGACCGCTGACCGTGTCGGCCGGCGCCCCGGTCGAGCAGGTCGCCCGGAGCCTCGACGCCCTGCGTGACGCTCTGGTCGCCGGCCTGCCCGCCGTCGTCGTGGTGGTGGCCGTGGTGGCGTGGCTACTGGTCGGGCGGGCGCTCCGGCCCGTCGAGGCGATCCGCGCCGAGGTCGACGAGATCACGGCGACGACCATGCACCGCCGGGTCCCCGAGCCGGCCACGGCCGACGAGATCGGCCGCCTCGCCCGCACGATGAACGCCATGTTGGCCCGCCTCGACCGGGCGACGACCCGCCAGCGTCAGTTCGTGTCCGACGCCTCGCACGAGCTGCGCAGCCCGGTGGCCGCCATCCGGACCGCCCTCGAGGTGGCCCGCCGCCAGCGCGACCCCGACTGGCCGGCGGTGGCCGACGCCGCCCTGACCGAGGAGACCCGGCTGGAGGCGCTGCTCGACGACCTGCTGCTGCTCGCCGCCCACGACGAGCACGCCGGCCGGAGGCCCGCGGGACCGCCGGTCGACCTGGCCGCGATCGCCGCCGCCGAGGCCGAACGGCCGCGGCGGGTGCCGGTCGAGGTCGCCGCCGGGCCGGCGAACGGCGGCGGCCCGGCGCACGGAGCCGGCCCCCTGCTGGTGCCAGGCCCGGCCGACGGGCTGACCCGGGTCGTCAGCAACCTGCTGGACAACGCCGCCCGTCACGCCCACTCGGCCGTCCGGGTCGGCGTCGAGGCGGATGTCGAGGCGGGGTGCCCCGGGCCGGCGGTGCGGCTCACCGTCGACGACGACGGGCCGGGGATCCCGCCGGCGGACCGCGACCGGGTGTTCGAGCGCTTCACCCGCCTCGACCACGCCCGGGCCCGGGGCGACGGCGACGACGGCAGCGGCCTCGGCTTGGCCGTGGTGCGGGCGATCGTCACCGCCCACGGCGGCGCGGTCCGGGTCGAGGACGCCCCCCTCGGCGGCGCCCGCTTCGTCGTCACCCTCCCCGCCGCCCCACCCCGCTGACCCAACGGGCGCCGCCAGCGCCGCTGGGTGGGCGTCAGGGCACGGGTGGGCCGAGGAGGTCCCAGCGGTTGCCGGCGACGTCGAGGAAGACGGCGACCCGGCCATAGGGCTCGTCCCGGGGCTCGGTCACGAACTCGACACCGGCCGCCGCCATACGGTCGTACGCCGCCGAAAAGTCGTCGACCCGGAGGAAGAAGCCCACCCGCCCGGCGGCCTGCCGGCCGACGGCCGCCGCCTGGCGCTCGCCGTCGGCCCGGGCCACCAGCAGGCCCGTCGCCGCCCCCGGCGGCCGGACCACCACCCAGCGCTTGGGCCGCCCGTCGTTGGTCACGGCGGGCTCGTCCTCGGCCAGCTCGAACCCCAGGGCGTCGACGAAGAAGGCGATCGCCTCGTCGTAGTCGTCGACGACCAAGGTCACGAGCTCGAGGTGCATCCACCGACGGTAGGCCCCCGTGCGAGACTCCAGGGCCATGGCTTCGGCCGACCCGGCCACCGTCCCGTCCGACGTCGCCCGGGCGGCCGAGCGCTACCTGGGCCTGGCCGACCGGCTGCTCCCGGGGTCGGTCACCGGGCTCTACCTGGTCGGCTCGGTGGCGCTCGGCGCCTGCCGGCCGGGGCGCAGCGACATCGACTTCGTCGCCGTGCTCGCCGGCGACAGCGCCAGCGACACCGGCGGCCGCCACCACGGCCGGCGAGCCCCCCACCCTCCGCCGCCTCCGCGCCCTCCACGCCCTGAGCGGCGGGGCGACGGCGGCGAGCGCCCTCCGCCGACAGCGGTCGCCGCTCTCCGGCACCTGCAACGGCCTGTTCGTCCGGGCGGGCGACCTGACCAGGCCGGTGACCGAGATCGTCCCCGTGGCCAGCCACATCGGGGCCACGTTCAAGGTGGCCGCCGCCGGATCGGAGCTCAGCCCGGTCGACTGGAAGACGTTCGCCGAGCGGGGCGTGCCGGTCCGGGGTCCGGACCCGGCGACGCTCGGCCTCGACCCCCAGCCCGAGCTGCTGATCCCCTGGAACCTGGGCAACCTCGACAGCTACTGGCGGCCGTGGGCCGAGCGGGTCCACCGCTCGGGCGGCCGGCGGCCGTTCCGGCTGCGGCCCCGGTGGTCGACGGCCTGGGGGATGCTGGGGCCGCCGCGGCTCCACTGCACGATCGCCACCGGCGAGGTGGTGGCCAAGGAGCAGGCCGGCGAGTACGCCCTCGACGTGTTCCCCAAGCGGTGGCATCCGCTGCCCACCGACGCCCTGGCCTACCGCCGCCGGGAGCCCAGCGTCCTGCGCCTGTCCCCGACCGAGCGGGGCCGGCGGACCGCCGACTTCGTGCTCGAGGTCGTCGCCTCGGCCCGTGACGCCGCGAGGGACGCTGCGAGCGAGGCGGACCGGACGCGTTCTCGGCGCGGTCAGCCACGACCGGTGTCGCCACCCGCGTCGAGTCGACCGCGTCGGGCTCGGCGAGCCAAGGCCAGGTAGCGGTCCGGCCCGTCGTCCACGCTGACCAGCTCCCAGCCCGTGGCGTCCAACGCGGCGGGGAGGTTGGCGGGGTCCCGCACGTCGTCGGGCCGCAGCGGGTGGCCGCGGCGGGCGGCGAGCGTGGCCCGACCCACCGGGCTGAACAGCGCCAGGCGTCCGCCGGGCCGGGTGACCCGGGCCAGCTCCCGCAGGCCGGCCCGCGGGTCGGGCAGGTGGTTGATCAGGCCGGCGGCCAGCACGCCGTCGGCGACGCCCGCGCCCACGGGCAGGCGCCGGGCGTCGCCGAGCACCGCCGGCCCCCGCCCGGCCGCCACCACCACCATGGCCGGGGTCAGGTCGACGCCGACCACGGTGCCCCGCTCGCCCACCGCGGCCCGCAGGTGGGGCAGGGCCCGGCCGGTCCCGCAGCCGACGTCCAGGGCGGTGTCGCCCGGCGCCAACCCCAGCTCGGCGACGGCGGCGGCGAACGCCGGGCCGTCGTCGGGGAAGCGCTCGTCCCAGGTGGCGGCCCGGGGCGTGAAGAACTCCTGCGTCTCGGCGATGTGGGGATCTGTCGTCGGCACCTCAGTAGGGTGCCAACATGCCGAGCGATCTGGGGTTGAAGGCGATGAACGCCGTCCATCGGTGCGTGCTCAAGGTGAGCGGAGGGCGCCTCGGCTGGAAAGTGGCGCGCATGCCGGTGGTCGAGCTGACCACCAGAGGCCGCAAGAGCGGCGAGCCCCGGACGGTGATGCTGACCTCCCCGGTCCAGGAGGGCGACACGGTGGTGCTGGTCGCCTCGCGGGGCGGCGACGACCACCATCCCGCCTGGTTCCTCAACCTGCAGGCCGAGCCGCGGGTCGAGGCCCGGGTCGGCGGTGGCGAGCGCCGGACCTACACGGCCCGGGTGGCGACGCCTGAGGAGCGCGAGCGGCTGTGGCCCCAGGTCACCGCCGTCTACCGGGGCTACGCCAACTATCAGCGGAAGACCGACCGCCAGATCCCGCTCGTCCTGCTCGACCCTGCCTGAGCCGCCCGACCCGGCCTGATCCGGCCCGACCGAGCCGAGCGATCACGACCGCAGGTCGTACCGGTACACGTTGGTCTCGCGCTGTTTGAACCCGAGCCGCTGGTAGAGCCGGTTGGCGGCCTCCCGCGACGGGCGCGAGGTGAGGTCGACGGTCACGCACCCGCGCTCGCGGGCCCGGTCGATCATCGCCTGGCTCAGCGCGGCGCCGACGCCCTGGCCGCGGCCGGCCTCGTCGACGACCACGTCCTCGATCCAGGCCCGCATCCCGGTGGGGATGCGGAACACGACCAGCGTGGCCATGCCCAGCACCGTGCCGTCGTCGTCGAGGGCCACGAACAGGTCGGTGGCCGGCGACTCGACGATCTCGGCCAGCTCGTCGGCCGTCGGCGGCGGGTTGGACCGCGAGAGCTGGGGGACCAGCCGCTCGACGGCTTCGAGCAGCGCCGGGGTGAAGGTGGTCGCGATCTCGACTTTCACCCCGGCGAGGCTAGATCGTTCGGCCCGGCCGGCCGGACCCGACGGCCGGGACCCGCCGAGGCCGACGCGGCCCGCCCGACCCGGCCCCTCAGTCCTCCGCCGGCGGGACCGGCTGGGGCGGCGGCGGGCCCACGTAGCGGGCCGACGGCCGGATGATGCGGTTGTCGCTGGCCTGCTCGAGGATGTTGGCGCACCAGCCGATCACCCGGCTGGAGGCGAACGTCGGCGTGAACAGCTCGGCCGGCAGGCCGCAGTGCTCCATGACGACGCCGGCGTAGAACTCGACGTTGGCGTAGAGGTTGCGGCCGGGCTTGAGCTCGGCCAGCACGTCGACGACGGTCTTCTCGACCTGCTTGGCGAACTCGACCTTCTCGGCGCCGATGCGCTCGGCCACGCCCCGCAGGAACACCGACCGGGGGTCGTCGGTCTTGTAGACCCGGTGGCCGAAGCCCATGATCTTCTCGCCGTTCTGGACGGCGTTGACCAGGTAGGGCCGGGCGTTCTCGGGGGTCCCGATGTCGTCGAGCAGGGCGAGCGCCCGCGACGGGGCGCCGCCGTGCAGCGGGCCGGACAAGGCGCCGATGCCGCCGGTCACGGCCGCGGCCAGGTCGGCGCCGGTCGAGGTGATGACCCGGGACGTGAACGTCGAGGCGTTGAACCCGTGGTCGATGGTGAGGATCTGGTACTGCTCGACTGCTCGGGCGATGTCGGGGTCGGGCCGCTCGCCGGAGAGCATCCACAGGTAGTTGGCGCCGTAGCCCAGGTCGGGATCGGGCTCGATCGGCTCCTGCCCGTGACTGAGCCGGTGGAGCGCCATGATGACGGTCGGCACCGCCGCGCAGATACGGATGGCCTGCTGGCGCAGCTCCTCGGCCGGGATGTCGAGCCAGGGCCGGAAGCCCTCGCTGTGGCCGATGAGCGATACCACGCTGCGCAGCTGGTCCATGATCGGGCCGCCGGACCGGGCGATCTCGGGCAGCAGCTTGCGTACCGAGTCGGGGATGGGGCGGGCGGCGCGGATCTCGGCGAGGAACCGGTCGTGCTCCTCCTTCGACGGGAGGTGCCCGTCGAACAGCAGGAACCAGATGTCCTCGAGTGAGCGCTTGTCGGCCAGCTCGACCGCCGAGTACTGGCGGTAGTGGTAGAAGCCCTCCTGGCCCCGGACGTCGCCGACCTTGGTCTCGGCCACGATGACGCCCTCGAGACCGGGGGGCGCCTCGATCTGGCCCGGGTGGACGACCGGCTGGATGGAGGCGACGCGCATGAGGTCGCGCATCGACACGACGCCCACCAGCTCGTCGTTCTCGACCACCGGGAAGTGGCGGTACCCGTGGTCGTTCAGTGAGACGAACGCCTCCTGCACCGGCAGGTCGGGGCTGACCGAGTTGGGGTTCGGCGTCATGCACCCCTCGAGCTTCGAGTTCTCGGCCGAGGGCCCCGCGGCGGCGAAGCGCACCACGTCACGCTCGGTGAGGATTCCGATGGGCCGCTTGCCGTCGACGACGATCACTGATCCGACGGACCGTTCGTTCATGCGGGCTGCGGCGGCGGCGACCGTTTCGTCCGGCAGCGCCGTGACCACCGGCGAGCTCATGACTTCGGCCACGGTACGAACGGTGTGTGCAGGAGTCACGCGGACAGGATAGGGCCGGCCGTCGCGAATCGGCCTGTCGGCCGCGGCGAATCGTCCTGCCGATCGCAAGTGGTTTTCCGTCGCCACCACCCGGGCCCCGCCCCGGGAGCGCCGCCGCCGGGGGACCGGGTGCCGCCGGGCCCCGCCTCCGGGCGGTCACCCCGGCGCCGCCGCCGGGTGCCGCGCCGGCCCGGCGGGTGCGGCCGTAGCATGAGGACGTGGAGCACGTCACGTGGCACTCCCGCCCCTCGTTCGAGAGCCCGGTCCTGATCGCGGCGTTCGAGGGGTGGAACGACGCCGGTGACGCCGCCAGCGGCGCTGTGCGGTACCTGATCGACCGGTTCGGCGGCGAGCTGTGCGCCGAGATCGATCCCGAGGAGTTCTACGACTTCACCTCGACCCGGCCCCAGGTGAAGATCGGCCCCGACGGCGAGCGGACGATCGAGTGGCCCGCCACCCGGATCTACGCCGTCGAGCTGCCCGGGGGCGGCGGTGACGCCCTGCTCCTGATCGGCAGCGAGCCACAGCTCCGGTGGCGCACGTTCAGCCAGCAGGTGATCCGCATCGCCCGCGAGGCCGGTTGCCGCCTGGTCGTCACGCTGGGCGCGCTCGTGGCCGAGGTGCCCCACAGCCGGCCGGTTCCAGTGGTCGGCACGGTCACCGACCCCAGCCTCGAGAGCGAGCTGGGTCTGGCCCCCTCGACCTACGAGGGGCCGACCGGCATCGTCGGCGTGCTGAGCGCGGCGTGCCGCGAGGCCGGGCTGCCCTCGGCGTCGCTGTGGGCGGCGGTGCCGACCTACGTGCCCACCGCACCGTCCCCCAAGGCCACGCTGGCGCTGCTCGAGCGGACCAGCGAGGTGCTCGGCATGTGGGTGCCGACCACCGACCTCGAGATCGCCGCCGCCTCCTACGAGCGGCAGGTCACCGAGCTGGTGCAGGAGGACGAGGAGACGTCCGACTACGTGAGCCAGCTCGAGATCCGCCACGACGACGACACGGAGGGCGCCGGCCGCTCGCTGGTCGAGGAGGTCGAGCGCTTCCTGCGGGGCCAGGGCAGCTAGGCCGGCGGACCCACCGCGGCGCCCACCCCCGCCCCGGCGGGCCGTGCCTAGTCGGCCGGCGCCGTCCGCGGCCAGGGCCGCGTCTGCTCGACGATGCGGGCCAGCCGCAGCGGCACCTCGTCGCGGTGCCGGCGGGCCACGATCTGCAGCCCGATGGGCAGGCCCTCGGACGTCAGGCCGGCGGGGACCGACACGGCCGGGTTCCAGCACAGGTTGGCCAGCATCGTGAACGGCGTGGCGCCGGCGCCGGGCGGGCTCGTGGCCTTGCCGTCGATCACCTCGGTGGGCGGGCCCTCGGCCGGGAACGCCGGGACGGCGGTCGCCGGGGTGAGAAGCACGTCGATGTCCGCGAACAGCCGGGCGGCGTCGGCCACGAGCTGCTGGCGGCGCTGCACGACCCGGGCGAACCGGCGGATCGGGTAGTCCTCGGTCTGCTCGAGCACCGACCGCACGTAGCGGGTGAAGTCGTCGCGGCCGGACGGCCACATGTCGTCCTCGACGTCGAGCCACAGGTCCATGGCGCCGGCGCTCAGCCAGGTGCGGACCGGGTCGGTGAGCTGGACCGGCTCGTCGTCTAGCTCGAGCCCGGCCGCCTCGGCCAGCTGCTCGGCGGCCTCCTGGGTGAGGCGCCGAACCTCGGGGTCGCAGGCCGCGAACCCGAGGTCGGGCGACCACCGGGCCCGCAGCCCGGCGACCGGCAGCGACTCTGCCGCCTCCTCGTAGGACAGGCCGGGCGCCGGCAACGAGAACCGGTCGCGGTCGTTGGGGCCGGCGGCCACGTCGAGGTGACGGGCGCTGTCGGCCACGGTCGTGGTCAGGATGCCCAGCACCGCGGTCTCGGACCCGTGGGGCCCGGGGTGCGGGATCCGGCCGAAGCTGGGCTTGAAGCCGACCAGGCCGGTGAACGACGCCGGGATGCGGATCGACCCGCCCCCGTCGCTGGCCGTGGCCGCCGGCACGATGCCGGCCGCCACCGCGGCCGCGCTGCCGCCACTGGAGCCGCCCGGCGTCCGGTCGAGCGCCCACGGGTTGCGGGCCGCCCCGAACGCCTTGGTGCGGGTGAAGCTGAGCGTGCCGAACTCGGGCGTGGCGGTCTTGCCCACCGGCACCGCCCCGGCCCGGCGCAGGCGGGCCACGTGGATCGAGTCCTCGACCGCCGGGTCGCGGCCGAGGAACAGCAGTGAGCCGTAGGTGGTGGGCATGCCGGCGCAGTCCTCGAGGTCCTTGACGCCGATGGGCACGCCGGCCAGCGGGCCCGGGTCCTCGCCCCGGGCCACGGCGGCGTCGACGGCCTCGGCGGCCTGGCGGGCGATCGCCTCGTCGACGTGGACGAAGGCGCCCAGGGCCTCGTTGCGCTCGGCGATGGCCTCGAGGGCGGCGTCGAGCACGTCACCGGCCTTCCGCTCCCCCCGCCGCACCGCCTCGGCGATCGCCACGACGGTCTCGCTCGTGTCCCCCATCGCTGCCTCCCTTCCAGCCGGAGGATACGCACGGCCGAACGGCGGAGTCTCGCGTCAGCGTGCAAACTGCCTCGCACCATGGAGGCATCGCCCGACGGATCGCGCCGCCGCTGGCGGCTGCCCGCGCTGCTGGCCGAGCCCATGTGGGTGCTCGGCCTGGTCGTCCTCGTCGACGAGGTCGACAAGAACATCGTCCGGGGCCTGATCGACCAGCTCAAGGACGACTTCGGCGTCGGCGACTTCGCCATCGGGGTGCTGCTGTCGCTGCAGCTGCTCTTCAACGGCGTCGTCACCGTGCCCGCCGGCTACCTGGCCGACCGCTGGAACCGGACCAAGGCCATCGGCACCACGGTCGTCGCCTGGTCCGGCCTGACGGCCGCCGGCGGCCTGGCCGTGGGCTTCCCCATGCTGGTCGGGTTGCGCTCCCTGCTCGGCTTCGGCCAGGCGGTGACCGAGCCGTCGGCCGCCAGCCTGGTCGGCGACCACTACACGCCCGAGCGCCGGGGCAAGGCGTTCTCGATCCAGATGGCGATGCTGTTCGTCGGCGCCGGCGTGGGCGTGGGGCTCGGCGGCCAGCTGGGGACGGCGTTCGGCTGGCGGTGGGCGCTGGCCGTGGTGGCCCTGCCCGGGATGGCCGTGGCCTGGCTCGTGTTCCGGATGCGGGAGCCGCGGCGGGGGTCGGCCGACCTGCTGGCCGCGGTGAGCGGGACGGTCGGCGGCGGGACCGGCGACGGGGCAACCGCCGACGACGGCACGACGTCCGACGACGGCACGGCGTCCGGCGACAGCGCCGGCGGGGCGGCCGGTGGGGACGGGCTCGCGCCGGCGGCGGGCGCGGAGGGGGCGGACGGCGGCCTGTTCCGCGGCGGCCTCCGGCAGTTCACCGTCGACATGCTGGCCGGGCTGCGGGCCGACATCCGCACGATCATGCAGATCCGCACCATGCGGTACGCGCTGGTCGGCGTGGCCGCCCTGCTGTTCACGATCACGGCCATCTCGTCGTGGCTGGCGCAGTACTACATCCGCCACCTCCACGTGGCCGAGGGCGACGGCGAGACGTGGTTCATGGCGCTGGCCGTGCTGGGCGGCGTGCCCGGCATCCTGGTCGGCGGCCGGATCGCCGACCGGTGGGCGCCGCGGGTCACCGGCGGGCGGCTGGCGCTCCCGGCCGTGTTCCTGTTCGTCGGGACCACGTTCTTCGTCGGGTCGTTCGCCATCCGCCCGGCCGACTACTCGCTGGCCGCGGTCGTGCCCGCCTTCGGCCTCCAGCTCGTCGGGCTGTTCGTGATCTCGATGTCGGTCCCCGGGCTGCGGGCCGGCCTCACCGACGCCCTGCCCGCCCACCTGCGGGGGACGGGCTTCGGCGCCTTCAACCTGGTGGCGGTCGTGGCCGGGCAGGCGGCCGCGCCGTTCGTCGTGTCGGCCGTGTCGAGCGCCTACGACGAGAACCTGCGGATCGCCTTCCTGGCCATCGCCCCGCTGTCGTACATCGGCGCCGCCGTGCTGTTCCGGGCCCGTCGCTTCCTCGACGACGACATGCAGAAGATCCTCGTGGCCGTGCTCACCGCCCTCCAGGAGGAGAGCGCCCGGTCGCAGGCGGCCGGCGCGCCCGGCCGGAGCTGACGGGCGGCCCCCGTCAGGCGTCGGCGTCGCGGGCGTCGCTCGCGTCGGGCGCCGGCGCCTCGGAGCCACCGGCCCCGGCGTCGGGGCCGTCGGAGCCCGACGTCCCGGCGTCGGCGCCCGCGGCGGCGGGGACGGCGCTGCCCTCGCCGTTCCCGCCCTCGAGGTGGGCCGCCCGGGCCTCGGCGACGACGTTGACCAGCACCGCGCCGAGCGGCACGGCGAACAGGGCCCCGACCGGGCCGAGCAGGGCGCTGCCGCCGGCCAGCGAGAACAGCACGACCAGCGGGTGCAGCTCGAGCGACCGGCCGAACACGATCGGGGCCAGCAGGTCGTTGTCGAACTGCTGGACGAGCAGGGCCACGACGGCCACGACGACCGCCGCCCCGACCCCGGCCGTGACCAGCGTGACGAGCACGGCCAGCACGCCGGCGACGATGGCCCCGGCGAACGGCACGAAGGCGGCGAAGAACGTCACCACCGCGATCGGGATGGCCAGGTGGCCGCCCACCAGGAACACGGTGAGGCCGATGATGATGCCCTCGATCACGCCGAGCGTGGCCGAGCCCCGGAGGTAGCCGCCGAGCGTCCGCCAGGCCCGGCTGCCCAGGCGGTTGACCAGGTCGCGGTGGCGTTCGGGCAGCAGCGAGACGGCCCACCTCCCGAACCGGTCGCCGTCCTTGAGCATGAAGAACGAGGTGATCAGCGCCAGGACCAGCGCGGTCACCACCTCGAACACGACCATGGCGCCGCTGGTCAGCGTGCCGCCCGACGACGACAGCCAGTCGCCGACGCGGTCGTCGGCGTCTTGGCGGAACTCGCGGATGTCGCGGCGGGACACGTCGAACGGGCTGTCCTCCACCAGCCAGTCCTCGATGTCGTCGACGGCGTCCTCGATGGTCGGGCCGAGGTCCTCGAACTCGGCGGTCACCGCCGGCACCAGGGCGGCGACGATGGCGGCCATCAGCAACGCGAAGCCGAGGATCGTGGTCGCCGCCACCAGAGCGGGCGGCAGCCCCCGGCGCCGCAACCAGGCGGCCGGCGGGTTCAGCGCCCGCGAGAACAGCAGCGCCACCCCCAGCGCCAGCACGATCACCCACAGCTTGGCCAGCAGCCAGAAGGCGGCGACGAGGACGATGCCGATGCCGATGAGCCGCCAGGCCGTGGCGCCGAGGCGGTCGATCGCCGGGTGGACCCGGGAACGGTTCGCCTCGGCCGGTGCCCCTGGACCGTCGTCTGGCCCCACTGCGCCTCCGTTCGCTGACTCCCGGTGCGAGTCGCCCACGACCTCGCGTCAGGATCGTAGGTCGCCGCGGCCCGTCCGCCCGGGCAACCCGCCCGGGCGGTGCCCGTCGGGGCGGCGCCCCTCCGACCGCAGCCTGTCCGGCCGCAGCGCCTCCGGAAGCGCCGCGCAGATCGTGTCGGCGAGGGCGGCGGGCGCGGCGGTCTCGGCGTCGACGGTCAGGTCGGCGACCGCCGCGTAGCCGCGCTCGCGCCGGTCGGCCAGCTCGACCAGGGCCCGGACCCGGTCAGGCCCCAGGTCGCGCCGGTGGTCGGCGGCGCCGCTCGTCGTCCCGGCGCCAGTCGCGGTTCCGGCGCCGCCCGGCCCGCCGGAGCGGGCCGCCCGGGTCTCGGCCGAAGCCCGCAGCCACACCACGAACTGGTCCCCGAGGGCCTCGCGGCACAGCGGGTCGTCGACCACGCTGGCGGCCGCGGCCACGATCGACGGCCCGGCCGCCGCCACCGCCCGCCGCAGGTGGACGCTCTCCCACCGGTGCAGGGCCTCGACCCCGACCGTGGCGGCCAGCTCCCGCCCGGAGAACCCGCGCTCGGCCCGCAGATCGTCGTCGCTGTCGCGCACCGGCCAGCCGAGCCGGGCGGCCAGCTCCCGGGCGACGGTCGACTTCCCGACCGCCATCGGCCCCACGAGCACGAGGTGCACCTCCCCATGCTGCCCGCCGGCGGCGGCGCCGAACCGTCACCCCGCCGTATCGCATGTGGCGACCACGGGTAGCCCTGACACGGGACGTTGCCCCGCCGCCGGCGGTGCCCACCCGGTGGCGGGGCGGCGGCCGACCGTGCCCCACCGGCCGGCCGCGGCGGTCGACGACCCCGCCGACGGCGCCCGGCGGTCGGCAGCGCCCAGTGGCGGATGCCGCACGGCGGGGAGGGCGTCTGTACAGTCGATTACCGCATGTCAGAGCCCTCCCGCACGACCGCAGCCGCCATCATTCCGGCCTGGAACGAGGCCCGGACGGTCGGTGCCGTCGTCTACGCCGCCCTCGACGCCGAGCTGGTCGACGACGTCGTCGTCGTCGACAACGCCTCGACCGACGGCACGGCCGCCGTCGCCGCGGCCCACGGCGCCCGGGTGGTCCGCGAGCCGACCCCGGGCAAGGGCGAGGCGCTGCGCACCGGCGTCGCGGCCACCGACGCCGACATCCTCGTGTTCCTCGACGCCGACCTCGTCGGCCTGCGGCCCGACCACGTCGACCGCCTGGTGGCCACCGTCCGCGATGGCGACGCCGACATGGCCTGCGGCCTGTTCGACCGGGGCCCGCTGGCCAACCGCATCTTCCTCGAGGGCCTGCCGGTGCTGACCGGGCAGCGGGCGCTGCGGCGCGAGCTGTTCGAGCAGCTCGACCTCGACGACATCCGCGGCTACCGGGTCGAGGCGGCGCTGAACAGCGTGGTGGCCCACCGCGACCTGGTCCGCCGCGACTACGTGCTCGACGGGCTGTGGCACCGCACCAAGGAGGAGAAGCTGGCCAACCCCGTGGTCGGGTTCGTCACCAAGCTGGTGATGCTGGCCAGCGCCTGCTGGAGCTACGCCCGCTTCGCCTTCGCCCGCAAGGCGTGGGCGTGAGGGCCGCTTGAAGACCGCCGGCCGTCGGGCCCGACGGCCGGGTCCGACGGCCCGGCCTGGCTAGCCGTCCGCCGGGGCGCCGGCCTCGTCGTCCGCCGGCTCGTCGTCGCCCTCGCCGGACTCGGCGTGGCCCTCGTCCTCGCCCGCCGGGGGCGTCCACGGGTGGTCGCGGGGCTCGTCGTAGAGCACGCCCACGTCCTCGCCCTTGATGGCCCGGAAGGCGTGGTGCCGCCACTGCTGGGCGCCGGCCAGCGGCTCGGGCAGGTCGTCCTCGGAGAACCAGCCCACATCGCGCGTCTCGAGCGGGTGGGCCGCCAGCTCGCCGCCCACCGCCCGGCACAGGAAGACCAGGCTGTAGAGCGGCACGTGGGTGAAGCCGAGCCGGAGGCCGTCGAGCAGGGCGATGAGCCGGACCGGCTCGCAGATGATGCCGGTCTCCTCGCGGACCTCCTTGACCGCGATCTCGCTGGCCGAGTAGCCGACGTCGGCCCACCCGGTCGGATACAGCCAGATGCCGGAGTCGGCCCGCTGGATCAGCAGGATCTCGTTCTTCTCGTTGTGGACGACGGCCCCCACCGCCACTTTGGGCGTCACGTAGCCGGCGACACCCCGGCCGACGCCCTTCATCCACTCCTCGATGACGTGCTCGGCGTCGAACTCCTCCTCGGCCTGCGCTGCGGCCCGGATGTCGCCCGCCACGGCCAGCACCTCCTCGAACCGCTCGCGCTCGTAGAGGTTCTGGGTGAACCCCAGGCCGGTGCGGGCGATGCCCGAGAGCGCCTCGGCCCAGCGGATGAGGTCCTGTCGGGTAGGGGGCAGCCGGCGGGTCACGCCGAGAACCCTAGGAAAGACGGTCAGGAGGGCGCATCCAGGGCATGGAGCAGCGCCCGCTCGACCTCGGCCAGGACGACGGGGTCGGCGACCTTCCGCCCGTCGCGCCCCCGCACGTAGAAGCTGTCGACCACCTGGGGGCCGAGCGTCTGGACCTTGGCCGACACGATGTCGAGATCGAGGTCGGCCAGGGCCTGCGTGACGCGGTAGAGCAGGCCGACCGCGTCGGGGGCGTGGACCTCCACGACCGTCGCCTCGTCGCTGGCCTCCAGGTCGAAGCGGACCTCGGGCTCGACGGCCCCCACCACGGGCCGCCGCCGGGACCCGTAGACCTGGGCCCGCTCGGCCAGCCGGGCCCGGATGGCGAGCTGGCCGGCCAGGCCCCGCTCCAGGTCCTCCACCACCCGGCTCCACGAGAACGTCGGGCCGAAGCTCGACTGGACCCGGTACACCTGCAGCGCCCAGCCGTGCTCGGTGGTGGCCGCGGCGTCGAGGACGTCGAGGCCGTGCAGCGACAGCACCCCGGCCACCCGGCTGAACAGCCCGTGGCGGTCGGGGGCGACCACCGTCAGCCGGTCGCCGTCGGTGACGATCCGGGACTCGCCGGCCGCCAGCAGCTCCCGCTCGGCCGCGCTGGGGAACGACGGGCCGATCGGCGCGGGGGCGTCGCCCTCCAGGGCCCGTCCGACCCGGGCGACGAGCTGGCGGACCAGCGCCGCCTTCCACTCGCTCCAGGCCGCCGGACCGGTGGCCAGCGAGTCGGCCTCGGTCAGCGCGGCCAGCAGCTCCAGCACCTCCACCGAACGGACGGAGCGGGCGACGCCGTTGATCGTGGCCGGGTCGGCCAGGTCGCGGCGGGTGGCGACGTCGGGGAGCAGCAGGTGGTGGCGGCACAGGTCGACCAGCACGGCCGCGTCGTCGGCACCGAGGCCCATCCGGGGGCCGATGGTCTCGAGCAGGCGGATGCCGTTGGCCGTGTGATCGCCGGGCTCGCCCTTGCCCAGGTCGTGCAGCAGGGCCCCGAGGACCAGCAGGTCGGGGCGCCGGACCCGGCCGGCGAGGCCCGCCGCCTCTGCGGCCGTCTCCCACAGGTGCCGGTCGACCGTGAAGCGGTGGTAGGCGTTGCGCTGGGGCTTCGACCGGACGGTCGGCCACTCGGGCAGGTAGCGCTCCCACACGCCCTGCTGGTCCAGCGCCTCGAGCAGGATGATGGCAGGCGGGCCGGCCAGCAGCAGGTCGACGAACGCGGCCCGCACCTCGTCGGGCCAGGGCTCGGGCGGCGCCGCGGCCTCGGCGGCCAGGCGGGCCAGCGACGACCGGTCGAGCTGGGTCTGGGCCCGGGCCGCGGCGGCCGCGGCCCGCAGGGCCAGCGCCGGGTCGCCGGCGACGTCGGCGTCGTCGGTGATGTGGACCTCGCCGTCGCGCAGCACCAGCCCGGGCGCCAGCTTGCGCTCGCGGCGGATGCGCCCGAGCGGGCCGGCCAGCGACGCCTCGATGCGGGCCCAGGCGTCGTCGCTGGTCCAGGCGATGGTCCGGGCGGCGACGGCGACGTCGCGCATCATGTCGTCGGCGTGCTCGTAGCCGAGGGCGTGCGCCACCGCGTCCTGGTCCTGGAGCAGCAGCTTGTCGCCCGGCCGCCCGGTGCGGCGGTGGAGCTCGACCCGCACGCCGAGCAGCAGGTCGTAGGCGGCGTCGAGGGCCTCGTGGTCGCCCTCCCACAGGATCGTGCGGGCCGCCTGCGCCCACCGGAGGCCCTGCACGTCGCGCAGCCCGCCGTGCCCCTCCTTGAGGTCGGGCTCGAGCAGGAAGGCGACGTCGCCCGCCTTGCGGTGGCGGGCCTTGACCCGTTCGGCCATGGTCCCGAGCCACCGCTTGGCCCGCTTGCGCCACTGCAGCTCGGCCTTGGCGGCCAGTTCGTCGGTCAGGGACCGGTCGCCGCCGAGGTGCCGCAGGTCGAGCAGCGAGGTGGCGGTGTCGAGGTCGTCGGCGCCGAGGGCCAGCGCCTCCTTCACGGTGCGGACGGAGTGGCCCAGCTTCATGCCCTCGTCCCAGATCGGGTACCAGACCCGGTCGGCCACGGCGCCGATGTCGTCCCGCCCGGCGTGCAGCAGGATGACGTCGATGTCGGACTGGAGCGACAGCTCCTCGCGCCCGTAGCCGCCCACGGCGGCCAGGGCCACGCCGGCCAGGTCGGGCTCGGCCGCCACCTCGAGCAGCTCGGCCAGCCATCGATCGACCTCGGCCGACCACACGCGGCACAGTTGGCGGCCGACGAGCGTGTCGTCGGCCGCCAACTGGTCACGGACCCGGGCGATCGTCACCGACAGTCCCGGGGGTCGGTCTCGACGCAGGCCGGGTGGGCCGTTCGGACTGGCCTGGCTGGCGGGGCCGTCCGGGCCGTTCGGCCCGGCCGGGCCGGGCGTGTGCGTCGGGTGAGTCCTGGGACTCGTCTACAGGGCGTCGGCATCGCGCTCCCCGGTGCGGATCCGCACCACGTCGGAGACTCCGGTCACCCAGATCTTGCCGTCGCCGATCTTGCCGGTGCGGGCCGACTCGACGATCGCGTTCACGACGCCGTCGATGCGGCCCTCGTCGGCCAGGATCTCGAGCCGCACCTTGGGCACGAAGTCGACCGTGTACTCGGCGCCCCGATACACCTCGGTGTGGCCCGACTGGCGGCCGAAACCCTGGACCTCGGTCACCGTCATGCCGGTCACGCCGGCCTCCTTGAGGGCGGCCTTCACGTCGTCGAGCTTGTGGGGCTTGATGATCGCTGTCACGAGCTGCATCGGTCCGTCCCTCTCAGAGCGTCGCGTACGCGGTCTCGGCGTGCTGGGTCAGGTCCAGGCCCGTGTCCTCGTCGCTCTCGCTGACCCGGATGCCCATCGTGACATCGAGGACCTTGGCGATGACATAGGACACGACGAACGAGTAGACGAGCGTCACGACCGAGGCGACGATCTGGTCGACCAGCAGGTCGGCGCCGCCGCCGAAGAACAGGCCGTCGACGCCGGCCTCGTTGACCGCGGTGTCGGCGAAGAACCCGAGCAGCAGGCTGCCGACCAGGCCGCCCACCAGGTGGACGCCCACCACGTCGAGGCTGTCGTCGTAGCCGAACTTGGTCTTGAGCTGGATGGCCAGGTAGCAGACCGCACCGGTGACGGCCCCGATCACGATCGGCGCCAGGCCGCCCACGAAGCCGGCGCACGGCGTGATGGCGACCAGCCCGGCGACGGCACCCGAGGCGGCGCCCAGGGTGGTGGCGTGGCCGTCACGGATGCGCTCGACGATCAGCCAGCCCAGCATGGCGGCCGAGGCGGCGAGGAAGGTGTTCATCAAGGCCTGGCCGGCCAGGTCGCCGGCCGACAGGGCCGAGCCGGCGTTGAAACCGAACCACCCGAACCACAGGATGGCGGTGCCGAGCAGGGTCCACGGCAGGTTGTGGGGCGGCATCGGCTCGTCCGGCCAGCCCTTCCGCTTGCCGAGCACGAGCACGACCGCCAAGGCCGCGGCGCCGGCGTTCATGTGGACGACCGCGCCGCCGGCGAAGTCGAGAGCGCCCAGGTCGGCCAGCCAGCCGCCGCCGAACACCATGTGGCCGATCGGGGCGTACACCAGGATGAGCCAGACGCCGATGAAGATCGCGTAGGCGCTGAACTTCAGCCGGTCGGCCGTGGCGCCGGTGATCAGCGCCGGCGTGATCACCGCGAACGTCATCTGGTAGGCGGCGAACAGCACGAACGGGATCGTCAGCGCGATCCCGTCCGGCGGGGTGGCCGTGACGTCGGCCAGCCCGAAGAACTCGAAGTTCCCGATGAACCCGGCGTTGCCGAAGTCACCGAAGACCAGGGTGAAACCCAGCAGGGCCCAGAGGACCGCGATCAGCCCCAAGGCGAAGAAGTTCTGCATGAGCATGCCGAGAACGTTCTTCGCTCGGACCATCCCGCCGTAGAAGAACGCCAGGCCGGGCGTCATGAACATCACCAGAGCCGTGGCGACCAGCATCCACGCGGTATCGCCCGTATCCATCGGAGATCCTTTCCTCGTCCGACAAGATTGGGGACACAATGCGGTGAACTTGTTTCCCGCCAGCGACAGCATTGTTTCTTCAATGTGAACGCCTGTTACCGGCGCGTCACGCTGCGCCCCGGCCCGCGTGAGCTCCCGCTGGTCGGGGTCCTGCGCTCCCGATCGTCGAGGCGGTCCCGGGGAGGGGGCGGGGGGCCGGCCGTGTCAGCGGGTGGACAGGCGGTGGGCGTGGGGGCCGCGCGTGGGGGCCGGGGAGGGTCAGCGGCGGCCCTCACGGCGGCGGCGGGCCAGGTGGACGTGGGCCTTGGCCGCGCCCCAGACGATGCCGGGCTCGTGCAGCGACGGGTCGACGTCAGCGAACGTCGCCGGGCTGAGGTCGTAGACGTCGTCGGGGAACACCCGCTCGCGAAACTCGTCGCGGGGCGCCGGGCGGGCGCCGGCCTGGCGCAGGACCGGCGTGGCGTGGCGGACCAGCGAGCGCAGGATGGCCAGCGGGTTGCCCGCCTGGGCGTCGATGTCGGTCGTGAGCAGGGCGCGCACCCGGCGGCCGCCCTCGGCGCCGGCCTCGGCCGCCGCCCGCCGGATCCGGGCGTCCAGCTCGTCGTCCACGGCGATGCGCTGCTCGGCCAGCACGCGCCGGATCGCGCCGTCGATCCAGCGCGGGACGGCGGCGTCCACGGCGTCGGCCAGGGCGGCGGCGTGGCGGGCCAGGGCCGCGGCGTCGTCGGGATCGTCCTGCGGCTCGCCCGGGGGCCCCTCGTGGTCACGCATCGCGTCTATCCTGCAGGGCGACGGGCGGATGGGCGAGATAGAACCGGGACGTGCGGATCCGTGCGCTGTCGGTGTTCGAAGGGATCGTCTACCACTGCACCTGCGTCGACCCGTCGAACCCCTGCCGCCCCACCCTCGAGGTCGACGCCGTGCTGCGCCCCGGCGACGCCGACGCCGAGGCCGGTCCTCTGCTCCTGACCGTGAACGAGTACGCGGCGATGATCGGCGACGAGGCCGTCGCCCGCCGCTGCGTCGCCGAGCTGGCGTCCAGGGGCCGGATCGTCGAGCGCCTGGGCGTCCACCACGTGGCGTTCCCCACCTGGACGCCGGTGAGCTCCTGACCCGAGGACGCGAGCACAGCCGGGAACAGAGGCCCGGGTCCCGGGTCTCGAAGCCCCGGTCCCGAGGCCGAAGCCCGGGTCCCGAGGCCCGGCGGCACCTCGGCTCAGCGCCGCAGCGCGCCGTTGAGGTTGCCCGAGCGCAACCCCTCGAGGTCGAGGGTCACGTACCGGTAGCCGGCCTCGTGCACAGCGGCCACCACCTCGGCCCGCAGGGCCACCACGTCGGCCAGCCGGTCGAGCGGGACCTCGATGCGGGCCGTGTCCTCGTAGTGGCGCACCCGCAGCTCGCCGAAGCCGAGGGCGCGCAGGGCCGCCTCGGACCGCTCCACGCTGCGGAGGCGCCCGAGCGTCACCGGCGTCCCGTAGGGCAGCCGGGAGGCCAGGCAGGCGGCGGCCGGCTTGTCCCACGTCCGCAGGCCGAGGCGCCGCGACCACGCCCGCACGTCGGCCTTCGTGAACCCGGCGTCGACCAGCGGGAACACGGCCCCGTGCTCGGCCGCGGCGCGCTGGCCCGGCCGGTGGTCGCCCAGGTCGTCGACGTTCACGCCCAGCACCACGGTCGCGCCCTCGACCGCGGCCACCGGCCCCAGGACCCGCATCAGCTCGTCTTTGCACCAGTAGCAGCGGTCGGCGTCGTTGCGGGTGTAGGCGGCCCGGCCCAGCTCGTCGGTGACGACCTCGGTCCACCGCAGGCCCCACTCGGCGGCGAGCGCCGCGCAGTCGCGCCGCTCGGAGTCCGCCAGCGACGGCGACACGGCCGTGGCGGCCAGCGCCCGGTCGGGGCCCAGCGTGTCGTGGGCCACGCGGGCCAGGAACGCCGAGTCGGCCCCGCCCGAGAAGGCGACCACCACCTTGCCGAGCTCCCGCAGCCGGCCGCGGAGGGCGTCCAGCGACGCCGAGGGCTCGCTCACGCGTCCTCGACGGCGATGCGAACCCGCTTGTTGCCCTTGCCCTTCGACTCGGTCTTGACCACCCGCACCCGGCCGATCTCGCCGGTGGACCGAACGTGGGTGCCGCCGTCGGCCTGCTTGTCGAGCCCGACGATGTCGACCACCCGGATCTCGGTGACCGACTCGGGCACGAGGTTGACCTTGGTGCGGATCAGCGCTTCGTCGAGCACCGCCTCGGATCGGGGCAGGAACGACACCTCGATCGGCCGGTCGGCCGCGATCTCGGCGGCCACCAGCTCCTCGACCCGG
The DNA here is from genome assembly GCA_036563805.1 of Acidimicrobiales bacterium. Lineage (GTDB taxonomy): Bacteria > Actinomycetota > Acidimicrobiia > Acidimicrobiales > VFJN01 > DATCLS01. The sequence continues at coordinate 63,620 of DATCLS010000034.1, read as the reverse complement.
GGGCCGAAGCCCTCGGGGGTGGGGTCGAGCTCGAAGTCCATGCGGGCGGACAAGGGCTCCATGTTGCCACCGGTGACCGGCACGCCCCACTCGTTCCAGATCACGCCGCACAGCACGTGGAGGGCCGAGTGGGTGCGCATGAGCCGGTGGCGGCGCTCCCAGTCGATCTCGGCGGTGACCGCCGCCCCCTCCGGCGGCGCGTCGCCCGCGACCGTGTGCCACACCGTGTCGCCCTCCTTGCGGACGTTCGTCACGGCCACCGAGCCGCCGTCCCACCGGAGCGTCCCGGTGTCGTGCGGCTGGCCACCCCCCGTGGGGTAGAACACGGTCCGGTCGAGCGCCACCCGCGGGCCCTCGGGGTCGGCGGCGGTGACCTGCGCCTCGGTGACGGTGAGATACGCGTCACGCAGGTGGAGCTGCTCGGTGGGCATCGTGATCGATCCTTAACGCAATCGTCGGTCAGACCGCAACGCGGATGGGTCTTCGAGTGGTAGACCTGTGGCCGCGTGCGGGGGGACCACTTCCGCTCGTTCCATCCTGTCAACAGGGAGACAAAGAGCGATGCGACACCACAGCCGGTGGTTACGGCTTCTGGCGGTCTTGCTCGGGCTGTCGCTCATCGCCGCCGCGTGCGGCGACGATGACGATACCGAGGCAGGCGGAGGTGACGAGGAGAGCAGCGAGGAGGGCGGTAGCGACAGCCTCGCGCCGCCCATCGGCGACGCCGACCCGAGCTGCGAGGGGGAGGCCGACGGGACGCTGACGCTGGGCGGCGTGCTGCCGCAGACCGGCGACCTCTCGTTCCTCGGGCCCCCGATGGAGGCGGGTGCCGAGCTCGCCGTGCAGGAGATCAACGAGGCCGGCGGCGTTCTCGGACAGGACGTCGTGTTCCGGCCCGGTGACTCCGGCGACGAGGCTCCCGACATCGCCACCCCGACGGTCGACGAGCACCTGCAGAACAACGTCGACGTCATCCTGGGCGCCGCGGCGTCGGGCGTGTCCCTCAACATCATCGACACGGTGGTCGGTGCGTGCCGGATCCAGTTCTCGCCGGCCAACACGTCGCCGCAGTTCACGGACTACGACGACGACGACCTCTACTTCCGCACCTCGCCCTCCGACGTGCTCCAGGGCCAGGTCCTGGCCGACCTCATGATCGAGGACGGCGTGGCCACCGCGGCCATCCCGGCCCGGCAGGACTCCTACGGCGAGGGCCTGCAGGAGTACACGACCATCCCGTTCGAGGAGCAGGGTGGTGAGGTCGTGGCCGCGCCGGTCTACGACCCCGAGGCCCAGTCGTTCGAGGCCGAGGTCGACGAGATCGTGTCGGCCGACCCCGACGCCCTGGTGCTCATCGGCTTCGACGAGTCGGCGCGCATCCTGAGCGCGCTGTTCGAACAGGGCTTCACGCCCGACGAGAAGCACATCTACCTGGTGGATGGCAACATCGGTAACGCGTTCGGTGAGAACTTCACCGAGCCGGGCGCCCTGGTGGGCGTGAAGGGCACCGCGCCCGCGGCCGAGATCACCGACGAGTTCCGCAACCGGCTGCTCGACGTCGATCCCGACCTCCAGGACTACCAGTACGGTCCTGAGACCTACGACGCCGTGATCATCACGGCGCTGGCCGCGATCGAGGCCGACAGCGACAACCCGGCCGAGATCGCCCGCCACATCAACGGCATCACCCGCGACGGCGAGTCCTGCGAGACCTTCGCCGACTGCGTGGCGCTGCTCGAGGAAGGCACGGACATCGACTACAACGGCCCGTCCGGCCCGCAGGACTTCAGCCAGCCCGGCGAGCCGACCGCGGCGAGCTTCGCCGTCCAGACCTACGGCGAGGACAACCGCATCGACGACGAGGCCACCGAGTACCGCCAGGCTCAGCTCTAGACGTAGCTCCGGTCAGGACATGAGAGAGGCGGGGCCCTCGGGCCCCGCCTCTCTCGCGTCCGTGGACCGTTGCGCCCGGCGACCGCGGCCCAGGGGCGGTCAGTCGACCTGCCCGGCGAGCGTGCCCAGGTACAGCTCGATGACCTTGGGGTCGCGCAGCAGCGACTCGCCCGTGTCGGTGTAGGCGTTGCGGCCCTGGTCGAGCACGTAGCCGCGGTGGCAGATCTGCAGACAGCGGTTGGCGTTCTGCTCGACCATCACGATCGACACGCCGGCCTCGTTGATGCGCCGGCAGTTGATGAACACCTCGTCCTGGAAGGCGGGCGACAGGCCAGCCGACGGCTCGTCGAGCAGCAGGACCTTGGGGTCGGCCATGAGCGCCCGGCCCATGGACAGCATCTGGCGCTCGCCGCCCGACAGCGACCCGGCCCGCTGCTTCCGCCGCTCGGCCAGCCGGGGGAACATCTCGGCCACCGCCTCCATGCGCTCGTCGAACCGCTTGGGGGCGATGTACGTGCCCATCTCGAGGTTCTCCTCGACCGTGAGCCGAGGGAACACGTTGTCGGTCTGGGGCACGTAGCCGATGCCGCGAGCCACGAGGTCGTGGGCCTTGAGGCCGGTGATGTCCTCGCCGTGCAGGGTCACGCGGCCCGACCGCACCGGGATCAGCCCGAACAGCGCCTTGACCAGGGTGGACTTGCCGGCGCCGTTGGGGCCGATGATGCCGACCAGCTCGCCCTCCTCGAGCCGGAGGTTGACCCCCTTCAGGATGTCGACGCCCGGCACGTAGCCGGCCACGACCTCCTCGGCGGCGAGGACGACGGCGTCGCCGTTCGCCCCCGGCATCGCGTCCACGACGTCGGCGGTCTCGCTCACTGCCCCTCCTCGCTGCGGGCGCGCTCCTCGGCCTGGATGGCGGCCTCGGCCTCGGCCAGCTGCCGGTCCTGCTCCTCGCGGGACAGCGGCGTGCCGTGGTGGGCGCCGAGGTAGGCGTCGATCACGTCCGGGTTGGTGACGATGGACGCGTGGCGGCCCTCGGCCACGATGGCACCGTCGCTCATGACGACCACCCAGTCGCTGATCTCGCGCACGACGTCCATGTCGTGCTCGACGAACACGACGGTCAGGCCCTCGTCGCGCAGCTGCTGGACGTGGCCGATGATCGTCTGGGCCAGAGCCGGGTTCACGCCGGCCATCGGCTCGTCGAGCATGATGAGCCGGGGCCCGGCCATCAGCGCCCGGGCCATCTCGAGCAGCTTGCGCTGGCCGCCGGACAGCTCGCCGGCGAACTCGTTGCGCATGTGGGCGAGGTTGAACCGCTCGAGCAGCTCGTCGGCCCGGGTCTCGAGCTGGGTCTCCTGGTCGCGCCAGACCGGCTTGAACAGGGCCTTGAAGAAGTTCTCGCCCGTCTGGTGGGTGGCGCCCAGCTTCATGTTGTCGATGACCCGGAGGCGGGCCAGGGCCTTGGTCAGCTGGAACGTCCGCACCATGCCGTGGCGGGCGATGCGGTGGGCGCTCATGCCGGTCAGCTCGACGCCGTCGAACGTCCAGCGGCCCGAGTTCGGGCGGTCGAACCCGGTGAGCAGGTTGAAGAACGTGGTCTTGCCGGCGCCGTTGGGGCCGATGAGCGCGGTGATCGTGCCGCGCTGGATCTCCAGGTGGTCGACCGACACGGCGGTCAGGCCGCCGAACCGCCGCCGCACGTCGTCGACCGACAGGATGGTGTTGGTCTTGGCCACGCCCGGCACCTCGTCGATGCCCTCGAAGGGGTCGACGCGCAGTTTGGAGAAGCTGGTGGGGGCCGGGGTCACGGGTTCGGGCGTCGACATCAGCGATCTCCCAGTGCGATCTCTCGCCGGTCCCCGAAGATGCCCTGGGGCCGGAACACGACGAGCGCAGCGAGCAGGGCGCCGACCAGGATGAACCGCACGTTGCCCGCCTGCGTGGAGTCCATGACGCTCGAGGGGATGTAGTCGTTGGCCACGAGCTCGTTCACCAGCGTCTGGGTGAAGGCGAGGATCCCCCACAGCAGGGCGGACCCGACGACGGGGCCCCACGTGCGGGCGATCCCGCCGAGGATGAGGGCGGCGTAGGCGAAGAACGTCGGGACGGTGACGAAGCTGCCCGGCGTGGCCGTGTTCTGCGACAGGACCAGGATCATGCCGCCGAACGCGCCGATGACGCCGCCGACGATCAGGCTCTGCATCTTGTAGCTGACCACGTTCTTGCCGAGGGAGCGCACCGCGTCCTCGTCCTCACGGATGGCCTTGACGATCCGCCCCCACGGGCTGCGGATCAACAGCCAGACGAGCAGCGTGGCCAGCAGCACCAGGATCCACCCTGCCGTGAGCACCCACAGCTCGCGGGAGCCGTAGCGCCAGGGGCCGAAGCCGTAGCGCCCCGACGGGATGGGGTTGAGGTCGTAGAACCCGGCCGCGAACCCGTTCAGGCCGTCCGACCCGCCGGTGACGCTGCGCCAGGTCGGCGCGGCGATCACGAACCGCAGGATCTCCGAGGCGGCGATCGTGACGATCGCCAGGTAGTCGGCCCGCAGCCGCAGCGTGGGCAGGCCCAGCAACAGGGCGAGCAGCACCGCGGCCAACATGCCGACGAGGACCGCGACGCCCAGCGGCAGCGGCTCGCCCGTCCAGCTCTCCCACTGGAGGGTGCTGATGGCGACGCCGTAGGCGCCGACGGTCATGAAGCCGACCTGCCCGAAGTTGAGCAGCCCGGTGTAGCCGAAGTGCATGTTGAGGCCGATGGCGGCCAGGGCATAGATGATCGCCTCGCGGCCCACGAAGGCCCGGAGCGTGGCGTCGGCGATGCCTCCCCAATCCATGAGAACCCCCTACCCGACCCGTTCCGCTTGACCGAGGATCCCCTGGGGCCGCACCAGCAGGATCAGCACGAGGATGGCGAGCGCCGTGACCGTCTTGAACTCGGACGGGATCCACAGGGTGGACAGCTCGTGGACCACGCCCACCACCACGGAGCCCACCAGGGCGCCGTAGGCCGTACCCAGGCCGCCGAGCGTGACGCCGGCGAACATCAGCAGCAGCATCGTCCAGCCCATCTGCCAGTTCACGCCCTCGGACAGGCCCTGGAGGATGCCGCCCAGCGCGGCCAGCCCGCCGCCGGCCGCCCACACGAAGTTGATGACCCGCTGCACGTCGATGCCCGACGACTCGGCCAGGTCGCGGTTGTCGGCCACGGCCCGGGTGGCCTTGCCCATGCGGGTCCGCTCCAGGAACAGGGCCACGGCCACCAGCACGACCACCGACAGCACCATGCTGGTCAGGTCGCGGGGCACGATGCGGATCGGGCCCCACTCCATCGGGTCCTGCTCGAGGAACTGGTTGTAGGTGCGGTTCCGGCCGCCGAACTGGAAGTTGAAGATGTAACGGAAGAACAGGCTGGCGCCGATGCTGATGACCAGCATCGACACCAGGCTCGTGCCCCGGTTGCGGAGCGGCCGCCAGAAGAACCGGTCGAACGACGAGCCGGCGATGACCGAGATGCCGATGGCCACCAGCGCGGCGGGGATCATGTCCCAGCCCAGGGTCACGTTGAACAGGTAGGCCATCAGCGCTCCGAACGTGACCATCTCGCCGTGGGCGAAGTTGGTGAGCCGGGTGGTGCCGAACACGAGCGACAGGCCGACGGCGGCCATGGCGATGATGAGCCCGAAGCGGAGGCCCTGGATCGTGAGCCGCACCGCCCGCTCGTAAGTCGAGGCCACGTTGCGGGTCCCCTCGCCGCCGATCCCGAGCGGGAACAGGGCCGGCGCGGTGGTGCGGCCCGGGCGCAGCTGGATCGTCAGGCTGGGCCGGTCGTTGGTCAGGCCGACGTCCCCGGGCAGGCTGTCCTCGTCGAGCGTGACCGTGTAGGAGCCCGGCCCCGGCACCGCCACCTCGAACCGGCCCTCGGCGTCGCTCTCCACCGTCTCGGAGAAGCCGCCTTCGCCCTCGACGGTCACCCGGGCGCCCTCGACGAACACCTGCTCGTCGTCGCGCTCGTACCGCAGGGTGCCCGTGATCGTCTGCTGGTCGGGTTGGGCCTGCTGTTGGTCCGTCGACCCGACGGTGTCCGTCGACTCGGCAGTGTCGGCGCCCACCGACGGGGCCAGCGCCAGGACGACCACGGCCGCGACCAGCGCCACCACCATCTTCCTCATGCGATCGCTCCTATGACGAGGCCGGGGCGAGCTTAGGTCGATCGGGAGAACGCAAGTGATTTTCCCCGCACGCTGAGACGCCTGTTAACGAATCCGTCATGCCCGACCGGCCGGGACCGGTCAATTCGCACAGCGCACGGCATGACGCCTGACGAACGGGCAAGCGTAGCGTCCGTTCGCTGACAGATCTTTTCCGCGTGCTGCGGCGGTTGGCGCCGAGCGCGTCGGCGGGCGGCGGCCCGGTCGGCGGCCGGCAGAGCGCCGCCCGCCGTCGGGTGCCGCCGTCGTACGGGGCGGCTCACGCCGTCACGGAGCAGCCCCGCCGTCCAGACATCAGGCCCGCCGCCGTCGTGCGGGGTCAGCTCACGCCGACGGCGGCCAGCACCTCGTCGAGCGAGCCCACCGCCCCGGTGACGAACGGCCCGAACTCGGCGTAGCGGGCCGAGGCCTCGTCGTAGCGCATCGTGTACACGCAGGCCTTGATGTCGTCGGGGTGGACGCCGAACAGCGTGACGCCCCACTCGTAGTCGTCGAGGCCGGTCGAGCCGGTGATGAGCTGCAGGATGCGGCCGGCGAAGTTGCGGCCCGAGCGGCCGTGGTCGTGCATCAGGCGCTCGCGGTCCTCGTACGGCAGCTCGTACCAGTTGTGCTGGGGCCCGCGCCGCTTGGACATCGGGTAGAAGCAGAACGCCGTCTTCCCCTCGGGCGGCAGCTCGGGGTAGAGCCGCGGGCGCTTGCGCTCCTCGGGCAGGCCCTGCGCGTACTCGGACACCTCAGTGAGCGACACGTAGCTGTCGACCACCTCGAGGCCGGCGCTCACGACCTCGGTCTGGAACCGGCGCAGGCGCCACAGGTCGGGACCCAACGCCATGAAGCCCACGTCGCCCTTGTGGCCCAAGAGGGCCACCGTGACGACCTGGTGGTCGTCGGCCTCGAGGCCCTTCACCGCCGCCGACACCGCCGAGGCCTCGGCGAGCGGGGTGACGGCACAGAAGAGGTGGAGGACGTTCCACCCGACGCTGGGCGTGAGGGGCTCGGCCATGGAGACGAGGGTAGTGCGCCGGACCCGCGAGCCGACGAGGCCGTGCGCGGCGATCACCCATGCGCTCCGTGCGGTCTGTCCTACGGAACGGACGGCTTCGCGCCTCGGGAGGCGCCCGGGCACCGCCCGTGGGAAGGTGCGGGCGTTCGGGGCGCGGATGCGCAAAGATGCGGGGATCTGGGGTCCGGGGCCGGGGCGACCCGGCCGGGGGGAAGCACCATTGCGACGTCTACCGATCGGACGGAAGCTCGCGGTCGCGCTGGCCGGCCCACTGGCCGCGCTCGTCGTCCTCACGCTGCTGGAAGTGGTCAACACGGCCCGGCACGCCGACCGGGTCGCCGAGCAGACCGAGTTGGCCAAATCCTCGATCGGGCCGGCCGGCATAATCACCGCGCTCCAGAACGAGCGCACCTGGCTGGCGGTCGAGCTGATCGGCCAGGCCGGCGCCGTCACGGTCCCGGTCGAGGGCACCGAGGAGACCCGCGCCGAGACCGACGCGGCCATCGCCGCCTTCCGGTCCGAGCTGGAGGGGCGGGCGCAGCTGGTCGTCGACGCCTACCAGGAGCCCCTCGACGGGCTGGAGGAGCGGTTGGCCGAGGTGCGGGAGCGCATCGACACCGACCCCCGGCCCCACGACACCGACAACCTGGGGTTCGCCGACGAGATCTTCGCCACCTACACCGACCTCATCTCGCCGTTCTACTCGGCCACCACCCGGGTGGCGCTGGCCATCGACGACCCGGAGCTGCGGCAGGGGGCCGAGCTGGCCGACGCCGTCGCGCGCGAGATCGAGGTGCTGTCGCGGCTGCTCAACCGGACGATCACCGACGCCTCGTTGTCCCCCGGCGGCATCGACCAGCCCCAGGAGATCACCCGCATCGCCATGCTGCACGCGGACTTCAAGGAGTACGCCGAGCAGCTGCGGGACGCCAGCGGTCCCTACGCCGTGCTGGCCGAGGAGCGGTACCCGGAGGGCCTGGTGTCCCGGGTCACCGAGCAGGTCGACTCGGCGCTGGCCACCGGCCGGATCGACCTCCCGGTCATCCTCGAGGCCGTCAACGTGCCCCGGGAAGAGGGCTTCATCGGCTACCAGGACACCCTCCACGAGATCATCACCGACCGGGCCGACGAGCTCCGGTCGTCGGCCGAGCGGCGCCAGGTGTGGTTCGCGGCCGTGGCGGTGGCCGCCCTGGCGGCGGCGGTGCTGCTGACCTGGCTGGTGTCGCGGTCGATCACCCGGCCTCTCAAGCGGCTGACCCGCGAGGCCAAGGAGATGGCGTCGCACCGGCTGCCCGACGCGGTGATGGACATCCTGGAGACCCCGCTGGGCGACGACGTGCAGGTCCCCCGGGTCGAGCCGGTGTCGGTGCGGACCCGCGACGAGGTCGGCGACGTCGCCCTCGCCCTCAACACCGTGCAGGACTCGGCGCTCAACCTCGCCGTCGAGCAGGCGGTGCTGCGGCGCAACATCGCCGACTCGTTCGTCAACCTGGGGCGGCGCAACCAGAGCCTGCTCGGCCGGCAGCTCGACTTCATCACCGAGCTCGAGTCCAACGAGACGACGCCCGAGACGCTGGCTTCGCTGTTCCGGCTCGACCACCTGGCCACCCGCATGCGGCGCAACGCCGAGGGGCTGCTCGTGCTGGCCGGCGTGGAGCCGCCCCGGCGGTGGGCGGCGCCGGTGCGGCTCACCGACGTGATCCGGGCCGCGCTGGGCGAGGTCGAGGACTACCAGCGGGTCGTGATCCGCGACGTCGAGCCCGCCACCGTGCTGGGCTCGGCCGCCGCCGACCTCGCCCACCTGATCGCCGAGCTGCTGGAGAACGCGCTGACGTTCTCGCCGCCCGACCAGACCGTCGAGGTGAGGGGGCGGTCGGCGGGGCCCTGGTCGGGGTCGGGGCCCGGGGGGCCGGGCTCGGGGCCGAGCGCCGGGTCGGGGCCGGCCTTCGGGCGGGGATCGGGCGCGGGACCCGGGTGGCCGGGGTCGGGGCCTGGTGCGCGGTTCGGCGCGGGGCCGGCGACGACGGGGCCCGGGCCGGAACCCGGCTCGGGGACCTCGGGGCCCTCGGGCTACGTCCTGGCCATCGTCGACCGGGGCTTCGGCATGCCCGACGAGGACCTCGAGCAGGCCAACCGGCGCCTGTCGGGCAGCGAGTCGTTCACGATCGCCCCGTCCAAGTACCTGGGCCACTACGTGGCCGGCAACCTGGCCGCCCGGCACGGGATCCGCATCCGGCTGGGCCGGACGCCCGGCCACGGCATCACCGCCACCGTCGAGCTGCCGCCCGAGCTGCTCACGACCGAGGCCCCGGTCGGCGGGCCGATCACCGATCCCCACGGCTCCCGGGCCGTGGGGTCGCGGGCCCGCGCCGCCGTGCCGGCCGGCGACCGGTCGGGCGGCGGGGCCGGAGGGACCGGGGGAGCCGGCGGGTCGAGCGGGGCCGACGGGGCCGGAGCGGCGGGTGCCGGCGGGGTGGGACCGGGGGACGCCGGTGCCGGCCTCGCGCCGGCGCCCACCGCCTTCGCCGCGCCGCCCGCCGAGGCCCCGGTCACGTCCGGCTCGCCGGCGGCGCCCGGCTCGCCGGCGGCGCCCGGCCAGCCGGCAACGCCCGCCGGCCCGGACGCCCCGGGCGCCGGCACTGGCCCCGCCGGCAGGAGCCCGGCCGGCCCGGGCTGGGACGCGCCCCCGCCGTCGAGCCGCACGCCCAGCGGGCTGGTCAAGCGGTCGTCGCGGGGCAGCGGCCCGTCGGCGGACAGGTCGCCGGCACCGATCCTCGACCCCGACCTGCTGGCCGAGCTGAGCCGCCACACCCGGTGGGCGGGTGGGGCGCCGGGCGCGCCGGCGCCGTCCGGACGCGCCTTCGACGCCCCGGCCGGGCCGCCCACCGGACCGCCGCCCGCGTCCCCGCCCAGCGGCTCCCCGTTCGCCCCGGGCTCGTCCTGGCCACCCCCCGCCGGGCCCGGCACCGGCCACCACGGCGGACCGGGCGCCGGCACCACGGAACCCGGCCGACCGGGGGCACCGGAACCCGTCGGCCGCCCGGGCGCGCCCGCCGGCCGCGCCGGTGGCACGGGCCCCGGCGGCGGATTCGACCCCAGCAATGCAGGCACCGGGACGGAAGTCGCCGGGACGCCGCCCGGCCTCGGCGCCCCGGGCACCGGCACACCTGGCGGCCCCGCCGGCAGCAGCTTCGGCAACACACGCACCGACGCGGAAGGAGCCGGCCTCGGCGGCCTCGGCGCCGGGCAGGGCGGGCCCGCGGGGGTCGGCCCGGGGACGGGCGGCGGCCTCGGCGGGCCGGACGCAGGCGTCACCGGTGCCGGGGCACCCCGCGGCCCGGGCAGCGCCGGGCAGGGCGGGCCCGCGGGGGTCGGCTCGGGGACGGGCGGCGGCCTCGGCGGGCCCGGGGGCGCACGCCCCGGGGACGGAAGCGGGCTCACCGGGCCGGGCGGCCGCGCAGCCGGCGGCGGGTTCCAGCCCGGCGCGGGGGCGGCCGGGGCCGGGCGTGCGCCCGGCGAGGGACCCCGCCCCGGCGGCGGGGGCGGCGGGGTCGGGGCGACCGCCGGGGATGCCATCGAGGCCCTGCGGGCCGTGCTCGAGCGGTCCCGCCAGCAGGACGGCACGCCCGGCCAGCACCGGCGGTCGACGCCGCCTCCCGGGCCACCGCCCGGCCCGCCGCTCGATCCCCACGCTGGGGGCACGACGGTCGGCGGGCTGCCCCGCCGGGTGAAGGGGGCACAGCTCCCGACGGCCGAACCGTTGTCGCTACGCCGGGGCGGCGGCGCCCAGCCGCCGGCCGGCCGCGGCCCGGCCGACCCCACGCCGCCGGGCCCGACGCCGCCAGGTTCCACCCCTCCGAGCCCGACCGCGCCCGGCCCGGAGCCGGCGGCCCGGTCGCAGCCGGAGTCGGCGGCCGAGGACGTCTACAGCTTCCTCACCAACTTCACCACGGGCGTGCAGCGGGGGCTCGACGAGGCCCGCCGGTCCGAGGACGCCGGGCCCGAGCGGTGAACCGGCGGCCGGTGCCAGACTCACCCCGATGAGCCGGGAGAGGGTGCGCCAGGTGCGCAGGGCGTGGTGGATCGCGGTCGCGACGGTGCTCGTCGTCGCCGCCTGCGGCGGCGACGACGATGGCGGCGACGAGGGCAGCGCCCCCAGCCCCGAGGCGGCGGAGACCGCCGACACCGTGTGCACGATGCTGCGGGACTGGAACAACGACCTGGGCAACGTGCTCAATGCCACCTCGCAGACGATCACCGACCAGGACGACCCGACCACCGCCAACGGCGTCCTGCTCGTCGGGTTCGACGAGATGATCGAGCTGGCCGAGCAGCACCGCCGCGAGGTCAGCGAGCTGGAGCTACCCGACGTTCCCCAGCGCGACGAGCTGCTCGCCGAGCTGGCCGAGGGGGCCGACGAGTCGCTGGCCGTGCTCGAGGAGGAGCGGGCGGACGCGGCCGAGCTCCCGCCCATCACGCCGGAGGAGCAGCGGGGTGCCCTGGGCGGGGCGTTCACGGGCGTGGAGCGGGCGCTGTCGGTGATCGAGCCCCGGATCGGGGCCTACGACGAGGACTTGCAGCGGGCGTTCGCCGACGACGAGGGCTGCCGCCACGTGGTCCAGCCCACGGGCGACAACTGACCCCCGCCCCACCGGGACGCGGGCCCCTGACGACAGCAAGCACGCCCGGCCGGCCGGTCGGCCCCGGCCCCCGGAGCCTCAGGCCGGCGCCAGCCGCTCCACCGTGACCGTGGCCGAGTAGTCGGGCACCTTGGAGGTCGGCTCGACGTGCGCCGGCCCGCTGGGGACGAGCACGTTGCCCTCGGGCCAGTGGACCTGGAGGGTCCGGGCGGGCAGCCGCGCCAGCCGCACCCGCCCCTCGAACACGCCGGTCTCCGAGCGCAGCCGCACCCGGTCGCCGGGCTGGAGGCCGAGCTCGGCGGCGTCGTCGCCGTCCATGAACACGTCATCCCGCGCCGCCCCGGTGAGCGGGTCGATCCGGCCGTGGACCATCGAGTTGAACTGCTTGCCCCGCCGGGTCGTGACGACGAAGCCGTCCGGCGCCGCCACCCGGGGCGTCACCACCGTGAACCGGCCCCGACCCGACGGCGTCGGGAACTCCCCGCCGGCGCACAGGTGCCGCCCGCCCCACTGCACGGCGTCGCCCGGCTCCGACAGCGTCTCGATCCCGGCGTAGCTCGGCACCACGGTGGCGATCTCGGCCCGCAGGTCGGCGTTGGTGGGCCACGAGAACTTGGGCCGCAGGTCGGGCCGCACCCGGTTGGCGACGTCGGCGAACAGCCGCCACTCGCTCCGGGCCTCGCCCACCTGCCGGGGGATCTCGGGCCCGAAGATGATGCGGCGCTCGGTGGTGGTCTCGGTGCCGCCGCCCTCCTGCTCGTAGCGGGTGGCGACGGGCAACAGCACGACGTCGTCGCCGTCGACGAGCATCTGGCTGGTGATCACGATGTCCTGGTGGACGCGCAGCGCCACCCGCTCCAGGGCGGCGCGCACCGCGGGCGGGTCGGGCAGCACGTCGAGGAAGTTGCCGCCGGACATCCACAGCACGTCGAGGTCGCCGCGGCCGGCAGCCTGCACCATCTCGGGCGCGGTCAGGCCCGGCTCGTCCGGCACCGGGAACCCCCAGGCCGCGGCCAGCGCCTCGGCGTTGGCGGGGGTGACGGGCTGGCCGCCGGGCAGGGAGGTGGCGTAAGCCCCCATCTCGGCCCCGCCCTGCACGCCGGAGTGGCCGCGGATCGGCATGAGCCCCACCCCGTCGCGCCCCACGCCGCCCTGGGCCAAGCCCAGGTTGACGATGGCCCGCACGCCGTCGACGGCGTCGCGGTGCTGGGTGATGCCCATCGACCACATGTGGATCGCGCCGCCGGCCCGCACCAGCTCGTCGACGAAGGCCTCCAGGGTGGCGGCGTCGACGCCGGCCTGGGCCAGCAGCCCGCCGGGTCCGTCTAGCGGTTGGGCAGCCAGCGCCGCCTCGACCTCGCGGAAGCCCTCGGTGTGGGCGTCGATGAACACCCGGTCGACGGCGTCCCGCTCGATGAGGCGCTTCAGCACGGCGTTGGCCAGAGCGGCGTCGCCGCCCGGCCGGACGGGCACGTGCAGGTCGGACATGCGGGTGCCGAACAGGGCCGACTCGACGTTGGACGGCACCCAGTAGCGGTCGAGCCCCGGCTCCAGGTACGGGTTCACGACCACGACCCGGCAGCCCCGCCGCCGGGCCAGGTACAGGTACTTCATGAACACCGGCTGGTTGTTGGCCGGGTTGGTGCCCCACATGACGACCAGGTCGGCATCGAGCACGTCCTGGTAGGAGCAGGTCGTGGCTCCGACGCCGATCGTCTCCTTGAGCCCGGCGGTGGACGGGGCGTGGCACACCCGGGCGGCCGAGTCGATGTTGGCGATGCCGAGCGCCCGGGCCGCCTTGGCCGCCACGTAGTAGGTCTCGTTGGTGAGGCCCCGGCTCGTCAGGTAGAGCGCCACCCGGTCGGGCGTCGTCGAGCGGAGGCCGGCGGTCAGGACCGACAGCGCCTCGTCCCACGACACGCGGCGGAACCCGGGCTCGCCCCGGCGCCGCCGCATCGGGTGGGCCAGGCGGCCCAGGGCCCGGAGCTGGGCCCCCGACCGGTGGCGGAGGGCGGCGACGTCGGACAGGACGATGGGATCGACGGCGTCGGCCGTGTTCAGCTCGAGCAGGTTCAGCCGGGTGGTGCACAGGTGGACGCCGTCGATCGTCCAGTCGTGGAGCCCGGTGACGCCGAGGGCGCAGCCGTCGCACGTGCCCCGGGTCAGGATCTTCCAGGCGTAGATCGGGTGGGCGCGGTTGGCCCAGGCCACCCGCGCCATGTCGAGGTAGTGGTTGGGCTTCTGCTCGCCGATGCCGTTGGGCCGCCACCCGGCCCACAGCCGGCGGTTCCAGCCGGTGAACTGCTCGCGCAGGCTCATGGCTCCCTCATGCGGCCGGTACCTCCGGCGCGTACACGTTGAGCTGCCCGCCCCGGGCGAAGCCACACAGGGTCATGCCGGCCAGGCGGGCGGCGCTCACCGCCAGCGAGGAGGGCGCGCTCACGGCGACGACCGTGCCGATGCCGGCCGCCCAGGCCTTCTGGACGATCTCGAAGCTGGCCCGCCCGCTCACGTACAGCCCGAACCCGGCGGCCGGCAGCTTCCCGTCGAGGAGCAGCCGGCCCACGACCTTGTCGACGGCGTTGTGGCGGCCGATGTCCTCGCGGGTCAGGAGCGGCTCGCCGGCGCGATCGAACAGCACCGCCGAGTGCACCGCCCCGGTGGCCGCGAACAGCTCCTGCTGGGCCCCAGCCCGATCGGGGACGGCCGCCACCACCTCGATCGGGATCGGCGGCGACGGCGGCAGGGGGCGGAGCCGCTCGCGCAGGTCGTCGAGGGCGGTGGTACCGCACATGCCGCAGGCGGACGTCGTCGCCGTCAGCCGCGGCGTCGGGACCGGCGCCACCCCGCCCGTGTCGACGGTGACCACGTTGAACTCGCTCTCGACCGCCGAGCCGGTGCCGCAGTACTTGCACTGGCGGACCGGCGCCCCGGCCAGCAGGCCCTCGGTGAAGCAGAACCCGGCCGCCAGCTCGAAGTCGTGGCCGGGCGTGCGCATGGTCGTGGCCACCAGCACGCCGTCGAGGTGGATCTCGAGCGGCTCCTCGACGATCAGCTGGTCGGGACGGCGCGCCAACGAGGCACCGTCGTAGCGGTGGGTCAGCACCTTGGCGGTCCGGCCCCGGGACACGACCCGAGGGTACCGGCCGGGCCGGCCCGGGTGGCCCGACGGGCTTCTCGGCGCATGTGTGTACCTCCACGGTTCACACATGCGCCGAGAACGCGGCTGCGGCCCGGCGGGGCCCCGGCCGGTCAGGCCCGGGGCTGCACCGGCAGCGGCTGGAGCGTCTCGGCGCCCGGGTCGCCAGAGACGGCGTAGACGGCGACGTCGTTGGCCCCCGTCCGGAACGGCTCGGGATAGAGCAGGGCGCTGAACACGGCCACGCCGTAGGGCGTGGGCCCGGCCCGGGTCACGGCGCTGACCACCCCGTTCACGGCCACCGCCACCGGCGTGTCGACCGGGATGGGGGCGGTGGCGATCAGCTCGAGCGGCGGCCGGGCGGGGTCGACGTGCTCCCACTGGCCGAGGTTCTCGACGGTGGCCGGCGCGTCGGGGTTGGCGGCCCCGACGTCGAGGTCGGCGACCCGCTGGCCGACGAGGTCGCCGTGCTCGGTCCGCTCCCAGACGGCCCGCGGACCGTCGCCCTCGATCCAGTCGGCTTCCAGGACCCGCGCGAACCCCTCCTCGCCGTCGATCGGCACCCGGTCGCCGTCGGCGTCGTCGGGCGGGTGCAGCTCGCCCCACTCCCAGTCGACGACCCACTTGTCGGCGGGGTCGCGGTCGACCTCCGACGCCGGCTCGCCGTCCAGCTCGTAGGGCAGCTCGATGCCCAGCTCGTCGGCGATGGTCGGGAGGATGTCGGTCGTGTTGACGTTGCGGTCGTCGATCTCGCCTTCGGTCTGGCCCGGGGCCTTGACGAAGAGCGGCGTCCACAGGATCTCGTGCAGGTTGTCCTCGGACACGCCCCGCCACGGGTCGTTCTCGTCGAACGCGTAGCCGTGGTCGGCGGTGACCACGACCAGGGCGTCGTCGAAGATGCCGCTCTCCCGCAGGCGGTCCATGAGTTGGCCGACCAGGTTGTCGACCAGCTGGGTCTGAAGGACGTGGCGCTGGCGGGCGATCGCCGTGCCCCACTCGCCCCACTGGCCCGCCAGCAGGTTGGCCGGCGGGTGGGACGCCCCGTACACGGTGCCGTCGGGCAGGTACTCCCAGGCGGCGTGGGGCAGCAGCAGGTGGTAGGCGAACAGGTCGGGCCGCCCGCCCGGCGTGAAGTCCTGGGCGGCGAGCCACCGCTGGAAGTGACCGGCCCGGTCGCGGAAGGCGGCGGGGATCAGCTCGGGGTCGCCCTCCCGGTCGCTCATCGTGTCGCGCCAGATGCGGGCCGCGTCCTTCACCAGGGGGCGGACCGGCGAGCCGCCGGGGATCGGGCACAGCGAGCTCGGGCACAGGCCCGTGATGCGCTCGCCCGCGTGGACGTCGTACACGCCGCCCAGCAGCGTGAACAGGTTGTGCGGGTAGTCGCCGACCACCGGGGACCGACTCTCGTCCGGGACCGTCCCCGACAGGATGGCCGGCACCGCCTCGAGCGTGACCTGGGCCACCGTCGTGTGGTTGCGGTACCAGGTGGCCGTGCCGGCCAGCGCGGCCAGGTTCGGGTACGCCTCGGCGTCGATGTGGCCCTCGCCGTCGAGCAGGGCCGCCGTCGGCAGGCCGTCGAGGACCAGCACCACGACCGGCGGGCCGTCCTCGCCCACCGCCGCCTCGACCGCGGCCCGGGCCTCCTCGTCGATGCCGGCGTTGCGGCCGCCGGTGACGATCGAGCCGGTCGGCGACGCCACCAGGAACTGGACCAGGAAGACGATCGTGCCCACCGCCGCGTAGCGCAGGAAACGCTCGGCGGCCTGGGTCCTCAGCCGGGCCAGCCCGACGGCGGCCCCGCCGACCACGCAGAGGGCGAGGACGGCCGGGCGCGGCCAGTCGACGGCCGGGCGTAGGAGCTGCCACACCACCAGGCCGGCCAGGCCGGCCACGACGAGGGCCTGGAGGACGATGCGGGCCCGGCGGCCGGCCGCCCCGGCGGCCGCGACCCGGGCGGCGAGGGCGGCGGCGACCGCCCGTGCCAGCAGGCCGGCGACGGCCGCCCCGCCGGCGAGGAGCAGCGGCGGGCCGAGCGCGATGGCCAGCCCGAACAGGACGACATCGACGGCGTCGGAGCCCCGGGCGATGAACGTCTCCGGCGAGCGGCCGAAGCTGTCGAACACCGGACGGGCGACGACGAAGCTGGTGAGCGCCGCCACCTCGAGGGCGAAGCGGCCCTCGTGAACGGCCCAGCTCCCCGCCCGCCGGGCCCACCCCGCCCGTGGGCGCTCGCCCCCCGCTCCGTCCTCGCCCCCGCTCTCGGCCTCGCTGTCACCGTCGCGGTCGGTCCCGGCCTCGGTGCCCGACGCCGGCTCGTCGGCGCCGGCCTCGTCGCCTGCCGGCCCGGCGCCGTTGCCCGACTCGTGCTCAGCCGAGCGGGGCGGGTCGGCCGTGCCGGTGGCCGAGGGGAGCGGGTCGGAGCGGGCGGGCTCGTCCGGCGGCGGGCCCGAGGGCGGGTCGGGCGGCGTGCGGGTGGACGGCGGGTTGGTCTCCGACATGGCGTTCCTCGCTGGTCACCGCCCGCCCAGGGCCACGGGGTGGAGGACGGGCTGCTCGACGCTCCCCTCCACCGCGTACGCGGCCATCTCGTTGGGCCCCGCCCGCAGGGCCTCCGGCCACAGCAGGGCGTGGACCAGTGCCTCCTCGGCGGTCTCGTTGACCCGCTCGACCTCGGTGACGGCGGCCACCCGCCCGTCCAGGGCGTAGGCGACGATCTCGCCGTCCTCCAGGCCCTCCGACCGCCCGACCACCTCGAGCGGGAGCGGCTCGTCCAGGTCGACGTCGGCGTACCGGTCGACGTCGTCGACCGCGATGTGGGCGCCGGCCACCTCGTCGCCCACGGTGAGCGCCGACACCGACTCGCCGAGCAGGTGGCCGTACCGGGTGCGCCGCCACACCGCGTCGGGGCCGGTCCCCTCGACGGGGTCGGTCGCCAGCAGCCGCTCGAAGCCCTCCTCGGCGTCGACGAACAGGTGGTCCTCGCCGGCCGGCGCCCGGAGCGGGTTGGCGTCGACGTCGTCGAGGTACTTGGCCGACTGGTCGCGCTCGTCGTTGCGGCCGAGCGGCAGCCCGTCCACCTCCCAGGGCAGCTCGAAGCCCAGCGTCTCGGCGATGATCGGCAGGACGTCGACGGTCTCGACGTTGCGGTCGTCGACGACACCTTCGCGCTGGCCGGGCGCCTTCATGAGCAGCAGCGACCACATCACCTCGTCGAACTGCTCCTCGGTCACGCCCCGCCACTGCTCGTCGGGCTCGAACGAGATGCCGTGGTCGGCGGCCACGACGATCAGGGCGTCGTCGTAGACGCCCGCCTCCCGCATCCGGTCGAACAGGCGGCCGAGCAACCGGTCGGTGGCCTGGGCCTGGAGCACGGCCCGCTGGCGGGCCACCTCGGTGCCGGCGTTCGTCCACCCGGTAGCGAACATGCCGGTCATCGGCGCCCGCGTGGCCTCGTAGACCGAGCCGTCGGGCAGGAAGTCGAACGGCTCGTGGGGGAGCATGGCGTGGTAGAAGTGCAGGCCCGGCCGGCCGCCCCCGCCGAAGTCCTGGGCGTCGATCCACGCCGCCATGTCGTCGTACCGGTCGGGCTCGAACAGCCCGGGCAGGTCGCCGCTCCCATCCTGGCGCAGCTCGCCCCGCCAGAGGTCGACGGCGTCGCCCAGCAGGGCGGACAGCCCGCTGGACGACCGGTCGGGGCACAGCTCCTCGGGACAGAGCCGGGTGACCGGCTCGCGGACGCTGAGGTCGTGGGTGCCGCCGAACAGCGTGAACAGGTTGTGCGGGTAGGGGACGGCGAACTGCTGGCGCGACGATGGCTTCGGGTACTGGCCGGACAGCAGAGCGGGCACGGCCTCGTTGGTGAACCCGGACACCGTGGTGTTGTTGCGGAACCAGGTGCCGGTGGCGGCCAGCTCGGCCAAGTTGGGGTACAGGTCGGCGTCGATGTTCCCCCGCCCGTCGAGCACGAGGTTGGTGGGGAACGAGTCGAGCACCAGGAACACGATCGGCGGAGCGTCGCCGCCGAGGGCCTCCCGCACCCGGGCGGTGGCGTCGCGGTCGACGCCCGGCTGCTCGCCGGTCACGAGCGTGGCGGCCGGCGAGGCCACCAGGAACTGGACGATGAACACCACCGAGGCGGCCCCGCCGAAGCGCAGGAACGTGGCCGCCGACGGCAGCCGCCACCGCAGCGCGGCCAGCGCCGGGCCGCCGACGAGCCCGGCCAGGATCAGCTTGGTGGCGTCGCCGGGCCAGCCCGTGATCTCGCGGCCGATGCGCCAGACGGCGAGACCGCCCAGCACGCCCACGAGCGTGACGTGGACGGCGCCGCGGACCCGGTGGGCGCCCGGGACCCGGCTGCTGATCACCCGGCTGGCCAGCCCGGGGAGCACGAGGACCAGCGCCGGCAGGAACGTGACGGCCAGCGCGAACAGGACGAGGTCGAGCGGCTCCGACCGGCCCCGGGCCACGAACGTGTCGGGCGAGTCGCCGAACGACCCGAGGATCGGGCGGGCGAACGTGATGGCGGTCAGCGCCAGCAGCTCGAGCGCCAGCAGCACCTCGGGCTTGACCCAGCCCGTGCGCCGGGGCGCGTCGGGCTCCCGGCCGGCGGACGCGCCCGCCCCACCGGACGACGCCCCGCCGGACGACGAGCCGCCGGACGACGCCCCGCCGCCGGACGACGAGCCGCCGGCCGTCTCACCGGCGGGCGCGCTCGCGCGCTCCCGCTCGTCGCCCTCGGCCGGACCGCCCGGACCCCCGCCGCCGGGCGGCTCGCTCACGGTTTGGGCTCGGCCAGATACAGCGTCCGGGTCCCGCCGGGCAGCGTCTCCTGCCGGTGGACGAGGAACTGCTGGCCGAGGATCTCCTCGAAGCCGTCGCGCCGGTAGTCGTCGAACAGGCCCGCCGGCTTGTTGGCCAACAGGCGCTTCACCATCGGATCGTCGTCGTGGACGAACTCGACGACCAGCCGGCCGCCGAACGACGCCAGCCAGGCCACGACCTCGGGCAGCGGGACGTTGGCCGCGATGGCCAGGTGGTGGACGAGCGCGAGGGCGAGCGTCACGTCGGGCCGGACCCGCTCGGCGAACGGGGCCCGCTCGCGGTTGCGCCAGCCCAGCCCGCCCGAGGGATCGGCCAGGTTCATGACCAGCGGCAGCACGTTCTCGCGCCCGTCGGCCCGCAGCCGCCGGTACAGGTGATCGATCACCAGCTCGTCGCCGTCGACCGCCACCACGTAGTCGGCCGTCTCGGCGGCCAGCAGCGAGTAGGCGCCGTCGTTGGCGCCCAGGTCGAGCACGAGCTTGCGCTCGCCCTCGGCCAGCGCCGCCTTCACGAACGCCCGCTTGGCCTCGGCGTCGGCCTCGCTGTAGGAGCACGTGTCGCGGTAGTCGGACCAGGTCGACCCGCGCTTCTCGACGTCGAGGCTGCGGACCAGCTTGGCCAGGTTGCGGGTCGTCGCCTTGGCCAGCTCGGTGCTGAAGCCCGACGAGGCCAGGTCCTTCTTCACGGTCTCGGCGCCGGCCGTCACCCGCCGCTCGAGCGCGCTGTGGAGCACGACGTTGCGGAGAACGCCCTTCTTGAACCGGCGGAGCCCGCCGAACATCCCCCGCACGTCCGACGGGCTGAGCCCGTCGACGGCCCCCCGCAGCAGCGGCTGGAACGGCACGCCCAGATGCGCTTGGACCAGCAGCGGGAACAGCATGGTCTGGCAGAACTGGCGGTACCCCGGCCAGGGGCCGCCCGCCGGCTCGAACGAGCCGATGTCGATGAACACCGGCCGGGAGCCGACGAACTGCACGTTGTAGGCGGTGCCGTCCTTGAGCGACAGGCCCTCGTCGAGGGCGGCGAGCAGCACGTCGAGGTGCAGCGCCGCCGCCTCGCGCAGCATGGCGAACGGCCACTCGTAGGGGTACGACACGACCGGGATGCGCTCGTGCCGCAGCACCGTCGCCCACGGCGTACCCCGAGGCGACGGCGGCACGTCGGCCGCGTCGCCGGCGTCGTCGGTGGCGACGACCTTGCCCTCGGAGACGAGGCGCGGGAAGAACCTGGTGCCGCTCAGGCGCTGCCAGTCGGCGGCGGCCCGCTCGGACAGGCCACGGTAGACCTCGCCGCCCGAGAGGAAGACGGCGCTGTCCGGGTCACGGAAGGACCCGGCCTCGTAGGTGGCCACCGGGGCGGCGGCTCAGGTCTCGGACGTGGCCGGCTCGGCCGCGCCGCTGTCGGCGCTCGCCTCGGCCGGCTCGGCGCCGGCGTCGACGGTCTCGGCCGGATCGGTCGACTCGCCCGTGTCCGCGGCCTCGGTGGCCTCGGCCCTGCCGTCGTCGGTGGCATCGGCACCGGAGTCGCCCCGCCCCTTGCGCTTCCGGGAGAACGCCCCGCTGAACTTCGCCCGGGCCGACTTGACCGCCACACCGGCAGCGGCGGCGCCGCCGACGAGTGCGGAGGCGATCAGGCTGCCCGAACCGGGATCCAGGTATGCGACTGGCATGGGAATTCCCCCTGGGACATGTCGTCTGCGGACGGCGTCCGCGCCTGCGTGTACGGCCATGACCCCAGACACCGGCGCGCAACCCGCTGGCTACTGGCCGTTCACGTCCGGAGCATTCTGGCACACGAGCCGCGCCGGTCAAGCTGACGCGGTGTCAAGACATCGGCGTCGGGACATCAGGGCGTCTGGCAGGGCCCCCCGCCGCAGGTGTCGACGAGCACGCCCCGCTCCAGGAACGCGGTCGTCATCTCCAGCACCTCCGGCTGGTCGCGCCCCATGCCGTGGGGGTCCTCGCCGGCCCGGTTGGGGACGTTCTCCACCGGCGGGGCCGGCGTACCGAAGTCCCACACCACCAGGTACGACCCGTGGCGGTCGGGGACCCGCTGGGTGGTGTCGATGCCCCAGAACGGCTCGACGTCGGGGCTGCGCCCCTCGGCCAGGCCGGGGGCCCGCAGCTCGGCGTCGATGGTCCGGGCCATGACCTCGGTGGCCACGTTGGCCACCTGGTGGTCGCCGAACGCCTCGAACAGCATGACCCGCTTGGGTCGCGTCCCCCGGTAGGGGTGGGACGTGAGGTGTTGGGCGTAGCCGTTGTTCTCGCCCCGGTCCCAGAGCATCTGGGCCAGCAGGATCGCCTGCTGGCGGTCGACCCAGTCGGGGTAGCTGGGGTCGAATACGGTGGCGAAGACGTCGAAGTCGACGCTGCGGTCGAGCAGGGTCGAGTAGTTCATGGCCGGTACGCCGAGGAAGGCCCGGTCCCAGTCCTGCGCCACCGCCGTCAGGGCGCCACCCAGGATGCCGCCCTGGCTCACGCCCACGAACGTCAGGTGGCGGCGATCGAGCAGCGGCGTGCCGTCGTCGGACTGGAACGCCGGGTCGGACGCGAACCCGTCCGCGTGGCGCATCAGCCGGCCGAGGAACAGGAAGTTGATCATCGACTGCTGGAGCCGATCGGGCACGGTGCGAAACGCCGACATGTCCTGCAGCGCGGCCAGCACCGACGGGATGTCCTCCTCGGACATGCCGATCCACCAGGTGCCGCAGAACGTCGTGTTGGTGGCGGTGGCGAAGCGCGAGCTGGCGCCGTACACCTCGCGGGCCGAACCCAGCAGGCCGTGGCCGTACAGCGCCAGGCGGGTCGGCGCCACCGACCCGTCGGCCCGCACCGCCGAGGCCGGGATCGTGCAGATGAACCGGGCCGTGTAGGTGTCGTTGCGGTGCGGGATCGGCGAGGACCCCGGCCCGGAGCCGTTGGCGAGCACGGCGCCGGGGCCGCCATCGCCGGTCAGGTAGCGGGGCACCTCGAACGTGCCCTCGATCTCGCGCAGCAGGTTGGCGCGGGTGCTGGGCCGCGAGGCCGTGACCGTGAACGCCGGGGCGCCACGGCCGAGCTGGCGGAAGGCGTCGTCGCGCATGGCCAGCAGGCGCTCGGACAGGTTGCGGCCGCTGGCCACCGTGAAGTCCCAGGCCAGGACCAGGTCGTCGCGCGCCACGCGGGCGCGGCGCAGCGTGCGGAACACGTCCTCCATGTGGGGGCGCCGGTCCTCGACCGCGGGCACGCCGGTGGCGAGCCGGTCGCGGTAGGCCCGGAACACGGGCGAGGGGGCGATGGCGGCGCCCGAGCGGTCGACGACGTTGCGGATGGCGACGACGTAGCGGTGGCCCTCGCGCAGGTTTTCGGCCGGGCGGATGAACAGCAGGCGGTGCTCGTCGTCGGGCGCCCGGGCGTCGAGCTCGGCCCAGTAGGGATGGCGCCGGCCGGTGTCGGCGTCGAGCAGC
The DNA here is from genome assembly GCA_036563805.1 of Acidimicrobiales bacterium. Taxonomy (GTDB): domain Bacteria; phylum Actinomycetota; class Acidimicrobiia; order Acidimicrobiales; family VFJN01; genus DATCLS01. The sequence goes on along the minus strand of DATCLS010000034.1, from coordinate 40,463 downwards.
ACGATCGGGGCGTCGCGGTCGAGCGAGCGGGCCATGTCGGTGATCGGGGCCAGCCCGCTCGCCCGGGCGTCGAGCCCGGGCAGCAGCACCGTGATGGCCGATCCCGGCGAGAAGCCGTCGTTGCGGTTCAGCTCGGTCGGGTCGATGTGCACGCCGGCGGCGTTGGCCGGCGTGGCCGACGGGTCGAGGTTCACGCGCCGCCCGGTCGGCGTCCGGCGGTCACGCACCGTGAAGTAGTCGTTCGGGAACGGCAGTAGGCAGCGCTCGCCGCCCAGCGGGTCGCACACCGCCGGGTCGTGGGGCAACGTGACCTCGATCTCGCCCTCGAGGTCGGGCGGCCGGCCCGGCCGGCCCGGCCCCGGTGGGAGGCAGGCGGTCGCCCCCACCGCCAGCGCCAACGACGCCACCAGCCCGCGCACCTTCCAGCCCATCGATCGACCCCCTCCTGGAACGGCCGGTTCGACGCTACCTCGGGCAGGATGGCAACGTGCCCGCTTCCGATCCTCGCCCGCTCACCATCGGCCGGCTGCTGTGGCGAGGCATCACGAAACGGTGCCCGCTGTGCGGGGGCGGCCGCCTCTTCAAACGGTGGTTCACGATGCGCGAGCGCTGCCCCCGCTGCTCGTTCCCGCTGGAGCGCATCGAGGGCCACTGGATCGGGGCGCTCGGCATGAACACGATCGTGAGCTTCGGCGCCCTGTTCCTGACGATCGCGGGGACGCTGGTGGCCAGCTACCCCGACGTGCCGACCCGGCCGCTCATGGTGGCGTCGGTGGCGGTGGCGATCGTCGTGCCCCTCGTGTTCTTCCCGTTCTCGAAGACCCTGTGGAGCGCCATCGACCTGGCCATGCGGCCGCTCGAGCCCGACGACGACGTCGACCCCGACTGGCTGCCCCCGTCGGCCCGGCAGGAGCTGCCGCCCTCGGGCCGGCCCGAGCCCTGAGCCCGAGCCCTGAGCCCGAGCCCTGAGGCGGCGGGATGCCGGGGCGGCCGGCCGCGGCCTCCCGCCCGCAGGCCCGGCGCCGGCACCGCCGGCACCCGGACGCGGCGGTGCCTGGCGGTCCGTCCGGACGCCGCCAGGCACCGCGCTGCGTGAGGAGAGGAGATCGAGGGGGAGGGCGCCCTCCCCCTCAGAGGGAACGGGGTCGGGGACTAGAAGTCCTCCATCCCGGCGCCGGCACCGGCACCGGCGGGCGCCTGGGTCTCCTCGGGCTTGTCGGCGATCACGGCCTCGGTGGTGAGGAACAGGGCTGCGATCGACGCCGCGTTCTGGAGCGCCGAGCGGGTGACCTTGGCGGCCTCGATGATGCCGGCCTTGGTCAGGTCCTCGTACTCGCCGGTGGCCGCGTTGAGGCCCTCGGTCACGCCGTCGAGGTTGCGGACCCGCTCGGCCACGACGCCGCCCTCGAAGCCGGCGTTCACGGCGATCTGCTTCAGCGGCTCCTCCAGCGCCCGGGCCACGATGCGGGCACCGGTGGCCTCGTCGGCCGGCAGCGAGTTGGCCAGCTCGTTGACCTTGTCCTGGGCCCGGAGCAGGGTGACGCCGCCGCCGGCGACGACGCCCTCCTCGATGGCCGCCTTGGCCGTCGACACCGCGTCCTCGATGCGGTGCTTCTTCTCCTTGAGCTCGACCTCGGTGGCCGCACCGACCTTGAGCACCGCCACGCCGCCGGCCAGCTTGGCCAGCCGCTCCTGCAGCTTCTCGCGGTCGTAGTCGGAGTCGGTGTTCTCGATCTCGTTCTTGATCTGGTTGATGCGGCCCTTGATGTCTTCCTCGGAGCCGGCGCCCTCGACGATGGTCGTCTCGTCCTTGGTGATGATGACCTTCTTGGCCCGGCCGAGCAGGTCGAGGGTCGTGTTCTCGAGCTTGAGGCCGACGGCCTCGCTGATGACCTGGCCGCCGGTGAGGATGGCCATGTCGGCCAGCATCGCCTTGCGGCGCTCGCCGAAGCCGGGGGCCTTCACCGCCGCCGACTTGAAGGTGCCACGGATCTTGTTGACGACCAGGGTGGCCAGGGCCTCGCCCTCGACGTCCTCGGCGATGACGACCAAAGGCTTGCCGGCCTGCATGACCTTCTCGAGCACGGGCAGGAGGTCACGCACCGTGGAGATCTTCGAGCTGACGAGCAGCACGTAGGCGTCGTCCAGCACCGTCTCCATGCGGTCGGAGTCGGTGACGAAGTAGGGCGAGATGTAACCCTTGTCGAAGCGCATACCCTCGACGAGGTCCATCTCCATGCCGAAGGTCTGCGACTCCTCGACGGTGATGACGCCGTCCTTGCCGACCTTGTCGATGGCCTCGGCGATCAGGTCCCCGATCTCGGGGTCGGCGGCCGAGATGCCGGCCACCTGAGCGATCTGGTCCTTGGAGTCGATGCCGACCGCCACGTCCTTGATGGCCTCGACCGCCCGCTCGACGGCGGCCTCGATGCCCCGCTTCAGCGACATCGGGTTGGCGCCGGCGGCCACGTTGCGGAGGCCCTCGCGCACCATCGACCAGGCCAGCACGGTGGCCGTGGTCGTGCCGTCGCCGGCGACGTCGTCGGTCTTCTTGGCGACCTCCTTGACGAGCTCGGCGCCGATCTTCTCGTAGGGGTCCTCGAGCTCGATCTCCTTGGCGATGGACACGCCGTCATTGGTGATCGTGGGCGCGCCCCACTTCTTCTCGAGGACGACGTTGCGCCCCTTCGGCCCGAGGGTCACGCGCACGGCGTCGGCGAGCTTGTTCATGCCCGACTCGAGGCTGCGGCGTGCGTCCTCGTCGAAAGAGATGATCTTCGGCATCCGTTGGTCCCTCCGTTGGGCACGGGTTAGCACTCGAACTGGGTGAGTGCTAGCCAGTCAAGCACGCCCGGTCAGCACTCGCAACCGGCGAGTGCTAACGGAGGAATGCCCAGGTCAGCAGCCGGAGAGCCGGTGGACGGCCGGTCAGCCGCCGGCGACGGCCGGGATGATCGAGACCGTCTCGCCCTCGGGGACCGGCGTGTCGAGGCCGTTGAGGAAACGGATGTCGTCGTCCGCCACGAACACGTTGACGAAGCGACGGAGGTTGCCGTCCTCGTCGAGGAGCCGGTCCGAGAAGCCGGGATGGGCCTTGTCGAGGTTGGCGAGCACGTCGCGGACGGTCGAGCCATCCGTCGCAACCTCGGACTTACCGGCCGTGAGGGTGCGGAGGGTGGTCGGGATGCGGACGGAAACGCTCATCGATTCGGGTCCTCGTTGGCTATCGGGCTCGAGCGATCGTAACCAACCGCGCCCGGACCACCTCCATTCCGCTCGGCCGTTCCGCCATTCCGCTCGACCATTCCGCTCGGCCCTCCCCGGCGGGCGGCGCTAGACAACGGGGGGCGGGATCCTCGAGCAGGAGGTGGCCCGATGCGAGTGTTCCTCACCGGTGGGACCGGCGCGGTCGGCCGGTACGCGCTGCCGGCCCTGCTGGAGGCCGGGCACCGCGTGACCGCCGTGGCCCGCAGCGACGGCAAGGCCGCCCGGCTCTCGGCGGCCGGCGCCACCCCGGTGAAGGTGTCGATCTTCGACCGGGCCGCGCTGGCCGGGGCGGTGGCCGGGCACGATGCGATCGTCAACCTCGCCACGCACGTCCCGCCGCTGGCCCGCGCCGGCCGGCGCTCGGCCTGGGCCGAGCACGACCGCATCCGGCGCGAGGCGTCGGCGGCGCTGGCCGGAGCGGCCGAGGACGCCGGCGTCGGCCGGGTCGTGCAGGAGGCGATCACGTTCACCTACGCCGACCACGGCGACGCCTGGATCGACGAGGACGCCCCGTTCGACGTGCCCGACCCGTTCGCCACCGCGGTGGCGGCCGAGGAGGCGGTCGCCCGGTTCCGGGCCGCCGGTGGCACCGGCGTGGTGCTGCGGTTCGCCTCGTTCTACGGCCCGGGCAGCGACCAGACCGAGGCGATGCTGCGGTGGGCCCGGCGCCACGTCGGGTTCCTCCTCGGCCGGCCCGGCGGTTACATCTCGTCGATCCACCTGGCCGACGCCGGGGCTGCGGCGGCCGCGGCGCTGGCGGTGCCCGCCGGAACCTACAACGTCGCCGACGACGAGCCGGTCACCAAGCGGGAGCTGGCCGCGGCGGCCGGCGAGGCGGTCGGGGCCCGGCCCTGGGTCCACGTGCCCGGCCCGCTCACCCCCCTCGTGGTGCGCGGCCAGCCGTCGGCCGCCCTGCTGGCCCGGTCGCACCGGGTGGCCAACCGGCGGTTCCGGGAGGCGGCCGGCTGGGCGCCGCGGTACCCGTCGGTCCGGGAGGGCCTGCGCGCGGCGGTGGCGTCGTGAGCCGGCCGGGCGACGGACGCCGGGCGGGCGACGGACGCCGGACGGACGCCGGGGCCCGCGGCGGCCCCGGATGGGTCCGCATCCTGCTGGGGGTCTACGCCGCCCTGCTCGGCGCCACCGGAGCCTGGGCGGCGGCGTTCCCCCGCTCGTTCTACGACGACTACCCCGGCTTCGGCCTGGTGTGGGTGGCGCCGGACGGGCCCTACAACGAGCACCTCGTTCGCGACGTCGGCACCCTGTTCCTGGCGCTGGCCACGCTGCTGGCGGCCGCCGCCGTGCGGACCACGCCGCTGATGGTCGGCGTGGCGGCCGGGGCCAGCCTGGTCGACGCCGTCCCCCACCTCACCTACCACCTCTTCAACATGGAGGTGCTGGAGGCCCGCGACCAGGTGACGAGCGGCGTCTCTCTGGTGCTCGCCGTCGTCCTCCCGCTCGGGCTGCTGGTGTGGGTGGCCCGGTCGGCCGCGGGCCGCGAGGAGTCCGCCGCGGGCGGCCCGGGGTCAGCCACGAGCGGCCAGCAGGTCGGCGACCGCTTCCTCGACGCAAGCGAGCGTGCCGGCCCGGGCCCCGTCGGCGCCGAACCGGCCGACGAGTGACACGACCTCGAGCCCGGGCGGCGGCTCGCAGTCGGGGTCGACGTCGCCCACGATCGCCGCGCACGGCACGCCGAGCTCGGCCGCCAGCTCGGCCACGCCACCGACCACCTTCCCGTCGAACGACTGCTCGTCGAGGTAGCCCTCGGCGGTGACGACCAGGTCGGCGCCCTCGAGGGCGTCGAGCAGGCCCACCTCCTCGGCCACCGCCTCGAAGCCCGGCGCCAGCGTCGCCCCGGCCACGGCCAGGCCGCCCGCCAGCCCGCCGGCCGCGCCCGAGCCCTCGAGCGACCGCACGTCGACGCCGTGCTCGTCGCGGTACACGTCGGCCAGGCGCTCCAGCCGGCGACGCAGCAGCTCGACCTGGGCGGCGCTCGCCCCCTTCTGGGGGGCGAAGACCTCGGCGGCCTCGACGAACGTGGTGCGGACGTCGCACAGGCACACGATCTCGGCGCCGTTGTAGCGGTGGAGCGGGTACAGGGCGCGCAGGGCCGGCAGCCCGCCGTCGGTGGTGGCGGAGCCGCCCAGACCGACGAGGATGCGCTTGGCGCCGGCGTCGAGCGCGGCCGCCACCAGCTCGCCGGTGCCGGCGCTGGACGCCCCCACCGGGTCGTTGTTCTCGGCGCCGCCGGCCAGCACGAGGCCCGACGCCCGGGCCATCTCGATGATCGCCGTCCGCCCGGTCATCCGCCACCCGGCCTCCACCGGCTCGCCGAGCGGGCCGGTCACGGTGGTGGTGCGGTTGGGCCCGCCCAGCACGTCGAGCGTGCCCTCGCCGCCATCGGCCACCGGCAGCTCGTCGCAGTCCCACCCGGCCCGGGCCGCGGCGCGGCCGATGGCCGCGGCGGCCTCGCGCGCCGACGCGGTGCCACGCAGCTTGTCGGGGGCGGCGACCACGCGCATGTCCCAAAGTCTGGCAGCCGGTCCGGCGCCACCGCCCCGGCCGCGGCGTGTGGCATCGGCCACACCTCCGGCGGCCGGACCGCCCGGCCGGACCGTCCACCGGCAATGGCCCCCGGTGGCCGCACCGCCAGCCCTGGCTCGGGCCGGGCGGCGACCAATAACGTCGGGCCTTCGTGGAGCGCCCAGTCGTGATCGCGTCCAACCGGGGTCCCCTCTCGTTCCGTCGCGACGGCGACGACGGGCCGCTCGTCGCCAAGCGCGGGGCCGGCGGGCTGGTGTCCGGGCTCCGGCCGCTGGCCGCCGACACGGGGGCCACCTGGATCTCCGCCGCCATCTCGCCGGGCGACCGCGAGGCGGCGGCGCAGGGCGTGACCGAGGACGACGGCCTCCGGGTGCGGATGCTGGCCCTCGACCCCGAGGCCTACCGGCTGGCCTACGACGTGGTCAGCAACCAGGCCCTGTGGTTCGTGCACCACGGCCTGTACGACCTGCCCCGGGCGCCCGCCTTCGGGCCCGACTTCCGCGACGCCTGGCAGGCGTACCGGCAGGTCAACGCCGCGTTCGCCGAGGCCGTCGCCGAGGAGGCCCCGCCGGACGCCGTGGTGCTCGTGCAGGACTTCCACCTGACGCTGCTGGGCCCCAGCCTGGCCGAGCGCCGGCCCGACCTGACCGCCGTGCACTTCAGCCACACGCCGTTCGCCACCCCATCGTGGCTGCGGGTGCTGCCCGAGCGCGTCGTCGGTGAGCTGCTGGCCGGCCTGGCCGGCCACGCCGCCTGCGGGTTCCACACCCAGCGGTGGGCCGACGACTTCCTCGCCTGCTGCCGGGAGGCGGGCGCCGCCCCACCCCGGACGTTCGTGTCGCCGCTGCCCGCCGACCCCGACGACGTGGGCCGGGCCGCGAGCTCCCCCGAGTCGGACGCGGCGCTGGCCGAGATCGACGAGCTGGTCGGCGACCGGCGGGTCATCGCCCGGGTCGACCGCATCGAGCTGTCGAAGAACGTGCTGCGAGGCTTCCTGGCGTTCGACGCGCTGCTCGACGCCCACCCCGAGTGGCGGGGGCGGGTCGTGTTCCTGGCCTCCGTCTACCCGTCCCGCACCGGGGTCGACGCCTACCTCCGCTACCAGGAGGAGGTCGAGGAGCTGGTGCGCCGCGTCAACGACCGGTGGGCCACCGGCGACTGGACGCCGATCGTCTATGACCCCCGCGACGACTACCCCCGGTCGGTGGCGGTGCTGCGGCGGGCCGACGTCCTGCTGGTCAACCCGATCCGGGACGGGCTCAACCTGGTGGCCAAGGAGGGGGCGATCGTCAACGAGCGGGACGGCGTGCTGTGCCTGTCCCCCGAGGCCGGCGTGTGGGCCGAGCTGGGCGAGGCGGCGGTCCCGGTGCCGCCGTTCGACGTCGCCGGCACGGCCGACGCCCTCGACGCCGCCCTGCGCCTGCCGAACGCGGAGCGGGCGGCCCGGGCCGCGGCGCTGCGGCGCCTGGCGACGGCCCGCGGCCCGCGGGACTGGCTGGCCGATCAGCTCACGGCGGCCGGGGACGGCGCCGCCCCCTGACCACCCGGGCCGGCCCGGCGGCGCCGGGGTGCTGCGCTCGGCTACTGCTTCGCCTGCTCGGCCTCGGCGCCGGTGGCCGCCAGGCGGCGGAGCAGGTCGACGACCGCCTCGGGGCCGTCCACGACGAGGTCGGCCCGGCGCAGGAGCTCGGCCGCCGTCTCGTCGCTGCGCACCGCCACCCGGAGCGTGTGCACGCCCTGCTCGGCCAGCCGGTCGAGGGCGTCGTAGGCGGCCAGGTCGCCGACGTCGTCGCCGACGAAGCAGACGGCGGACGCCCGCTTGGCGATGGCCTCGACCGCCGTGCCCTTGTCGGCGTCGATCGGCGGGTGGAGCTCGACCGACATCTTGGCCGGCCGGTACACGAGCCCGGACCGGGCGGCCTGGTGCGTCGCCCAGCCCTGGACCTCGGCGGCCAGCTCGGGGTGCGTGCGGTAGTGGAGGGTGAGCGACAGGCCCTTGGTCTCGACCACCATGCCCTGCGGGCCCCGGTCGACCGAGCAGCGGGCCACGTCCTCGATCACCTCGCGCCAGGCGCCGGACTGCGGGTGGTCGGTGCGCGTGCCGTTGTCGACCACCTCGAGCCCGTACAGGCCCGACAGCACGAGTCCGGGCGGGAGCAGCGGCTGCAGGAACGAGACCGGCCGGCCCGAGACCACGCCGACGACCTTGTACCGGGCGGCCAGCTCGGACAGGAGCTCGGCCGTCCCCTCGAGCGGGCGGGCCGCCGCCGGGTCGTCGACGATCGGCGCCAGGACCCCGTCGAAGTCCAGGAGGATCGCGGCGGTGGCGGGGGCGGCGAGGAAGGGACTCAGGGCGGCGTCTAGGTCACTCACCATCGCGAGTGCAGGTGTAGCAGATGCCACGGCCGCTGCCCCGCGACGGTCACGGTCGGCGGCCGGGTCAGCCGGGCGGTCGGCCGGTCGGTCAGCCGCCGGCCAGGTCGGGGCCGAGCATCACCAGCAGCTGGGCCGGCCCCAGGTCGACCGGCGGGGGCTGGGGCATGGGAGCCACGCCCTCGGCCGGGGCCTGGATCGTGCTGGCCAGCGCCAGCGCCTCCTGCTCGAAGCCCTCGAGGTACAGGATCTGCGTCGTCGCTACCGAGCTCGGGGCGTTGAGGCCGGGCGCGGTCTGGTAGCCCTGGCCCGCCAGGGTGTCGGTGAGCTGGGCGGCCGCGCCGTTCACGCCCGAGGCGTTGGCCACGACCACGGTGACCTCGGACGGCGGGCGGGCCGCCGGGGCCGCCGTGGTGGTCGTCGACTCGCCGCCCTCGCCGCCGCCCTCGGCCGGGGGCGCGGTCGTGCCCGCCGACTCCTCGGTGGCCGGGTCGGGGTCGGCCGACGACGGCGTGTCGAACCCGTTCCGCACGATGAACAGGCCCAGGATGACGGCCGTGGCGATGAGCGCCACGCCCCGCGCCGGGCTCGAGCGGGCCGTGGGCCGCTCAGGTTCCATCGGGCTGCCTCCTCGGTGGGCGCGTCACCGCCGCCTCACCGGGCGTGCCCACGGCGCGTCGGGCCCTCGACCCGCGCGCGGCGGCGCTCCCGGCGCTGACGGCGCAGGCGGCGGATGAGGAGCGGGTCGTGAGCCAGCGCATCGCGGTCGTCGATCAGGGCGTTGAGCAACTCGTAGTACCGGGTCGGCGAGAGGCCGAGCCGGGCGGTGATGGCCTCTCCCTTGGCGCCGGGGATGGTCCACCAGGACCTCTCGAACGCGAGGATCGCCCGGTCCCGATCGGAGAGTGCCACTCGGACAGGCTGGCCCGCCCACCCTCGCGATGCAAGGACCCCCCGTCCGCTCGGCCGGTCGGCCGCCGGTCGATCCCCGGTCGGCCGGGATCGCACGGGATCCACCACGTGATCGGGCGGCGCCGCCGTGCGGCGAGGGTAGGGTCGCGTCCGACGCCCGAGTAGCTCAGCTGGCAGAGCAGGCGCCTTGTAAGCGTCAGGCCGCGGGTTCGAGCCCCGCCTCGGGCTCTGTGGCGCGTATCGGCGCCCGTCACCGGAGCGTGGCGCGGCCGGAGCCCTCGGCGCGGCCGGTCCGCCCGGCGCGCGCCGCGCCGGCGGCGATCGGGCCCCTCTGGGTCACCCAGTACAGGTAGGCGAGGGCCGGGACCACGGTCACGGCCGCCAGGGCGAAGGTGACGGCGAGCCCCCACAGCGTGGGCCGGGCCGCGGCGGCCTCGGCCAGCTCGAGCTCGTCGACCAGCAGCCACGGGTACTGGGCCACGCCCCACCCGGCCACCACCGCGGCGACGGCGCCGGCCGCTCCCACCCGGGCCAGCGCCGGCCGGCGCCGCCACAGGGCCCACAGGGCGAACGTGCCGGCCAGGGCGGACAGCACGATGAGCGGGAGCGCCCGGCCGGTCAGCCGGTCGAACAGGTGGGGCGCGTCGCCGGCCAGCGGAGCGATGCCGGCCAGCGCGGCCGCGCCGGTGACGACGCCGGCGCCCAGGGCCCGGCGCCGGCACGCCTCGGCCAGGTCGTGGTCGCCCTGGCGGTCGGCCTCGGCCACCAGGAACGTGGCGGCCAGGAACGAGCAGGTGAGCACGGCCAGGACGCCGCCGACCAGGGAGGTCGGGCCGGTCCACGACGTCCAGGGGTCGCCGCTGCCGTCGGCCGGCACCCGGCCGGAGGCGATGCCCCCGACCACCGCCCCGAACAGGAACGGCGTGAGGACCGACGAGGCGGCGAACAGGGCGCCGAAGACCCGGGCCGAGGCCAAATCAGGGGCGAACTTGCGGAAGGCGAACGCCGCGCCCCGGGCCACGATGCCCGCCCCGGCCAGCCAGAACGGGACGTAGAGCGTCTCCATGATGGCGGCGAAGCCGGACGGGAAGCCGGTCCACAGGAACACGAGCACGAAGATGAGCCAGGTGTGGTGGGCCTCCCACACCGGCCCGAGGGCCGTGTCGATCAGTGCCCGCAGCGGGCCGCCGCGCCGGGCGTCGCCCGCCGTCAGGTCCCACAAGCCGGAGCCGAAGTCGGCGCCGCCGAACAGGGCGTAGACGACGACGCCGAGGAACAGGATCACGGCGACGACGTCGACCAGGCTCATCGGCCACCTCCCGTCCCGGGCACGGCCGCCGCCGGCGGCCCGTACGGCGTCGGCAGGTCGAGGGGCGCCCCCTCCCGCCACCGCCGGGCCATCGACCGCAGGACGACCGCGGCGCCGACCCCCATGGCCGCGTACACGACCAGCACCACGGCCAGGCTGATCCACACGCCGCCGCTGCCGGTCACGGCCTCCTCGATCCGCATGACCCGGTAGACGATCCAGGGCTGGCGCCCGACCTCGGTGGTGATCCACCCCAGCTCCAGACAGGCGACCGCCACGGGCCCGGCCAGGACCGCCAGCCGCAGGAACCACCGGCGGCCCAGCGGGTCCCACCCCCGCCGGCTGCCGACCCAGAACAGGGCGGCCAGCAGCAGGAGCGCCACGCCCCCGGCCACCATCCCCTGGAACGACCAGTGGACGACCGTGGCCAGGCCGTCGCCCGGCCGCTCGTCGGCGGCGAACTCGTCGAGCCCCCGCACCGGGGCGTCGAGGCTGTTGCGGGCGAACACCGAGCCGAGCCGGGGGACGTCGAGGCTGCCGCGCCGCTCGCCGTCGACGAGCACGCCGCCGATGGCCAGCGACGCCGGCTCCTCGGTCTCCCCGGCCAGCTCGATGGCGGCCAGCTTGGTCGGCTGGGCCTCGGCCAGGCGGCTGCCGGCCAGGTGGCCGATCGCCGGCTGGAGGAGGGCGGCCACCGAAGCGAAGGCGAACGGGACGACGAACCCGAGCCGGTGGTGGCGGTCGTCGCGGCCCCGCAGCAGGCCGGCCGCGTACACGGCGGCGGCGCAGAACCCGGCCACCATGAACGTCGCCACCCACATGTGCAGCGCCATCAGCCACACGGCGTCGTTGAACATGGCGGCCCAGGGATCGACGTCGACGACCCGCCCGTCGACCAGGCGGAAGCCGCTCGGGTCCTGCATCCAGGCGTTGACCGACAGGACGCAGAACGTCCCCACCGCCCCGGCCACGGCGATGGGCACGAGCATGGCCAGGTGGACCCGGCCCGGCAGCCGCCCCCAGCCGTAGAGGTAGATGCCGATGAAGATCGCCTCGATGAAGAAGGCGATGCCCTCGATGGCGAAGGGCAGGCCGAGCACGTCGCCGAACCGGCGCATCAGGTCGGGCCACAGCAGCCCCATCTCGAAGCTGAGGATCGTGCCCGACACGGCGCCCACCGCGAACAGCACCGCCGCCACCTTCGACCACCGGTGGGCGAGGCCGAGCGCCACCGGGTCCTCGTCACGCAGGCCCCGCCGGTGGACGGCGTAGATCATCGCCGGGAACGCCACGCCGAAGCAGGCGAGCACGATGTGCGAGCCGAGCGTGACGGTCATCTGCCAGCGGGCCGGCAGCAGGGCCTCGGGTTCGCTCTGGGCCACCGTGGCGATCAGGTTCACCGTGCGCCTCCCGGGTCGGCCCCTCCCCGAGTGCTCGCGCCCTCACCCTAGGCCCGCCCCGGCCGCCCCTCGCCAACCCGGACCGACAAGTATTTGATATATTTGTGAGTCTAGTTCACGATTCTGAACGCTGGTGGGCGGAGGGGGAGAGGGCCCATGAGGGGGAGGACGCGGACCGCATGCGGCCTGGCCTTGGCCGTCGCCGCGCTGGCCGGCGCCACCGCCTGCGGCGGCGGGGACGGCGACGGCTCCGGCGCCGGGGACGACGCCCGCGGGGCGTGCACCGCCGAGCGCGTCGGCGGCTCGCTCACGATGGGAACGTTCTCGCCGCCCAACGGGTTCGACCCGGTGCGGGTGGCCGGCGGTGGCGTCTCGGGCGAGACCGAGCTGGCCGCCGTCTACGACACGCTCGTGCGCTACGACCAGGACTCGGGCGAGTTCGTGCCCCAGGTGGCGGAGTCGCTCGAACCCAACGCCGACTTCACCGAGTGGACGCTCACGCTGCGGTCCGGCGTCACGTTCGGCAACGGCGACCCGTTGACGACCGAGGCCGTGCGGGCCAGCGTCGAGCGCCACCGCGACCCCGCCAACCGGTCCACCGCCTCGTACCGGGCCGCCACGGTCCGCCGCATGCGGATCGTCGACGACCTGACCATGGTGTTCGAGCTCGACCGGCCGTGGGCGACGTTCCCCTACCTGCTGGCCGAGCGGCCGGGGATGGTCGTCAACCCGGCCGTGCTGGCCGAGCGGGGCGCGGAGGGCCTGAACACCGATCCCACCGGCGCCGGGGTCGGGCCCTACGAGGCGGCCCGCTACGCGCCGGGCGAGGAGATCGTGCTCGAGGCCCGCGACGACTACTGGGGCGGGCCGGTGTGCATCGAGGAGATCCGGTTCGTCGCCATCCCCGGCGCCCAGGCCACCTACGAGGCCTTCCAGCAGGGCGAGGTCGACGTCGCGTTCCTGCGGGAGCCGCTCGTGGTCGAGCAGGCCCGCTCCGAGGGCGTCAACGAGTTCACGGACCTGGTCGACCTGGGCCAGATGGTACTGGTGAACAACGGGGTGCGGGGCTCCCGACCGGCGACGGCCGACGTGCGGGTCCGCCGGGCCGTGGCGCTGGCCATCGACCCCGAGCAGGTCGACCAGCGGGTGAACGAGGGGACGGGCCTGCCGACCAGGGCGGTCATCCATCCCGACTCTCGCTACGCCACCGGTGTCGAGCCGCCGGAGCCGGATCCGGAGCGGGCGGCCGACCTGGTCGAGGAGGTGCGCGCCGAGGGCGAGTGGGACGGCACCATTCGCCTGCTGTGCGACAACTCGCCCGCGCGGATCGAGTCGGCCATCGCCCTCGAGGCCCAGCTCGAGGCCGTCGGCTTCGAGGTCGACGCCGACCACGACCTCGACACCCAGGACCTGATCTCGCGGGTGATCGTCGACGCGGACTACGACCTGGCCTGCTGGGGCGACAACATCAACCAGTCGAGCCCGTGGGCGACCCTCGGCCGCTACCGGAGCGACGCCGCCAACAACTTCGCCGGCTACGCGGATCCCGAGATGGATGCGGCCCTCGACGCCCTGCGGGCCGCCCCGGCCGACGAGCAGCGCGAGGCGCTGGCCGCGGTCGAGGAGATCTGGCACGAGACGGTGCCGTCCGTGCCGCTGGCCGCCACCGAGCAGGTGATCGTCTGGAACGATCGGGTCCACGGGCTGGCCTTCAACCAGACCGCCGTCGTGGTGTTCGCCGACGCCTACGTCGAGGGATAGCAGGCGCTAGCGCGATTAACCCACGTGAGTTAACGTCAGTGCGTGGACACCCGGCTGCGGCTGATCGAGACGGCCGAGCGCCTGTTCGCCGAGCGCGGCGTCAACGGCGTGTCGCTGCGGGAGATCGGCGCGGCGGCCGGCCAGCGCAACACCGGGGCGGTCCGCTACCACTTCGGCTCGAAGGCGGGCCTGATCGACGCCGTGTTCCGCCACCGCATGGAGCCGATCAACGCCCGGCGCGAGGCCGTGCTGGCGGCGCTCGACGCGTCGGGCCGCGGCACCGACGTGCGGGGCCTGGCCGAGGCGTTCCTCTACCCGCTCAGCGAGATGCTCGGCGACGTGGGCCGGCCGAGCTGGTACCTGCGGTTCGCCCGGCAGGCCGCCACCGTCGAGGGCACGGCGCCCACCGACCTGAGCCGCCAGCCGTGGACGCAGGGCATGCACCAGGTCCAGCAGCGGTTCGACGCCGCGCTCGCCGACCTCGGCATCCCGCCCGCCGTGCGTGCGAGCCGCTGGGTGTTGTTCTGCGGCCACATGGCCCACGCCCTCGCCGACCGCGAGCACCTCATCCAGTACGGGCCCCACCAGGGGCTCCCCGAGCGATCGCTGTTCCTGTCCGGCCTGGTCGACACCGCCGTCGCGCTGGCCACCGCGCCGGTCTCACCCGAGACCGCCGCCCTGCTCCACCACAGGAGGCCCGCATGACCACCGTGATGCCCGACGCCACGACGTCGGACACGCCCGACGTGCCGTTCGAGGTCCGGCCGGTGGCCGGCCGGATCGGCGCCGAGATCCACGGCGTCGACCTGACCCGGCCGCTCGACGAGGCCACCGTCGCCGGCATCCGGGCCACCCTCCTGCGCTACAAGGTCGTGTTCTTCCGCGACCAGCACATCACCCAGGCCCAGCACGTGGCGTTCGGCCGCTACTTCGGCGAGGTGACGCCGGCCCACCCGACGCTGCCCGCGGTCTTCCCTGACCACCCCGAGATCCTGCTGCTCGACAACCAGCTCATGGCCGCCAACGAGGGCGACGGCGACCGGCCGTCCTTCACCACCGAGAGCCGGTGGCACACCGACGTCACGTTCCTGGCGGCCCCGCCGATGGCGTCGATCCTGCGCGGCGTGGTCGTCCCCGAGTACGGCGGCGACACGCAGTGGACCAACCTGGTCGCCGCCTACGAGGCGCTGTCGCCCGAGCTGCAGGCCCTGTGCGACCAGCTCCACGCCGTCCACCGCAACGTCATCCCGCTGAGCCGGGGCGAGATGCCGTCCAAGCTCAAGCAGCAGTTCCAGTCGCGGGACCTGCGGGCCGTGCACCCCGTCGTGCGGGTCCACCCCGAGACCGGCGAGAAGGGCCTGTTCGTCAACCCCAACTTCACCGACCACATCGTCGAGCTCAGCCGGCGCGAGGGCCGGCACGTGCTCGCCCTGCTCTACGAGCACCTCGCCGACCCGACGTTCACCTGCCGGTTCCGGTGGGAGCCCGACAGCATCGCCTTCTGGGACAACCGGGCCACCTGCCACCTGGTGCCCACCGACGTGCCGCCCGGCGCCCACCGGTCCATGCAGCGCATCACGCTGGCCGGCGACGTGCCGGTCGGACCCGACGGCTCGCGGTCCTACGCCCTCGCCGGCGACGGCGGCGAGGGGTTCCAGGCGCCGTAGGCGGGCGGCCCGGCGGGCCCGCCGGGCCGGCGCCTCAGCCCAGCTTGGGCCGCGCCCGCTCCACGATCGTGCCGACGTCGGTGCCCGGCGGGAGCGTGCCGAACGCCAGGCCGGCGTCGCCCCCGAGCCGGGAGGCGCAGAACGCCTCGGCCACGGCCGGGTGGCTGTGCCGGATCAGCAGGCTGGCCTGCAGGGCCAGCGCCATGGCCTCGACCACCCGGCGGGCCCGGGCCTCGATGCCGTAGACGTCGCCCAGCTCGGTGCGGATGCGGGCGACGGCGGCGTCGAGCCGCTCGTCGGCCCCCCGGACGGCCTCCACCTCGCCCAGGAACGCCTCGATCACGGCGGGCTCCCGGGCCACGGCCCGCAGGACGTCGAGGCAGATCACGTTGCCCGACCCCTCCCAGATGCCGTTCAGCGGGCTCTCCCGGAACAACCGGGGCATCGGCGACTCCTCGACGTACCCGTTGCCGCCCAGGCACTCGAGCGCCTCGGCTACGTGGACCGGCTGGCGCTTGCACACCCAGTACTTGCCCACCGCGGTGGCCAGGCGGCGGAAGGCGTCGGCCCCGGCGTCGCCCCGGTTGGCCTCGTCGAACGCCCGGGCCAGGCGGAGGGCGGTGACGGTGGCGGCCTCCGACTCGATGGCCAGGTCGGCCAGCACGTTGCGCATCAGCGGCTGGTCGGCCAGCGCGGCGCCGAAGGCGTGGCGGTGGGCGGCGTGGTGCAGCGCCTGGACCGTCGCCTGCCGCATCGTGGCCGCCGCCCCCAGCACGCAGTCGAGCCGGGTGTGGGTGACCATCTCGATGATCGTCCGGACGCCGCGGCCCTCCTCCCCCACCAGCCAGCCCACCGCGCCGTCGAGCTCGACCTCGCTCGAGGCGTTGGACCGGTTGCCCAGCTTGTCCTTGAGCCGCTGGAGCTGGAACCCGGTGTTGCGCTGGCCGTCGGGCAGCCACCGCGGGACCAGGAAGCACGACAGACCGCCCGGCGCCTGGGCCAGCATCAGGAACAGGTCGGACATCGGCGCCGAGCAGAACCACTTGTGCCCGGTCAGCCGGTGGACGCCGTCGCCGACGCCGAGCGGCTCGGCCCGGGTCGTGTTGGCCCGCACGTCGGAGCCGCCCTGCTTCTCGGTCATGCCCATGCCGGCCAGCGCCCCGGCCTTGTCGCGGGCGGGGACGTCGCGGGGGTCGTAGGCCCGGGCCACCAGCTTGGGGACCCACTCGTCGGCCAGCTCGCGGGGCGCGGCCCGCAGGGCGGGGACGACCGAGTAGGTCATCGAGATCGGGCAGCCGTGGCCGGCGTCGACCTGCGACCACACGATGAAGCCGGCGGCGCGGGCCACGTGGGCGCCGGGCCGGTCGACCGCCCAGGGCGCGCCGTGCAGCCCGTGGCCGACGGCCACGCGCATGAGCTCGTGGTACGCCGGGTGGTAGGTGACGGCGTCGATCCGGTGGCCGAACCGGTCGTGGGTGTGCAGCTCGGGCGGGTAGCGGTTGGCGGCGACGCCCCAGCCGATGGCCTCGGGCGACCCGGCCATGAGGCCGAGGGCGTGGAGGTCGTCCGCGGCCCAGCCCGCGCCCTCGCGCTCGGTGGCCTCGACCAGGGCGACGTCGGTGCCGAAGACGTCGTAGTCCTCGAGCGGCGGGGGCTGGTTGGTGACCTCGTGGGTGGCGCCCATGCCCCCATTGTCCCCGTTTCCGGGCCGAACCAGGCGTGGACGGGTGGGACGGCGCGCCGGAGGCGCTCAGACCGGGGCCAGGCGGTGGAAGGTGATGGCAGCCGCGGTGGCCACGTTCAGCGAGTCGACGCCCGGGGCGATCGGGATGCGGACCCGGCGGTCGGCGGCTGCCAGCGCCACCGTTGACAGGCCGGGGCCTTCGGCGCCGAGCAGCAGCGCCAGCCGGTCGGGCGGGTCGGCGGCCAGCGCGTCGATCGGCTCGGCCTCCCGGGCCGGGGTCAGGGCCACGAGCACGAACCCGGCGGCCCGCAGGTCACCGAGGCCCTCCGGCCAGGCCGCCAGGCGGGTCCACGGCACCCGGAGGACGTGGCCCAGCGACACCCGCACGCTGCGCCGGTACAGCGGGTCGGCGGTGGTCGGGTCGGCCAGCACGGCGTCGACGCCGAAAGCGGCGGCGTTGCGGAACAGCGCGCCCAGGTTCTCGTGGTCGTTCACGCCCTCGACGACGGCCAAGCGGCGGGCCCCGGCCACGACGTCGGCCACCGGGGGCAGCGGCAGGCGGTCGGCCGCGGCCAGCACGCCCCGGTGGAACGGGAAGCCGACGACGGCCCGGACCTCGGCCTCCGGCCGGACCAGCACCGGCACGCCGGCGCGGCCGTGGGCCGCCAGCGCCGCCCGCACCGCCGGCTCCCGGCGCTCGACGACCAGGATCGAGCGGACCGGGTAGGGCGAAGCGAGCAGCGCCTCGACCGCCCGCAGGCCCTCGACGACGAAGTAGCCGCCCCGGCGCTCGACGGCGCGCCGCCGGGCCGGGTCGTTCAGCGCCCGGTAGTCGTCGAGGCGATCGTCGGGCGGCGAGCCGGAGGCGGGCACGCGGCGACTGTACGCACGCCGGGGCCGGCAGCGGCGCCGGCGTCGGGCGCCCCGCCGCACCCCGAGCCTGGCCCGGTCAGCCCCGTCGCTCCTCCACGAGCTTGGCCTGCTGGTCGAGCAGCGGCAGCACCTCGTCGCGGGGCGCGGACGGCACCCGGAACACGGTCTCGGTCACGCCGATCTCGGCGAAGTGGTCGAGCTTGCCGTGGTCGGGGATCGACCCGAACGGCACGATCTCGAGCGTCGCCGGGTCGCGCCCGGCCGCGGCCGCCGCCTCGCGCAGGCGGGGGATGGCCTCGGTCAGGCCGGCCCCGCCGATCGGGATCCAGCCGTCGCCGTAGCTCACGACGTGGGCGAACAGCTGCTCGCCGGCGCCGCCGCCCACCAGGACCGGCACGGCGGGCTTGCCCGCCGCGTTGCGTTGGACGGGCTTGGGCCACGACCACGAGGCCGAGAAGCGGACGTGCTCACCGGCGAAGGCGGCCTCCTCCTCGGCCCACAGCGTCTGCATGGCCAGCACGTGCTCGCGGGCCACGGCCCGCCGCTCGCCGTAGGCCACCCCGTGGTGGGCCATCTCGTCCTCGTTCCAGCCGAAGCCGACACCCAGCGCGAAGCGCCCGCCGGACAGGTGGTCGAGCGTGGCCACCGCCTTGGCCGTGACGATCGGGTCGCGCTGGGCGGGCAGCAGGATGCCGGTCCCCAGCCGCAGGTCGCGGGTGACGCTGGCCGCCGCGGACAGGGCCACGAGCGGGTCGAGGCTGCGCTTGTACTCGTCGGGCAGCGGGCCCTCCCCGCCGGGCCACGGGGTCTTGCGGCTGAGGGGGATGTGGGTGTGCTCGGGCAGCCACAGCG
Organism: Acidimicrobiales bacterium; assembly: GCA_036563805.1. Taxonomy (GTDB): domain Bacteria; phylum Actinomycetota; class Acidimicrobiia; order Acidimicrobiales; family VFJN01; genus DATCLS01. The sequence goes on along the minus strand of DATCLS010000034.1, from coordinate 21,824 downwards.
AGTCGAGCCCCCGCTCCTCCACCGCCCGGGCCAGCTCGACGACGTCCATCGAGACGTCGGTGGCGAACATCGTGACCCCGTAGCGCATGCGGACCCCTCGGCTGGTGACGGCGTGTCGGATCGCCCGCTCTCGGGCGGACACTGCGGTCGGATTTTTCTGATGGACCGTCAGATCATGTCATCATCGGGGCATGAGCGGCATCTGCGACGGCCGGATCGTGATCGTGACGGGGGCGGGCCGGGGCATCGGCCGGGCCCACGCCCTGGAGCTGGCCCGGCAGGGCGCCAAGGTCGTGGTCAACGACATCGGCGCCGAGCTCGACGGCACGGGCGGTTCGCCGTCCCCCGCCCAGGAGGTGGTCGACGAGATCGTGGCGGCCGGCGGCGAGGCCGTGGTCAACGGCGACGACGTCGCCGACTGGGAGGGCGCCCAGCGCCTGGTGAACACGGCCCTGGAGGCCTTCGGGGGCCTCGACGCCGTCGTCAACAACGCCGGGGTGGTGCGCGACCGCATGTTCGTCTCCTCGGGCGAGGAGGAGTGGGACACGGTCATCCGGGTCCACCTCAAGGGCCACTTCTGCGTGAGCCGGTGGGCGGCCAGCTACTGGCGGGACCGGTCCAAGGCCGGCGAGAAGGTCGACGCCCGCATCGTCAACACCAGCTCGGGGGCCGGCCTACTCGGATCGATCGGCCAGGCCGCCTACAGCGCGGCCAAAGGCGGCATCGCCACGCTGACTCTCGTGCAGGCGGCCGAGCTCGGCCGATACGGCGTGACCGCCAACGCCATCGCCCCCTCGGCCCGCACCCGGATGACCGAGAAGGTGTTCGCCGAGATGATGGCCAAGCCCGAGGACCCCGACGCCTTCGACGCCATGGCCCCCGAGAACGTCTCGCCGCTCGTGGCCTGGCTCGTCTCCAGCCACTCGGCGCACGTCACCGGCCGGATGTTCGAGGTCGAGGGCGGCAAGGTCGGCGTGGCCGACGGCTGGCAGCACGGGCCCACGGTCGACAAGGGCGCCCGGTGGGACCCGGCCGAGCTCGGCCCGGTCGTCGACGAGCTGCTGGCCAAGGCGCCCACTCCCGCCCCGGTCTACGGGACCTGACCCGGTCCCCCTGACGGCGCCCGCTGACGGCGCATCGCCGGCGCCGCCTTGCCGGCGCGCGGGCGGGGCCGTCTCCTCGGCGCGCCGGCGCGCCGACCCGGCCGGCACCGACCCGCAGCACCGGCCGAAACCGGCTCCGACCTGCCAAGGCACGCCGGCGGGCCGACCGCCGGCGGTGGTGGCCGCCGCCCGGGAGGGCCGGCCACCACCGCCGGGCGCGGGTCGTTACGAGAGCCGCTCGATGATCATGGCCATGCCCTGGCCTCCGCCCACGCACATGGTCTCCAGGCCGAACGTCTTGTCCTCGTCCTGCAGGGCGTGGATGAGCGTGGTCATGATGCGGGCGCCGGTCATGCCGAACGGGTGGCCGAGGGCGATGGCCCCGCCCTTCACGTTCAGCTTGTCCCACGGGATGCCCAGCGCCCGGGCCGACGGGATGACCTGGGCGGCGAACGCCTCGTTGATCTCAACGAGGTCGATGTCGTCGATGGTCATGCCCGCCCGCTCCAGCGCCTGGCGGGACGCCCCGATCGGGCCGAGGCCCATGATCTCGGGGTCGAGGGCGCTGACGCCGGACGACACGATGCGGGCCAGCGGGGTGATGCCCAGCTCGCGGGCCTTGGTGTCGCTCATGACGATCACGGCGGCGGCGCCGTCGTTGAGCGGGCAGGCGTTGCCGGCCGTCACCTCGCCGTCGGGCCGGAAGGCGGGCTTGAGCTGGGCCAGCTTCTCGACCGTCGTGCCCGGCCGGGGGCCGTCGTCCTTGGTGACGACCGTGCCCGACGGGGTGGTGACGGGCGTGATCTCGCCGTCCCAGTAGCCGTTCTCCTGGTTGGCCACGGCCCGCTGCTGGGACAGGGTGGCGAACTCGTCCATCTCCTGCCGGCTCACGCCCTCCTTGAGGCGGACGTTCTCGGCCGTCTGGCCCATGGCGATGTAGATGTCGGGCAGGCCGCCCTGGAACGGCTCCCACGAGTCGGCGCCGCCGGCCAGCTTGGCCGTGCGGGCCTCGGCGGCGGCGAACGCCTCGTTGTGGGGGCCGACGTCGGCCGCCCCGGACGAGAACCGGCTGACCGTCTCGACGCCGGCGGCGATGAAGGCGTCGCCCTCGCCGGCCTTGATGGCGTGGGCCGCCATGCGGATCGTCTGCAGCGACGACGAGCAGTAGCGGTTGACGGTCACGCCGGGCCGGTCGATGCCGGCCAGGAGCCCCGCCACCCGGGCGATGTTGTAGCCGGCCTCGCCGGCGGGCTGCGCGCACCCCATCATCACGTCGTCGATCACGGCGGGGTCGAGCGCCGGCACCTTCTCGAGCGCGGCCTTGATGATGTGGGCGGCCAGGTCGTCCGGCCGGCACTCGACGAGCGATCCCTTGGCCGCACGGCCGATCGGGGTGCGGGCCGTCGAGACGATCACGGCTTCAGGCATGGGGTCCTCTCCTCGGGTCAGCCACCGGGGGAATGTTTGCACTGTCGATGTCGAAATCTCCATACGGGCTGGTCGCTAGCGTGCGGACGTGGCACGACGCCCGAGGACGCCCCGGACCCCGGCCCCGCTCACGTTGTGGGACGACCCGTCCGAGCCCACGTGGTCGGTCGCCGAGCTCGGCGAGGCGCTGGGCGAGGCGCTGCGCCGGTCGTTCCCCGACGAGGTGTGGGTGCGGGGCGAGATCCGCAACCTGTCCCGGGGGCGGACGGGCATGGTGTGGTTCGACCTGGTCGAGCCGGCGCCGGGCGCGGCCGCCACCGACCGCCCGCCGGTGGCCACCCTCTCGGTCGTGCTGTTCGACACGGCCCGCCGCCGGGTCAACGGCCGGCTGCAGCAGGCGGGCGGGACGGTGCGCATGTCCGACGGCACCGAGGTCCGCATCCGGGGGCGGCTCGGCTGGTGGGCGCCCGGGGGCCGGCTGCAGCTCCAGATGTCGGACATCGACCCGTCGTTCACGCTGGGCCGCCTGGCCGCCGACCGCGAGCGCCTCCTGCGGACGCTGGCGGCCGAGGGGCTGCTCACCCGCCAGCAGGCGCTCCCCCGGCCCCTGGTCCCGCTGCGGATCGGGCTGGTGACGAGCGCCGGCAGCGCCGCCGAGCACGACGTCCTCGACGAGCTGCGGGCCTCGGGCATCGGGTTCCGGGTCGTGCGGGCCGACGTGCGGGTCCAGGGGACGAGCGCCCCGCGCTCGGTGGCGCGGGGGCTGCGGTGGGTGGCCAGCCGGGGCGTGGACGTCGTGCTGCTGGTCCGGGGCGGCGGCGCCACCACCGACCTGGCCGCGTTCGACAGCGAGCCGATCGCCCGGGCCATCGCCGGGCTCGACACGGTCGTCCTGACCGGCATCGGCCACGACGTCGACCGGTCGGTGGCCGACGAGGTGGCCCACGCCGCCTACAAGACGCCGACCGCCTGCGCCCAGGCCGTGATCGACGACGTGCGCCGGTTCGAGCAACGGCTCCTGGTCCGCTGGCAGGACATCGCCAGCGCGTCCCAGGCCCGGCTCCGCCGCGAGGCCGAGCGCCTGCGGGCCTGCGGGCGGCACGTGGCCGTGGCCACCCGGCACGGGCTCGGCGCCGCCGACCGGTCGCTGGCCGCCGGCCGCGAGCGCCTGCGCCGGAGCGCGGCCGGGGCGTTGGCCCGGTCCGGGGCCAAGCTCGACCGCGACGTCGGGCGGCTGGAGTCCGGTGCCCGGTCCCACCTGCGCGACCACGCCCGGGCGCTGGACGCCGCCCGCGACCGGCTGGTCCAGCGGGCGCCGCGGGCCGCGGCCGCCGCGGCCCGCGACCTCGACCGGATCGCGGTCCAGCTCCGGGCGCTCGACCCCGCCCGCACGCTGGCCCGAGGCTGGTCGATCACCCGCGGCCCCGACGGGGCCGTCGTCCGCTCCCCGGCCGACGTCGCCCCCGGCCAGGAGCTGTGGACCACCGTCGCCGGGGGCGAGCTCCGCTCGACCGTGACGGCTACCGCAACCACCAGGGACGCGGGCGACACCGCGGCCCCCGGGAGCGCCGCGGACACCGGCGCCGGGCCCCCGAACCGTACGAACGAGACGTGAGGACCGTCCCGATGGCAGAGGACACGACCGAGATCAGCTACGTCGACGCCCTGGCCGAGCTCGAGCGCATCCTCGACGAGCTCGACGGCGACGAGGTCGACGTGGACGTGCTGGGCGCCCGGGTCAAGCGGGCCGCCGAGCTTCTGCGCCTGTGCCGCGACCGCATCGCCGGCGCCCGTTTCGAGGTCGAGCAGGTGGTGGCCGAGCTCGAGGCCGAGGTCGACGCCCCCGGCGCCGGCCCGGACGCCGAGCCGTCGGGCTGAGCCGGGCCGAGCCGGCTCGGTCAGGGCCCGGCCGCCGGCGCCACTCCCGGCCGCCCGCTCAGGGGGGCGCCACCCGCCACACGTCCTCGGCCACCGGGGTGACGGCCAGGCCGGCGTCGGCCAGCTGGCGGGCCTGGTGGGGCGTGGCCGTGTACACCGGCGTGTCCGCGGTGGCGACGGTGGCCATCGGGCCCCGCCCCCGCTCGAAGAACGCCACGACCTCCCGCGGGCTCACCATGTGCACGAGCGTGAGGTCGCGCTCGGCCCCCAGCCCCTCGCCCAGCAGGTAGTACCAGAAGTACTCGCTGTCGACGTAGTTGTCGGTGATGAGCACGGCCCCGGTGCCGGCCGCCGCGATCGCCCGCTCGATGCGCTCGGCGTCGGCCCGGTTCCCCCGCTGGCTGGCGTCCCGGTAGTTGACGAGGCCGGTGACGAGCGGCACGAGGGCCAGGCCGGCCGCCGCCGCCCACCGCCCGACCGCGGCCCGCCGGTCCGCGACCCGCCGGGGCGTGGCCCGCTCGTCGGGCGGCGGCCGGTCCCCGTCCCGCCGATGCCCTTGCCCCCCGACGTCGACCCGGGCCGCCATCCGCCCCGCCAGCCCGTCCAGGCCGACGGCGAGCAGCACGGCCAGCACGAGCACGGTCGGCAGGAAGAACACCTCGACGTCGGCGACGTCGAAGTTCAGGGCGTGCACCGCCGCCAGCCCGCCCAGCAGCCCGAGGTGGACGGTCACGGCCCGGGCCACGTCCGACCCCGACCGGACCACCCGGACCGCCCCGTAGGCGACCGGGACCGCCAGCACGCCCAGGTCGCGGCGCAGGAACCGCCCGAGCAGCGGCAGCCGGTCGCGCACCAGCTCGGTCGGCCCGAACGTGAACATCTGCCGGCGGAAGCGCCCGCCCGTCACCATCTCGACGACGTCGCCCAGCCCGTGCACCGGCTGCTCGACGTAGGCGCCGACCGCGGTCATGCGCAGCAGGTAGGCGTACTGGGCGGCGGCCAGGACGGCGAACAGGGCGGCCCAGGCGGCCACCGCGGGGCGGAGCCGGGCGCGGCCCCGCCACAGCAGCCAGGCGACGCCGGGCAGGGCCAGCACGGTCCCCAGGTGGTGACCGAACGAGAGGAAGAACAGGGCGAGCCCGGCCAGGAGCCAGCGCTCCGACGCTCCGCCCAGCCACCGGGCGAGGCACAGCGTCACCGCCGTCATCAGCAGCAGGTGGAGCGTGTAGACCTCGGCGACCACCGCCTGGCTCCAGAACGTGAGCCCGAGGGCGAACGTGGCGGCGGCCGCGGCGGCCGCCGGGCGCCCCGGCCCGAGCCGCCGGAGCAGCAGGTAGAGCACCGGCACCGTCGCCGCCCCGCACACGGCGGACAGCAGGTTGACCCGCCAGGCCAGGTCGCCGACCGCCACGACCGTGACCCAGGCCCGGTTGACCAGCAGGTACAGCGGATAGCCGGTGGGATGGGGCGTGCCGCCCACCTCGCCGAGGAACTGCCACTTGGCGGCGTCGCCGCTGTAGCCGACGCCGGGCAGCAGCGAGCGGACGTAGACGGCGAGCGCGGCCAGGCCGAGAGCCAAGGCGATCAGGCGATCGCGCCCGTCGGTCCGCTCCGCCGCCACGACCGTCGCCGGCATCCGGGTCAGGGCGTGCTCAGGACTCCCGGGTCGCCACGAAGTGGGCCAGCGCGACGAGCTCGCGGCCGGCGCCGGCCCCGATCGGCGCCGCGCCCAGGGCCTCGACGGCCCGGGCCGTCAGCCGCTCGATCTCGTCCTCGATGGCCTGCAGCGCGCCGGTGTCGACCAGCACCTGCTGGATGCCCCGCACCTCCTCGTCGCTGAGGCCGGGGTCGCCGACCCGGTCGAGGGCGGCGAGCTGCCCGCCGGTGGCCCGGTCGCAGGCCACCGCCAGCAGCGGCGTCGGCTTGCCCTCCCGCAGGTCGGGCCCGACCGGCTTGCCGGTGGTGGCCGGGTCGCCGAACGCGCCGAGCACGTCGTCGCGCAGCTGGAAGGCCTCCCCCAGGGGGTCGCCGTAGGCCGACAGCGCGGCGAGCAGCGCCTCGTTGCCGCCGGCCAGCGCCGCCCCCACGTGCAGCGGCCGCTCGATCGTGTACTTGCCCGACTTGTAGCGGGCGATGCGGCGGGCGGTCGCCGGGTCGCGGTCGCCCCGGGCCGTGCCCAGCAGGTCGAGGTACTGGCCGACGATGAGCTCGAGCCGCAGCTCGTGCCACAGGGCGGCGGCGCCGCTCGGCGGCTCGCCCAGCAGCTGGTCGGCGTACACGTGGGCCAGGTCGCCGACGAGGATGGCGACGCCCTCGCCGAAGCGGCGGCCCTCGCCCCGCCACCCGTCCCGCCGGTGGCGGGCGCTGAACTCGGCGTGGGTGGCCGGGGCGCCCCGGCGGGTGTCGGCCCCGTCCATCACGTCATCGTGGATCAGCGCGAAGGCGTGCAGCATCTCGAACGCCGCCCCGGCGTCGACGATCCGGGGGTCGTCGGGCTCGCCCCCGGCGCCGACGAACGCCCAGTAGCAGAACGCGGGCCGGAGCCGCTTACCGCCGGCCTCGACCAGGCGCTGCAGCGAGGCCAGCGGCTCGGCCAGGCTGGCGTCGACGTCCTGCCAGCGGGCGATCTCGCCGTCGAGAAGCTGGCGCAGCCGCTCCTCGACCCGTGCGGCGATGGCGAGCAGGCTCGGGGGCGACGGTGCGGGTGACAACGGCATGGTTCCGGAACGGAAACTAGGGCGTGGCGCCCGCACCCGCGTCATCGGGCGGCGCGCCGCCGCCCCGGGCCAGGTCGATGTGCCACCGCCCGTCGATGCGGACCAGGCGGACCTCCTCCGTCCGGCCGGGTCCGCCGGGTGCCCCGGCCTCCTCGGACTCGCCGGATTCGCCGTCCGGCGCCGCCAGCTCGACCCGCACGACGGCCCGGTCCCCCGCGCGGTCGACGAGCCGCGCCGCCTCGAGCTCGGCACCGCCGGCCCCGGTTCCCTGCTCGGCGAAGGCGCGCCGGCACGACTCGACGGTGTCCTCGGGCTCGCCCGGGCGGCCGTCGGTGTCGATCAGGTCGACCATGGTGGCGCAGTCGCCGTCGCGGACGGCGGCGTGGTAGGCCCGCACCACCGCGGCCGGGTCGGGCGAGTCGTCCTCCCGGGTCACGAGCAGCACCGCCGCAGCTGCCACCCCGGCGACGACCACGGCGGCGAGGAGCGGCATCAGGGGCGCGGGCCGCTTCACGGCGACGCCCGAGGCCGCGGCGTCGGTCGTCAACGACGACGCGGCGATGCGGGCGGGGCCGCGCGTGACGCCCGATACCGGCCGGGCCGAGGGGTCGCGTGGTGCGCCGGGCACGGCGCCGCAAGCTACCAGCGGGCGGTGCGCCGCCACGCCGCCGGTAGGGTCCGTCTGAGATGGCGAACCGACGGTCTCTCGTGGTGGCCGCGCTGGCCGGGGCGGGGGTGGCCGTCGCCGGCGCCGCGCTGGCCTTGGCGGTGGTCGTCGCGCTGGGGTTCCGGTCGAGCTCGCCGACCGATCCCCGCAACGGCGTGGCCGCCGACACGGCCCGGTTCACCTACGGCGAACGCCGGGTCGACATCCCGCTCCTGGCCTGCGCCCGGGAGGGCGACGTCGTCATCATGGCGGGCCGGGAGGGGTCGGTCGTCGTGCAGGTCCGGGCCGACGTCGGCGAGGGCGGGCGCGACCGGACCGGCGTGACCGTCGACCTGGGGGACGAGGGCATCCTCGGGGCCTTCGGGCCCGACCTGCCGCCCGGGCCGGCCGGCGAGATCGTCGACGTCGAGGTGGTGGGCGACGCCCTGATCGTGTCGGGCCGGTGGACGACGTTCGACGAGAACATCCGCCCCCTCGACCGCGCCCCGGACGAGGACGCCGACGCGGAGAGCCTGATCGCCCGCTGCCCGGCCGACGAGGACGTGACCTGAGCCCACCCGGGCCGGCCATCGCCGGGACGGGTGCGGCGCTCGCGCCGCCGGGGTCAGGCCTCGGCGAACAGGGCCAGCGCCCGGTCGAGGGGCAGCTCCCGGACCCCGGGCTCGAGCACGACGGCCGCCAGCCACGGCGGCCGGACGACGGCGCTGACCGCCACCGCCACGTCGAGGCCGGACAGGGTGGCGGCCAGCCGGGCGTAGGTGCTGGCGTAGTCGGGCGGCCGGACCTCGTTGTGCAGGTCGAGCAGGGCGTAGGGGTCGGGCGGCCCGGTGACGGCCAGCGGCTGGTCGAGCACGAACGGGGTGATCGGCTCGGGCCCGGCGCCGGCCAGGCCTGGGCCGTCGTCGACGATGGCGCCCCGCACGTCCTCGGCCCGGGCGCCCGCCAACAGGAGCCCGACGTAGCCGCCCAGGCCCCGGCCGTACACGGTGACCGGGCCCAGGTGGGCCAGGGCGGCGTCGGCGTCGGCCATGAGCACCTCGCAGGTGTAGCCCCCGCCGGCCGGGACGGTCGACGCCCCGTGGCCGACGAAGTCGAGGGCCCACACAGGCCCGGGCCAGGGGGCGAGGCTGGGCGGCACGGCGGCGGGCGACCGCTCGCCCAGCCCGTGCAGGTGGAGCAGCGGCCGGCCCGCGCCGCCGCGCAGCCGGTGCAGAGCCAGCTCGACCCGGTTGTGGCGGAGCATCACGGTGGCGGTCACGGCCGCACCTCCCGCGACGCCTTGGGGTCGCCCAGGAAGTCGAGGACGAGCTCGGCCACCCGGTGGGGCTGCTCGATGTGCACGAAGTGGCCCACGTCGTCGTAGGACACGAGCCGGCCCCCGGACGGGAGGAACGGCTCGATGTCTTCGGGCTGGGTCGCCCAGCCCATCTGCTCGGGCTGCTGGCCGAGCACGGCCAGCAGCGGCACGCCGATGCCGGGCAGCCGGGCCATGGCCCACTCGGGCCGCCAGGGTCCGAAGCCGCCGAGCCGCAGCGAGGCGTCGATCTTCCAGCGCCACCCGTCCGGGTCGCGGCGGGCGCCGACCGTGACCAGGTAGCGGAGCCACTCCCGGGACAGGCGGGGGTTCATCCGGCCCCGCCGGTCGGCCAGCTCGTCGATGGTGCCGGCCTTGCGGACCGCGTCGGCCCGCTCCCGCCGGAAGTCGAGCCAGCCGGCCAGCTCGCCGGCCAGCAGCTTGGTCCGCTGGTTGTCGGGCACGTCCGGCGAGTTCCGCCGCGACGGCAGGCCGTCGAGGTTGACCAGGCGACTCACGTACTGGGGCAGCGACGCCGCCAGGTGCACCGAGAGCGATCCGCCCTTGGAGTGGCCGACGATCGGCACCGGGCCGGGCCCCAGCGTGCCGAGCACGGTCACCATGTCGCGCAGGTCGGCCGCCCACGAGTACAGGGCGGCGTGCTCGGAGTCGCCGTGGCCCCGCTGGTCCCAGGCGACGACCCGCCAGCCGGCGTCGGCCAGCAGCGGGGCGAAGACGTCGAACGTGCGGGCGAAGTCGAACCCGCCGTGCATGAGGGCGAGCGGCGGTGCCTCGGGGTCGCCCCACTCGTGGACGGCGAGGCGGATGCCGTGGGACACGACGTCGCGGCGCCGGTCCGGCGGCCGGGCTCCGGGGTACGTGACCGCCTCGGCGGCGTCGTCGATCGGTGCGTCGGTCGGCACGCCCCGAAGCTTGACCGGCGGGTCAAGTCCCCGGCAAGCGCCGGCCGACCGGGAGACCCGACCTGTGACGCATGCCACGTGGACAGACCCGAGGGGAACAGCGTTACGTTAACGCTGTTAACCCTCGCGCTCCGTCGGGAGACCGTCATGCTCAGCTCCGTCGCCCGCCTCGTCACCACCCGACCCCGCCTCGTCCTCGTCGCCGCCGTCTTGGTCTTCGCCCTGTCCGGCGCGCTCGGCGGCGGGGTGGCCGACCGCCTGCTCACCGGCGGCTTCGAGGACCCGGCCGCCGAGTCGTCGCAGGCCGAGGACCTGCTCGACGAGCGGTTCGGCGCCGGCGCCCCCAACGTCGTGCTGCTCGTGACCGCCGAGCGGGGTGACGTCGACGACCCCGCCGTGGCCGAGGCGGGCCGGGCGCTGACCGAGCGACTCGCCGCCGAGCCCGACATGGCCAACGTGACCTCGTACTGGGCCGAGGGCAACGCCCCGCCGCTCCGCTCGGAGGATGGCGGCCGCGCCCTCGTCGTCGGCCGCCTCGACCTCCACGACGAGGACGCCCTGAACGACCGCATCGGCGAGCTGACCCCCGCGTACCGCACCGAGGCCGACGACCCCGGGCCGATCACCGTGGGCGTCGGCGGCTACGCCGAGACGTTCCGCGAAGTGGGCGAGACGCTCGAGGAGGACCTGCCGCGCGCCGAGCTGATCGCCCTGCCCATCACGCTCGTGCTGCTCGTGCTGATCTTCGGCAGCGTCGTGGCGGCCACGCTGCCCCTGGCCATCGGCGTGCTGTCGATCGTCGGGACGTTCCTCGTGCTGCGGGTCGCGTCCGAGCTGACCGACGTCTCGATCTACGCCCTCAACCTCACCACCGCCCTCGGCCTGGGCCTGGCCATCGACTACAGCCTGTTCGTCGTGTCCCGCTACCGGGAGGAGCTGCGGGCGGGTCACGCGCCCCGGGACGCGGTGGTCCGCACGGTGCGGACGGCCGGCCGCACGGTGGCGTTCAGCGCCCTGACCGTGGCCGCCTCGCTGTGCGCCACGCTCGCTTTCCCGTTCTTCTTCCTCCGCAGCTTCGCCTACGCCGGCGTGGCCGTGGCCCTGCTGTCGGGGCTGTTCTCGGTCGTGGTGCTGCCGGCCATCCTCACCCTGCTCGGCCACCGGGTGAACGCCCTCACGGTCCGGCGCCAGTCGGTCGCCCCGCCCGAGGAGGGCCTGTGGCACCGCATCGCCGTCGTCGTCATGCGGCGGCCCGTCCCGGTGGCGCTGGCCGTCGTGGCTCTGCTGCTGATGCTCGGCTCGCCGTTCCTGAACCTGCACCTGTCCCAGCCCGACGACCGAGTGCTGCCCGAGGACGCCCGGAGCCGGCAGGTCAACGAGGTGATCCGGGCCGACTTCTCGTCCGAGGAGGCGGGGGCGCTGCAGGTGGTGGCGGCGGACACGGACGGCGGGGCCGGCTCGGGGGCCGGTGGCGCCGACGCCGTCGATCTCGAGGCGGTCGACGCCTACGCCGCCGAGCTGGCCCGGCTGCCCGGCGTGTCCCGCGTCGACGCCGCCACCGGCTCGTACTGCGGCGAGGGCAGCGCCGAGCAGTTCGGCTGCGAGCCCGGCCAGCTCGTCCTCGGCCCCGAGACGTCCGCCCGCTACGCCGGGTTCGCGGCCGACGGCGCCACCTGGCTGTCGGTCGTGCCGGCGGTCGAGCCCATCTCGGACGCCGGCGAGCAGCTCGTGCACGACGTGCGCGACCTCGACGCGCCGTTCCCGGTCCGGGTGGGCGGCCCTTCGGCGCAGCTCGTCGACACCAACGACGCGCTGTTCGCCCGGCTGCCGCTGGCGCTCGGCATCATCGCCGCCGTCACCTTCGTGCTGCTGTTCCTGATGTTCGGCAGCGTGCTGATCCCGGTGAAGGCCGTGGTCCTCAACCTGCTGAGCCTGACCGCCACGTTCGGCGCCATGGTCTGGATCTTCCAGGACGGTCACCTGTCGGGCCTGCTCGACTTCACCCCCACCGGGGGGTTGGCCGCCGCCATGCCCATCCTCATGTTCTGCGTGGCCTTCGGGCTGTCGATGGACTACGAGGTGTTCCTGCTGTCCCGCATCAAGGAGGAGCACGACCGCACCGGTCGGAACGAGCGGTCCGTGGCCGTCGGGCTCGAGCGCACCGGCCGGATCGTCACGGCCGCCGCCGTGCTGATGTCGGTGATCTTCCTGGCCTTCGCCACCGGGCAGGTCAGCTTCATCAAGCTGTTCGGGCTCGGCCTGACGCTGGCCGTGCTGCTCGACGCCTTCCTGATCCGGGGGACGCTCGTGCCGGCGTTCATGCGGCTGGCCGGCAACTGGAACTGGTGGGCGCCCGGGCCGTTGCGCCGGTTCCACGACCGCTACGGCATCCGCGAGCACGTCGACCTCGACGGCGACGGGGGCGCCGGTGAGGAGCACGCCGTCACGGAGCGCGATCCTGTTGGCGTGAGCCGAACATGACGAGCGTCGACGCCGGCGCCGGCCGCCGACCCCGCGCCCGCAAGGGCGAGGGGCGGCAGCTGCGCGACGAGATCGTAGCGGCGACCGAGCGGCTGCTGCTGGCCACCGGGTCGTCGGAGGCCGTGTCGATCCGGGCCGTGGCCAACGCGGTCGGGGTCACGCCGCCGTCGATCTACCGGCACTTCCCCGACAAGACCGCGCTGATCTTCGAAGTCGTCGACCGGCACTTCGCCGAGCTCGAGGCCCGCTTGGACGCGGCGATCGCCGGCCTCGACGACCCGGTGGCGGCGCTCGCCGCCGCCGGGCGCACCTACATCGAGTTCGGCATCGAGAACCCGGAGCCCTACCGGGTGATGTTCCTCACCCGGTCCGACGAGACCCCCGACGAGTACAAGTACGAGCGGCTGGCCGAGCTCACGTGCTTCGGGACCGTGCTCGGCATCGTCCAGGACTGCATCGACGCCGGCCGGGTGCGCCCCGACGCCGGCGACGCCGTGACCGTGACGATCGGCGTGTGGGCCCGGGTCCACGGGCTGACCTCGCTGCTGGTCACCAAGCCCGACTTCCCCTGGCCCGGCGAGCGCGACCAGTTCATCGCCCACTACATGGACAGCTGCCTGCGGGGCCTGCTCGTCGACTGACCCGACGCCAGCAGGTCGGCCAGCAGCCGGCCGCCAAAGACGTCGCCGAGCCCGAAGAGCCGGATCTCCTTGGCCGCGAGCGGCTGCATGAGCAGCGCCCGGTAGAAGCCGCGCCGCCGGCCGAGCGCGGCGCTGGCCGCCATCGTCCCCACCCGCCGCCGGCCGAGGTGAACCTCGGCGAAGAGCAGGGGCCCGACCCGACCAGGGCGACGGGCGCGGCGAGGGGGTCGACCGCGGCGCCGAGCCCCAGCAGCCCGACCACCGAGACCACCGACTCCCCGACCGCCAAGCCACCGGGCAGGATCCGAGCCGTCAGTCGCACGCGCCAGGCCCGACCGGACAGGGTGTCCGATCGGGCCCGGTGGGTCAGCAGGGAGGCTCGGCGCCGCAGAGGGCGGGGATCAGCTGCCTGAGGTGACCGTCAGAGGGGGCAGTTGGCGTCGGCCCGCTCGCCGTCGCTGTGGAGCTGGTCGACCCGGGCGAAGCCCTCCGGCGCGGGCACGGCCAGCTCGGCCAGGTTCTCGGGCGTGCGGGGCAGGTACTCGTAGGTCTGCACGTACATGGCCCCCTCCAGCGAGAACTCGTCGCCGGCCGGATACCCGACCCGGATCGCCGGCCGGTAGGTCTCGGGGTCGATGAGCACCCAGGCCAGCACGTCGTCGTCCCCGGCGCCGCCGGACGCGTCGGGCGCCGACGTGTCGGGCGACGGCTCCTCGGCCGTGTCCTCCGCCGCCCCGCGGGCGCCGTCGCCGAGCGAGGTCCACCCGTCGCCGGAGGGTTCGACGTCCCCGAGCACCTCCCGCAGGAGGATCAGCTCGCGGCCGTCGACCACCTGGGTCCCGCCCACCTGCAGCGAGCCGTCGCGCAGGCCGTTGGTCACCCAGGCGGTGGCGCTGCCCGCGGGGACCGGCAGCTCCGGCCCGTCCCGGTCCTCGTACTGTTCGAAGCAGTAGTCGACGGTCCGCTGCCCGGAGGCGCCGTCGCCGGGGGCCACGCGGATGGGCCCGCTGTCCCAGCTGTTCTCGCCGGCCGCGGTGAGCGACAGGCTGCGGACGGCGCCGGTGGCCTCGTCGGTCCACATCGTCTCGTCGCCGTAGTCGGCGTTGTCCTGTGTGACCCGGACGATGGCGGGGGGATCGGGCGCCTCGTTGGCGGCCGCGATGCGCTCGGCCAGGTCGTCGGCCGGCGGCTCCTGGGCGTCCGGGCCGGGCGCCGCCGGGGCGTCCTCGGCGGGGCCGGTGGCGACGTCCGCCCGGCGGGTGCCGTCGCCCGGCCAGGCCACGACGGCGACGACGGCGGCGGCCGCCGCGGCGGTGGCGGCGATGCCGACGGCCAGGCGCCCGGCGCCGCGCCGCCGGCGCCGGGGGCCGAGGCCGCGGCCCGGCTCGCCGGCGCCCGGCTCGCCGCGGCCGGGCGCCGCAGCGAGCCGGGCGCGATGCTCCCGCGCCAGCTCGGTCCACAGGCGGTTCTCGAAGCGGGGCAGGGCGATCTCGCCCTGGGGGTCGCGGGGGTGGATGGTGGTCATCGGGCTGCTCCTCGGTCGCCGTGGGTGTCGGCCGTCCGGATCCGGATGCGCCGCCGCGCCCGCGACAGGCGGGTGCGGGCCGCGGTGGGCGAGATCCCCAGCCGCCGTGCCGCCTGGCCGGGCGTGTGGCCGTCCGCCACCAGGCGCAGCACCTGCCGCTCGCCGGTCGGGATGGCGGCGAGCTCGCCGTCGAGGGCGGCGGCGGCCCGGGCGGCGTCGATGGCCGCGTTGATCCGGTCGCACTCGTCGGCGTCCAGCAGCTCCCGGCCGACGAGTCGGGCGGCGAGCGTCCGGTCACGGGCCTGGCGGCGGTGGAGGTCGCGGGCGACGTTGGCGGCGATGCCGAGCACGAACGGGGCCGGGGCGGCCCGGTCCGGGTCGTAGCGCTCGGCCGCGCTCAGCAGCCGGACGAACGTCTGGGCGACCACGTCGGCCACGTCCGCCGCGCACGAGCAGCGCGACGCCGCGAACGCCGTCACCCGCCGCACGTAGCGGCGGTAGAACGCCTCGAACGCCGCGAGGTCGCGCGGCAGGGCCACGAGGAGGGCTGCGTCGTCGTGGTACGACGCCGGCTCGGCGGTGGTCATGTCCAGTATTCGTCGGTCGGCCGGCCAGCGTTGCACGGGACCCGGCCGGCCGGCGGTCGGGCCGGTCCGGGCCGTCCGGCCGCATCCCGGCTCGCCGAGCCGGGGATCAGGCCGGCCACCCACCGCGACGGGCCGACGGGCGGGCCCGCGGCCACCCAC
This sequence comes from Acidimicrobiales bacterium, assembly GCA_036563805.1. Taxonomy (GTDB): domain Bacteria; phylum Actinomycetota; class Acidimicrobiia; order Acidimicrobiales; family VFJN01; genus DATCLS01. Next base: position 6,421 of record DATCLS010000034.1, on the reverse strand, counting down.
CGCGACGGGCCGACGGTCGGGCCGGCGGGCGCCGGCCGGCGGCGGACGATACGGTCCGCGCCGTGGAACGTCCCGCGCTGGTGGAGCCGCGGCGGGTGCACCTGCCCGACGGGCGGGCCCTGACGCTCGACGACGTCGGCGACCCCGACGGCTCGCCCGTCCTCTACCTCCACGGCACGCCCGACTCCCGCCTGGCCCGCCATCCCGACGACGGGGTCACCGCCCGTGCCGGGGTCCGCCTCCTGGCGGTCGACCGACCCGGCTACGGGGGCAGCGACCCGCTCCCGGCCGGCGCCGGCCCGGCGGCGTTCGCCGCCGACGCCGCCGCCGTGCTCGATGCCCTGGGGATCGAGCGGTGCGCGGTGCTGGCCTGGTCGGGCGGGGCGCTGGCGGGCCTGGCCGTGGCCGCCGGCCTGCCGGAGCGGGTGGCGGCCCTGGGCATCGCCTCGGGCGTCGTCCCCCGCCAGGCCTTCGAGGACGCCGAGGTCCGGGCGGCCAGCCCCGACCGGCTCGACCTGCACGCCATGGCTGACGGCATGGCGCCCGGCGAGCTGGGCGAGGCGGTGGCGCCGTTGCTGGCGCCGTTCCCGTGCGACCTGGCCCTGGCCGCCGAGCACCAGCGCGAGCACCGCGACGAGACCGCCGACGCCGAGCTGGCGACCGTGCCCGGCGCCAAGGCCACGCTGGCCGCCGCCCTGGCCGAGGGCGTGCGGGTGAGCCTGGCCGGCGTGGCGGCCGACGTCGAGGCCGCCAACCGGCCCTTCGACGTCGACCTCGACGCCATCCGCGCCCCGGTGCACCTGTGGTGGGGCGCGGACGACACGGTGACGCCGCCGGCCTTCGGCTCCTGGTACGCGTCCCGGCTGGCCGGCGCCACCCTCGAGGTCGTGCCCGGCGCCGGGCACTACCTGGTGCTGACCCGCTGGGCCGACGTCCTCCGGACCCTGACGGCGCGCCCCTGACCCGGCCCGGCCGCCCCGACGGCCCGCCCCCGGCCTACGGTGCGCGGCATGCCTCGCCTGCGCCAAGTGTCCCGTGGCGACGCCACGGCCCCGATCGTCACCGCCATGTACGACTTCATGTTCGGGCCCGACCGCGACCCGGTGGCCGAGCCCGGCACCGCCACCGGCACGCCCGGCGACTGGTGGACGGTGTTCGCCCTCGTTCCCGACGTGCTGAAGCACTGCGTCGACGGGTTCGCCCTCTACCGCAGCCCCGACCGGCGCCTCGACCCCCAGCTGCGGGAGCTGGGGCAGATCCGGGCCGGCTGGGCCCGGGGCAGCCAGTTCGTGTTCTCGCAGCACGCCAAGTCGTGCCGGGCCCTCGGCATGCCCGAGGAGAAGATCGCCGCCATCCCTGCCTGGCCCGTCGCCGACTGCTGGAGCGACGTCGAGCGGGCCGTGCTCGCCTACACCGACGCCCTGGTCCTCGACGGGGGCCGGGTGCCCGACGGCGTGTTCGACGCCCTGCGCGCCCACCTGAGCGACGAGGAGATCCTCGAGCTGACGTACGTGACCTGCCTGTACGAGATGCACGCCACCATGAGCCGGGCCCTGCGCACCGAGCTCGACGACCGGCCCGACCCGGTGGTCGAGGCACCCGGGCCCCACGAGTCGCTGGCGCCCGAGGTGGGCGTGGAGCCGGGCCGCACCGCCGCCCCCTGACGGCCCGACGATCCCGGTGGCGGGAGTGGCGGCGCGCGCCGCCGGGGACGGCTTTCCCGCCGTCGGCCGACCAGCGGGCGCAGTGGTGGGTCATCAGCGTCGTCCGGCTCTGGCGACCCGGGTCACGCGCCGCGCCACGATCGTGGCGGAGGCGGCCGAAGGGCGCCGCGCCGTGGGCGAGGGGCAGCTCTCAGCTAGGAGTCAGAGCGCGCCGGCACCGGCGTCCACTCCGCCCGCAGGTGCTTGATCCCGTTGATGAAGTTGGAGCGCAGCCGGTCGGGCTCGCCGACGGCGTGGATGTCGGGCAGCCGGCGCAGCAGCTCGCCGAACATCACCGCGATCTCGCGTCGAGCCAGATGGGCGCCCAGGCAGTAGTGGGGGCCGGGCCCGCCGAACCCGACGTGCTCGTTGGGGGTGCGGGTCACGTCGAACCGGTGGGGGTCGGGGAACACGGCCTCGTCGCGGTTGGCGGACGTGTACCACAGCACGACCTTCTCGCCGGCCGAGAACTCGTGGTCGCCGAGCCGGACTCCGTCCTCGGTGACGGTCCGCCGGAAGTGGATGACCGGCGTCGACCACCGCACGATCTCCTCGACGGCGGTCGGCGTCACCCCGTCGATGTCGTCGAGCCACCGCTGCTTCTGGTCGGGGAACTGGGTGAGCGCCCACAGGCCGTGGGCGATGGCGTTGCGGGTCGTCTCGTTGCCGGCCACCACCAGCAGGATGAAGAACGAGGCCAGCTCCTGGGGCGACAGGTGCTCGCCGTCGACCTCGCTGGTGACCAGCGCGGTGACCAGGTCGTCGCGCGGGTGGGCGATGCGGTCCTCCGCCAGCTCGCTCACCATCGTGGCCAGGTCCTGCCCGGCACTGAGGATGGCCGTGACGTACGGCGTGGGCGCCTCGGGGTCGTCGCCGGGGTCGACGTACTCGGGGTCCATGAACCCGAGGATCACGTTGGTGCGGTCGAAGATGAACTGCTCCTCGCTGCGGGGGATGCCCATCAGATCGACGATGACCCGCAGCGGAAGCCGGGCGGCCACCTCGGTCACGAAGTCGCACTCGCCCCGCTCGGCCACCTCGTCGACGATGCCGGCCGCCACCCCCTCGACATCGGCCCGCAGCAGCTCGAGCTGGCGGGGCGTGAAGCCCCGGGAGACGATCCGGCGCAGCCGGGCGTGCCGGGGGTCGTCCATGTTGATCATCGAGCCGAAGAACTCGAGGAACGGGACGGGCATGTCGAGGATCTGGGTGCCCTGGCCCGAGCAGAACAGCTTGGGCTGACGGCTGGCCTCGACCACGTCGGCGTGGCGGGTCAGCGCCCAGTAGTGGCTGGCGGGGACGCCCATGAGCGGCATCTCGGGCAGGTCCATGCGGGCGATGGGCCGCTTGGCCCGCAGCGCCGCGAACCCCGCCTCGCGCTCGGCCAGCGGTCTCTCCCACCAGTCGAGGTTGGAGAGATCGATGGCGTCGACGTCGACGCCATCGATGTCGACGCCGTGGACCCTCGTCCCCGCCGCACGCGCGCTGCCTACGTGGCCGCCGTCGACCGTCACCATGGAGCCATCGACGCGCACGGCTTGACAGTTGTCAAGCGGCGCGGACTCAGTCGCGTCGGCGGCGGAGCACGATCTCCTGGCTGATCGTGGCGGCGTGGGTCCCATCGGCGCCGAACACGTGGCCGATGCTCACGCCCCGCGACCCCATGAGTCCCTGGCAGGCGAACTCCTGGACGTGCCAACTGTCGACCCGCAGCGGCTGGTGGAACCAGACGGCGTGATCGAGGCTGGCCGAGAAGAACTGGCGGTGGAACTGGTCGCCGTCCACCCGGTCGGGGTGCAGCGACACGACCGAGTCGGTCGGCAGGTCGTCGGACAGGTAGGCGAGGGCCGCCGCCTGCAGCGCCGGGTCGTCGCCCAGGTCCTCCTCGACCCGCATCCAGGCCACCACCGCTCCCGGCGGCTGGCCGGGGGCGATGCGCCGATCGAACAGCGGGGTCCAGCGGTCGGACCGCAGCTGGTCGGGCCGGGCGACGGTGGGCCGCACCGCGGTCTGCACCGTCACGTCGTCCTCCTCGACGTGGAACGACGCCGTCATCGTCAGGATCGTCCCCACGCTCTGGCGGGCCACGACCCGCCGGTTGCAGAACGAGCGGCCGTCCCGGACCCGCTCGACCTCGAGCTCGATCTTCTCGGTGTGCGAACCCGAGCGGATGAACGAGGCGTGCAGCGAGTGGACCTGGAGCTCCTCGTCGACCGTCAGCGTCGCCGCCATCAACCCCTGGGCGACGATCTGCCCGCCGTAGAGCCCGCCCCACGGGTACTGGGGCCCCGACGCCACCCAGACGTCGTCGCCGTACGGTTCGAGATCGAGGATCGTCGCGAGGTCCACGGCGAGGCAGCATAAGAACCGGCGCCCGGGAACCGGGTCGGCCCTCCCCCACCGCGCGCCGCCCGTCCCCCGCCAGCCTGCCGGCCGTAACCTGCGGGCGTGCTGTTCGCCGAGGTCGTGGCGTCGTCGGGTGCGGTGGCTGCGACGCGGGCCCGGTCGCGCAAGGTGGCCGAGCTGGCCGGCCTGCTGCACCGGCTGGAGCCCGCCGAGGTCCCGATCGTCGTGGCCATCCTCACCGGGGCACCCCGCCAGGGGCGGATCGGCGTCGGCTGGCGGACGGTCGCCCGGCTCGACGTGCCGGCGGCCGCCGAGCCCTCGCTCACGGTGGCCGACGTCGACCGGGCGCTGGAGACGCTGGCCGGGCTGGCGGGGCCGGGGTCGCAGGCGGCCCGGGCCCGAACGCTCGGCGACCTCATGGCGCGGGCCACGGCCCCCGAGCAGGACATGATCGGCCGGCTGCTGGTGGGCGAGCTCCGCCAGGGGGCGCTGGCCGGGGTGCTGACCGACGCGGTGGCCAAGGCCGCCGAGATCCCGCTCACCACCGTGCGCCGGGCCGCCATGCTGGCCGGCGACCTGCCCCGGGTGGCGGCCGTGGCGCTCACCGAGGGCGCCCCGGGGCTGGAGGCGATCGGCCTGACGCTCCTCCGCCCGGTCCAGCCCATGCTGGCCCAGTCGGCCAGCGACGTGGCCGACGCCCTGACCCAGGCCCGGGCCGCGGCACCGGACGGCCTGGTGTCGGTGGAGTGGAAGCTCGACGGCGCCCGCATCCAGGTCCACCGGGACGGATCCGAGGTCCGCATCTTCACGCGCAACCTCAACGACGTCACCGACCGGCTGCCCGGCATCGTCGAGCTGGTCAAGCGGTTCCCGGCCGAGCGGCTGCTGCTGGACGGCGAGGCCATCGGGCTCAGCGAGGACGAGGCCCCCGAGCTGTTCCAGGACGTGATCAGCCGGTTCAGCCGGGAGCGGCCCACCGGCGACGCCGACGGCTCCGGCGGGGCCGAGCCGCCCGTCGGCCTCGAGGCGCGGTTCTTCGACATCCTCCACGTCGACGGCCGGGACCTGATCGACCTGCCGCTGACCGAGCGGCTGGCCCACCTCGAGCGAGTGGTCGGCCCGTGGCGCATCCGGGGGACGCTCACCGCCGACGTCGCCGAGGCCGAGGCGGTGCTCGAGGACGCCCTGGCCGCCGGCCACGAGGGCGTGATGGTCAAGGCGGCCGCGTCGCCCTACGAGGCCGGGCGGCGGGGCGGGGCCTGGCGCAAGGTCAAGCCCGTCCACACCGTCGATCTGGTCGTGCTGGCCGTCGAGTGGGGCAGCGGGCGGCGGACCGGGTGGCTGTCCAACCTCCACCTGGGGGCCCGCGACCCCGAGGACGCGGGCCGGTTCGTCATGGTCGGCAAGACGTTCAAGGGCCTGACCGACGAGCTGCTGCGGTGGCAGACCGAGCGGTTCCTCGAGCTGGAGACGCGGCGGGAGGGCCACGTCGTGCACGTCCGGCCCGAACAGGTCGTCGAGATCGCCCTCGACGGCGTGCAGGTGTCGACCCGCTACCCCGGCGGCGTGGCGCTGCGCTTCGCCCGGGTCCGCCGCTACCGGCACGACAAGACGCCGGCCGAGGCCGACACGATCGACGCCGTCCGGGCACTGCTCCCCGGCCGCAGATCGGCCGGATGAGGGGCGTCGGCGGCCGGCCCGGATCGGCCGACCGTCAGAGGAACCTGTACCCGCACACACCACCCCGAGCGGTGTCCAGGCGGCCTTCGGCCGCTTAGACGTGCATGTATTCCAGCAGCCCGTAGCCGGTCCGGCCGTCCATCTCGAACCGGCACGACGAGTCGACGATCCCCCACATGGCGGCCCGGCTCTGCTCGTCGGTCAGGTCCCAGGTCCGCTCCTGGACCACGAGCTCGCCCTGGTACTGGCCGTTGCGCCAGTCGGGGTCGAAGCCGTAGCCGGTCCCGACGCCGAGGTGGACGGGCAGGATCGGCGTCGCCTCGATGCGCACGTCGCCGGCCGCCAGCGTGGCGGACGTGACGAACCGGTGGTCGGCGTCCCAGACCAGCTCGTGCTCGGGCCGGCCCAGCGTCTCGACGCCCTCGCCGGTCGGCCGCCGCCACACGCGCACGGCCTCCTCCAGCACCCGCGACCCGTCGTTGCGCTCCTGGCAGATGAGGAACACCGACTGGTCCTCGAAGCGGATGGGCACGTACAGCCAGCGGAAGCCCTCGCCGGGCAGATGGGCGGTGATGCCCGGCGCCTCGGGCTCGCCGGAGGGCCGGATCCCCCACGACCGGTCGCGCGACCCCCACCACCGGTCGGGGGTGACGTCCCAGGTGCGGTCGCCGACCCGCAGGGTGCCCTCCCAC
>DATCLS010000031.1:0-4952 GCA_036563805.1 Acidimicrobiales bacterium | reverse complement strand
GTGGGGGATCGAGCGGACCGGCGGCGGGGGAGGGGGCCGGGAGGCGCCGCAGGCGGCGGTGCGGCCGAAGACGTGCCGCACCTACCACCTCCCGGGATCCACGCAGCCACTGTCGGCCGAGCGGGCCATCCGCGACCAGCTGGCCTCCACGGACGGTGCCCTGGTCGAGGGCGAGTGGTACTACCTCGAATGCCGCTGGGACGACACCGGCGAGGTCGACTACGCCGAGCGCTGGCAGTACGACCCGGCCGATCCGACGGCGGGTCCCTCGCCGGAGACGCTGGCCCGGCAGGCCTACGACCAGGTCCCGCTCGTCGTTCCGCAGCCCCGCACGGCCCCGCCCGCCGACGTCGAGCAGCTCGTGGGGTTCCCGATCTGGCTCTGGGTCGAGCCGGCGGTGTGGCGCACGTTCACGGCCGAGGCAACCATCCCCGGCCTCTCGGTGACGGTGACGGCCACGCCCCGGCGGCTCGTGTGGGACATGGGCGACGGCACGCGGTTCGCCTGCGCCGGTCCGGGCACGCCATGGGACCCCGCTGGCGGCGCGGGCCAGACCACCGACTGCTCGCACACCTACCAGTTCGTCTCGGCCGGCGAACCCGGCGGCCGCTACCGGGCCTCGGTGACGGCCACGTGGGCGGTCTCCTGGCGGGCGAGCACCGGCGAGGCAGGCACGCTGGCCGACGCCAGCCGCACGGCCACGTTCGGCCTCACCGTCGGCGAGCGCCAGGCGATCGTCCGGTATGGGGCTGGCTGACCAACGGCCGGGACGACAGCCGGCGGCCGGCAGCCGGCGGCCAGGGCCCGGCGGCCAGGGCCCGGCGGCCGACGCCCGGCCGCTCAGGGCTGGAGCAGCAGCCCGAGTCGGCGCACCGCCAGCCGGAGCCCCAACAGCCCGGCGATGGCCAGGTAGGCGACATGGACGAGCAGGCCGGGCCCGACGTCGCCGAGCACGAGCGCCCGCTCCAGCGCCACGCCCTGGTAGAGCGGGCTGATGCGGACGATCCACTCCAGCGAGGTCGGGTACTCGTCGAGCGGGAAGAACGTGGCCGAGAACAAGAAGAGCGGCCCGATGACCAGCCCGATGTAGGGAAAGTCGACGAACGACCGCATGAAGGTGGTCAGGCCCAGCCCCAGGCCGCCGAACGCCAGCCCGATGAGGCTCGCCACCGGCACGGCCAGCACCGCCCACCACGACTCGACGAGCCCCATGGCGACCATCGTGAGCAGGAACACCAGGCAGTAGACGGCGCTGCGGATCAGCGCCCATGTCAGCTCGCCCCAGGCGACGTCGCGGACGCCGAGGGGCGTGGCCAGCATCCCGTCGTAGGTCTGCGCGTACTTGAACTTGTAGAAGAAGTTGAACGTGCAGTCGAAGACCGTGGCGTTCATGGCCGAGGCGGCGAGCATCGCCGGGGCCACGAACGTCTCGTAGGGGACCGGCCGGCCGCCCGGTCCGGGCACCTCGCCCACCAGCTCGCCGACCCCGATGCCGATCGAGAACAGGTAGAAGACGGGCTCGATGAAGCCGGACACGAAGGCGGGCCACACCCGCACATAGGAGCGGGCGTTGCGTTCGACGACCCGGAACGTCCGCCGAGGGGCGAGCATGATGACCGCGCTCATGCCCACAACCTCGACCGGAACGAGCGGACGCCCAGCGCCGACCCCACGGCGATGTACGCAACCAGGACGGCGGCGTGGCCGAGCCCCGGCAGCAGGTCGAGCCGGCCGGTGGTCGCGCCCCGGCACAGCTCGACGGCGTGCCACAGGGGCGTGACCCACGCCACGGGGCGCAGGCCGGCGGGGAGCTGGTCGAGCGGGAAGAAGGTGCCGGAGAACAGGTACAGCGGCAGGACCAGGATCCGCATGATCACGCTGAACGGCACGTCGCTGTCCTGCCGGGCCGAGAAGGCGATGAGCGGTGCGGCGAGCGCCAGGCCGCCGGCCACGGCCGCCGGCACGGCGAGGACGCCCCAACTCGACGGCACCGCCCCGAGCAGGGCGGCCACCACCACGAAGACCGTGGCGTCCATGGCCAGGCGGACGCCCTGCCACAGCAGGTAGCCGCCGTACACGTCGCCGGGGGTGAGCGGCGTGACCACCGCGGCGTGGAACGACTTCGTCCACTTCATGCCGCCCATGACCGGCCACAGCGACGCACCGGCGGCGGACTGGACCGCGGCGGCCGCCATGATCCCCGGCGTCACGAACACCAGGTAGTCGAACCCCTCGACCTGGCCGCGCGCGTCGACCAGGCTGCCGAGGCCCAGGCCCATGGCGCCAAGGAAGAGGAGCGGGTTGACGATGCCGGTGATGACCGTGCCGGTCCACAGCTGGGCCCAGACCCGGGCCTCGCGCTCGGCCTGGCGGAGCAGCGGGAATCGGGCCGACAGGGGGCGCCGGGCCGGCTGGCCCCGGCCCTCGGGGTCGGGCGCCGTCGCATCGTCGGCGCCGTGGGCGGCGGTGCCGACGACGGTGGTGGCGTTGGTTCCGTTGGTGCCTTTGGTGGCGTCGACCCGCACTGCCCGCTGCCCCCTCGTCAGTCCTCGAGGGACCGGCCGGTGAGGTGCAGGAAGACGTCCTCGAGCGAGCCGCGGCGCACCAGCGTCGACTCGGGCCGGATGCCGGCCGCCACGACGTCGGCTAGGGCGCGGTCGCCGTCGTCGGCGTAGATCAGCACCCGGTCGGCCAGAACCTCGACGCGCCGGCCCGGGCCCGGCAGCTCGGCGATGCGGGCCGCCTGGGCGGCCTGGTCGTCGGGCGTGGCGAACCGCAACTCGACCACCTCGCGGCTGGCGTGGCGGTCGATCAGCTCGCGGGGCGAGCCCTCGGCGACGATGCGGGCGTCGTCCATGATCACGAGCCGGTCGCAGAGCTGCTCGGCCTCGTCCATGTAATGGGTGGTGAGGACGAGCGTGACGCCCTGGCGCTTGAGGCGGTAGAGCCGGTCCCACAGCAGGTGGCGGGCCTGGGGGTCGAGGCCGGTCGTCGGCTCGTCGAGCAGCAGCAGGTCGGGGCTGTTGATCAGCGACCGGGCGATGGTCAGGCGGCGCTTCATGCCGCCCGAGAGCGGGTCGACCCGGGAGTCGCGGCGGTCGGCGAGCTGCGCGAACTCGAGCAGCTCGGCCGCCCGCTGGCGGATCTCGGCCAGCGGCATGCCGAAGTACCGGCCGTAGATCACCAGGTTGTCCCACACCGTGAGCTCGGTGTCGAGGTTGTCGAGCTGGGGGACCACGCCCAAACGGGCCCGGATCTGGGGGCCCTCGCGCGCCGGGTCGCGGCCGAGCACCCGGAGGTACCCGTCGGTCACCGGCGAGACGCAGGCGATCATGCGCATGGTGGTGGTTTTGCCGGCCCCGTTCGGGCCCAGGAAGCCGAACGCCTCGCCGGCCCGGACCTCGAAGTCGATGCCGTCGACCGCCACGCGTCCCCCGAACCGCTTCGTCAACGCCTTGGCCTCGACGAGGGGCTCGGACTCGGACATGCGCTCGGGAGCGTCGGGGACGGGTGGCATGCTCGGACGAACCTATCGGCCGGGTGTGACAGCGAGCCGTCGATTATCGCCGTGATCATCGGGGCGAATCGTGGGTAGGGGCGGACGTTGGGGAGGCCAGGCGGCCGCTCGTGGGCCCGTCCGGTCGCGCCCTCGCGGGTCCGGTTCGTCGGGCGCTCGTCAGTCCGCCCGCCGGCCGTTCGGAGCGTGCTCGCGGGGTGCCTCCGGGTGCTTGACAAGCGGCGGGCAGGCGATCTCGCTTCGTTCCGTGGTACTCTCAGCGCTCAGCGGAGTGTCGGAGTCGAGCGCTTTCCCGCCGGGGGTGAACGCTCGGCGACCGGCTGAGCCGGGGGCATCCTCGTGGAGGCACCGTGTCCGAGCCGCGAATCGCGCCGGGAGCGCGACAGGACGAAGGGGCATCGCTCGGTCGCGCCGGGCAGAGGACGGCCCGCGCCCGTTGCGTGTTTCGGGCGTGTGACGGCCGGCGCGGCCGTGGTCTGCCCCCTACGCCACGTGCCTGGTATCGGCTACAACTTGGACCCGTGGAGTACCGGTGTTCGCTGGGGTCGGTGTCGGGGCGCGCAGCCGTTCGGCTGAGCCGCCTTCGAGCACCGGGGGGCCGCCCATGACCCAGTGGGCTCTGCCCGTGCTGGCCGCAGTCAGCGGAGGCGTGGCTGGTGCCCTGGTGCGGGTGTACGGCTCGTCGCCCCGGACGATGCGCCTCTGGTGGCTGGCGGCCCTCGGGGCCGCGACGGCCGCCGTGCTCGGCGCGTCCTGGAGCTCGACGCCGGTGGCCGTCGCCGTCGCCGGCTGCGGGTTGGCGGCGGCGGCCGTCATCGACGCCGTCGAGACCCGCATCCCCGCTCGGCTCGCCCACGGGACGACCGCCTGCTCGGCGCTGGCCCTGGTGGTCGGGGCCTGGTGGTCGTCCGACTGGGCGCCGGCCTGGACGGCTGCCGGCTGGACGGCCGGCATCGTCGTCCTCTTCCTCGCCCTGTGGCTGGTCGGCGGGATGGGGTACGGCGACGTGCGCCTGGCGGCCTCGACGGTGACCGCCTCGGTCAGCGGCGCCGCCGGTGCGGTGACGCTGCTGTCGGGGGCGTTCGCCGCCGCCGGCGTGACCGCCGCCGTGCAGGGGTGGGGGCGGCGCTCGCAGAGTGCTGCTTCCGGGCGCCCGCGGGGCGAGCGTGACCAGCGGGGCGAGGGCGGACGGCTGGGCGACGGTCGCCACGTGCCGTTCGGGCCCGCCCTGGCCGCCGGTTGGCTCCTTGCGGTGGTGCTCACGTGAGGGCCCGGCCCGCGCCCCCGTCCGTGCGCCGCTGGCGGTTCGCCTTCCGTCGCTCGACCGCCCTGGCGGTGGCCGCCACCATCTTCCTGGCGCCCGCCTGCTCGGACGACGACTCCTCCGCCGCCAGCGAGGCCGACGACTCGACGACCACCTCGCGCCCAACCACGA
>DATCLS010000029.1:0-116295 GCA_036563805.1 Acidimicrobiales bacterium | reverse complement strand
CGGCGAGCCGACCCACCGGCCCGGGGCCTCCGGCGCGGAACCGGGGTTATGATCCACCCCCCACGACGCACCCGGGCCCTGGGGCGGGTGCACCGGCGCAGCCGACGGCGGTTCCGATGGCGCGACCGCCGACGGGCCGGGCCGGGCTTGCCATGAAACACGGACCGCTCTCCGAGTCGCCCAGCCGCATCCAGAAGGCCCTGCTCGCCGGGCCGCCGATCGTGCAGACGCTGGCGTGCGCCGTCGGCACCGGCGTCGTCATGGCCCTGTTCGCCTTCGCCCGGGGCGGCTTCCGGCGGTGGCACCTCCTCCTCGTGCTGGGCGCCGCCGTCGCCGCCGGCCTGCTGTACGAGGTGTTCAGGGTCGACAAACACGCGACCCACGAGGAGAAGCTCGCCCGCGTCGTCGTCTATCCGACCCTCGACGTGCCCCGGCTGCGGAACCGCACCCAGCGCCGGTTGGCGGCCGTGATCCTCGTCCTCATGGTGGCGGCGACGGCCGGCCGGCTCGTCACGCTGGTCACCGGTCCCGCCCACGCCCGGGGTTGCCTCGAGCTGGCGTCCGGGGCCTTCACCGTGCTCGTGGTGGCCGGCATGCTCCGGCGCCCCCGGGACGAGCCGGCAGCCGCCCGCCCCCACGAGGACGCGGCCTAGCTCGGCGTGACGGCGAGACGACGGGCGAGACGGCGTGGTGGCGCGCGTGGTGGCGTGACGACGAGACGGCGTGGCGGCCCGACGGACGTGACCGCGACCGAGACCATCCGGGTCTTCGACGGCGCCACCGACTACCTCATCCGAATCCACCCGACGCCGAGGCTCAGCCCGTTCGTCTCGACGCCGGCCCGCTGGCGGGCCACTCTGACCGGCGACCAATCGTGGCAGGTGACCGTCGAACGGCCCGAGGTCGCCTGGCGGGTCTCCAGGCAAGGGTTCGCCACCAGGTCGGCGGCCAGGATGGCGGCCGAGGAGCTCGCCTCGGAGTTGGTCCGTCGGCCGGCCCGCGACCCGCGTCCGGCGGGCCGGGCCGGGCTGGCGGCCGGACGGCGTCGCAGTACCGTCGCGGGGCGATGGCGGGAGCGTACGGGGACGAACGGGAAGGGGCGTACCTCCGGGGCGCCGACGCCGACGCCGACGGGTCGGGCGGGCGGCCGCGGTACCACCGTCGGCGGTCTCGGCCTCGGCCTCCGGGCGACCGGGTCTACCTGGGCGAGACGTATCAGTTGGTGGTGTCCGGCGTGGCGGGCTTCGTCCTCCTCGGCATCGGGGTGGGCCGCTGGTGGTCGGCCTGCGGGCCGACGAGGCCCCGACGGCGGTCCTGGCCACGGTGTCGCTCCTCGTCGTCGGCGGCGTGTGGGGCGTCTTCTGGGCTTACTGGACCCCGCACCGGGTGATCGTCGTCGACACCGGCGTGGTGCTCCAGGCGTCCGCCCGCGAGGTCTGCATCCCCTGGGACGACCTCGAGTCGGTGGGGACACCGTGGTGGGACACCAAGCACCAGTCGCTCCGGTGGCGGCGCCGGCGGGGCCGCCCGGTCACGACCCTGCAGGCGTTCCCCGAGCTGCACCGGCCGCTCGTCGAGATCGAGGAGCGGTCGCCGGGGACGTCGGTCTGGTCCTGACGTCGGTCCGGGCCCCCAGGGCCCGGCGGGTCCCGGCGGGCCGTCACGCTCGGCCCCCGCCGCCAGGGTCGGGCCCCGGCGGGGAGCGCATCCCGCTCGGCGGCCCGGATGCGGGCCTCCGTCGGCGTGAACCGCGGCGGCCCGGATGCGAGCTCCGTCAGCGTGAACCGCGGCGGGACGGCCAGGAGCTGGCCGCCGGCGGCGATGAGGACCACCGCCCGCAGCCCGAGCAGCTCCCCCAGCGCGCCGCCGAGCAGCGCCCCGAGCGGCGATCCTCAGGCGGTGAACAACGGCAGCGCCGCGGTCGACGCCGGGTCGTGGGCGCCCGCCGCTCGTCGCCGTGGCGAGCCGCGACCGAACGGGGAACTTTCCAAGGCGCCTCGTGCGTATCACTGTCATGGGATTGCTGAGGCGGATGCGCCTGCCGGCGGTCACCAGCGGACCGTGTCGGCGGCGCCTGGCCGTCGCCGCGGCCGCAGTGGCCGTGGCGGCCGTCGTGGCCGGCGTCGTCGTGGTCCGCTCCCGGGGCGGTGACGGCCGAAACGAGGAGGACCGATGGGACGGGTGGGACGAGATCGCCGAGCCCGCCGGCCTGCGGCCCCTCCCGCTGAGCGCGGAGCCGGTGTGGTCGAGCCGGTCGGGCGAGCCCCTGCCGGCCGCGGCCCGGTCCGTGGTGGTCGGAGACATCGCCGTCCTGGTCGGCGGGCCGTCGGTCGTAGACGGGGAGCTCGCCGTGGTGGACGTCGCCACCGGCGATGCCCGGTGGCACCTCGGCGAGGACGACCCGCTGCCCGGCGGCACCGACGAGCGGCTGCAGATCGCTGAGGCCGACGCGGCCGCGCCCGCCGTCGTCCGCCACGGCGACGGCTGGGCCGTCGCCGTGCCCTACATCGCCCGCGACGAGTGGTACCCGCGCACCGGGTTCGGCGTCGCCGCCCTGTCGCTCGACGACGGGCACCGCCTGTGGACCGCCCGGCTCGGCTCGTTCGCGGCCGACTCCGCGGACGACGACCGGCACGTGCGCACCCTGGTCGCCAGCGAGCGCACCGTCCTGGCCGTCGTCGACCCGAGCGACGAGGAGCCCGTGGCGGCAGCACGCGTCCGGCGGTTGCGCATCGTGGCCCTCGACCCGGCGGATGGATCGACGCGGTGGGAGGCCGAGGGCGTCCGGCCGGCCGCCATCGCCGGCGAGGCCGGAGACGGGCCCGAGGACGCGGCCGGGCGGACGACCGGGCGGACGACCGGAGAAACGGTGCTCGCCCAGACCGCCGGGTCCCCGCTCGAGCCCGTCGCGGCATCACCTCCCCCGGGCACCACGGTCGTCGCCCTCGACGCCGCCACGGGGCGCCGACGCTGGGATCTGCAGGAGCGTTACCGGTGGTCGAGCCTGTTGGCCGTGGCCGGGGACCTGGCGGTCATCGGCGTGCGCAGCCCGGGCCCCGTCCCCCAGGGCCGCGAGCGGCACCCGCCGATGAACCTGGTCGTCATCGAGGTCGCGACCGGCCGGGAGATCGGGCGGCTGGAGACCCGGCCAACGAGCTGCGCCAGCGACCAGGAGACCCTCATGGCCTGCCAGGTGCGGGTGTCCGCTGACGGCGACGAGCGCCTGGCGACCATCGACGTCGAGACCCGCCGGACCGGCCTGTCCGCCCGCGAGACCTCCGGCCTCGGCCCCCTCGTCACGATCCACGCCGGGCGCATCGTCGGGCAGGGCGAGGGCGCGAGCTACGGCGACCTGCGCGGCGGGCCGCCGCGGTTCCGGTCGGTCGACCGGTCGGGGACCGTGGTCGACGAGCTTCCCGGCTTTCCCGTGAGGTTCTCGGACCGGTACGCGCTCTTCGCCTGCGGCGGCGGGTGGATCAGGGCGTGCCGGGGCGAGCGCGAGGCGCCCGACCGGTACGAGCCCTGGGTCGCCGCCTACCGCCTCGAGGACGGACGCAGGTAGAGCCGCCGCGGCGACCGCCGAGTCCCCGAGGGGCGGGCGACGCGCTCGTCCTCCCCGTGATCTCCAGGATCCTCCACGCCGTCTCCAAGCGTCGGAGGGGATGACGGCCGCATCGTCGGGCCCGTGACCGACGCGAGGCACGACCCGCACCGCGGCGACGGTGGGCAACGGGACAGCGAGCACGAGCACGACAACCGCGAGCACGAGGTCGTGGTCGTCGGCGCCCGGTGCGCGGGTGCGGCCACCGCGATGCTGCTGGCCCGCCAGGGACACGACGTCCTGCTCGTCGACCGGGCCAGGTTCCCGAGCGACACCTTGTCGACGATGCGCTCGCCCGCGGCGGCCTGGTCCAGCTGGCCCGCTGGGACCTGCTCGACCGGGTCCACCGGACGGGGGCACCGCAGATCCGGCGCGTCACGTTCCAGCTCGGCGCCGGCCGCCCGCTGAGCCGGGCGATCAAGGACCGCGCCGGCGTCGACCATCTCCTGGCCCCCGGCGCTACCTGCTCGACACGATCCTGACGTCCGCGGCGGTCGAGGCCGGGCCCGTCGTTCCTGAGCGGGGCCACCGTCACCGGCACGGTCGCCGACGCCAAGGGTCGGGTCGTCGGCGTGGCGGTCGACGACGGGCACCGGCCAGATTTCGGCCTGCCTGGTGGTGGGCGCCGACGGGCCGGTCGGGTGCGGACCGGTCGGGTCGGGTCGCTCGGTCACCGGCGCCACGCACCGGTAGCCCCGCCCGTGCGCGTGCGCACGATCCGCTGGGCCCTGCCGTCGTCGCCGACCGCCCGGCGCAGCGCCTTGATCCGGCTGGTCGGCGTCGACTCGCTGACGAACCGGCTGCCCCACACCGTGTCGAAGATCTCGGTCTTGGTGACCACTCGGTCGCGCACGCGGACCAGGAGCGCCAGCACGTCGAACACCTGGGGCTCGACGGCGACGACCGCGCCGTTCCGGCGCAGCTCGAAGCGGCGGACGTCGACGTCGAACTCGCCGAAGCTGTAGATCACCGCGCCCGCTCCTCGCCCTGCCGCAGGGACCCTCCCAGTGTCGCGGCTCCGCCGGGCGCCGGTGGGGGTGCCGACCGCGGGCCCGACGGCGGGCCGTCAGATCTCAGGCTTGATATCTCGGGCTTGATGTCGAGGACCGGCGTGCCGTCGACGGCCTCCAGGTGGCGGACCCGGAGGCGCAGCCCGTCGACCGCCAGCACGTCGACGGGGTGGAGCCCGAGCGGGTTGGGTCGGTCCTGGGACCGGGTGCTGAACACCCCGGTCTCCGGGTTGGCGGGCTCGTCGCGGGGACGGACCCGCTGGACGTCGCGCCGGGCCCGATCCAGCCACGTCAGGACCAGGAGGCGGTCGCCTGGGGCGATGTCGCGGACGGCGTCCCGGTAGGCGGGGTCGAGCTCGATCCAGGCGTCGGGCGCGCCCTCGGTCCCCTGCTTGGGGGCGGCCGCCGGATCGGTCAGCGGCGACGCCACCCGGCCGACGGGCACGACGGTGAACCCGTCCCGCTCACCGGCCGCGCCGGCCACGCCCGTCACCCCCCACCACCCCGACGAGACATGCCATCCCCGCACGGTATGCCGGCGGGACG
Organism: Acidimicrobiales bacterium; assembly: GCA_036563805.1. Taxonomy (GTDB): domain Bacteria; phylum Actinomycetota; class Acidimicrobiia; order Acidimicrobiales; family VFJN01; genus DATCLS01. Next base: position 111,138 of record DATCLS010000029.1, on the reverse strand, counting down.
GTCGGCGCGCCGGGACCGGTCAGTGGGCCGTGGCGTGATGGCCGTGGTCGGCGACCTGGGCCTCGCCCCAGCGGTGGAGGGCGGCGACCAGATCGGGATCCGCGGTGCGGAACGTGATGCGGCCGCCGGCCGGCACCTCGCGGTAGGTGACGGCGATCCGGGCCGCGCCGGCCCGCAGCTCGGCCAGGCCGGGCATCCCGTCGCCGTGGATGACGGCTGGATCGGCGAAGTCGCCCCGGGCGAAGCGCTCGGCCTCGCCGGCCAGATGCCGGCGGACGAGCCGCACCTGCTCGCTGTCGGCCGGATCTTCGGCGACCACGGTCTCGACCAGCCCGTCGTCGACGGGCTCGAAGTGGTGGGTCGTGGCGTCGAGGTCGAACGGCATGACCGCGGCGCCCCGGCGGGCGACCTCTTCCTGCCGCTCGCTGGTCGAGGTGGCCGCCTCGCCGCCGCAACCGACGGCGGCCAGGGCGGGGACCAGGGCGACAACGAGAGCGGCGGCGAGAGCCCTGGCCAGCGCAGACGTCGGGCGGTGGGACGGGCGGTCAGTCACGGGCGGCCTCCGTCAGAACGTCGAGGGCGGCGAGGACGGCCGGCCGGTCGGCCTCGGGGATCCGCTCGAGGAGCCGGGCCATGCGGGCCGCCCGGCGGTCGGCGATCTCGTCGGCCACCCGCCGCCCGGCGGGCGTCAACGTCACGGTCCGCTGCCGGGCGTCGGCCTCCCCGGGCCTCCGCTCGGCCCAGCCCCGGCGCTCGAGCTGGTCGACCAGGCGGCTCACGGTCGACTTGCCCAGCCGTAGCCGCCCGCCCAGCTCGCTCTGGGACATCGGCCCGTCGCCGGCCAGCACGGCCAGCGCGTGGGCCTCGGACACCGGGATCGGCGCCCCGCACGGCGTCTCGTCGGGCTGGTGCAGGCCGAACGCCCGCACGAAGGCGACGAGCCGCTGCTGCAGCTCGTGCCCCAGGTTCCCCTCGCGCCCTCGCCCGGACATGGTTCGACTATAGAACCATTTGGTTCGATGATGCAACCAACCGGCCGACACCCTGCGGGCGCCCCTGCGCGCCGAAGCGGCCGCCCGGCGGCGGACGGGGCCCGGGGCCTGGGCGCGGCGGACGGGGTCCCGGGGCCTGGGGCGGCGACCTGGGCCCAAAACCCTCGAAGGCCCTGGTCAGGTGCGCTGACCAGGGCCTTCGGATGTACCCCCCCTGGGACTCGAACCCAGAACCTGCGGATTAAGAGTCCGTTGCTCTGCCAATTGAGCTAGAGGGGCCGGGACACGAGATCTTATCACCGGATGACCCCGGCCCCGACCGGTATCGGCGCCGATCGCGAGCCGGTGAGCCCGGCGATCCCGGGGTCGGGAGGCTACCCGGCCGGCCGGCCGGACGCCCCGTCGTGCGCCCGGCCGGCGGCCCCCAGCAGGGCTCAGCCCAGCGGCCCGGCCTGGTGCTCGGGCAGCCGGCCGGCCTCGAAGGCCGCGGCCCGCCGGCGCAGCGTCGGGCCGATCGTCTGGCGGTCGATCATGTGGATGAACGCGTCGCCCCGGCGGATGCCGTCGACGACGAGGGCGGCCAGCTCGTCCAGGTCCTGCCACGGCAGCTCGAAGCCCTGGGACTCGGCCATCGCCTCCAGCTTGTCCACGGTCATCGGCTCGGTCGGGCGGGGCCGCTCCCGGGCGAGCTCGGCGGGGCGGGTGCGCTCCGACTCCCACAGGCCGGTCCGCAGGAGGCCGCCCGACGGGTAGAAGATCGACGCCCGCAGCCGCGTCCCCTCCGAGACGAGCTGGTGGGCGAGGCACTCGGTCAGCGTCGAGACGGCGGCCTTGCTGGCGGCGTACACCGAGGCCGACGGCAGCGGCTCGATGCCGCCGTCGCCCGACGACGTGTTGACGACGTGGCCGGGCTCCCCCGAGGCGATCATGCGGGGGACGAACGCCAGGATGCCGTGCACGACGCCCATCACGTTGACGCCGTGCACCCAGCGCCAGTCGTTGACGGTCGTCTCCCACACGTTGGCCGCCGGGGCGCCGACGCCGGCGTTGTTGCACAGGACGTGGCAGGCGCCGAACGCCTCCCAGGTCCGGTCGGCGAGGGCCTCGACCGACGCGGGATCGGTCACGTCCGTGACCACCCCGAGCGTGGCGTCGGGGTCGGCGAGCTTCGCGAGCTCGGCCACCGCCTGCTCGACCGCCTCGGCGCGGACATCGGCGACCACCACCTTCATCCCGGCGCCGAGGAACGCCCGGCACAGCGCGGCGCCGATCCCTCCCGCACCGCCGGTGACCACGGCGACCTTGTCGTGCAGCTCCACCTCTGCCCCTCCCGGTCGAGGTGGCCGACATTATCGAACTCGTTCCGGTAATTCCTGCCGGACGGTCGCCAGCGAAGGGCGCCGCCCGGAGCGCGGCGCCCTTCCTACGAGCCGGGCACCCGGGCCGTGTGGGCGATGATCGCCGCCGCCAGCGGCTCGACGACGGACGACGGGAGCGCGTGCCCCATGCCGGGGATCGTCACCAGCTCGGCCCCGCCGATGGACCGGGCCAGGTGGGCGGCGTGCGGGGGCGGGTTGATGGGGTCCCCGGTGGCCTCGATCACCAGCGTCGGGACGGTCACGCCCGCCAGCTCGGCCCCCCGGTCGAGCCCGGACTGGTCGGCCCGGGCGTGGGCCGCCGGGTTGTCGTGGCGGCCGGCGTGGTCGATGAGCCGCCGCTCCAGGCTCCGGAACTCGTCGGGATCGAAGTCGAGCACGTCGCCGTTGAGGATCCGCCAGTGCTCGACCCGCCAGGCGAGCTCGGCCTCGAGGTCGCGGGGCTCGGCCATGTGCTCCCACAGCGCCAGCAGCCGGGGATCGGGCCCCGGCAGGTCGGGCGCCGACGCCGACTCGCCGGCGGCCAGCCCGGCGCCCAGCGCGGAGGTGCAGAACACCGTGGCGGACAGCAGCCGGTCCGGGTGGTCGAGCAGGAGGAGCTGGACGAGCGTGCCGCCCATCGACATGCCCACCACGTGGGCCCGCTCGACCCCGAGCGCGTCGAGCACGGCCACGGCGTCCCCGGCTAGGTCGGCGACGGCGTACGGGTGGGTGTCGAACGCCCACGTCGAGCGGCCGGTGTCGCGGTGGTCGTAGCGGATGACCCGATGACGCAGGGCGAGGCGCTCGACCAGCCCGTCCGGCCAGGCGAGCCCGGAGGCGTTGGCCCCCATCACCAGCAGCAGCGGGGACCGGTCAGGCCGACCGCCGTCGTCGACCCACAGCCGGATGCCCGGCGCCACCTCGACGTAGCGTTCCACGGGCGTCAGCGTGGCACAGTGCCCGGGCGCCGCCCCCGGGGTCTGCCCGTCGGCGCCGGGAGCCGCTGACCAGGGACCGCCGCCGTGTCGCAGCGCCCGACCCGGTCCGCTGCTCGACGACCGGGGCGGACGCCGGCCCGAACGCGAACAGGTCGTGGACCAGGTCGGCGGGCGGCGGGGACGGGGACCAGTCGAGGCCCCGAGCACGTCGTGCACGTCCCACCCCGGCAGGCGGGCACGGGCGTCCGCCAGGCGTCGTCGTCGAGGTCGGCGAACCGGCCGGCCAGGCGCTCGCGGCCGCGCCGGTAGTGGTCGCCCACCCGGGCGCCCCCGCCGGCCGCCCCCTGCCCTGGCTCGTCCGCGTCCATCGTCGCCTCCTGGGGCCGCAGCGCGCGCGGGCGCCGGACGGCCCGCCCTCGCGCACGGGGGTGTCGCCGGCTACCCCCGCCGGCCTCGAACCCGCAGGCCGCGAGCAGCGGCAACCGGCACCCGGCGCACCCGACCCGCCGACCAGGCCCAGCCCATGCGAGCGTCAGCGGCCGGGCCCGGTGGGTAGGGCAGGACCGGTAGCGTGTGACGGCGAGGGGAGGGCCGATGACCGACGGACGCGACAGCCCGCCCGGCGTCCGCCTGCTGGACGCCACGCCGGCCGAGGCCGAGCGGATGCTCGCCCGCACCCGGGAGCGTGGCCTCGCCGCCCTCACCGGCGCCGGCATCGCCGAGGCCGAGGGGCGCGAGATGATCGAGCGCCAGCACGCCAAGCTGCTTCCCGACGGCGTGGCCACGCCGGGCCACCGGTTCGTCTGGATCGGCACGCCGGCCGGCGAGCGGATCGGCGAGACCTGGTTCGGGCCGCTCTACGGCTCCGCCACCGACTGGTACGTGTTCGACATCGAGCTCGACGAGACCCACCGGGGGCGGGGGCTCGGACAGGCCACGATGGTGGCCATCGCCGCTGCCTGCCGCGCCGAGGGGGCCCGGCGGCTCGGCCTCAGCGTGGCCACCGACAACGAGCGGGCCGTGGCCGCCTACCGGGCGGTCGGCTTCGTGACGACCAGGGAGGACGCCTCGTCGGCCGAGATGTGGCTGGACGACCTCTCGTCGCCGGCCCCGCCCCCGGCGGGCTGACCCCGACCGCGGCTGGGGCGGGCGCCGGCGGCCGGCGTGACCCGGGCGTCAGGGCGGCGCGGCCGGCTGCGTCCCCCCGTTCACAGTTGAACCGGTGGGACCGGCGTCGCCGGGCGCCCGCGGGGCGGGCGGGCCGGGCGCGCATGCAGTACCCGGGTACTGAGGACGGCCGACGCTCCCGTCCGTACGGTCGGCAGGGTGGACCGCGAACGGGCACTCGACAGCCTGGCGCCGCCGTACGCCCGGGCGCTGCGCCTGGCCGCCGCCGGGGCGACACACGACGAGATCGCCGATGACCTGGGGATCGAGGTGGCGGCGGTGGCGGCCCTGCTCGAGATCGGGGCCCGCAAGCTCGCCCGGGCCCTGGCCGACCCGGCCCTGGCCCCGGACGGGGACCCGCGCCCGGACCCGGCGGCGTCGCCGGAGCCGCCGGACGCCACCTGACGGCTCGGACCCGCCGCGGAGGGCCGCATGCGCACGGTCAGGAGGCCGCCAGCGCGCGGGTGACCCCGGAGACGGCCTCGCTCAGGGCAGCGAAGCCGCCGTCGGGATCCGCCAACGCGGTCGGGTAACCCACCGACACCATGAAGCCGTCCGCGACCCAGGAGAACGCGACGGTCTGCCCCTGGTTCAGCGCGATCGCCAGCACCTCGTCGGGATCGAGGCCCGGCACCTCGCCCTCGAGCTCCTCGATCGGCCCGCGCGCGTCGCCTTGGCGCGCCAGGTCCACGAGCCCATCGCGGTCGTAGGAGGTCGTGCCCGCCCGGAACGCGATCCCGCGCTCGGTGTCGGCCGGGCTGAGCGTGCAGTAGAGGAACTCCGACTCGCCCGGCACGCCCTGGAGGAAGACGTCCTCGACCACGGCGCCCTCCGGGTCGAGGCCCAATGCCTCGATGATGGCGGAGGCGGCGGCGCCGTCGAGGGCGAAGCAGTCGTCACGGAGCACGATGCCCTCGGTGTGGTGCTGCTCCCGGTCGCCGCCCAGCTCGGCGTACGCCGCCCCGGCGGCCTCGTCGAACGCCGCCACCAGCGCCTCGCCGTCGGCCAGTCCGCCGTCGGCCAGTCCGCCGTCGCCCCCATCGGTCTCGCCGCCGTCGTCGCCGCCGCCATCCGAGCACGCCGCGGCGGTGAGGGCGAGCAGCAGCGCCGCTCCCCCCGCCCCGACACGCCACCACCACCGACCAGGACCTCGACCCATGCGGCGGACGTTAACGGCCACGCCGGGCCCGGCTGCGTCGGCCGCCCGGCCGACCCGGTCCGAGGCCGCACCGGTCCCAACGGCGCGCGAGGCCGTCACGGGCGGGGCGTACGGTCACGGCATGACGTTGACGGACAGCCAGCTCGAGTTCCTCCAATCGACCGGCTCGGCGGCGATGATCACCGTGGGGCCCGACGGCGCGGCCAAGGCGGTACGGGTCGGCGTCGGGGTCGTCGACGGCAAGCTGTGGAGCAGCGGCACCCACGACCGGGTCCGCACCGCCCGCCTCCGGCGGGACCCGCGCTGCACGCTGTTCGTGTTCGACGCCGGGTTCCGGTGGCTGACGCTCGAGACGACGGTCACGATCCTCGACGGGCCCGACGTCCCGCAGCTGAGCCTCCGCTTCTTCCGCCAGCTCCAGGGCCGGCCCGACGGGCCGCTGAGCTGGTTCAGCGGCGAGCTCTCCGAGGAGGAGTTCGTGGCCACGATGGCCGAGGAGCGGCGGCTCCTCTACGAGTTCGAGGTCCACCGGGCCTACGGGTTGCTCGCCCCGCCCGGCTGAGGCCCGGCCTCGGCCGGACGCGTCCGGCGCTGGTGCCGGCACCAGCGCCAGCACCGGACGATCCATCAAACTGCCTTGATGCATCAACCGTGGTTGATGTATCAAGGGAGCGTGCGCACGCCCACCGCCGACCGTTCCGACCGGGCGCCGGCCGCGCCGCCCGAGTTCCTCCAGGTGGCCGGGCATCCGCTGCGGTGGCGCCTGCTGAGCGAGCTGGCCCGCTGCGACCGCACGGTGCGCGAGCTGTGCGAGCGCATGGGCGAGCCCCAGAACCTCGTCTCGTACCACCTCGGCAAGCTGCGCCGTTCCGGGCTGGTGGTGGGCCGGCGCAGCTCGGCCGACGGCCGTGACACGTACTACCGGGTCGACCTCGCCCGCGCCGCCGACCAGCTGACCGCCACCGGGGCGGCGCTCCACCCGGCGCTGCGGATCGCCCCGGTCGCCGCGGCGCGCCCGCCGGCCGGCGACCGCCCGGTCCGGGTGCTGTTCCTGTGCACCGGCAACAGCGCCCGGTCGCAGATGGCCGAGGCCCTGACCAACGACCGGTCCGGGGGCGCCGTGGCCGCCAGCAGCGCCGGGCTCCGCCCGAAGCCGCTGCACCCCCACGCCGTGCGCGTCATGCGCGAGGTCTACGGCATCGACATCGCCGACCGGCGCCCCAAGCACCTCGACGTGTTCGCCGGCGAGCGGTTCGACGAGGCCATCAGCCTGTGCGACAAGGTGCGCGAGGCATGCCCCGAGCTGCCCGGCCCCGCCGAGACCGTCCACTGGAGCATGGCCGACCCGTCCGTCGACGGCTCGTACCCGGCGTTCGTCCAGTCGGCCGCCGAGCTGGACACCCGCATCGGGTTCCTCCTCGCCAGCCTCGCCAACCGGCCGGCGGCGTGACGCCCCGGCCCCCGAAGGGAGCACCGCCATGACCACTGCCGACGAGCAGGAGCTGGTGAGCGTCCGCTACATGGTCGACGACGTCGACGAGGCGCTCGACTTCTACACGAAGCACTTCGGCTTCGAGGTGCGCACCTCGTTCGCCCCGGCGTTCGCCGACGTCACCCGCGGCCGTCTGCGGCTCCTGCTCAGCGGCCCGACCAGCTCGGCCGGGCGCCCGATGCCCAACGGCGACAAGCCGGGCCCCGGCGGCTGGAACCGGATCCACCTGATCGTGGACGACCTGGCCGCCGAGGTCGAGCGCCTGCGGGCCGAGGGGGTGTCGTTCCGCAACGACATCGTGTCCGGGCCGGGCGGGCAGCAGATCCTGGTCGAGGACCCGTCCGGCAACGTGGTCGAGCTGTTCCAACCGGCCGGGTCCTGACCACCGGCCCGGCCGGGCCCCGGCGGCCCGGCGCCCGATCGCCCCGCGGCACAGCGGGCGCCGGGGCCTGCGCCGGGCGGCCACCCGGCCGGGTGGCAGGGGGCCTGCGCCGAGCGGCCCGCGGCGCAGCGGACGGCGGCCGGCGCTGGGGCGGGTGGCGGGCGGCGGCCGGCGCTGGAGCGGGTGGCGGGCGGCGGGGCGACCAGCGGACTAGACGTTTGGTCCATGAACGGACGCTTCGCAGGCAAGGTCGCGCTGATCACCGGGGCCGGCTCGGGCATGGGCCGGGCGATCACGCTCCGACTGGCCGACGAGGGGGCCGCCGTCCTGGCCGTCGACATCGACCCCGCCCGGCTCGACGAGACCGCGGCGCAAGCGGGCGACCTGGACGGTCGGGTGGTCGTCCGCCAGGCCGACCTCGCCGACCCCGACGCCTGCGTGGCGGCCGTCGACGCCTGCGTCGAGCAGCTCGGCCGCCTCGACGTGCTCGGCAACGTCGCCGGCATCTACCTGGCCGAGCACGCCGCCAAAGTGACCCGCGAGCACTACCGGCGGGTGATGAGCGTCAACCTCGACGCCTGCTGGTTTCTCGCCCAGGCCGCCCTCCCCCACCTGCTCGAGACCGGCGGCAACATCGTGAACATCGCTTCCAACGCCGGCATCCAGGGCGTGCCCTACTCGGTGCCGTACGCCATGAGCAAGGGCGGCGTCGTCCAGCTCACCCGGGCGCTGGCCGTCGAGCACCTCAAGACGCCGCTCCGGGTCAACGCCATCGCCCCAGCAGGCACCAACACCAACATCGCGGCCGCCGCCACGTTCCCGCCCGACATGGACCCCGACCTGGCCCGGCGCATGGCCGGCCTGCGCGGCATGTCCGAGCCGGAGGAGATCGCCGCCCTCTTCGCCTTCCTCGCCTCCGACGAGGCCCGGTCGATCACCGGCGCCGTCTACACGGTCGACAACGGCCTGACCGTCAGCTGAGCCGCCAACCGGCCGCCCGGCCAGCCGACCCGCCGCAGCCGACCGGCCCAACCAGCGCCCCGGCGCCAACCGGCCGCCCGGCCAGCCGACCCGCCCGTCCCCACCGGCCCCACCCGCCAACCGTCAGCTAGCCGCCGACCGAGCGACCGGCCGGCGGCCAGGCGCCCGCCAGCGGGGCCGGCTGCCGGTGCAGCCGCCGATCCCACCAACGACCAGGTGGCTCGCCGCTGGGCGTCCGCCGGGCGCGCCGGCGCTCGACCCCGGCGAAGGCCGGGCCCGCTCGGCGGCCTGTCAGCGCGCATCGCCGCCCGACGTCGGACCCGCCGACGGGCCCGCCGGCGAACCCGCGGGGCCGGGCTCACCGACGCCCGGGCGCGCACAGGCCCGCGTGCGCCGCCGGGCAGAAGCGCACACGGGCCTGGCGATCCTCCGCCGTCGTGCCGGCCGAGCGGGCCGGTTCGGCCGGCCGAGCGACCCGGTCCGGCCGTCCGTCGGCCGGACCGCCGCCAGCGGCGACGGCCCGGCCGACGGTCGGCGGATCAGACCCTGATCAGACTCGGACCACGCCGGACGCAGGCCCTGTTCAGAGCCGACGACCCCGGTCAGGACTCCGGATTCGAACCGAACGAGAGCGGCGCGGTCAGCACGGTCACCTGGCCGTCGCGCTCGACCCGGGCCAGCGCCACCACGCACCCGTCGCCGCCCGTGCAGTCGATCTCCTCGCCCAGGATGGCGGTGATCGACGACCGCACGGCGATCTCGGCGTCGAGCGTGCCGCCCCGCACCTCGACCGGCTCGCCCGCCCGGTCGGTGCAGTGGGTGAACAGGCCGAGGATGGTCTGTTCGTCCCGGATGCCGGCGCCGCACTGGGTCAGCGCCCACTGGCCGGTGGCGGGGAACACCCAGAACGGCGGGCCGTCGTAGGTGTCCGGGATGCCGGTGCCGGTCACGCCCACCGCCTGCCCGTCGCGGTGCCCGGTCTCGGGGTCGAGCGTCAGCTCGCTCGACGGGGCGGCGCCGCCGTCAGGGAGCGGGTAGTCGGTGAACATCACGCTGATGGCGTGCCGGCTCGACGGCCAGTTGGGCACGTTCAGCGTCTGCGGGTTGTCGGTGTCGCCCCGGGGCACGTTGGTGACCGTGATCGTCCCGTCGGGCTGCTCGGCGTCGGACGCCGGCATCAGCACGTCGGCCCCGTTCTGGAACGGCTGTTCCGAGAAGAAGGGCAGGGCCGCCAGCGTCGTCTCACCGGGCGTGGCCGCGTCGTCGTGGAAGTGCAGGCCGATCGTGCCGTTGCCCATGAAGTCGCGGATGGCGTTCACGGGCTCGGTCTCGATGCCCGGGCCCCGGGTGCTGATCTCGAGCACGTCACGCTGGTCGCCCTCGACCTCGGGCCGGTCGTTGGCGTACCACTCCCGCATCCGCATGGCGATGATCGCCGAGTGGTCATCGCTGACGTTGGTGTTCTGCCGGGTCGGGCTGTCGGGCCCCGACGACAGCAGGCGCACCAGGTAGCTGCTGCGCGGGTAGGGCTGCAGGTAGAGGTGGTGCTGGACGTCGGTGTCCGGCGCCGAGAGCACCCACTCGTAGTGGGCGCCGTGCTCGACGGTGAACGGCCCGAAGCTGCCGTCCGCATCGAGGTCGAAGGAGGCGTGCGGCTCGTCGCCGACCCGGGCGCCGGTCTCGGCGTCGATCTCCCACACGTCGAGGTGGGCGCCCTCCCGGCCGGTGTTGGCCGGGAAGTTGACCGCCCGCCCCGCCAGCTCGACCGGCTGGCGCTGGGGGACGATGTCGACGACCTCGGGCTCCTCGCCCACCAGGAACTCGTACTGGCGGACGAACGACTCCTTGGACGTGGCCACCTCGACGTGCGCCTGGCCCGGCAGGTCGGCCTGGGTGATCGCTCGGCACGGCACCGCGGTCGGGCAGGGGGCGCCGTCGAGGGCGATGTACTTCGCCACCTTGGCCGCCCGCCCGGCGTCGCCGAGGTAGGAGCTGGACACCAGCGTCCCCCGCGAGTGGCCCACCAGGTACACCTGATCGACGTCGAAGCGTTCCAGAGTCTCGTCGATGACCTGGTCGAGGCCCTGGACGTAGCCGTCGATGTCGAGGCCGGCGCCGTCGTGGTCGTAGGCGACGATCCGCTCCTGCGGGTACCCGTTGGCCGCGAACCGGATGGCCTGCGACTCGAACTGCTGCGCCGAGCCCGCGAAGCCGTGGACGAACACGATGGGCAGCGCCACGTCGTCGGGCAGCGGCGGCAGCGGATCGGTGCCGTCCGGATTGATGCCGGGATCCTCCTGGGCGACGGAGCCGGTGGCCCCGGCCGATCCGGCGGTCCCGGCCGTGCCGGCGGTCGCCGGGCTGGCCGCCTCGGCGCCGGCGCCGGTCGTGTTGGTCGAGTACGTGGCCGCTGCGACCGTCAGCGCGGCCAGCGCGGCGAGTGCCGCACGAAGCGTGGTTCTCACGCGAGCCATCGGGCCCCCTCCTACTTGCTCCCCAGCCAGCAGTTCGGTACACCGGTGTACCAGAGATGGGTGGACCCGTGTCCACTCGACGACCGGGACCAGGAGCTTCGAACGCGGATGACCGGGAACGCCGCGGGGATGGCGTGCGACACGCGGGTCGATCCGCGGGTCGACCGCACACGGGCGACCGTGCTGGACGCCGTCCGGCGCCTGCTGCGGTCGGAGGGGCCGGGGGCGGTCACGTTCGGGCGGGTCAGCCGCGAGACCGGGGTGTCGCGCACGACGCTGTACCGCCACTGGTCGTCACCGTCCGACCTGGTCGCCGACGCCTGGTCGCAGGTGGTGCCGCCCAACACCGTCGCCCACACGCCCGACCTCCGGGCCGACCTGGTCGACCTGTTCCTGGGTGTGCGCGACGTGGTCGAGTCGGCCACGATGCGCCGCTCGCTGCCCTCACTGCTGGCCGCCGCCCAGGGCGACCCGGTCATCGCCCGGCTGCACGCCGACTTCGTCCGCAGCCGGCGCCAACCCATCGTCGACCGGCTCGAGAAGGCCCGGCGGGCCGGCGACATCGCCCCCCACGCCGACCCCGACCTGCTGGTCGACCTCCTGTCGGGGCCGCTGTTCTACCGCCAGCTGCTGCGGCACGAGCCCACGCCCGACGAGCGGGTCGCCGCCGTGGTCGACGCCGTGCTGGCGGTGGCCCGGGCGCGCTGAGGGCTGGGGTCGCCCGCCGCCGCGGGGCCGGCGGGCCGCCCAGGTCGGCTCGGGCTGGGGCGAGCCGGCCGGCTTCGGCCCCTGATGGGCCGGGTATCGCCGTCGCGCTTGGGCGATGCGCATGGGCAACAACGGCGGTGCCTTCCGCCGTTTTGGTCAGTAATACTCTGATCTGATCAGGACAACGTCATTACTCGACGAGGCTTAGGGGGGTCATGTCGACAACAGATGACACCAACGCGGTGCGTCGGCGCTCCAGATCCCGGGCGTTGGCGCTCATGCTCGCCGCGATGCTGGTGGGATCGCTGCTGGTGGGGGTGACCGCCCGGTGGAGGGTGTCGGCGAGCGACGCCAGCCCCGCGGCGGCATCCGCCCCCGCCCAGGCACCCACGTGCGTGGAGGCCAGCAACTCGGAGCACGCCCGGGCGGGGCGGGCCTTCGAGCTCTTCGTCTTCGTGTTCGCCCGGGGCTCCTGGGCCTACATCGGCCTGTCGTGGGAGACCACGGCACTGCAGGAGGGACCCACGGGCACCTGGACCAAGAGCTGCGGTCCGGGCACGACCACGACGACGCGGCCCACCACGACCACCACCCGGCCGACGACGACCACGACCCGGCCGACGACCACGACGACTCGCCCGACGACGACCACCACGGTGCCTGGGCCCGACGGACGGGCCATCTACCAGGCCAGCTGCGCCGGGTGCCACGGTGCGGAAGGTGAAGGCGGCGTCGGTCCGTCGCTCCGGGGGATCGGCGAGCACCACTCGGTCGCCCACCTGATCGAGGTCATCACCAACGGCCGCGGTGGCATGCCTGCGTGGGAGGGACGGCTCACGCCGGCGGAGATCGAGGCGGTCGCCACCTACGTGTCGACCATCCCCGGCGAGCACACGCACGACCACTGATCCGTCCAACCGTCGGCGGCTGACACCCGGGCCGCCCGACACCCTGGCGCCGGCCGCACGGGAGGCCCGTCCCGGCGGCCGGCGCTGGTCGTTCCCGGGGCGGCCGGCGGGGCGACCCCGGCCGGGACGGGACGGGGCCGGGGTTGGCGGGTGGCTCCGGAGCGGGCACGATCGACGGATGGACGGAGCGCGCGACGCCGAGGACGACGAGGAGCGGCGGGAACGGCACCGGCAGCTGGTGGCGGACGCCGACGAGCTCGACTCGCTGGCCGACACCGCCGAGCTGATGGGCGACGAGGCCGGCGCCGCCCGGTTCCGGGCCGCGGCGTCCCAGCGCCGGCTCCGGGCCATGGCGCTGCTCGACGGCTGACCTCGTCCGTGGCCGGGACGGTCCGGGGGCGCTCCGCCCGGGAACGGCTGGCGGGGCGCCGGGCGGGCGGCCGGGCGGGACGGGACCAGCGCGGCGATGATGGGGGTGCCCCGGCACGGCGGGCCCTCACGGGAGGAGCGGCGACGATGGCGAAGACCTACCGGCTCACGCCGGGCACCCGGGCGGCCAACGCCCTGATCAGGGCCCTGCTCCGGGCGGGCGTCGGGCCCGGCTTCATGCGGCTGCTCACCGTGACCGGCCGCCGGACGGGGCAGCCCCGCACCCTCCCGGTCGTCCCGGTGCGCGACGGCGGCGACACGTGGCTGGTGTCGCCCTACGGCGAGGTGAGTTGGGTGCGCAACGTCCGGGCCGCCACGATCCTCACGCTGCGGCGGGGCCGCACGGTCGAGACCTTCAGGGCGACCGAGGTCGGGCGGGAGGAGGCCGTGCCGATCCTCCGCAGGTACCTGCGGTCCAAGGGCGCCGGCGACCACGTCCGGCCCTACTTCGACGTCACGCCCGAGTCGTCGGACGGGGAGATCGCCGCCGAGGCGCCCCGCCACCCGGTGTTCGCCCTCCACCCGGTCGACGCCGCCGACGCCACGGGCGCCGACCCCGGCGCGGCCGCCCAGCCGTAGGCCCTCCCCCGCCCCGGGCCAGGCCTCGCGCCGGCCGCGCCACCCTCGCCCGCCCGGCCCGTCGCCGCGCCGCCGCCCCGTCGCCGTTTCGACCCAGCTCGGGCCGGGACGGAAGCGGCGGCCGGTCGGGGTCATCGGACCGGGCCGTCGGCCCGTAGCCTGGCCCGATGGCCCACGTGTACGAGATCGACGGCGTCGTGCCCGTGGTCGACCCCACGGCGTTCGTGCACCCCGACGCCGTGCTCATCGGCGACGTGATCGTCGGGCCCCGGTGCTACATCGGCCCGCTCGCCAGCCTGCGGGGCGACTTCGGCCGGGTGGTCGTGGGGCCGGGCGCCAACGTGCAGGACTCGTGCGTGCTGCACTGCTTCCCCGGCCGCGACGTCACCGTGGAGGAGGACGGCCACGTCGGCCACGGCGCCGTGCTCCACGGCTGCCGGGTCGGGCGGGGCGTGCTCGTCGGCATGAACAGCGTCGTCATGGACGGCGCCGAGCTGGGCGAGCAGGCGTTCGTGGCCGCCAACAGCTTCGTCCGGGCCGAGGAGCGGGTCCCGGCCCGGACCCTGGTCGCCGGCAACCCGGCCCGGGTGGTGCGCGAGCTGAGCGCCGACGAGATCGCCTGGAAGGCCAACGGCACCCGCGTCTACCAGGACCTGGCCCGCCGGTCGCGCGCCACGCTGCGGCCGGCCCAGCCGCTCCCGGCCGCCGAGCCCGACCGCCCCCGGGTGAGCACCGACGGCTCGGTGGCGGTGCCGCTGCGCGACCACCGCCGGGCCGACGGCGGGGCCTGAAGCCGCGGCGACGCCGGCGGGCGGCCGCCGGGGGGCGGGCCGCCGCCGGCGCATCCCGATCCGGTCCCGACGTCGAGGTCGACGTCGGGACCGGCCGCCTAGCGTTGCCGCCCATGAGCACCACCACCGAAGCGGACGCCGGGCGGCCGGCGGTCGCCGTCGTCACCGGCGCCGCCCGCGGCATGGGGCGGGCCTGCGTCGACCGCGTGCGCGGGCTGGCCGACGTCGTCGTCGCCGTCGACCTGCGCGACCCCGGGATCGACGGCACCGTCGGGGTCGCCTGCGACGTCGCCGACCCCGAGGCGGTCCGGGCCCTGGCCGAGCGGGTGCGCGCGGCCGGGCGGTTCCGGGCGCTCGTCCACGCCGCCGGCATCTCGCCGACCATGGGCGACGCCCGGCGGATCATCGAGGTCGACCTGGTCGGCACCCAGCTGCTCCTCGACGCCGTCGGCGAGCTGGTGGAGCCCGGCTCGGCGGCCGTGTGCTTCTCGTCGTCGGCCGCCTACGCCGTCGCCCCCTACGTGACGGACGAGATGGAGGAGGCGCTGCGCGACCCGCTCGCCCCCGGCTTCCTCGACCGGGCCACGGATTTGGTGGGCGGCGACAGCGGGATCGGCTACGCCTTCGCCAAGGTCGGCGTGATCCGGGCTGCGGCCCGGGCCGCCGTGCGCTGGGGACCCCGGGGCGGCCGCGCCAACTCCCTCGCCCCCGGGCTCATCGACACGCCCATGAACACCCAGGAGATGGAGCAGCAGCCGGTGATGCGGGACATGCTGGCCCAGACGCCGCTCGGCCGGCTCGGCGACCCCGACGAGGTGGCGGCCGTCGCCGCGTTCCTGGTCTCGGACCAGGCCTCGTTCGTCAGCGGCATCGACGTGCTCGTCGACGGCGGCCAGCAGCAGGGGACGAAGGCGGCGACCGAGTCCGCCTAGCGGACCGTCCGGTCCGACCCAGCGGAAAGCGGCCGGGAGCGCGAACGCCGAGCGTGGGCCGGCCGGAGGGCGCCCCGGCCCTGCGTCCGGCGATCCCCCGCCGCCTCGCCGGCGGGACCGACCACGTCGACCCCGTCGACCCCGCTGCGTGCGGCGCCCCCCGTCGAACCCACCGAGTGAGGCGGACCCGGGAGCCGGCACGCCGGCGTCCGCACCGGTGCCCGGGTCCGCGACCGCATCCCACGCGGCGCCCGCGGCCGCGTCTGTGGGTGAGCGTTTACTCATGGGTCGGCCCGGGTATCGTGGGCCCCGTCCGACTTGGTGTCAAGGCGTGCTGACACGTGCTCCGTCACGTCGGCCGGGAGGGGGACCATGCGCAGGATCCAGCTCGACGTCGACTTCTTCGACCCCGCCGCCATCGCCGATCCGTTCCCGCTCTATGAGCAGGTGCGGGCGGCCGGGCGGGTCGTGTGGAACGACCACCTGTCCGGCTGGATGGTCACCGGCTTCGACGACTGCGCCGCCGTGCTCACCGACGACGGCGGCCGCTTCGGGGTGATGAACGGCGACCCCGAGGTCACCCCGTGGTTCGAGGCGCCGACCATGATCTCGGTCGACGGCGCCACCCACCGGCGGCTCCGGGGCTGCCTGTCGCCGCTGTTCACCCGGCGGGCCGTGGCCCGGTGGGAGCAGCGGGTCGGCGAGGTCGTCGACCGGCTGCTGGCGCCGCTGGCGGCGGGTGACGACGGCTTCGACCTGATCGCCGACTTCACGATGATCCCGACGATCATCGTCGCCGAGATGCTCGGGGTGCCCGAGGAGCGGCACGCCGACTTCCGCCAGTGGTCGAACACGATCGTGACCAACCTGTCCTACGGCCACGAGGACGCCGAGGCCCGGGCCACGCTGCGGCAGGCGTCGGCCGAGCTCAACCAGTACCTGCGCGAGGAGATCGAGCGCCACCGGCGTGAGCAGCCCGACGACCTGCTCACGGCGATGCTCCGCATGGCGGGGGACGGGACCGGCGGGCACGGCGGCACCACCGTCACCGGTACCGGCACCGACGCGCCCGCCATGGACGCCGACGAGGTGCGGGCCGCCGCCGTCCTGCTGCTGATCGCCGGGTACGACACGACCGCCAAGCTGCTGGCCAACGCGCTCGTGGCCCTCGAGCTCCACCCGGACCAGCGCCGGCTCCTCGTCGAGCGTCCCGAGCTGGTGCCGGCCGCCATCGAGGAGGTCCTGCGGTGGCGGGGCACGGTCCAGGCCATCCCCCGGGTGGCGACGGCCGACACGGTGCTGGGCGACACCCGCATCGCCGCCGGCGAGCCCGTCTACGCGCTGATCGCCGCCGCCAACCGCGACCCGGACCGCTGGGCCGACCCGGCGCGCTTCGACGTTCGCCGCGAGGCCAAGGCCCACTACGGGTTCGGCTACGGGCCGCACCTGTGCCTCGGCGCCCCGCTCGCCCGCCTCGAGGCCAAGGTGGCCATCGAACGGCTCCTGCGCACGGCCCCCGAGTACCGCCTGCGGGACGTGGAGCTCGGGCCGTCGTTCTTCGTCCGGGGCCCCGAGCGGGGGTTCCTCGACGTCGCCGTCCGCGCCTGAGGCGGCGACCGTGCCCGCCCAGGTGGTCCGGCGCTTCTGCCGGATCTGCTCCCCCGCTGCGGCGTCCTCGTCCGGCCTGGTGGATCTGCGGCGAGCTCGGCCGGCCCCCGGCCCGGCCGCCGTCGCCCCGGTCGGCGCCGCAGGGCGGGCCGGCCCGCCGGCGGGCCCTGCCTAGCGGTCCTCGGCGATCAGCATCGGGAACCGCTCCCGTACGAAGTCGTGCGGGTAGCCGAGCCGCACCGCCGACACGGCGTCGAGCCGGGCCAGGTGCTCGTCGTCCAGCCGCAGGTCGGCCGCCCGCAGGTTGGCCCGGACCTGTTCGACGGTCCGCGCCCCGATCACCGGCGTGACGCCCCGGTGCCAGACCCAGGCCAGTGCCACCGCCGCCGGCTCGGTCCCGAGCTCGGCCGCCACCTTGGCCACCTCGCCCACGACCGCCCGGACCGTCGGCGACAGCGACGGCCGCCCTGCCGGCGGGGGCTTGCCGGCCAGGAGCCCGCGGCCCAGCGGTCCCCACCCGGCCACGTGCAGGCCCAGCGCCCGGGCCATGGGCAGCAGCTCGCGCTCGGCGGTCCGGGACGCCAGCCCGTACTGGAGCTGGACGCTGCAGAACCGGGCCCAGCCCCGCATCTCGGCGAGCAGGTCGGAGCGGGCGATGACCCACGCCGGCGTGTTGCTCACGCCCACGGCCAGCACCGTGCCGGCCGCCACCAGGTCGTCCAGCGCCCGCAGCGTCTCGTCGACCGGCGTGTGCTGGTCCCAGGCGTGCACGTAGAGCAGGTCGATGTAGTCGGTGCCGAGCCGGCGCAGGCTCGTCTCGACGCTCCGGCGCAGGCTCTTGCGGTGGCTGCCGCCGCTGTTGGGGTCGGCGGCGGTGGGCAGCGTGAACTTGGTCGACACCACGACCTCGTCGCGCTCGCCGGCGAGGAGGCGGCCGAGGATCTCCTCGCTCTCGCCGTTCGTGTAGTTGTTGGCGGTGTCGACGAAGGTGCCGCCCGCCTCCCGGAAGGCGGCGTAGATCTCCCGGCACGTGGCCTCGTCGGCACCGAAGCCCCAGCTGGTGCCGAAGGTCATCGTGCCCAGGCAGGCGTCGCTCACCCGCAGGCCGGATCGGCCCAGGATCCGCTGGTCGAGCCCCATCGTCAGACCCCGCCGTCGCCGGACAGCTCGATGTCGTCGTCGCCCATCCAGTGGACGAAGCGGTGGAGGGCGTACATGGCGTCGTGCGGCCCTCCGGGCACGTGCCGGTTGGCGGTGCCGACCCGACACACCCGCTGGCCGCCGGCGCTGGCCAGGCGGTCGCGCAGCGCGGCCTTCCGGCTCCACGGGTAGACGCCGATCGTCTGCGTCGCCACGTTCACGTAGCGGACGGCGTCGTCGAGCGACGGGACCCGCACGACGTTCGACGTCTTGTTCGACGGGTGGAAGTCGACCGGCTCGTCGGACAGGATCACGAGTCCCCGCCCGTCGAAGCCGCCCCACACCGCCACGTCGCCCATGGCGGCCATGACCTCGACCTCGTCCCGGACCTCCGCCGGCGGCGGGGGTGCCACCGCCGAGGCGAACTCACGGTCGACGGCGAGCCGCTCGGCCAGCGCCGCGCAGAAGCCCTCGACCTGGTCGCGCTCCCCCTCTATGAACACGAACCGGCTGGCCAGGCAGGCCTCCTGGTTGTATACGGTCGTGTCGGCGGCGACCCGCTCGGCGACGTCGGCCACGACCTCCGGCGAGGCGAACACCTCGCGACCGATCAGCGAGATCGACGACTTCGGGTCGAACGACACCAGCTGGATGCCGGGGCCGAGGTACCGGATGACGTTGCGGATCGCCGGCCCGCCGCCCCAGGCCACGATCCGGTCGAAGAACTGGGGCCGGTAGATCGTGCGCTCGACGGCCTCGTCGCCGCCCTCCCAGTAGACGGCGGCCATCGACCGGACCACGGGGTGGTCACGGTCGATGTCGGCCAGCGTCCGCAGCACCGCCACCGTCGTGAACGGATCGCTGGACGGCATCTTGAACAGGTTGACGGCCTTGACCAGCGCCCCCTGGGCGATCGAGGCGATGCAGCCGGCCGGGGCGTTGCCGGCCAGCATGTGGACCATCCGGGGCGGGAACGCCCGCACGTGCCCGCGGTTGCCGAGCTTGTCGACCCGGGTCACCCAGCCGTCGAGCACGGCCGGGTCGGGGAAGTTGGACGCCACCATCGCCTCCAGCGAGTCCCGGGCCAGGAGGCGGGGGGCGGAGCGGTACAGGTTCTCGACGACCCGCCGGGGCAGCGGGTTCGTCGCCGCCACCAGCTCGAGGCACTCCTGCAGGTAGGGGTTGCGGTCGAGGTCGAGCGCCGTGCCGGCCTCGACCAGGAAGTCGATGATCTCGGCCAGCTTGACGTCGAGCAGCGGCGGCAGCTCCGACCGGGGCTGCACGACCCGGTCGAGGTCGAGCGCGGGCGTGGTGAAGTCGGCGCCCAGGTCGCGGGACGTGTGGGTCACGGCGGCGTCGGCGATCACCTCGCCCCGCACGAAGAAGGGGGCGTGCAGCCGGCCGCCCCCGACTCCGGCCGCACCGGCCCCGCTCACGCCGCCCCCCGCACGTAGGCGTCGATCGTGCCGGCGCAGGTGATCTTGTCGCCGCCCTCCAGGTCGGCGAAGCGCACGATGTCCTCGCCGATGTGCGGTCCCTGGTGCCCGCAGGCGCAGGGCCGGACGTCGATGCGCACCCGGTCGCCGGAGATGACCCCGCCCCAGCGGCCCTCCAACGACAGGTCCAGGAAGGCGGCGCGCGCCTCGATCTCGCCGCCGCCGGCGTCGAGCAGCCGCTCGCCCGGCGGGTCGAGCGGCAGCGCCAGCACCCACGGGGCGACGTGGTAGCGGCGGGCCCGGCACTTGGGGAACGGCGTGTTGATCTCCTGCATGGAGTACAGGTGGAACACCCGCTCCTCCGCCAGCCCGAACGTCTCGAAGACGACCTCCCGGTAGTCGGGCGGCAGCTGCGCGCCCTTGAGGCCGCCGCCGGTGAGCATGGCGTTGTCGGGCCGGAAGTCGCCGGCCCCGTAGCCCCGCTCCCGCACGCCCACGGCCAGCGGGTACACGCTGGGGAAGAACCCGGTGAGCAGCAGCTTCTGGTCGCGCGCCGCGATCAGCGCCTCGATGGCATCGGCCCGGGCCGCCTCCATGCTCGCCTGCCGCTCGTTCGTCAGGCGCTCGAACTCCGCCACCTCGCTGGGCGCGGCGCTGCCCTCGGCGATGCGCCGGCGGAGCATGATCATGGCCATCACCGAGCCCGTGGTGATCGGCGCGACCGGCAGCTGGTACGGCTCGTGGACGGTGGAGCCGAAGGCGTCGGCCATCGCCTGGCGGATGCGCTCGTTGCGGGTGACGGTGGTCCGCGGACCGAGGCCGAAGAACGTGCGGTCCTGCGCCGGCTCGATGCCGGTCGTCCAGGTGAAGCCCGCCACGTTCGACTGGGCGCCGAACTCCAGGTCGGCGGCTGTGGCGCCCAGCATGGCCGGCTTGCCGGTGGTGCCGCTGGAGCACGAGACGTAGCGGCCCTCGTCCTCGAGGCGGGCCACCCACTCGTCCAGGCCCTCGACGTCGGCGAAGGTGGCGCCGGTCGGGTCGCTCGGCTCGTAGGTCGACACGGTGGCCAGCCACCGGGCCATCCGGTCCCACTTGCCGCCGGTGAGCCAGGGCTCGGCGTAGGTCTTGTACGTGTTGTGGGCGAACAGCAGCGGCACCAGGTCGGCGGCCGACGTGATCGCCGTGACGCCGGCGGCCTCCACCCGGTTGGCGAGGAGCGGGATCTGGCCGACCTGCTCCTCGAGCCGCTGGTTGGCGGCGTCGAGCTGCAGCGGGAGCAGCTCGGCGGGCGGGATGTCGAAGCGGTCGGGCGCGTCCCGGAGCCCGAGCAGGCGGTCCAGTGCTGAGGCCATGCCGACGAACTTATAACATTTGTTCAAACTTTGGGCGGGTCGTCGTCTCGTAGCCTCCAGCCATGGCCCGGGCGCGCAGTGGAGCACGAGCGGAGGCGAAGCGGTCGCTGATCCTCGACGCTGCGGCGCGCGTGATGCTCGAGCACGGCTACGCCGGGGTGACGTCGCGCAGCATCGGCGCCGAGGCCGGCGTGCAGGCGCCGCTCGTGCACTACTACTTCCCGACGCTCGACGACCTGTTCGTGGCCCTGCTGCAGCGGGGCGTGGAGCACTCGAAGCGGCAGTTCGCCGCTGCGCTCGCGTCGCCCCGGCCGCTGCGCACGCTCTGGCAGCAGCACCTCGACCCTCGGGGCACGTCGCTCACGGTGGAGCTGGTCGCCCTGAGCAACCACCGGCCGGCGGTGCGGAAGGCGCTGGTCGAGATGTCGGCGGACTTCCAGCGGGTCCAGATCGCCGGCTTCACCGAGCTGTGGCGGCGGTACGGGGTCGACACCGAGCTGTTCCCGCCCGAGCTGGCGGTCATCGCCCTGGGCGGCGTCGCGCGTGTCATCGTCCGCGAGCAGGCCATGGGCATGACCGTCGGCCACGACGCCGCCCTGGCGGCCATCTCCCGGCTCATCGCGCGGCTCGAGCCCGAGGACGACCAGGAGGACGAGGGGGGCTAGGGGCGGGCGGGCCCGCCCTGGCCGGTGCGTCAGCCCCCGCCGAGGCGCTCGTCGAGCAGGTCGTTGAGGTCCTGGGCGTTGCGCACGCCGTAGTCCTCATAGCAGTTGTTGAGCAGCAGGTGGACCCGCTCGGCCCGCTTTGCCAGCTCGGCGACCCGGTCGACCCAGGGCCGGAGCTGGCTCTTGTCGTACAGGTAGCGGAACCGCTCGGCGGCCGTGGCCGCGCCCGACCTCCATGTGTCGTCCGCCCGCCCGTGGAACCGGACGACCGCCAGGTCGGTCGTGGCCGTGACCACCCGGGGCAGCCCGCTGGCCCTGGGGGCGTCGACCACCACGAGCGCCAGGTCGTGGTCGGCGAGCCAGCCCAGCGTGCGGTCGCGGTCGTCGGGGGCGAGCCAGCGCGGCGACCGGAGCTCGACGCACGCCGGCAGGTCGCCCAGGCGCTCGCGGGCCCGGGCCAGCTCCTCGCGGTTGGCCCTCTTGGGCGTGAACCACGGCGGGTACTGGAGCAGCACCGCCCCCAGCCGCCCGGCCTCGACCAGCGGCGTCACGCCGTCGACGAACCGCCGCCACACCTCCTCGACGGCGTCGTCGGGCAGGTGGTGGGGGTAGACGTTGCGCTTGCCCGCGGCGTCCTCGTCCAAGGCCTCCCGGATGTCGGGCCACAGCGTGTCGGGCTTCGTCGGGTGGCCGGTCATCAGCGAGTACGCCTTGACGTTCATGACGAACCCCGGGGGCGTGCGCTCGGCCCAGGCGCCCGTCAGCTGGCGGGACGGCGGCCGGTAGTAGGTGCTGTCGGCCTCCACCAGCGAGAACCGCCCGGCGTAGTAGCGGAGCCGCTCGGCGGCCGACATCGTCCGCTTGGGGTACCAGTCCGTGTTCCGCACGAGGGTCTTGTCGGCCCACGAGCACGTGCCCACCCGGACCTCGGCCCCGCCCAGGCGCCACGTGGGGCCGAGCGCCGGCTCGTCGGCGGCGCCACCCTCCCGGTGCTCGCCCCGATCGCCCTCGGCCCGATCGTTCTCGGCCCGATCGCCTCCGGCCACGCCCCCAGCCTGCCCGCCCCACCCCCACCGAAACCGGGGTGTCTCGGTCACCCAGGTTCGGCGCGCCGGGTCGACCCCGGGCCAAAACGGCGGACCGCCGGCCCGAGGGCCGGCGGTCCGGTCGTCGTCGTGCCTGGCGGCGCTCAGATCACCCGGACGTTGCGGGCCTCCTCGCCCTTGCGGCCGGGACCCACCTCGAACTCCACGCGGTCGCCCTCGGTCAGGGTCTTGTGACCGTCGCCGTCGATGTTCGAGAAGTGGACGAAGACGTCGTCGCCGTCTTCGCGGGAGATGAATCCGAAGCCCTTCTGATCGTTGAAGAACTTCACGGTACCTGTTGACATCTGTCTCTCTTCGGTTGCCGACCCGGCCCGAGTGGCCGAGCGCCGGTACGACCACGCTAGGCCGTTGGCGCCCAACCTGCGCCTTTCGGCCCTCCCGACCCCGGCCGAGCGTCCCGGGTCTGGCAGCATGCGGGGATCGAGCGGGACGACGTGAGCGCGGACGTGCGGGCGATCGCGGCCCGGCACCTCGGGCGTCCGGTCGCGACCGACCGGGTGATCAGGCTGGCCGCCGGCACCGACAACGTCGTGTACGAGGTCGACGGCGAGCTGATCGTCCGGGTGGCCAGGGAGCCCGGCGACGGCGAGGCGGTCCGCCGGGAGGCCGCCCTGCTCGCCGAGGTGGCCGAGCTCTCGCCGATCCCGGTCCCCGAGCCGGTGTTCGCCGACCCCGCGACCGGCGCCCTCGCCTACCGCAAGCTGCCGGGCCGACCGCTCAACGTGCACCCGGTCGCCCGCCCCGAGACGCTCGGCGCCCCGCTGGGCGAGCTGCTCGCCGTCCTGCACCGGGCCGACCCGGCGACACCGAAGACGCCGGCGGCGCGGGCGACGCAGGCGGCGCTCGCCGCGCTGGCCCCGCCCGACGACCACCCGCCGGCGGCGTGGCTTGAGGACGCCGCCCGCGACTACGAAGCCATCGCCGACCACCTCGACCCCGCCGCCCGCCGGCGGGTCGAGGGCTTCCTGGCCGCCCCGCACCCGCCCGCCCCCGCCCGCCGGGTCTTCTGCCACAACGACCTCGGCGCCGAGCACCTGCTCGTCGACCCCGCGACCGGCGCCCTCACCGCCGTCATCGACTGGACCGACGCGGCGCTGACCGACCCCGCCCGCGACCTGGCGCTGATCCTGCGCGACCTGGGACCGGCCGCCTACGACCGGACCCTGGCCCACTACGACGCCCCCTGGTCGGCGGCCGACCACGACCGGGCCGCGTTCTACGCCCGGGCCGCCCTGCTCGAGGACCTCGCCTACGGCGTGCGCACCGGCGCCCGCGTCTACGCCGAGGCCGCCCTGGCCCACCTCCCCCACACCTTCGAGGCGTGAGCGAAGGCCCCCCTCAGCGCGGTTGCACCAGCTGCGACACCGACGTCAGGGCGAAGATCCCGTCCCCGTCGCTCAGCTCGGCCGTCGACACGCCCCGCCCCAGGGCGGGGTTGACCCGGGTGTCGCCGGTCACCGCCAGCCACTCCCCCACCGGGGGCCGCAGCACGTGGGCGGTGACGTCCGGGTTGATCATCGTGACCGCGGCGCTGACCTCCTCCAGCCCGATGAGGTTGGAGATGTCGAAGCCGAGCGTCAGCAGCGACGTGGGGCGGACCGGCTCGCCGGCCACCACCGCCGCCTCCAGCCGCACCCACCAGCCGTAGCCGGGCCGATCCCGGCGCCGCGCCCGGCGCATGTCGACGGCGCGGAGGAAGCCGGGGAGGTCGGCGCCGGGCTGGCGGACGGGCTCGGCCTCGGCCACCGGCTCGAGGGCGTCGGCCGGCCGGACATCGGTGGTGCTGGCCGGCACGTCGTCGCGTCCGGACAGATCGGCGTCCCGCAGCCGCAGGACGGTGGCCCGCACGTGCTCGACGGCCTCGCCGCCCGCCCCCTCGGCCACCAGGCGCAGCTCGACCACCTGGATCTTCTTGCCCTCCCGCACGACATCGGCGGTGACCCGCAGCCGCCGGCCGAGCGGCACTGGGCGGACCAGGTCGGTGGTGAACCGGCTGACCGTCATCGGCACCAGCGTCGGGACGTCCTCGAGGCAGTGGCCGAGCAGGGCCAGCACCATGGCGCCGTTCGCCGCGCCCGGATCCCAGCTGCCCTGGGTCAGGATCGTGCCGACGAAGGCGTCGCCGTCGCGAACGAACAGGGCGCGCTCCTCCATCCCGCCACGATGCCGGGCCCACCGCCCGCCGCGCCAAATGGATGGCCATCAACAAACGCCGTACAGTCGTCGCAGTGGGGGAACGACGCGCTCGACCGCGCGCTGGCCGGCCGCCGGCCAACTCGTCGCCGCTGGCGACCGACGACGCCATGCGGGCCGCGCTGGCGGCGTTCGCGGCGCACGGCTACGACGGCTGCTCGGTCCAGCAGCTGGCCCGCGATCTGGGCGTGAGCCACAACCTCTTCAACCAGCGGTTCGGCACGAAGGAAGACCTGTGGCGGGCGGCGGTCGACTGGGGCTTCGCCCGCATGCGGGCCGCCCTCGCCGACGCCGGGATCCCGGAGGACACGGGCGACGCCGTCGAGCGTCTCCGCTCGCTCATCGTGTGCTACGTCCGGGCGGCCGCGGCCGTCCCCGAGGTGACCCGGCTGCTGGCCGTCGAGGGCGCCCTCGACGGCCCTCGGCTCCGCTACGCCTTCGAGAACCACATCGGGCCGGTGCTGGTCCCGCTCCGGCGGGTGGTCGCCCAGCTCGAGGCCGAGGGCCGGGCCCGGCCGGTCCCGTTCCGGACGCTGTGCTTCCTGATCCACGGGGGCGCCGTCGGGCCGTTCGCCCAGGCCGCCGCGGCCCAGCTCGTGGACCCGGCCGACCCGTTCGAGCCGACCGCCGTCGAGGAGCACGCCCGCGTCGTCGCCGACCTGCTGCTGGCCGTGCTGCGGCCGGTGCCCGAGCCCGTGGGCCAGGCATGACCCGAACCCGCACCCGAACCGCACCCACCACCGCCGCCCGCCGTCGGGCGGGCCCGAGGAAGGGATGACCGCCGTGTCGATCGCCATCACCGATGACCACCGGTCCCTCGCCGAGACCGCCGAGGACCTGCTCCGGAAGCGGGACGCCCGGGGGGACGCCCGCCGGCTTCTGGACGGCGCCCCGGAGGAGCGCCCGAGCTGGTGGGGAGAGCTGGCCGGGCTCGGGTGGCTCGGCCTGCACCTGCCCGAGGACGTCGGCGGCTCCGGGTTCGGCGTCGAGGAGCTGGCCGTCGTCGTCGAGGCGCTGGGCCGGGCGGTGGCGCCGGGCCCGTTCGTCCCGACGGTCATCGCCAGCGCCCTCCTCGACCGGGCCGGCGCCGACGCCGCCGAGGCCGACCAGCTTTGCCGCCTCCTCCCCGGCCTGGCCGACGGCACCACGACGGCCGGCGTCGGCCTGGCCCTCGACGGGACGGGCGTGACGGTCGACGGCGACACGGGCAACGGCGAGGACGCCCCCACCGTCTCCGGGCGGACCGTCGTCCTGGGCGCCGGCCTGGCCGACGTGCTGGTGCTGGCCGCGGGCGACGACGTGGCCGTCGTCGAGCGGGAGGCGGCCGGCGACGCGGTCGCCATCGAGGTCCCCGAGAACCTCGACCCCGCCCGCCCCGCCGGCCGGGTGACCCTGACGGCCGCCCCGGCGACCGTGCTGCCCGGCGCCGCGCCGCTGCTCACCGACCTCGCCCGGGTCGTGCTGGCGGCCGAGGCGGTCGGCGTGGCCCGCGAGTGCACCGAGATGGCCGCCGCCTACGCCAAGGAGCGCAAGCAGTTCGGCCGGCCCATCGGCACGTTCCAGGCGGTGAAGCACCACTGCGCCAACATGGCCGTGGCCACCGACCTGGCCACCAGCGCGGTGTGGGACGCAGCCCGGGCCGCCGCCACCGGCGGCGACCAGCTCCGCTACGCGGCCGCCGTCGCCGCCACGCTGGCCGGCCCGGCCGCCGACCTGTGCGCCAACCTCTGCACCCAGGTCCACGGCGGCATCGCCATCACCTGGGAGCACGACGCCCACCTCTACCTGCGGCGGGCCACCGCGCTGCGCACGCTGCTCGAACCCGACCGAGCGGCGGCCGACGTGGTCGACCTCACCCGCCGGGGCGTGACGCGGGAGAAGGCCGTCGAGCTGCCGCCCGAGGCCGAGGCGTTCCGCGACGAGGTGCGGGCCTTCGCCGACCGGATCGCCGGGCTGAGCGAGGACGAGCAGCGGCGCGAGCTCATCGACTCGGGCTACGCCATGCCCCACTGGCCCAAGCCGTGGGGCCGGGCCGCCGGCGCCGTCGAACAGCTCGTCATCGAGGAGGAGCTGGCCAAGGCCGGCATCAAGCGCCCCAGCTACGGGATCACCGGCTGGGTGATCCTCACGCTCATCCAGTACGCCACCGAGGACCAGATCGCCCGCTGGGTGCGCCCGGCGCTGGAGCAGGAGGTGATCTGGTGCCAGCTCTTCAGCGAGCCCGACGCCGGCTCCGACGCGGCCGGCATCAAGACCCGCGGCACGCGGGTCGAGGGCGGCTGGCTGGTCAACGGCCAGAAGGTGTGGACCAGCGGGGCGCACGTCGCCGGCATGGGGTTCGCCACCGTCCGGACCAACCCCGACGCCCCCAAGCACGAGGGCATCACGACCATGGTCATCGACATGAAGGCCAAGGGCGTGACCGTCCGGCCGCTCAAGATGACCACCGGCAACTCGGAGTTCAACGAGGTGTTCTTCGACGACGTCTTCGTCCCCGACGACGACGTGGTCGGCCCGGTCGACGGGGGCTGGACGGTGGCCCGGGCCACCCTCGGCAACGAGAGCGTGAGCATCGGCGGCGGCGAGGGTGGCGGCCTGGCGCCGGCGCCGGCCATGGTGGTCGCCGCCTACGACGCCGCCCCCCGGCGCCTGGGCGGCGGCGTCGAGCGGATCGGCCGCTACGCCGCCACCTACCAGGCCATGGCCGTGCTCAACCTGCGCCGGGCCCACCGGGCGGTGGCCGGCGGGGAGCCGGGGCCCGAGGGCGCCATCACCAAGCTGGTGTCCTCGGAGCTGGGCCACGAGGCGGCGGCCATGCTCAGCGAGCTCCAGGGGCCCGACGGCCTGTTCATGGACGGCGCCGGGCGGATCGCCAACTCGCTGGTGCTCATCCACCGGGGCCTGTCGATCGCCGGCGGCACCTCGGAGATCAAGCGCAACCAGATCGGCGAGCGCATCCTCGGCCTGCCCCGGGACCCGCTCATCAAGTAGCCCCTCGGGAAGGGCCGCGCCGCATGCCGGGCGCGCCCACGGCGGGGCCCGGTCACGGCGCCCGCGCCGGGTCGGGGTGCGGCGACGCCGCGACGAGCCGGATCGGCGGGGCGGTGGGGCTGGCGGACGGGCAGCGGTGGCGGCCCGTCCGCCAGCGTCACCGGATCACTCGGGCCGGGCGCCCTTGCTGATCCAGAACTCGTTCAGCGCGCTCTGGACCTTCAGGTACCAGATGAAGTTGCCGATGATCGGCAGCAGGAACCACAGGCCCCACACCGTGGACACCGGGCTCTCCCGCCCCTCGCGCTGGTACATCTTCTCGATCTCGTTGGGGATCGTGAACATGAGGACCACCGACAGCAGCAGCGCGATCACGATGGCCATGGCGCCGCCGAGGCCGTCGCCGTTGTACTGCTTCAGGTCCTCGTGGGTGCGGTAGGACCACGGGATGGTCCAGATGCCGCAGGTCACGATCGTCAGCAGGATGACCAGCGCCGGGTTGTAGAAGGCGCCGCCCACGCTCGGCGGCACCACGCCCCGCGGCGGGCCGTAGCCCGGGTAGCCGTAGCCCGCGTAGGCCTGCTGCTGCGGGTAGCCCGGCTGGGGCCAGGCCTGCTGGCCACCGGGCGGCGGCTGGCCGTAGCCCGGCTGCCCGCTCGGTTGCTGGCCGTAGCCCGGCTGGCCGCCGGGCTGCTGCCCGTACCCCGGCTGGCCCGGGGGCGGCGGCTGCTGGCCGGGAGGGGGCTGCTGGCCGCCCGGCTGCCCGTAGCCCGGCTGCTGCCCGTACCCGGGCTGCTGGCCGCCCGGCTGCTGCCCCCCAGGGGGCTGCTCGCCCGAGGGGGGCTGCGGAGGAGGTGTGTCGGTCATGGCGCGGAAACTTACGGGACCAGCACCCCCTGTGCGCGCGCGAACGCACGTGGGGCCGCTCCGGCAGGGCGGTCCGGGCCGGCCGCGCCCGAGCCGACCCCGACCGTCAGGCCTGGTCGCTCGGCGGCGGGGCGTAGCCGTAGGGGTTGGCCGACTGCCAGCGCCAGTGGTCGGCCACCATGGCGTCGAGGTCGCGCTCGGCCTGCCAGCCCAGCTCCTCGCGGGCGCGGCTGGGGTCGGCCCAGGTGGCGGCCACGTCGCCGGGCCGCCGCTCGACGACCTTGTAGGGGATGGGGGTGCCGGTGGCGCGGGACGCGGCCTCGATGACCTCGAGCACGCTGTGGCCCTTCCCGGTGCCCACGTTGAGCGCCCGGTAGCCGGTGCGGTCGTCGAGCGCCGTCAGGGCCGCCTCGTGGGCCGCCGCCAGGTCGACCACGTGGATGTAGTCGCGCACGCCGGTCCCGTCGGGCGTCGGGTAGTCGTCGCCGTAGACGGCCACGAACGGGCGCCGCCCGACCGCCACCTGCATGACGTACGGCATCAGGTTGTTGGGGATGCCGGCCGGGTCCTCGCCGATGCGGCCGCTGGGGTGCGCCCCCACCGGGTTGAAGTAGCGCAGCGAGATGGCGCGCCAGGCGGGGTCACTGCGGGTGACGTCCTCGATGACGTCCTCGACCATCTGCTTGGTGCGGCCGTAGGGGCTGGACGCCCGCCGGCGGGGGTGCTCCTCGGTCAGCGGCAGCGTCTCGGGCTCGCCGTAGACCGTGCACGACGACGAGAACACGATGCGCCGGACGCCAGCGGCGTCCATGGCCTGGAGCAGCGAGACGCTGCCGCCCACGTTGGCCGAGTAGTAGGCCAGCGGGCGCTCGACCGACTCGCCGACCGCCTTCAGCCCGGCGAAGTGGACGACGGCCTCGACGCCCTCGGACCGCAGGATCTCGGTCAGCCGCCCGGTCTCGCGGATGTCGAGCTCGTGCCAGCGGAGGTCGGCCCCGGGCACGATCTCGGCGAGGCGCTCGAGCGCCACCGGGCTGCTGTTGGAGAAGTCGTCGACCACGACGACCCCCCAGCCTTTCTCGAGCAGCCACGCGGCGGCGTGGCTGCCGATGTAGCCGGCTCCTCCGGTCAGCAACACGTTGCCCGTCACCCGCGCATCCTCCCACAGCCGGCGGGCCGCACCGCCACCGCCGGCCCGGAGACCGGCGGAACCGGCGTCAGGCGAAGTGCGGGATCACCTCCGAGCCCATCAGCTCGATCGTCCGCATGACCGCCTCGTGGGGGATCTTGTACGGGTTGACCAGGCACAGCAGCAGGTCGACGCCGGCGGCCTCGTAGCGCCGGCAGGTCTCCAGGCAGTCGGCCGGGGTCCCGAGGAGGCAGGCGCCGCTGTCGACCAGGTGCTCGAGGCGCAGCTGGCCGAACGTGCCCTCGTCGCGGTGCTGGCGCATGTCGCCGGCGTAGGCGTAGTTGCCCAGGTCGCGCTGTTGCTCGGCCATGAGGTCGGCGAGCGTGGCGATCTGGCGGGCGCCGGTCGCCGGATACCACTCGAACGACTCGCGGGCGGTGGCCCACGCCCGGTCGCGGTCGGTGTCGCACAGCGCCATCGTGAACGTGGCCGCCCGCCGGTTGACGGTCGCTCCGAGGGGCTCGGTGCACTGGTCGATGGCGTCGCGCCAGATGTCGATGCGCCGCTTGACCTCCTCGGGCGGGACGCCCACGGCGAACGAACACAGCCCGAGACCCAGCGAGCCGACCTCGCGGTGGCCGTCGTCGCTGGTCGTGGCGCCCCACAGCGGCGGGTGCGGCTTCTGCAGCGGCTTGGGGAGGACCGGGCGGGGCGGCAGCGACCAGTACCGCCCCTCGAACGAGTGCTCGTCGTTGGTCCAGCACCCCACGGTCAGCTCGATGGCCTCCCGCCACATGGCCCGGGTCTCCAGGGGGTCGATGCCGAAGCCCTCGAGCTCGGCCCGGGTGGACGAGCGGCCGGTGCCGACCTCGACCCTCCCGTTGGAGAGGAGGTCGAGCACGGCCACCGACTCCGCCGTGCGCACCGGGTGGTTGTAGGGCTTGGGCATGAGGCGGACGCCGTAGCCGATGCGGATCCGCTCGGTCCGGGCCGCCACCGCCCCGTACAGCACCTCGGGGTTCGAGCAGTGCGAGAACTCGGGCAGGAAGTGGTGCTCGACCGTCCAGAAGGCGTGCCAGCCGTGCCGGTCACCGGCGATCGCCTGCTCCAGCGTGTTGTGGTAGGCGATCCGCTCGCTGTCCGGGCCCCAGGGCGCCGGGACCGGGATCTCGTAGAACAGGGCGAACTCCACGTCCGCATCCCCCCTCAGGTGCTTGACCCACTGCTGTATATGTTATGGGTTTCACCTGAACGACGAATTGCCTCTCTCAGTGCGCGCAGATGACTACTCTGGGTGCGCGGCGGTGCGGGCATGGCGGGCCCGTGCGATGGAGGCGAGGATTTGGCGCTGCAAGGCACGCTTGATGCAGTGACGGTCGCAGACGTGCTGCGACTACTGGCCGTCACGACGAAGACCGGCCGACTCCAGCTGGAGAGCGACGCCGCCCGCGGGGTGGTGTGGGTCCGGGAGGGCAAGGTGACGGCGGTGAGCCCGGCCGACCCCCGCCAGGAGATCTCCCCGGTCGAGTTCCTGTTCTGGGTCACCGTCTCCGACGACGGCTGGTTCGAGTTCGACGTCGAGGACGACGTCCCCGCCGCCGCCGAGCCGATCGACGTCGAGACTCTCGTCGGCAGCGTGGAGGCGCTGGCGCGCGAGTGGGACGAGCTGCACCGGGTGGTCCCGTCCCTCGGGCACCGGGTGGGCCTGGTCGAGCACCTGCCCGGCCCGTCGGTCACCATCGACGCCGCGGTGTGGCCGGCCGTGCGGGCCGCGGCCTCCGAGCCCCAGGTGCAGGACCTCGGCTCGCGTTTCGGCCTCGGCGACCTCGACACGCTCCGGGCCGTGCGCGATCTCGTCTCGACCGGCATCGTGGAGATCCGGCCGCCGTCCCAGGACGACCCCGGGCCGCCACCGCCGCCCCGGCCGCTCCGCACCCCGCCGGTCCCCGCCCTCGGCTGACCCGCGGCGGCGCGGGACCGCGGCGCCCGCAGGCGCCCTACCGGCGCCCGTCGGCGTCGGCCTCGGGCCCCTCGTCGGCCTCGCCGTCGTAGCCCGAGTAGAACTGCCGCGCCCAGCGGCGGTGCTCGAGGATCGGCCGCTCCGAGCGGGTGAGCACCGGCCGGTCGCGGTAGATCTTGTTCTCCCAGATGGGGATGTCCTGGCTGACGCCGGCCAGAAAGCCGTCGGCCGCCTCGGCCGCGGCGTCGGGCCCGTTGGCCCGCGGGGCGGTGAACACCCAGCGGACGTGCACGCTCTCCTCGTCGATCGGCGTGGTCGACGACAGGAACGTCACGTAGCCGGTGATGCGCAGCACGCCGAGGCCGAGGCCGAGGCCCTCGCGCACGAAGGCGCCGTCCATGCCCACGGCCCGCTTGTAGGTGCCGTCGACGTGGAACTCGTCCTCGGGGATGGCGTCGGTGCCGTGCACGTAGCGGAAGTGGGCGTAGTCGACGTTGTTCTCGGCCATGTCCTGCGCGGGCACGGCCACCTCGAAGTCGCGCACGACCGGGTCGGACCAGTCGGGATCGGCCAGCTCGGGCACGTCGGGCACGTCGTAGAACGGCGGCCCGTCCTCGGCGTGGTACCAGGCCCACACGAGCCCGTTGCGCTCGAGCGTGCGGTAGGCGCGGGTGGCGGCCCGGGCCGGGATGCGGGCGCCGTCGCCGTAGGGGATCTCGACGCAGGCCCCCGAGGCGCCGTCGAAGGCCCAGCCGTGGAACGGGCAGCGCAGGCAGTCGCCCTCGACCTTGCCGCCGACGCCCAGGTGGGCGCCGAGGTGGGGACAGTGGGCGTCGACCACCCGGGGCTCGCCGGCCGCGGTGCGGTAGAGGACGATGTCGCGCCCGAAGTAGTAGAGGGCCCGCACCTCGCCGGGGCCCAGGTCGGCCGACTCGGCCACCGCGAACCAGCCGTTGGGGATCGGGAACGGGAAGCGGCGGCCCGGACGGCGGGTCACCCGCACCCGCCGGGACAGGTCGCGCAGCAGCTCGGCGTCCTGCGGCATGGGCAGGCCCACCGGCAGCGGCGGCGGCGGCTCGTTCGGCCCGGCCCGGTCGGGCTCCGCTCGCACCGACTCGCTCATGAGACCCCCTGGACGGTACCCGCTGGATGGTCGCCGCCCCCTCGACGGTGGCCGGATCGTATCCTATTATCGGAACTGTTTCAAAAACTGTTTGGGGGGGACCAACTGTGTGGGGGGCCAGATGTCCAAGTACCTCGTGATCTCGGCGGACGGCCACGCCGGCCCGCCCCCCGCCGTCTACCGCGACTACCTCGACCCGGCCTTCCGCGAGGCGTTCGACCGGCACCAGGAGGAGCTGCAGGCCCTCCGCATGGTCGACGACGACTTCGTCGCCGAGTGGGACGAGGAGACCGGCGACCGCGAGATGCGGGCGGCCTTCGACCCGGCGGTCCGCGACGCCGTGTTGGACCGAGAGGGCGTGGCGGCCGAGGTGCTCTTCCCCGACGCCGACGTGCTCGGCACCGGGCGGCTGGCCAGCTCGCCGTTCGGCTCGGGCCTGGGCTCGGGGGCCGATGCCGACCCCGAGGCCGTGAAGGCCGGGGCCCGGGCCCACAACCGGTGGCTGGCCGACTTCTGCGCCACCAACCCTCGGCGCCGCATCGGGGTGGCCGTCGTCCCGATCACCGCCGGCGTCGACGACGCCCTCGCCGAGATCCGGGCCGCCGCCGAGCGCGGGCTGCGGGGCGTGATGATCCCCACCCGGTGGTTCGACGCCCCCGCCTACCTCGACCCGGTGTACGAGCCGGTGTGGGCGGCGTGCGCCGAGGCTGGCCTCGTGGTCCACACCCACTCGGGCGCCGGCCCGGCCGACTACACGCTGGGCCCGGGCATGGTGGCCATCTACGCGGCCGAGGCTTGGTGGTGGGCCGCCCGGCCGTTCTGGGTGCTGATCCTGTCCGGCGTGTTCGAGCGCCACCCGACGCTCCGCTACTCGATCGCCGAGAACGGGGCGTGGTGGGTGCCCGACATCGTCGCCCGGATGGACGAGAAGTGGCACGGGGCCCACAACACCCGCAAGTTCGGCGACGCCTTCCGGGTCGACCTGTCGCGCCCGCCCAGCGCCTACGTCGACGACAACTGCTGGTTCGCGGCCTCGACGCCGGGCGTCGACGAGATCGAGCGCCGCCACCAGATCGGCGTGGGCAACCTCATGTGGGGCAACGACCTCCCCCACCCCGAGGGCACCTACCCCCACACCCGCAAGTGGATCGCCGAGCGGTTCCGCGACGTGCCGTCCGACGAGACGGCCCGGATCCTGGGCACCAACGCCGCCCAGGTGTACGGCGTCGACACCGCGGCGCTGGCCGACATCGTCGAGCGCATCGGCCCGACCGCCGAAAACGTCCACGGCTGAGCCGGCCCCGAGCCCGGGTGGGACCGGAGGGGATCGATGGGTCCGGTGGCCGTCGGGCCCGTGTGCTCAGGCCGGCGCCGGCAGGGCGGCCGCCGCCTCGTCGAGCAGCGCGGCGATCGGTTCCCAGTCCTGGTCGTGCTCGAGGGCGATGCCGCGCAGCACGGTGGCGATCCGGGCGTGGAACGGGGCCCGGCCGGCCGCCGCCACCTCGTCGAGCAGCCGCCGCAGGTGGACCAGCTCGCCCGGGTCGCGCCCGGCCAGCAGCTGGCGGAAGGCCTCGGCGGTCGGGCGGCCGTCGGCCTCGGCCCGGCGCTCGCGGATCGCGGTGACCGCCAGGCCCAGGGCGCACGAGGTGACCAGCTCGTACGCCTCGTTGGCCGCCAGGGGCGAGAAGCCCTGGCGCACGAGGACGCCGAGGATGGTGTCGACGTTGTCGGCGATCGCCTCGGCCGAGATGGCCCCGTCCAGGTACTGGGCCAGGAGCCCGGGCTGGGACACGAAGGCGTCGAAGTTGTAGACGGCCCACTCGTAGAGCCACACGGCCCAGTGCTGGCCCCGGTCCGCGGGCCGCGGCACCCGGGCGGCCGTGTACTCGGCGGCCAGCCGCATCAGGTCGTCCTTGCCCGACACGTGGTGGTAGAGCGCGGCGATCGACACGCCGAGGTGGTCGGCGACGTCGCGCAGGGTCAGGCCGTCGAGCCCCAGCTCGTGGGCCGCCTCAGCGATCGCCTGGCGGCTGATGCGCGGCGGGCGGCCCACCTTGCCTCGCCCCTCCGGACTCGCCATGGGCCGCACGGTACCGGGTAGGAGCCCTTGCCGGCCCCTTCCGGGTGTGGAATTCTCGACAACGTATCGGAAATTGGCGTCCGCCATCGGCTGCCACCGCGTCGCCAAGGGGGGGAAGGCGCGCCATGCGCACGTTGGGACGAGCCGCGGCCGCGCTCG
This sequence comes from Acidimicrobiales bacterium, assembly GCA_036563805.1. Classification (GTDB taxonomy): domain Bacteria; phylum Actinomycetota; class Acidimicrobiia; order Acidimicrobiales; family VFJN01; genus DATCLS01. Next base: position 76,039 of record DATCLS010000029.1, on the reverse strand, counting down.
CCGCGCTGGGGCCGCTCGCGCTGGGGCCGGTCGCCTGCACCACCGATCCCGACGCGCTCGGCGGCCCCGAGGCCACGGCCGGCGTGACCGACGACGCCGTGCGCATCGGCTACATCGGCGTGGACAGCGGCCCGCTGTCGCAGGTCGGCGTCGCCCCCGACCTGGGCGACCAGCGGGCCATCGTCGAGTCGGTCGTCGCGGACCGCAACGAGGCCGGCGGCCTCGCCGGCCGCCGCATCGAGTCCCGCCTCACGCTGATCGACTACACGGCCGGGCCCGAGGCCGGCCAGGCGGCCTGCCTGGAGATGACCCAGGACTTCGACGCCTTCGCGGTGGTGATCGGCCCGGCCGTGCCCCGCGACGTGGCCCGGTGCACGGCGGTGACCAACGGGACGCTCACGATCGGCGGCACCGGCTTCGACCAGGGCCTGTACGACGAGGCCGAGGGGCGGCTGGTGACCGCCGGGTCGGACACGGCCATGAGCACCGACCGCCAGCACCGGGGCTGGGCCCGGGTCCTGCACGACGAGGGCCTGCTGGAGGGGCGGACGATCGGCGTGGTGACCGACGAGCAGTCGCCCGAGTTCGTGGCCGCCGCCGAGGACGGCCTCGTGCCCGAGCTCGAGGCGCTGGGCTACCGCGTGGCCGCCGACGTCACGCTCCCGTGCCCGGAGATGGACGCCGACTGCGAACAGCACGAGGCCGCCGTCCAGCAGATGAAGGACGCCGGCGTCGACCTGGTGTTCATGGCGGCCGCCAACCTGGTGGGCCCGACGTTCGTCCAGGCGGCGGCCAACCTCGACTTCCACCCGGCGTGGACCGCCAACGGCAACCAGGTGACCGACACCGTGGCCCGCTTCTTCGACTCGGTGCGGGACGAGTGGGACGGCGCCATCGGGACCAGCACGGTGTTCGCCGAGCCCGCCGACCTCACCGACGGCGCCCGCGACTGCAACCGGGTCATCGAGGAGCGCAGCGGCGAAGCCTACGAGCCGGGCTCCGACGCCTTCGGCTTCGCCGCCGTCACCTGCCTGCTGTACCGGACGCTCGCCGCCGCCGGCGACGGCGTGGAGCCGCCCGCCGCGCTCGACCAGGACGCCGCCCTGTTCCCCGACCTGACCGTCCGCGAGGTGACCCAGACCGCCGTGGCGGCGCGGGGCCGGCCCGGCTTCGCGGCCGTGGCGCTCGGGCTGCCGAGCGCCCGCCGGGCCGAGCGGGCGGCCCGGGCGCAGGCCGACGACGTGCTCGACTTCCTCGGCCTCGACCCCGACGCCGACCGGTTCGTGAGCGAGCTGTCCACCGGCACGCGGCGCCTCGTCGAGCTGGCCTGCCTGCTCGGCACCGGCGCCGGCGTCCTGTGCCTGGACGAGCCCACCGCGGGCATCGCCCAGCGCGAGGCCGAGGCGTTCGGCCCGCTGCTGCTGCGGGTCCGCCGCGAGCTCGACGCGTCGATGCTGGTCATCGAGCACGACATGCCGCTCGTCATGTCGGTCAGCGACCGCCTCTACTGCCTGGAGGCCGGCGCGGTGATCGCCGCCGGGCCGCCCGAGGCGGTGCGGTCCGACCCGCGGGTGGTCGCCTCCTACCTGGGCCGGCAGGCCGCGGCCGCGGGCGAGGCCGCCGCCCCCGCCCTACCGTCGAACCCCGGAGGATCCGCATGACCAGCTGGCTCGGCCAGTACTGCATCAACGTCACCGACCTCGACACCTCGGTCGCCTTCTACGAGACGCTCGGGCTGGCCTGCACGAGCCGGACCTCGATCCCCGAGGCGTCCGAGGCCATCGTCGAGAACCCGGCCGGCGGGTCGCGGCTCCAGCTGGCCCGGCCGAAGGACCAGGAGCCGCCGCTCGACCTCGGCACCGCCTTCTGGAAGCTGTACGTCAACTCCCGCGACGTGGCCGACACGTTCGAGCGGGCGGTGGCGGCCGGCGCCACCGTGGAGTCGGCCCCAGCGCGGCTGGAGCGGTGGCCGGTGACGGTCGGGTTCGTCCGCGACCCCGACGGCTACCTGGTCGAGCTCGTGGAGCGGCACCCGTGGGGCGACGACGCGCCGGAGGGCGGCACGTGGCTGGGCCAGTACTGCCTCAACGTGACCGACCTCGACACGTCGGTCGCCTTCTACGAGCTGCTGGGGCTCACGTGCACGAGCCGGACCTCGATCCCCGAGGCCGACGAGGCGATCGTCGAGCACCCCGGCCGGGGGTCGAAGCTGCAGCTGGCCCGGCACCACGACCACCACGGGACGCTGCGCATGGGGTCGATGTGGAAGCTCTACGTGTACACCGACGACTGCGCCGGCCTCCACCAGCGGGCGGTCGACGCCGGCCACCCGTCGATCCTGCCCCCGACCGAGCTCGACCGCTGGCCGGTCACCGTGGCCTTCGTCGGCGACCCCGACGGCTACCAGGTCGAGATCGTCCAGCGCCACGAAACCAAGGGAGATTGACCCGTGATCCGCTTCTCGGTCCTCTACCCCGCCACCGACGGGGCCACGTTCGACCACGACTACTACCGCGACCGCCACGTCCCCCTCGCCTGCCGGACGTGGGGGCTCGACGGCGCCGAGATCGACAAGGGGGTGAACGGGCCGTACGTGGCGGCCGTGCACTTCCGGTTCGAGTCGATGGAGGCGATGCAGGCCGCCCTGGCCGCCGAGGGCACCGCCGCCGTGATCGAGGACGTGGCCAACTACACGACCATCACCCCGGTCCAGCAGATCAGCGAGATCGTCTCCTGACCCGCCGCCGGCCGGCCGCACCGGCCCCCATCACGTCCACCCCGACTCCGGCTGGACCACCCTGCGCATCCGCAGCGACGCCGACGAGGCGATCGCCCTCCTGCGCATCAACTACGACCGTCTGACGGCGCACCGCGGCTGACGACCCGCCGCTACCGTCCCGGCCCCGGGGAGGGCCCGGCCAGACCGAACGACCAGTCCGGCGGGCGGCGCCGTGCGCGCCGCCCGCCGCTGTCACGGCCTCAGCTCTGCGGCCCGGCGCCCGCGATGACGATGTCCCGCACCGACGACGCCGGGTCGGGCTCGTAGGCGTAGGGGATCGACGCCACCCGTCCCCCGCTCTGGCCCCGGCCCGAGCCGACCAGGTGGTTGTCCCGTGCCACGAGCGACCCGGGCGGCGAGTCGCCCTCGCCCAGGTGGAACGGGTCGTCCACGTTCTCGAAGTAGTTGGCCTCGACCAGCACGCCCGCCTCCCGGGTGGAGGCGACGCCGTAGCCCCCGATGTTCACGTAGTAGTTGTTGAACACGTGCACCGGGTTGCCGAAGCGCACCCGGGGGTTCCGCTGGTTCGTGCCGTCGAACCAGTTGTGGTGGTAGGTCACGTGCAACCGGCCCCGGTCCTGGCCGGCGTTGTCGTCGCTGTGGCCCAGCAGGGCGTTCTTGTCCTGGTCGTGGAAGTGGTTCCACGACACGGTGACGCGGTCGGACCCCCGCTTGATGTCGAGGGCGCCGTCGTCGGCGTCGGACAGGTCGTTGTGGTCGATCCACACGTTGGTGGAGTTCTCGACGTTGATGTCGTCGTCGTCGGAGCCGGTGATCGTCAGGTTGCGGACGATCACGTTGTCGGCCTGCCGGATGTTCAACCCGCCGCCGGTGAGGCGGGCGCCGCCCACCCCCTCGACGGTCTTGTTGGAGCCGACCCGGACCATGTCGTCGAGCCGGATCGTGCCCTGGACCTGGACGACCCGCCGCTCGGTCCCGGCGAGGGCGTCCTCCAGCGCGTCGGCCGACGACACCCTGACGGTGGGCCCGCCGGCGCCGCCGGTCGTGTCCGCACCGAAGCCGATGGGACCCGCAGTCTCCACCGGCTGTCCGGGTACGGTCGGCGACGGCCGGGGCCCAGGCCCCCATGGGGACGAGCAACCGGCGAGCCCGAGGCTGGCGCAGAGCGCGAGCGCGACGAGGGCCCGAGCGGGGCGCGCGTGAACCATTGTGCTGCCTCCCAGCAATCTCCCCAGACGACCCCCGGCCGTGGCCCCAACCGGCCGAGCGGGATCTTTACAAAACGTAACAGCACGCCCCCCGCACGGTCGACGCCGTCGGCCCGGACGCGCGTCGATGCGCTCGACGCCCCGGGGCCGACGAGGGTCCCGGAGCGTCGAACCCGGCCGAAAGCGCGACCGGTCTCAGGGTGGATGCCGGGTCGGCCGACAGGCCGAACGGCTCGGCGACTAGTAGGCGACCGACCCGACGGGATGGGTGCCCGGGGAGCGGAACTGGATCTCGAACCGCGACCCGTCCCGCACGTTGGTGGCGATCACGTGCCAGTCGGCGTCACCGACGGGGATCGAGGTCCACTGGTTGCAGGAATAGGGGCCCGACGTCGGGAAGAAGCAGACGCGGGCGGCGAGGTCGTTCGTCCACCCGCCGGTGACCCGCAGGTTGACGTCGTTGCACCGGCTCGACGCCAGGTACACGGGGACGCGCCCCACCCGGCCGTCCGGGCCGTCGTCCGCCCCGGGGATGTAGGCGGCGTCGCCGTCGGCGTCCTGGGTGCCGGCGTCCCACCCCTTGGCGCCGTCGTAGCAGGCCGCCAGGTTGGCGGCGCTGTCCTGTGTGGGGGCGGCGTCGAGGCCGGCGTCGTGGACGACCGGTACCTCCTGGCTCGAGCGGACCCCCGCCCGGGGGCTCTGGGCGCCCGGGTCGTCCTGGGCCGAGGCCGGGGAGCCCAGGCCCGTGACCAGGCCCATCGTCAGCGTCCCGGCCAGGCTCACCGTGGCCAGCAGCGTGCGTGTTCGCATGTGCATCCTCCTCGCTTCTCTGCGGTTGTCCGTGCTGGGACGCGCCGGCCGGGCGGTCCGGGACCGCCCGAGACCCGTCCAACCGGCACACAAGGGGGATGCGTCAGCGGCCCGATCGGTTCAGCACGTTTGGTGACCGCTTCCATACGGATCGCTAACGCCCTGTTCGCGGGGGTAGTCCACGGTCGGGTGGAACCTGGCGCCTGCGCTCGCCATCTGAGCAGTCGATGAGCGCAGCTGTTGCCATGCGACCGGCGGCCATGGAGGCGGAGACCATGGAAGCTCGACAGGCGGCGACGGTGCTGCCCGTGTCCCTGGCCCGGACCGACCGTGACGAGTTCGCGCGGGCGGTCGACCTGCACCACCGCGCTCTGACGCGCTTCGCCTACATGCTGTGCGGCAACCAGGCCCAGGCGGAGGACGCGGTCGCCGAGGCGTACGCCCGTGTCTGGCGGCGGTGGCGGCGGGGACGCATCGACAACCTGTTCGGGTACCTGCGCCGCGCCGTCGCCAACGAGGTGTACGGGCGCCACCGCCGGTGGCTGCTGGAGCGGCGCGAGGCCGAGCGCGCCCCGGAGCGCATCCCCGACGGCCAGTTCGAGGCGCAGGTCACCGAGCACGACGCCCTGTGGACCGCGCTCGGGCGGCTGTCGCCCCAGCTCCGGGTCGTGGTCGTCCTGCGCGTCGTCGAGGACATGTCCGAGGCCGACACGGCCGCCATGCTCGGCGTGCCGGCCGGCACCGTGAAGTCGCGGCTGTCCCGGGGGCTGGCGATCCTGCGCGCCGCGGTCGGCGACGACGGCGTGGCGGACGGCGGCGCGGCCGACGGAGTCGCGGACGGTGCGGACGGCCACCGGGCCACTCCCTCCGACCGGAAACACGACGATGGATGACCTCGAGCGCCAGCTGCGCGCCGTCGTGACCCGGCGGGGCGACGAGCTCACGCCCGCCCCCGACCTGCCCGACCGGATCCACGCCCGCGTGGCCCGCCACCGCCGCCGCCACCGCCGGCGGGTGGCCGCCCTCGCCGTCGCGCTGGTCGCCGCGGTCGGCGGCGCCGGCGGGCTGCTCGCCCGGTCCGCCGGCCCGGACGACACGGTGACCGCCGGCTCCGGGCTGGCGACCCGGACCACCGAGCCGCCCCGGCCGCCGGCCGAGCCGGACCAGCGGGGCGACGAACCCCGGCCCCTCGTCTCCGACCCCGGAACCGGCCGACCCGCCACCGCCGAGCCCGACGAGCCCCCGGTCACCGCCGCCACCGCGGGCGACCCCGCCGGGTCCGAGCCGGCCCCGGAGACCACGACGACCACGGAGGGCGAGCCGGCCGAGCCGGGGACGGGCCCGGCCGCCGGCGCCTGCGCCCCGGCCGACGGGTCGGTGGCGGTGTTCACCCTCCACCCCGACGTGCCCGCCCCCCGCTGCGCCCAGGTGGAGCCCGACCAGGGCGTGCGCATCGAGAACGCCACCGACCAGCCGGTCGACGTGGCGATCGGCCCGCACGCCGCCACCGTCCCGCCCGGCGGCGGCCAGAGCTTCGGCCAGCCGGTCGGCGAGTACCTGGCGCCCGGCACCCACCGGGTGACGACCTCGCTCTACGGCGGCAGCGGGCCCGAGCTGGTCGTCGTGCGGTGACAGGGCCCGCGACGGAGCCCGTCATCGGTGCCGTGATGCCGTCGTGACGAGGGGCCGGCCCGGCGGACGCGCTCCCGCCCGGTCAGGCGTCGGCGCCCGCGCCGGCCGCCCGCCAGGCCCGGTGGAGCACCGCCAGCTGGGCCGCCACCAGCAGCACCACGCCGACCACCCATGAGGGGCCGAGGTCGAGGGCGACGCCGACCGCCACCACCGCCGCGCCAGCGACCAGGGCGCCGCCCACGGCGACGCGCTCGCCCGGCGCCAGGGCCCGACGCCCCGCCCACAGGGCGGCGACGAGCGGCAGCCAGGCGCCCACCAGCACGACGATGCCGACCAGGTCGACGAGGGCCGGGCCGTGCCCCTCCGACAGCGAGACCACGCGGTCGTCGTCGTCCGGCAGCCCGATCAGCAGCACCCCCAGCGCCGAGCCGGCCAGCCACACCCCGAGCCGCCGCGCCAGCCCTCGCCGTAGCCCACGCCGTCCCCTCTCCTCGCTCACGCCCCCATCATCCCCGAGCGCACCGCCCCCGACGCCGCCGTGAGACCGGCCGCCGGCCGTCAGCTCGGCGAGCCGAACCGGGGGAAGACGGCGCCCCACGCCTCCAGCGCCCGCTCGAGGTCGATCCGGTCCGCGACGCCGTGATCGAGCGACAGGTACACGCCGGTCGGCGTCAGGGTGGGCAGGTCGAAGGCCGCCTGCCCCATCCCCGCCACCATCGGCGGCCCGCCCCGCAGGCCGATCCGCTCGCCGGGCTCGGGGGTCAAGGTCTCGACCACCCGGACCCACCGGGCGGTCAGGTCGAAGCTGCGGGCCAGCTCCTGCTGGACGGCGGCCAGCTCGCCCGAGTGCTCCACGCCCCTACCTCCTCCCACGGTGATCGCCGCCGACGGGTCACCGACGGGTCGCCGCCGCCACCGGAGCCGGCGATGACCGCCATCGAAGGCCCATCGCTAGCAGGTTGCTAGCAGCCACGCGCCTACGGTGGCGGGAGCGTGCTCCCGACCCAGCTCACCAGCTTCATCGGCCGCCACGCGGAGCTGACGGAGCTCGGCGACCTGCTCGCCGCGCGCCGCCTCGTGACGATCACCGGCGCCGGGGGCTGCGGCAAGACGCGCCTGGCCATCGAGGCGCTCGACCGCCACTGCGACCGCTGGCCCGAGGGGGCCCGGTGGGTCGACCTCGGGTCGGTCACCGACCCCGACCGGGTGCCCGAGGTCGTGGCGGCCGCGGTCGGGGCCCTGGCCGACCCGGCGGGCGGGGCGCAGCGGGCGCTGACCGCCCACGTCCGCGACCGCGAGCTGGTCGTGTGCCTCGACAACTGCGAGCACCTGCTCGAGGCGTGCGCCGAGCTGGTCGACGCGCTGCTGCGGGCGTGCCCGGCCGTGACCGTGCTGGCCACCAGCCGGGAGCCGCTCGGCGTCGCCGGCGAGACCGTGTGGCGGGTGCCGTCAATGGTCGAGGACGAGGCCGTGGAGCTGTTCGCCGACCGGGCCCGCTGGGTCGACCCCAAGTTCGTGACCGATGCCAGCAACGAGGAGGCGGTCCGCACCGTGTGCCGCCGCCTCGACGGCATCCCGCTGGCCGTCGAGCTGGCCGCCGCCTGGGTCCGGATGCTGACGCCGGCGCAGATCTCGACCGCGCTCGACGACCGGTTCCGGCTGCTGGTGAACGGCCCCCGAGGCACGGTCCCCCGCCAGCAGACGCTGGCGGCGTCGGTGGACTGGAGCTACGGCCTGCTGCGCGACGAGGCCCGCACCCTGCTGCGCCGGGTGGCGGTGTTCTCCGGCGGGTTCACGCTCGAGGCGGCGGAGGCCGTGGCCGCCGCCGGGACGCTGGCGGCCGACGACGTCCTGGGCCTGCTGGGGCGCCTGGTCGACGCCTCGATCGTCTGGGTGGGCGAGCGGTCGGACGGCGTCCGCTACCGGCTGCCGGAGACGATCCGCCAGTACGCCGCCGACCGGCTGTCGGAGGCCGGCGAGTCGGCCGCCACCCGCGATCGCCACCTCGCCTACTACCTGCGCCTCGCCGAGGCGGCGGCCGCCGCCCTCGACCACGACGACCAGGACGTCGTGCTCGCCCAGCTCGAGCGCGAGCACGACAACCTGCGGACCGCGGTGGCCTGGGGCCTGTCCCGGCCTGATCCCGAGCCGGGCCGGCGGCTGGCAGCCGCGCTGTGCCGGCTGTGGATGGTGCACGGCCACGCCCATGAGGGCATCGAGGTCCTGCAGCGGGCCGTCGAGGTCGCGCCGGACGACCGGTCGACCCTCCAAGTCGAGCTGCTCAGCGGCCTGGGGCTGCTCGGCATGCCGGCCGGGCGCTTCGCCATGACCGAGGAGCGGTCCCGCCAGGCCATCGAGCTGGCCGAGGAGACCGGCGACGACCGGGCGCTGGCCCGGGCCTACGCCTCGTCGCTCTACGTCTCGTTCCTGGGCGACTACGAGCGGGCCGAGGAGCGGGCGCAGCGGGCCCAGCACCACGGGGCCGCCGCCGGCGACCTGTTCGCCTGCGACTACGGGCAGCTCGTCGAGGCCGCCTCGCTGATGAACCGCGACCGCAACGACGAGGCCGACGCGCTGATGCGCGACCTGTACGAGCGGGCCCTGCCCCGCAACGACCGCCTGTGCGCGTCGTTCGCGCTCAGCATCCGCATGCACGCCGCCGTGCTCGGGGGCGACGTCCACGGCGGGCTGGCGATGGCCGAGGAGGCGGTCCGGCTCGCCGAGCCGCTCAACGACTACTTCATCCTCGGGACGAACATGGTCAACCTGGCGTGGGCGCGCGGCGTGTCCGGCGACGTGGCCGAGGGCCGGCGGCTGATCGAGTCCGTGGCCCGCTCGGTGGGCGACGCCGGGCCGGACGTCGACGTGCTGGGCATGGCCATGAACTGGGGGAAGCTGCTCCTGTGGGACGGCGACCTCGACCGAGCCCTCGAGCAGCTGGAGCGGGCCCTGGGCTACGGCCGGCCGATCTCCGACAACTGGATGACGATCCGGGCCCTGCCCGCCCTGGCCGACGCGCTGCGCCGCCTGGGCCGCGTCGAGGAGGCCCGCGAGCGGGCCGAGCAGGGCGTCGCCCGCGGCCGCAAGCTCGGGACCCCGCACGTCGTGGCCGAGTCGCTCGAGCAGCTGGGGTTCCTCGCCGCCGCCGACGACCCATCCCGGGCGCTGGCGCTGCACCACGAGGCGCTCGCCCTGCGCGTCGAGCACGGCGTGCGGATCTTCGTGGTCGACAGCCTCGACGCCATCGCCGCCCTGGCCGCCGAGGCGGGGAGCTGCGCCGAGGCGGCCCGCCTTCTGGCCGCCTCCGAGGCCGCCCGCCGGGAGATGGGCAACCCCCGCCCGGCCATCGACCGCGACCGGCACGAGGCCCTGGTGGCCGCCGTGCGGGGCGGGCTGGGCGACGAGGCCTTCGCCGCCGCCGAGCGCGAGGGCGCGGCCCTGAGCCTCGACGACGCCGTGGCCTACGCCACCCGCGCCCGCGGCGCCCGGCAGCGCCCGCCCACCGGGTGGGCGAGCCTCACCCCCACCGAGCAGCAGGTGGTGGCGCTGGTGGTCGAGGGCCTCACCAACCCGGGGATCGCCGAGCGGATGTTCGTGAGCCGCGACACGGTCAAGACCCACCTGTCGCACATCTACGCCAAGTTGGGCGTGGCCAACCGGACCGAGCTGGCCGCGCTGGCGATCGCCAGGCAGGCGACGGCGTGACCCGGCCCGGTCCACCAGCCGTGCGCCGGCCCGGGCCGGCGAGCCCCCAGCCGACCGGCCCCCGCCCGGCGATCTTGGGGCCGGCGATCCCCCGCCCGGCGATCTCCGTGCCGGTGATCCCCTGGCCGACGGCCGGTCTCACCCACCCCCGCCGCCGGATATCCCCCGGCTGCGTGGTGTTCGCGGCGCCGGCCGTCCGCACCATGGGGAGCCATGACCACGACCGCGACGGCGTCCGGCCCGGCCGCTCGGCCCCCGACCGCCGCCTCGACGGGTCCCCAGCCGGGACCGCGCCGCGTCCTGCGCGACCCCGCCTCGCTCGTGCTCGCCGCCGCCCAGCCGGTGGTGTTCGTGGCGCTGTTCCGGCACGCCCCCGGCTACGTCGTGTGGTCGGGAACGCCGCTGATCGTGCTGGCCAGCACGTACCTCAGGCTGCGCCTCGCCGGCCCCCAGTCCCCACGGAGAACCGCCCCATGACCGTCGAGCTCCACCACGTGACGATGCCCGCCACCGATCGGCGGCGCTCCGCCGCCTTCCTCGCCGGGATCCTCGGCGTGCCCGTGGGCGCCGACGACGACGGCCGCAGCCCGGTGACGGCCGGCAACGGCGTCACCCTCGACTACGTGGACGGGCCCGTCGACGGGACCGCCGTCGCCGCCCAGCGGTGCACCTTCCTGCTGACCGAAGACGAGTTCGACGCGGCCTATGCAAGACTGCTCGACGCCCGGGTGCGGATCTGGGCGGACCCCGAGCGGACACGTCCCGGTCAGATCGACCACCGGCGCGGGCGTCGGGGCCTGTGCTTCAGCGATCCCGACGGCCACGTGATTGAGATCGTGACCCGTCCGGACGGGGCCCGCGACCCGGACCCGGCCTGACCACTTGTATATTTCCTTGTTCTCGCTCTGGGGCGGGCTTCCGGGAGAGAGATGAGCTACTACCTCGGTGTCGATCTCGGCACCACATTCACCGCGGCGGCGATCTGGCGAAACGGCCGGGTCGACATCGCCAACCTCGGTAACCGGGCGCCCACCATCCCCTCGGTGGTGCTGCTGCGCGACGACGGCTCGATGCTCGTCGGCGAGGCGGCCGAGCGCCGCGCCGCCGTCGAGCCCCGCCGGGTGGCGCGGGAGTACAAGCGGCGCTTCGGCGACCCCACCCCGATCGTGCTGGGCGGCACGCCCTACTCGGCCGACGGCCTCACCGCCACGATGCTGCGGTGGGTCGTCGACAAGGTCAGCGAGACCGAGGGTGGCCCGCCCGCCGGCGTCGCCGTCTCGTACCCCGCCAACTGGGGCGCCTTCAAGACCGACCTGCTCCAGCAGGCCATCCTGCGCGCCGACCTCGACCGGGCCGAGACCGTCACCGAGCCCGAGGCCGCCGCCATCCACTACGCCTCGCAGGAGCGCGTCGAGCCCGGCTCGATCATCGCCGTCTACGACCTGGGCGGCGGCACGTTCGACGCCGCCGTGCTCCGCAAGACCGACACGGGCTGGAACATCCTGGGCGAGCCCCAGGGCGTCGAGCGGCTCGGCGGGGTCGACATCGACGAAGCCGTGTTCCAGCACGTCGCCTCCGCCCTCGGCGGCGCGCTCGAGGAGCTCGACCCCGACGACCAGGCGGCGCTCTCGGCGGTGGCCCGCCTGCGCGCTGACTGCGTCGACGCCAAGGAGGCCCTGTCGGCCGACACTGACGTCAGCATCCCGGTGCTGCTCCCCAACGTGCAGACCGAGGTGCGCCTGACCCGGACCGAGCTCGAGAACATGATCCGGCCGGCGCTGGAGGCCTCGATCACCGCGCTCGACCGGGCCCTGCGCAGCGCCAACGTGAAGACCGAGGACGTCAGCACGGTGCTGCTCGTCGGCGGGTCGTCGCGGGTGCCGCTGGTCTCCGAGCTGGTCAGCAGCGAGGTGGGGCGGCCGGTGGCGGTCGACGCCCACCCGAAGTACAGCGTCGCCCTCGGCACCGCCATCGTGGCCGCCGGCCGCGACGTGGCCGACGCCGAGAACCGCAGCGAGATCGCCACCGCCCCCGAGGAGCAGGCCGGCCCCGACGGGCCCGGCGCCGCGGCGGTGGGCGGTGCGGCCGCCGGTGCGGCCGCCGGTGCGGCGGCCGGGGCTTACGCCGGGCGGCCCGGTGCCCCGGGTGCCCCGGCGGCCGGTATGCCCGGCGCCCCGACGACACCGCCCGACCCGGGCGCGCCCGGCGCCCCGGGCGGCCAGGCGCCCCAGCGCCCGGCCCCGCCCGGCGCCCCGCCGGGGCCGGCCCCGGCGCCCGCCGGCGGCTACGCGGCGGCACCGTCCGGCGGGTACGCCGCCTCGTCCAGCCCGTACGCGGCGCCGTCCGGCGGGTACGGGTCCGCGCCCTCCGGCAACTACGGCGCCGCGCCCTCCGGCGGCTACGCGGCCGGCGGCGGGCAGAAGTCCCGCACCCCGCTGTGGATCGCGCTCGGGGGCCTCGCCGCCGTGGCGCTGGTCGTGGTGCTGATCGTGGCCCTGTCCGGCGGTGACGACGACGAGCCGGCCTCGCCGACCACGACGGCGACGACCGAGGCCGACGGCGGCGGGGGCGGCGGCGACGATGGCGGTGGCTCTGACGGTGGGGGCGGCGGAAACGGCGGCGCCCCGCCGGTAAGCGACGCGTCGATGCAGTTGCTCCAAGACTCGTGCGCGGCTGGCAACATGCGCGACTGCGACACGCTGTACCTGATCAGCCCGATCGGCAGCGACTACGAGTCCTTTTCGATGACCTGCGGCGACAACGCCACCGACGGCGCGCAGCACCGCGGCGACTGCGAGGACACCGTCACCGACCAGCGCAACCACATCCCCATCGGCGAGGTGCCCGACGACGTCCTCGAGGCGCTGGGCTACGGCTGCGAGCAGGGCTACAACAACTACTGCGACCTGCTCTACTGGCGCACGGAGGTGGGCAGCGAGCTGGAGGAGCTCGGCAGCACGTGCGGGGGCCGCTCCAGCACGCCCCAGGCCGGCAACTGCGTCGCCACCTACGGCGTCCGGGACGATGGGTCGTCCGGCTCGTCGGGGTCCGGCGGCTGACCCACCGCCGCCCGGTCAGCGGGCGTCGTAGGCCCGCAGGGCCGCGGCCACCGTCCGGCCGACGTCCCGCTCCAGCAGAAACCCGTCCTCGACCAGGGCCCGGACCGCCGCCCGGGCCCGGTCCGCGTAGGCGGCGCGGTCGGCGGGCCCGGCGGACCCGAACGCCCCCAAGGCGGCCGGCCCGAACCTGGCGGGTCGACCGGGACCGGCGGGCGGGCACTCCGGGCTGGCCCGCCCGGGCCTGGTGGGGTCGCCGGGGCCGCCCTCCCCCAGCCAGGGCGGCCCCGGCGACCGATCAGCGGCGGGCGGTGCGGGCCCGGGTCAGCGGCGACCGGTCAGCGCCGGCCCGGCCAGTCGATCGCCCCGCGGCTGACCCGGGCGTCGGGGTCGACGCCCAGGATGCGGGCGATGTCGGCGGGCAGCGGCGCACCGCTCTCGTAGGCCCGGCTGTCGGGCCGCACCCGGTAGTCGCCCGCCGCCCGGTCGACGAAGAACGGGTCGGCGGCGCCGGTGACGTCGAAGGCGTGCCGGTCCCACCCCGTGGCCTCGGCGAACTCGGCCGGCGTGCGGTAGTACGCGTCGCCGCCCTCGTACCAGGCGTACAGGTTCTGCCCGGCGCCGTTGATGCGGTGATAGGCGTTGTAGTCGAACTCGTCGTAGAACTCGCTGGGCCGGGTGTTGACCGACGGGTTCGACCCCGGGTCCTGGCTCTTGACCAGGTAGTACGGCTCGTCGCTCACCACGTTGTTGACGAGCTCGACCTCGGACGTGTTGGGCCCCACGTCGTGCCACCCGTCGACGCCGGGCGCTCGGGCGTCGTCGTAGGTCCACACGCCGAACTGGTTGCCGACCAGCGTGTTGTTGTACACGCGGGTGCTCGCCGACGCGACCGTGATGCCGGGCTGGCCGCTGCCGACCACGACGTTGGAGGCGATGAGGCCGTCGCTCGAGACCTCGTAGTAGATGCCGTGGCCGCCGTTGTTGCGGACCAGGTTGTTGACGATCACGCCGTACCGGCAGTCGAGGTCGCACCAGAAACCGCTGCCCCGCCCGACCGCGCCGTCGACGATGTTGTCGCGGAACAGGAAGCCGTTCATGTGACCGAGCTTCACGTTGGCGTGGCCGCACGACACCGTGCACTCCCACCCGAAGTTCTCGGCGTTGTTGCCGGTGAACACGTTGTGCTCGATGACGAACGCGTTGAGGAAGTCGGCCGTCGATCCGCCGTTGGAGCCGAGGGCCGTATAGCCGTTGCGGGCGAACACCGACGACCGCACATACGACCCCGGGCGGGGGTTCGATACGTAGAGCGCGCCGCCGGCGTTGTCGACGAACACCGACCGCTCGACCCGGTTGGCCCGCGACCCGCCCATGTAGAGCGCCACACCGGTCAGGTTGTGGTACTCGTTCGTGGCGTAGCGGCGGAACCCGATGCCCCGCACCGTGTTGCCGGCGCCGCCGAGCACCAGCGCGGTGGGCCGGGCGGTCACCTCGATCGTGTGGCCCGCCGGGTCGACGCCGACGTGGAGCCGGCGGGCGGCCCAGTCGTAGTAGAACGACCGGGCGTCGACCTCGGCCAGCGTCGGCTTCTGGGCGAGCTCGACCCCGTCGACGTAGACCGACTGGGGGTCGCCGGCGATCGGCGCCCGCGAGCTGGCCGCCATGTCCTCGTGGCTGCACGGCCCCGAGTTGTCGCGGCGCTGCTGGGTCAGCGGGCGCTCGTAGTAGAGGCCGTCGCAGAACGACGGCGTCGACCAGCTGGTCGACCACCGGCTGCCCTCGGCCTGCCAGCGGCTGGCCGGGACGACGTCGGTGCCGTCGAACCACACCTGCTCGTGGGGGTAGGGCTGGATCGTGACGCCCTTGTCGAGGATGGCGTGCCCGGTGCCCGAGCCGTCGTGGTACCAGTCGCGGTAGACGCCGCCTCGCACGACCAGCGTGCCGCCGTCGGGCACGAGCGCCAGCGCCCGGTTCAGCGTGCGCACCGGCGCCGCCCGGGTGCCGGCGTTGCGGTCGTCGCCGCTGGTGGCGAGGAAGACGGCGTCGTCGGGGACCGGGTAATCGGTGTCGGGGATGCGGGCCCCGGTGGCGTCGAGGCCGATGGGCGAACCGGACGACAGCGGTGGCAGCCCGCCTGGAACGTTCGCCGGCGGCGCGGCGCCGTCGGACGCCACGCAGCCCACCGCGAGCAACGCCAAAACTGCGGCGACGGCGCGGCGCGCCCGCACCCCCGTGACGGTGGCCGCGATACGTGTAGTGACCCCAGCATGTGCCCCAGACATCGATCCCCGCTCTTTGTGCCCTTGCGTCGCCCCGACCGCCACCACCACGAGCGACGGGGTCGGTCTATGCGCCTGCCTGCGTGACGCCTATCGGCGTGCCGGCCGGGGACCCTATCGCGGCGCCCGACCGACATGACAGTTTCATAGCGATCGCGTGACTTTACGTCACGCGATCGGCCGTGTCACGAGTGGGGACTACCGTCGGCGACGCCCGGACACCTCACCCGCCCGGCTGTAGCCGCCGGCCAGCCGCCGGGCGAGGTCCTCGTACCCGTCGGCCACCGCGTCCCACCGGTAGTGGGCGGCGACGTGCGCCTGGAGCGCGGCGCCGTAGCGCACGCAGCGGTCGGGGTCGGCCTCGGCCTCCTCGACCAGGCGGGCGATGTCGGCCTCGTGGGAGAAGAACCAGCCGTCGCCGCCCATCACGTCGCGGTTGAAGCGGACGTCGTAGGCGCCCACCGCCGCGCCCGCCCCCATGGCCCGCAGCAGCGACGGGTTGGTGCCGCCGACGGAGTGGCCGTGGAGGTAGAGCAGCGCGTGCCGGTAGAGCTGGTTGAGCTGGTCCTGGTCCCACACCGAGCCGACCAGCTTGATCCGTTCGTCGGAGGCGGCGATCTCCCGGATGCCGGCCGTGTACTCGTCGCTGTAGGGCGCGCTGCCCACCACGACCAGCGGGTAGGTGGCGGTGCTGGCCCGGTACCCCCGGACCACCAGGTCGACGTGGTTCTCGGGCTCGAAGCGGGCCACGACCAGGTGGAACTTCTGGCGGGACACGCCGAGCGGGTCGAGCTTGTCGTCGGGGAAGTCGTCCGGCAGCACCGGGGCGCCGTAGCGCAGCTGCTCGGTGGCGGCCCCGAACTCCTGGTCGTAGTACTCGGCGATGCCGGGGGCATCGGCGATCAGGGCGTCGGCCCACCGGACCGCGACCGACTCCGCCCGGCGGTAGTAGCGGGCGCCGGCCCCGGCCCATTTGGCCCGCCGCCACTCGAGCCCGTCGACGTGCACGGCGACCGGCAGCCGCCGGGCGTGGAGCAGCGGCAACAGGATGGCGTTGGCCGAGTTGAAGACGAAGACCACGTCGTGGCGCCGCGTCAGCAGGACGTGCAGCGACGACAGCGACGAGTGGCTGAGGGTCTCGGCCGCCCGCATCCGCAGCGCCGGCAGCGTCACCACCCGCATGCCGAGGTGCTCGGCCGGTGGGCGCTCGCCGTCGTGGTTGCGCCGGCTGTACACGGTGACCTCGTGGCCGCGCTCGACCAGGCGCCGCCCGATCTCCTCGACCGCGGTCTCGAAGCCCCCGTAGCGGGCCGGGACCCCGCGGGTGCCGAGCATGGCGATGCGCAGGCTCGCCGTGGCGCGGCCGGCGGCCGTCCGCCCCGCGGTCCGCCGCCGGGAGGCGGCGGCCGGTCGGCCGGTCGGGACGGCCTCGAGCTGCGGGCGCCCGGCGCGCCGGACCCGGCCCGGCCGCCCGCCGTGGCGCAGCAGCCGGGCCACGCGGGCCAGCTGGTCCTCGGCGGTGGCGAGCAGGATCGCCAGGTCGAGAACGAGCGACCAGTTCTCCAGGTAGAACAGGTCGAACCGCTGGTAGGTGAGGAACGACGGGTTGTCGCGGGCCTCGGCCTGCCACAGCCCGGTGATGCCCGGCCGGATGCGGCTCCGCTGGCGCAGTCGCTCGTCGAACCGCTCGAACTCGTCGGGCAGCGCCGGCCGCGGCCCGACCAGGCTCATCTCGCCCCGCAGCACGTTCCAGAGCTGGGGCAGCTCGTCGATGCTGAGCTGGCGGACGAGCGACCCGACCCGGGTCACCCGCGGGTCCTCCTGGATCTTGAACAGCGGGCCCACCCGCTCGTTGCGGCCGTCGAGCTGGGCGAGCTGCGCCTCGGCGTCGACGGTCATCGTCCGCAGCTTGTAGAGCGTGAACGGGCGACCGTCGCGGCCGACCCGCTCCTGGCGGAACAGCACCGGCCCGCGGTCGCCGAGCTTGATGGCGACGGCGGCGACGGCCAGCACCGGCAGCGCCAGCACGAGGGTCAGCGCCCCGAGGCCCAGGTCGATCGCCCGCTTGGCCACCGGCTGCCACCGGCCCCGCCGGGTCCGCTCGACGCGCACGACGGGCCCGTAGTCGAGGTACACCGGCCGGAGCCGCACCGGGTGGACGGAGCCGACGCCCGCCGTCAGGTGGACCCGGGCCCGCCCCGCCCGCAGCAGCCGGGCGACGAGCGGGTCGATCTCCTCGGCGTCCACGGCGGAGGTCGACACCACCGCAGCGTGGGCGCCGCGGACGGCGCGCGACTCGGGCGCCTCGTCGACCTCGCCCGCCCACACGTCGTCGAGGCCGAACCGGTGGGCGGCGCTCCGGCTCCCGAACGCGGCCTCGACCCAGAACCCGAGCTCGGGGCGCTCGGCCAGGCGGTGCCGGAGGGCGTCCGCCTGCTCGTCGATGCCGACGAGGACCAGCGGCCGGCCGAACCGGCCCGCGGCCCGGGCGGTGCGGAGCCAGGCCCGGTACGCCACCCGCACGGCGACGAGGCCGACCAGCGACAGCGCGGTGCCGAGCGCGGCCACGGCCACCGACGCCGCCCCGGCCGCCCAGCCCACGGCGAGGGACGCCACGGCCAAGCGGACACCCACGACGCCCAGGTCCCGCAGCTCGGTCGTGCGCATGTCGGCGATGTCCTCGCCGTAGAGGCGCCGCCCGGCGATCAGGCCCACGCCGATTCCCGCCAGCGCCGGCACGGTCACCCACGGCGCGGCGAGCGCCGACGCGGTGGCCGACCACGCGGCGACGAGCACAGCGAGGTCGGCGAGGGCGAGCCGCCGCCACGGGGTCCGCGGTCGGGCCGCGCCCTGGGCCCGGCCGTCGGAGCGGCCGTCGACCCGGTCCCCGGAGCTCGCCCCGGGGCGCGACTGTTCATCGAAGGCAATGCCCTCGACCGCAATACTCACAATCCGCCCACCTGTTTCGCCCTGCCCAGTCAGTAGCTAGGCGCGTGGATCCGCCTTTGTTCCCCTGCTTCCCCGTCGAAGAATCCGTCGGAATTACCTATGCGCCGCACCCAGTATGCGACGTATGTCACTCACCCAAACGCTGCGGCGTTTGTCCCATTTGCCCTACCGCCACGTGAGGCCCGAGGCTATCCAACGTCACCCACTGGACGCAACGCGCCCGCGCCCCGTTCACCCGCCGTTTTCACGACGATTGACCACTATTCGAGGTCAAATCGTCACGCTCGGTGAGAGGCGGTGCTCTGGAGCGCCCGCCGCAGCATCGTGCTCGACGTCCGCACGGTGTAGGGGACGTAGACGACCTCGACGCCGACCTGGGCGAAGTCAGCCTCCAGCCGTTCGCCCTTGGGCGTGCCCCGCCAGTCGTCGCCCTTGACGATCATGTCGAAGCCGATCCGCTTCCACATGTCGAGCTTGTCGGGCACGTCCTCGGCCACGGCCTCGTCGACGTACCGGATGCTGCCCACGATGTCGAGCCGCTCGACCAGGGGCACGACCGGCGCCGCCCCCTTGGCCCGCTCGGCCATCTCGTCGGTCAGCACCCCGGCGACCAAGTGGTCGCAGAACCGGCGTGCGTTGCGGAGCAGGTTGAGGTGGCCGACGTGAAACAGGTCGTACACGCCGGGCGCGTAAGCGACCCGACCCCGCCGTGATGTCTCTGGTGCATCGCGCCGCGGCTCGCCCCGCGGTCCCAGCTGCGGTCCGCCCATTGGGCGAATACTAGCCGTCGCTGGCCGCCGCGCCAGCGCCCCGCCTCGGCGCTGCTTTACGATGCTTTACACCCTGTTCGGGCGGCGACTAGCTTCACCCCGACGGGAGATCGAAGGTAGGGCATGTGAATCGATGGCGGGCAGGCGGGCGCTGCTTGCCGCGGGCAATGGGGCCAACACGTGTGCTGATCGCTCATCCCAGTCCCGACCTGTACGGGTCCGATCGGGTGGCGCTCAGCACCGTTGACGCGCTCGTGCGCCGGGGCTGCCGCGCGCTCGTCACGGTGCCCGAGCCCGGCCCGCTGGTCCCGGCCCTCGAGGCCGCCGGGGCCGAGGTGGCGCTGTGCCCCTCCCCCATCCTCCGCAAGAGCGCGCTGCGCCCGGCCGGCCTGCTGCGGCTGCTGGCCACCGCCGCCCGCAGCGTCGTCCCCGGGCTGCGGCTGCTGCGGTCGTACCGGCCCGACGCCGTCTACGTCTCGACGCTCACGGCCCCGCTGTGGCTGGCGCTGGCCCGCGCCACCGGCCGGCGGCCG
Organism: Acidimicrobiales bacterium; assembly: GCA_036563805.1. GTDB lineage: Bacteria > Actinomycetota > Acidimicrobiia > Acidimicrobiales > VFJN01 > DATCLS01. The sequence goes on along the minus strand of DATCLS010000029.1, from coordinate 56,354 downwards.
GTCTGCCACGTCCACGAGGCCGAGTCGGACCTCCCCCGGCTCCTGGCCCGGGCCCTGGCCGCGCCGCTGGCGCTGAGCCCGGTGATCGTGGCCAACAGCGCGTTCAGCCGCGACGTCCTGGCCGCGGCGTGGCCCCGCCTGGCCCGGCGGACCCACGTGGTCCCCAACCCGGTGCCCGGCCCGGGCGCGGTCGTCCCCGCCCGCGCCGAGCTGGGCGGCACGGTCGAGATCGTGTACGTCGGCCGCCTCTCGCCCCGCAAGGGGCCCCACGTGGCGGTCGCCGCCCTCGGCGAGCTGCGCGCCCGGGGCGTCGACGCCCGCCTGCGGCTGGTGGGCTCGGTGTTCCCCGGCTACGAGTGGTTCGAGCGCGAGCTGCGGGCCGCCGTCGCCGAACGGGGCCTGACCGACCACGTCCGGTTCCTCGGGTTCCGGCCCGACGTGTGGTCCGAGCTCGCGGCGGCCGACGTCGTCGTGGTGCCGTCGGTGGCCGACGAGCCGTTCGGCAACACCGCGGTCGAGGCGGTCCTGGCCGCCCGCCCGGTCGTGGCCAGCGGCGCCGGCGGCCTCGGCGAGGCGGTCGCCGGCTACGGCTGCGCGCTGACCGTCCCGCCCGACGACCCCGCCGCCCTGGCCGGCGCCCTCGAGAAGGTGGTGGCCGACTGGCCGACCTTCCGGGCCGCGGCCCGGGCCGACGCGGCCGTCGCCGCCGCGCGGCACGACCCCGAGCGCTACGGCGACCGGCTGGCCGCCCTCGTCATCGGCGAGCCCACCGGCCCCGTCGCCGCCGGGAGGGCGGCGTGACCGCCGGCGCCGAACGCCCGACGCCCCCGCTCCGGCCCGGCCGGGGCCTGCTGCCCGGCCGCCCGGGCGCGGCCCGATCCGGCGAGGCTCGACCCGGCGCGGTGGCGTGGGCCCTCCTCGCCGTGCTCGTCGCCGCCGTCCTCGCCCTCGCCGCCTGCTCGGGCGGCGGCTCCGACGACGGCGACGGGTCCGACGACGGGCCCGACCGGTCCAGCGAAGAAGGCGCGGCGAGCGACGAGAGCGAGGAGGGCGCCGAGTCCGACTCCGGGACGACCACCGAGGCGCCGCCCGCCACCGACGCCGGCCCCACCACGACCGCGGTCGCCGGCGTGCTCGGCGACGTGGTCGGCCCGGTGGGCCTCGGCGACGCGGCCGACGCCGGCGGCGGCGTCGAGGTGCGCCTCCGGTCCGTCGAGCCGGTCGAGGCCGAGGCCCGCCTGCCCGGCGAGGTCGGCGGGCCGGCCGTGGCCGTCACCGTCGAGGTCGCCAACCGGTCCAACGACCCCGTCGACCTCGACCTGACCACCGTCGACCTCGCCACCGGCGACGGCGTGTCGGCTCCGCCCGTGTTCGACCCCGAGCGCGAGCCGCTCCAGGGCGACCTCGAGCCGGGCGACACCCGCGCCGCCACCTACGTGTTCACCGTCGCCGCCGACCAGCGCAGCGACATCTCGGTCCGGGTCCGCTACGCGCCCGACCGACCCACCGTCGTGTTCTCCGGGAGCGTCCCCGGTGCCTGAGCACCCGAGAGGGATCACCATGACCTCCACCACCACCCCCCGACCCGATCGTCCCCTGCGGCGCCGGCTCCGGCCCGTGCTGTGCACGCTGCTCGCCGTCGCGCTCGTCGGCACGGCGGTGGCGCTGGCCGGCGGGGGCCGGACCGAGCCGGCGGAGGCCGCCGACGTGCCCCCGGTCGAGAACACCACGAACGACCAGGTGACCGCCGATCCGCTGCCGACCGTCCAGGTCGACGGCGTCGTGTGGGACCAGGAGATCGTCGGCGACACCGTGTACGCGGTCGGCGATTTCGACAACGCCCGGCCCCCGGGCGCCGCACCCGGCACCAACCTGACGCCCCGGGCCAACGTGCTGGCCTACGACCTCACGACCGGCCAACTGCGCACCGAGTTCGTGGCCAACACCAACGCCCAGGTGAAGACCGTCACCGCCTCGCCCGACGGTTCGCGCATCTACATCGGCGGGCAGTTCACCAGCGTCAACGGCGTCAACCGCTACCGCATCGCCGCGCTGAACCCGACCACCGGCGCGGTGATCACCGGGTTCAACGCCATCACCGACTACATCGTCAACGACCTCGCCGTCACCGACACCACGGTGTACGCCGCCGGGGCGTTCAACGGCGCCGGCCCGGGCGCCACCACCCCGCGGGCCAAGCTGGCCGCGTTCTCGGCCAGCAACGGCGCGCTGCTCCCCTGGGCGCCGGCCGCCAACAGCACCGTGCAGACGATCCTGGTCGGGCCCGGCGAGGAGCGGGTGTTCATCGGCGGCAGCTTCACCGCGGTGAGCGGCACCAGCGCCTACGGGCTGGCCGCGCTCGACCCGAGCTCGGGCGCCGTCCTGCCCTGGGCGGTCAACCAGACCGTCCGCAACGCCGGGTCGCAGGGGGCGATCCTCGACCTGCGGACCGACGGCACCGCCATCTACGGGTCGGGCTACACGTTCGACCGCCAGACGGCCAACCTCGAGGGCGCGTTCAAGGCCCATCCCGTGACCGGCGAGATCGAGTGGCTGGAGGACTGCCACGGCGACACCTACGCCATCGCCCCGGTCAACGGCTACGTCTACACGGCCAGCCACGCCCACTTCTGCGGCAACGTGGGCGGCTTCCCGCAGAGCGACGACCTCAACAACGGCTGGCTGCACAACATGCGCCACGCCCTGTCGTTCGCCGACGACGCCGCCGGCACGATCCGCCGCGACAACTGGAGCTACTACAACTTCGAGGGCCTGCCGGCACCGTCGCTGACCACCTGGTTCCCCGAGTGGGGCACCGGCACGTTCACCGGCCAGGGCCAGGCCACGTGGACGGTCGACGGCAACAGCGACTACGTCGTCTACGGCGGCGAGTTCACGCGGGTCAACAGCCTCCAGCAGCAGGGCCTGGTGCGGTTCGCCCGCCGGCCGCTCGCGCCCCGCGCCAGCGGTCCCCGGCTCGGCGGCCCGGCGTTCCGGATCCGAGCCACCTCCCCGGCGCCCGGCCAGGTCCGCTTGTCGTTCCCGGCCAACTACGACCGCGACGACGGGACGCTCACCTACCGCATCACCCGCGACGGCACGACCGTCCACACGACCGAGGTGACGTCCACCTACTGGGACCAGCCCACGATCAGCTTCAACGACCGGGGCCTGACGCCGGGCCAGACCTACACGTACCGGGTCAACGTCACCGACCGCGACGGCAACGCCGCCTCGAGCGATCCCGTCCCGGTCACGGTGGCGACGACCGGGACGGCCAGCCCGTACGCCGACCAGGTCATCGCCGACGGCGCCCGCATCTACTGGCGGCTGGGCGACCCCGCCGGCTCGACCACGGCGCAGGACTCGGCCACGTTCCAGACCGGCACGGCCAACGCCATGACGTTCGGTCGGCCCGGCGCCATCGCCGGTGACCCCGACACGGCGGCCCGGCCCAACGGCACCAACAGCCGCATCACGCAGCCGCCGTTCGTCAACTTCGCCGGCCAGAACGAGCGGCACCCCGTCGTCGACGAGTTCAGCATCGAGGCCTGGATCCGCACGACCACCACCCAGGGCGGGCGCATCATCGGCTTCGGCAACAGCGGCACCGGGACCTCCGGCAGCAGCACCGCCGACCGGATGCTGTACATGACCAACACGGGCCGCGTGATGTTCGGCGTCCGCACCCGGCCGGAGGGCACGGCGGCCACGAGCAGCCGGGTCAACCGCACGATCATGTCAGGCACCGGCATCAACGACGGCCAGTGGCACCACGTGGTCGGCACGCTCGATCCCGACGGGATGCGGCTGTACGTCGACGGCGAGCTCGTCGCCTCCCGCGACGACGTCAACAGCGGCCACGGCTACTACGGCTACTGGCGGGTCGGGTCCGACACGCTGTCCGGCTGGACGAGCGCGCCGAGCTCGACCCGGTTCAACGGCGACATCGACGAGGCCGCCGTCTACTACGAGGCGCTGACGCCCGAGCAGGTGGCGACCCACCACGACATCGGCACCGGCGACCTCGTGCCCAACGCCGCGCCGGTGGCGTCGTTCACCGTCGAGCCGAGCGACCTCACGGTCGCCGTCGACGGCTCGGGCTCCACCGACGCCGACGGCACGATCGAGTCCTACGAGTGGGACTTCGGCGACGGCGAGACGGCCACCGGGGCCACCGCCAGCCACACCTACGCCGAGCCCGGCGAGTACACGATCACCCTCACGGTGACCGACGACGGGGGCGCCACCGCCACGGCCACCGAGACGGTGACCGTGACCGCCCCACCCGAGCCCGGCGTCGTCGCCGCCGACACGTTCGAGCGCTCGGCCACCAACGGCTGGGGCCAAGCCGACGTCGGCGGCTCGTGGGCGCTCAGCGGGTCGGCCGCCAACTTCGCGGTGAGCGGCGGGGGCGGCCGGGCGACCGTGCCGGCGGCCGGGCAGTCCCGGGCCGCCACCCTGTCGTCGGTGGCGGTCGGCGACGTCGACGCCACGGTCGACCTGACCGTCGACAAGGACCCCACCGGCGGCGGCACCTACGTCGGTGCCGTGGTCCGCAAGGTGGGCAACACCGAGTATCGGCTCCGCGCCCACCTGCGCACCACCGGCACGACCCTGCAGCTGCTCCGGGTGGTGAGCGGCGCCGAGACCATCATCGGCTCGCAGGCGCTACCGCTCGTCTACAGCCCGGGCCAGGTCCTCCACCTGCGCGTCGCCGCCACCGGCTCGGGGACGACGACGCTCACCGGCAAGCTCTGGGTCGACGGCGAGGCCGAGCCGGGATCCTGGCAGGTCCAGGCCACCGACGCCACGGCCGCGCTCCAGCAGCCCGGCGCCGTCGGCGTCCACGTCTACGTGTCCGGGTCGGCCACCAACGCGCCGGTGGTGCTGACCGCCGACAACCTGCTGGCCCGCGAGCCGGAGTAGGCCGCCGTGCGGCCGACCGTCCTCGTGGCCATGCTCACCTACAAGCGCCCCGACGACCTGCCGGAGGCGGTCCGGACGGTCGTGGCCCAGCTCGACGAGCCCGACGCCGACGCGTCGCTCCTCGTCGTCGACAACGACCCCGACGCCTCGGCCATGCCGCTGGCCGCCAGCTACGACCCGGCCCGGGTCCGGTTCGTCCACGAGCCCGTGCCCGGCATCCCCGCCGGCCGCAACCGGGCCCTGGACGAGGCCGGCGGCGCCGACGCGCTCGTGTTCATCGACGACGACGAGCGGCCGGAGCCCGGCTGGTTGCGCGAGCTGGTCGCGACGTGGCGGCGCACCGGGGCCACGGCGGTCGTCGGACCGGTGGTGTCGACGTTCGCCCGCCCGCCCGAGCCGTGGATCGCCGAGGGCGGCTTCTTCGAACGGCGGCGGCCCCCGAGCGGCACCGAGGTGACCGTGGCCGCCACCAACAACCTGCTGCTCGACCTGGCCCAGCTGCGGGCGATGGGCCTGCGCTTCGACACGTCGCTCGGCATGACCGGGTCCGACGACACCATGCTCACCCGGCAGATCCACCGGGCCGGGGGCCGGATGATCTGGTGCGACGAGGCCCGGGTGGTCGACGTCGTGCCGCTGGCCCGCCTCAACCGGCGGTGGGTGCTGCAGAAGGCGTTCCGGACCGGCAACTCGTGGAGCCTGGTGGCGTTGCGGCTCGAGGACCGGCTGGCCGGCCGCCTGGCCCAGCGCCTCGTGCTCACGGGCCGGGGGCTGATCCGGATCGCCGGCGGCGCCGCCCGGGTGCTGCTCGGCGTCGTCACCCGGTCGGTCGCCCACCGGGCCCGCGGCACCCGGACGCTCGTGCGGGGCGCGGGCATGGCCAGCGGCGCCTGGGGCTACGTCTACGCCGAGTACCGCCGGCCGCCGCCGGCGGCGGCGTGAGCGCGTGAGCGCCCCGGGCAGCGCCCCCGACAGGCCCCCTGACGGGCCTGCGGCCGCGGGCGGCCACGGCCCGGCGCGGCTGGGCATCGTCGTCGTCAACTACGGGTCCTCGGCGCTGCTGGCGCGCAACCTGGCCGCCCTCGACCGGGAGGCGCTACCCGGCTCGGTGGTGGTCGTGGTCGACAGCCGGTCGACCGACGCCGAGCGCGCCGCCGTGCGGGCCCTGGCCGACCGCCACGGGTGGCTGACCGAGACCCCGGACGCCAACATCGGCTTCGGCGCCGGGGTCAACCTCGGCGTGCGGGCGGCCATCGCCGCCGGCTGCACGGCCTTCCTGCTGCTCAACCCCGACGTCACCATCGACGCCGCCGCCGTCGCCGCGCTGCTCGCCGCCGCCGAGGCCCGGCCGGCCACGGTCGTGTCGCCCCGCCTGACCCGGCCCGACGGCTCGCTGTGGTTCGCCGGCGCCCGCCTCGATCGGCGCACCGGCCTGACCCGCTACCGGCCCGACGGGCCGCCGGACGGTCCGGACCGCTGGCTGAGCGGCGCCTGCCTGCTCGTCACCCGGGCCTGCTGGGACCTGGTCGGCCCGTTCGACGAGCGGTACTTCCTGTACTGGGAGGACGTCGAGTGGAGCCAGCGGGCTCTGGCCCGGGGCGGCGACCTGCTGGTGCTGGACGACGTGACCGCCGTGCACGCGGTCGGCGGCACCCAGCGCCCCGACGGCATGTCCACGACCTACTGCCGCTACATGTGCCGCAACCGGCTGCGGTTCGCGGCCGACCACGTGCCGCCCGCCGACCGGCTCCGCTGGCTCGCTCTCGCCCCCCGCTACGCCCGCCGGATCCTGCTGAGCGACGGGCGGGCCGCCCTCCTCCGCCGGCCCCAGCTGGCGCTCGCCGCCGCCCGGGGGACCGCAGCCGGGGCCTGGGCGGTGCTGGGCTCGCTGGCCGCCGACGGCGCGGCCCGGCTAGCGGCGCGCGTGGCGCGGCCGTTCCCCCGTGCCCGGTCGGGCCGGCCCCCGTCCTCCGGCGGACCGGTCAGGCGTCGGCGCCCGTCATCAGCCAGCGGTCGGCCGCGATCCGCTGATCGGTCACCGGCAGGTCGCTGAGCGAGCCCCGCCGGGTCCGGGCCCGGCGCAGGGCCTCGTCGATCCGGTCCGCCACGGCCTCGGCCGGGGCGTCGGGCGGCAGCACGGCATGGCCGTGGGCGGCCAGCCAGCCGGCGATCCCCGTCTCCGACGTGGTGACGATCTCGCACCCGTGGCTCAGCCCCTCGAGGATGGGCAGGCCGATCTGCTCCCGCCAGTGGCCGTGGGGCTGGGACAGCAGGACGAGCACGGCGCTGCGGCGGAGCACCTCGTGGACGCGGGCCCGGGGCGGGTCGACCTCGAACGTGACCTCGGGCCGGGCCGCGGCCCACGCAGCCACCGCGTCCTCCAGGCGGCCGTGCCCGACGACGTGGAAGGTGGCGTCGGGCCGGCGGGCACGCAGGGCGTCCCAGGCGGCCAGGGTCTCGGCCACGCCCTTGCGGGGCACGAGCGACCCGACGAAAGCCACCCGGGTCGGGTCGCGCTCGGCGTCCGGGCAGTCGCAGGGGGACGGCAGCGCCTCGAACAGGCGCGACCGCGCCGCCAGGTGCCGCTCGGGCACGTAGCGGGCGTAGGCCTCGTAGGCGCCGGCGGTGCCGAAGGCCAGCCGGTCGGTGCCCCGCACCAGCAGCCGGTACACGGCGGCGGTCACGGCCCGGGCCACCGGCGCCGGCAGGCGCCACCGGGCGGCGGCCTCGAGCGCCGGGTCGGCGTTGCCGATGGCGTAGGCGACGACCGCCGGGCGGCGGCGGGTGACGAGCCCCTGCAGGCGCACGGCCGCCACCTGGGCCAGAAGGTCGGGCCAGCGCTCCACGAGCGCCGGCTCGTTGACCTCGACGACGTCGTGGCGGCGTCCGGCCAGCTCGCGCAGCACGCCGAGCCGGCCCCGGCGCTCGGGCGGGTGGTCGGGGTCGACGAGCGACCGGTCGAAGTCGGCGCGCCGGCTCGTGTAGAGCACGCGGGCCGGCACCATGGCCGGAAACCGCTCGAGGTGGGCGGTGCGGAGGCCGGCGTAGACCCGGACCCGACGCTCGGGCCCCGCGGTCGCGTCGGACCGGGCGGCCGCCCCGGTCGTGCCGATCGCCCGGCTCATGCCGGCGCGGCGGCCGCGGCCCGGGCCAGGGCCCGCCGGACGTACAGCCAGTTGGCGACCACCTGGAACAGGAGCACGCCGACGGCCGAGCCGATCACCGGCCCCACCGTGCCCCACCAGGCGGTCAGGACGATCGACAGCCCGAGGTTGACCGGCAGCATGATCAGGATCATGACCGCCTGGTAGCGGAGCCCGGCCGCGTCGGTCATGAACATGCCCAGCGGGTACTTGGCCGCCTGGCACACCATGAACACCGAGAACGCCACCAGCACGCTGACCGGGATCTCGATCTCGCCGCTCGACGCCAGGTTGGCCAGCCAGCCCGAGCCCAGGCTGATGGCCACGCAGGCCGCCGCCCCGGCCGCCCCGAACCCGGCGGCCAGCGTCATCGGCGACTGCGCCCCCGGCTCGCCCCGGGCGCGGGCCCGGGCGAAGATCGGCCACAGCGCCACGCCGGCGGCCGACACGACCTGCCAGACCGGCAGGTACATCTGGGCGGCCAGGTTGTAGCGGGCCAGGTCGGCCGAGCCGGCCACGTGGCTGAGCACCAGGCGGTCGGACTGCATGGCGACGGGCAGGGCGATCATCTGCACGAGCATGGGGACGGCGACGTCGAACACCTTCGCCCCGCGCACCGTCCGCAGGCGGGGCGCGCCCCGCAGCGCCCGCCCGATCTGGGGGCGGACGAGCCGGGCGGCCACGACGGTGGCGGCCACCGAGATCACGAACGTCACGGTGTAGGGGACGACCGCCAGGTAGGTCCCGTCGCCGGCCTCGAGCGCCACCAGCACGAGCAGCACCACCATGACGACCGGCGTCTGCAGGCCCTGGATGGCGATCGTCACGTGGTTGCGGCCGAGCCCGCTGAGCACCCGCTGACCGATGGCGGCCGGCAGCGTGATGCCGATGATGGCCAGGCACAGCGCGGCGGCGACCGGCCCCGAGCCGGGGAGCAGCCCCTCGCCCATGAGCTCGGGCCACAGCCCGGCCGCGCTGATCAGAGCGGAGACGGCCACGATGACGGCCGCCGAGCACACCAGCACCCGGATGCTGGTCACCAGCACGCGCCGGACGTGGTCGTCGCGGGACGGGCGCTCGGAGGCGCCGATGGCGTTCATGATCGCCGCCGACATGCCGAGGTCGGCGAACGGCAGCAGCGTCCCGAGCGCCACCAGCAGGCCGTACTGGGCGAAGGCGTCGCGGCCGTAGTTCTCGACGATCAGCCGGGTGTTGACGACGCCGAGGACGGCGCTGACCGGCAGCACCAGCACGCGCACGCCGGCGCTGCGGGCCACGCTCCGCCACGCCGAGGGGGGCGCGGCGTCGGACCGGTCGCCGTCGGCGCCGTTCGGGCCGGCCGCGTCGGCCGGTGGTCCTCCGTCCGGGGGCCCGCCGGCGGCGGGCGCCGCGGCCCGGGGCGGCGCGTCGGGGGCCGCCGGGGCGCGGGCCGCCACACCGTCGGCGGCCGCCGGCCCGGGGCGGGCGGCGTCGGGGGTCGCGAACGGCTGCGTCACGCCGGTGTGGACCCGGACCCGGGCGAGGGCGCCGACACGGACGACGGCTCGGACGCTGGTTCGAAAAGCGGCTCGGACGGCGGCTCGGACGGGGCCTCGGGCCGGAGCCCGGGGCCGGGTGCGGCCACCCCGACGCCGGGCGCGACCGCCTCGCCCGACCGGGGGCCGGCCCCCACGGCGGCCAGGCCCAGCGCCCCGCACACGTCGAGCCAGTTGCTGTACATCGGCCCGAACAGCACGTACCAGAGCGCCAAGATGCAGCCGAACAGCAGGTAGGTCGGCGCCTGGCGTTCGGCCAGCAAGAAGCTCACACCCCGCAGGATCACGACGACGATCACCACCCCCAGCGCCACGCCGACCCAGCCGAAGCGCACCCACAGGTCGGCGATCACCGAGTGCAGCTCGAACGTGTTGCCGAACATGTAGTTGTCGGCGTAGCCGCCGGCGTCGACGTTGATCGAGGCCAGCCCCGTCTCGCCGGCGATGCGGTCGGTCCAGGTGGGCACGACCCCGGCCCCGTAGCCAGCCGGCTCGAGCCGGAACAGCTCGCGGGTGGCGGCCCACTCGGGGCGACCCCCGGCGATCAGCGACCCGCTGCTGGTGATCTGGGTGCTCGACCGCTCCTGGAGCGTCTCGCCCAGCGTGCCGCCGGTGGCGAGCGCGCTGATGAAGAAGTACACGGCGACGCCCAGACCGGCCAGCAGCGCCACCGGGAACCAGCGGTGCCGGGGCGAGCCGGGCTGCCGGCGGGCCCCGGCGAGGGGACGCAGCTGCCAGACGGTGAGCGTGGCGGCCAGCACGCACACCGCGAACAGGCTGCGGGCCTCGTCGGCCACGGCCAGCACCCCCAGCACGAACACCGTCACCGCCGGCACGACGCCGGTGCGCCGCCGCTCGACCAGCCCGAGGACCACGAACGTGGTCGGCACGGCCAGGTTGTACTTCCAGCTCATCTCGCCCTGGACCACGGTGCTGGCCAGCCCGCCGAGGCCGTAGAGCAGCGCCACCCGGTGCAGCGGCAGCAGCGACGCCGCCCACAGCAGCAGGCCGAAGGCGGCGATGCCCGACGCCAACAGGCCGATGGCCTGCAGCCGGTTGGGGCCGCTGACGACGTGGTCGGTCGACGACAGCTCGGACAGCACGACACCGGACACAGCCGACAGGGCGGCCAGGCCGGCGAGCAGCGTGGCCAGCGCGTAGCGGCGGAGCATCGGCAGCCACAGCGGGACCAGCACGAGCGCGACCGGGAGGGCCGGGGTCGCGCCGGCCCCGACCCGCTGGTCGACGCCGACGGCCACGACCGAGCCGGCGGCGACGAGCCGGGCGATGCGGTCGTACGTCTCCGCGGCGTCGCGCGCCCCCAGGCCACCCGCGTCGACGCGGGTGGCGACCGAGGGCCCCACCGGCCCCAGCGCCTCGGTGACCGCGCTCACCGGCGCCCGCCTGCCATGGCGGCCAGCGTAACGGCCGCGATACCGGCGGCCGCTAGCGTGACGCCGTGGCGGACGGCACCGACCAGATCGACACCGACCGCGCCGACGCGGACACCGGCGACTCCCACCCGACCCGCACCCACCAGATCGACACCGACCGCGCCGACGCGGACACCGGGCTGGCGGACACGGTCACCGAGCACACGGCCGTCGAGCGGATCGTCGTGCTCGAGTCGTTCGGTCCACCGCGGGCACGCTCCAACCCCTACCGGATGCAGCTGGTGGCGGCGATGCCCGAGCCGGTCGAGCTGCGGTACTTCTCCTGGCGGCGGGCGCTCACCGGCCGGTACGACGTGTTCCACGTCCAGTGGCCCGACGTCGTCCTCCAGGGGCGGACGCCGGTGCGAACCGCGGTGCGGTGCGCCCTGTTCGCGCTCGTGCTCGTGCGGGCCCGGCTCCGGCGAACCGCCATCGTGCGCACGCTGCACGACCTGTCCCCCTACGACCCGCTCACCGCCCTCCAACGCCTCGCCATCCGCCTGCTCGACCGGTGGACGACGCTGTGGATCACGCTCACCTCCGCCACGCCGCCGCCCCGGCCCGCCCCGGCCGTCCTGGCCCCGATCGGCCACTACCGCGACTGGTTCGCCGGCGTGCCGCGGGCAGAGACCGTGCCCGGCCGGCTGCTCCACTTCGGCCTGCTCCGCCGGTACAAGGGGGTCGACGTCCTGCTGGCGGCGTTCGCCGAGCTGGATGACGGGCCCGGCGACGGCCCGACCCTCCGCATCGTCGGCTACCCACAGGACCGGGAGACGGCGGCCGCCATCGAGCGGGCGTGCCGGGCCAACGGCCGGATCACGGCCGTCACCGAGTACGTCCCCGACGCCGACCTCGTGCGCGAGGTGACCGAGAGCGAGCTGGTGGTGCTGCCGTTCGACCGACTCGTCAACTCCAGCTCGCTCATCCTCGCCCTGTCGCTCGACCGCCCGGTGCTGGTGCCGTCCACGCCCATCACCGAGGAGGTGGCGGCCGAGGTGGGACCGGGCTGGGTCCACACCTACCGGGGCGCCCTCGCGGCCGCGGACATCCGCCGGGCGCTGGACGCCGTGCGGTCCGCCCCACCGCCGGCGCCCCCTGACCTGTCCCGCCGGGAGTGGGATGCCATCTGCCGGCGGCACGCGACCGCCTTCGCCCGGGCCCTCGAGCTGGCCCGGGGTCGCTCGCGAACACCTCCCAAGTAACCTGGCGGCCCTGGGAAGGCGGAGGGTATGGACCTTCAGCAATATCTCCATGCTGTGCGGACCTACTGGTGGGCCGTCGCCCTGCCGGTGGTGCTGGGGGTGGCGTTCGGCGTCTACGCCGCCTCGCAGGCCGAGTCCGAGTACCGGGCCGCGGTCACCTTCTTCGTCGCCACCTCGACCGAGACCGACACCCAGGCCGCCGTCCAGGGCGACGAGTTCGCCCAGCGCCGGGTCAACTCGTACCTCGAGCTGCTGCGCACCGACCGCCTGGCCACCAAGGTCATCGAGGAGTCCGGCCTCGACCTGACGCCCGGGCAGGTCAAGGCCATGATGGGCGCCGACAGCGACGTCGATACGGTCCTGCTCACGGCCACCGTCACGCACCCGGAGCGCGAGGTGGCCAACGAGGTCGCCGAGGCCGTCGCCACCGAGTTCGTCGAGCTGGTCGACGAGGTCGAGAACCAGGGGCCCGGGCCGTCGTCGGTCCACCTCGAGGTGGTGTCCGGGCCCAGCGTGACCGAGCTGCCGCCCCGCCGGGTGCTGGCGGTCGGCATCCCCGGCTCCGTCGGGCTGGTCATCGGCCTCGGCATCGCCTGGCTGCTCGAGCTGCGCGACAAGACGATCCGGTCCGAGACCCAGCTGGGGGCCCTGCACCCGGTGCCCGTCCTCGGCATGATCCCGCTCGACCGCAGCCTCCGCGACGCCCCCCGCAACCGCCACCAGCTGACCGCCAGCACGGCGGGCACCGAGTCGTTCCGCCAGCTGCGCACCAACCTCGACTTCATCGACGTCGACTCGCCCGTCCAGGTCGTGGTCGTGACGTCGTCGGTGGCGGGCGAGGGCAAGACGACGACCGTGACCAACCTGGCCGCCGCGCTGGTGGCCGCCCGCCGGCGGGTGCTGATCGTCGAGGCCGACCTCCGGCGCCCCAGCCTCAACGGCTTCTTCGGCGCCGAGGGCCGGCCCGGGCTCACCGACGTGCTCGTCGGGCGCATCGCGCTCGACGCCGCCCTGCTGCCGGTGGTCACCGGCCTGGCGCTGATGCCGAGCGGGCAGTTGCCCCCCAACCCGTCCGAGCTGCTCGGCACCGAGGCCATGGAGGAGCTGCTCGACGAGCTGCGGGGCCGGTTCGACTCGGTCATCATCGACACGCCGCCGCTGCTGCCGGTGACCGACGCCGCCGTGTTGTCGGCCCACTCCGACGGCGTGCTGGTCGTGGTCCGGTCGGGCAAGACCACCCGCCATCAGCTGCTGCTGGCCATGCGGTCGCTCCAGGCCGTCGGCGCCCGGGTGCTCGGCACGGTGCTCAACGGCGCCCCCTCCCGCCGCGACTCGACCTACAGCGCCTACTGGCGCGCCGGCCAGGGCCCGGACGCCACCGCCACGGGGGCGCCCGAGACCGCCCGCCCCGCCACCCGTGCCCGCGAGGCCCGCCGCACCCACTACGCCGTGCGCGACGGCGAGGCCCGCCACAACGGCGGGCCGCCCCTGCCCACCGCCGCCTACGGCGAGCACTACCGCGACGCGGACCGGTCCTGACGGCGACCGCGGGCCCGACCGGTCGGGCCGCTGTCCGCTGGCCGCTGCCCGCGACCATCGCCGCTACCGCGGGGTCGGCCGGCCGGACGCGGCCCGGTCGTAGCCCCGCATCTCGCGGTACCACTTGGCCAGCGCCAGCACGGCGAAGGCGGCGTTGGCCACCATGAGCGCGCCGTAGACCCACAGGAACGCCGACTCCCAGGCCAGCAGCGCGAACGTGAGGCAGAGCAGGCCGTAGTCGGTGGGAGCGACGGCCAGCGAGTAGACGAGCGACGAGGAGCCCTCGCCGGCCAGCAGCATGCCGGTCGTGCCCCGCTGGGCCCGGCGGATCCGGTCGTTCAGGATGATCACGAAGAACAGCACCGACGCGGTGACCTGGAAGCCGATCGGGACGAGCAGCTGGGCATCCGACCGGTCGAGGAAGCGGTACCAGTTGACCAGCACGGCCAGGTGCAGGCTGGCGATCTTCAGGGCGTCGACCACGTGGTCGAGCCACTCGCCGGCGATGGATCCCCCGCCCCGGAGCCGGGCCAGCTGCCCGTCGGCCGCGTCCAGCGCGTAGCCGACGACCAGCAGCAGGCAGACGGCGGCCGCGCTGGCCGGCGACGGCGACACCGTGGCCAGCACGCCGATGCCGGAGAACGTGAACGCTGCGCTCACGAGCGTGACCTGGTTGGGGGTCAGGCCGACCGTATGGGCGGCCGCGGCCAGCACCCGGCCCAGCGGCCGGTTCACGAGGCGGGAGTAGGCCGGCGCGCCCTTGGAGGTCTTCTGGGCGTGGCGGAGGCCGTCCAGCGCGTCGCGGAACGTCGACATCGGACGCCCCCGTCAGCCCGGCGGGTCCTCGGGGGCGGTCGTGGTCGTCGTCGGCTCCGTGGTCGACGTCGTGGTCGTCGGCTCGGTCGTCGACGTCGTGGTGGTGGGCTCGACGGTGGTGCTCGACGTCGCCGGCGCGCTTGTCGACGTCGACGTGCCCGGGCCGGAGGTGGGCGGGGCCGTCGTCACGGCCTCCGGCGCGCCGGGCACGGTCGTCGTACTGGACGGGACGGTGACCGTGGACCCGGTGCCGGGGCCGTCGTCGAGGTCGGCCGGCGCCGTGGTGGTGGAGGTCTCGTGGATGAGCTCGCCGTCGGGCCCGTACGAGACCACCGTGTCGCCGGCGTCCTCGGCCTCGTCGTCGACCTCGTCGGCGCTCGCCCCGGCCAGGAGGATGCCGGCCAAGGGGCCGTCGCGGCCGTGGGTCACCCAGGTCACGCTCATGGCCACGGCGAAGATCACGGCCGCCACCAGGATCTCGCCGACCGTGCCGGACGCCCGTGCCCGCGTCTCGCCCGTCCCCATGCCGCCATCATCGCGCCCCGGGACCCCCGCTCCCGTCGCGCACCCCCTCGCCGCCCGTCCCCGGCCACCGCGCCGGCCGGCGGGCCGGACCGTCACGGACCGGGCGCTCAGAGCTGGTGGAGCTGGTGCCCGGGCTCGGTCCGGGCCGGCCGGCCCCGCGTCTCGGCCGACCGGCGGCGGACCAGCTCGGCGACCGCCAGGCCCAGCGCCACGACCATGACGCCGGCCGCCCCCACCAGCGTGTCGGAGATGGCGACCGCGTAGTCGCCGCCCGTGCGGTCGAGTACGGTCGAGAACAGCCCGGACAGACCGGCGGTCCCCAGAGCGGAGCCGACCCGCTGCCCGGTCTGCAGGGCGCCCCCGGCCACGCCGGCCATCCGGACGGGCACGGCCTCGAGCGTCAGCGTGATGTTGGGCGACGTCACCATGCCGCCGCCGAGCCCGCCGACCAGCAGCGGGCCGGCGGCCGCCCAGGCGGCGCCGTCGCCCTCGACGTGCCGCAGGACCAGCGCGGCGACGGCCAGGCCCCCGACCACGGCGGCCAGCCCGGCCACGGTCAACCGCCGCCCGACGCGCGCCACCATCCGCCCGGCGACCACCGCCGAGGCCGCCACCCCCAGCGCGAAGGGCGTGACGGCCAGCCCCGACCGCAGCGGCGAGTACCCCAGCCCGTCCTGGAAGTACCGGGCGAACACCAGCCAGATGCCGGTGTAGCCGAAGAAGTACACGAGCCCGATGCCGGCGCCGGTGACGTAGCCGGGGACGCGGGCCAGGCGGGGGTCGACCAGGGGCGGACGGCCCCGGTCGGCCACCCGGCGTTCCCACCAGGCGAACGTCGCGAGCAGCGCCACCGCCGGCCCCAGGAGCCACGCCAGCTCGCCGCCGCCCCCGGCGTCGGCCTGCACGAGCGGCAGCAGCACGCCGAGCACGCCTCCGCCCAGCAGCGCCACGCCGACCAGGTCGAGGTGCAGGCCGGCGCGGTCGCGGCCCGTGTCGGGCACGCTCCGGGGGGCCAGGGCCAGCGCCACCAGCCCGATGGGCAGGTTGACGTAGAAGACCCAGCGCCACCCGTCCGGGCCGTCGGCCACCGACAGGATCAGCCCGCCGACGACCGGCCCGGCCGCGGTCGACAGCCCGATCGTGGCGCCGAGGATCCCGAACGCCCGGCCCCGCTCGGCGCCCCGGAACAGGTTCTGGATCAGGCCGGAGACCTGCGGGGCCATCATCCCGCCGGCCGCGCCCTGTAGCAGGCGGGCGGCCACCAGCGTCCCGGCGGTGGGGGCGGCCCCGCTCACCGCGCTGGTGGCCACGAACGCCGCCAACGCGATCAGGAACATGGGCCGGCGGCCCAGGGCGTCGCCCAGACGGCCGGCCGGCACCAGCGCCAGTCCGAACGTCAGGGCGTACCCCGAGACGACCCACTGGGCCGCGCCTGGCGAGGCGTCGACCCCCCGCTGGATCGACGGCAGCGCGACGTTGACGATGCTGACGTCGAGCAGGCTCATGAAGCCGGCGACCTGGGTGACCGCCAGGGCGCGCCAGCGGCCGGGGTCGGCGGTCGGGCCCGGTCCGGCGCCGGGTCGAAGGAGCTGACGCACGGCGCCCCCACGCTATGGGAGGCCGGGCCGCGGTGCGCCACGCCACCTGACACACCGTCAGTTTTCGCGATACTTGCGCCATGCAACTGGACCCGCTGGACGAGCACCCGATCCACCAGGTGCCCCTGTCCATGGCCTACGTGGCCACCGCCGACCGCAACGCCTACGACCGCTGCATCTTTCAGGGCGTCGAGCACGACGGCGGCACGGTGTTCCTCACGGGTCTCGGCGTCTACCCCAACCTGGGGATCGTCGACGCCTTCATGTCCGTGCGCCGGGGCGACCGGCAGTGGAGCCTCCAGGCCTCGGGCGTCCGGCCCGACGACAAGCTGCGCCAGGAGGTCGGGCCCTACCGGATCGAGGTGGTCGAGCCGTTCCGGCGGATCAGGATCGTCGGCGAGGCCGACGACATCGCGGCCGAGGACGGCCCCGACGACGGGAGCGGCGGCCTCGGCTTCGACCTCTGGTTCGAGTCCGACTACGAGCCGCAGCGCGAGCCCCAGCACGTCAAGTACGGCGGGCCGGCGAACGGCGTCCTGCTGGAGGGGTGCCGCTACGCCCAGGTGGGCACGTGGCGGGGCGAGCTGCGGGTCGGGGGCGAGACGATCGCCGTCGCGCCCGAGCGCTGGACCGCCACCCGCGACCGGTCGTGGGGCATCCGGCCGGTGGGCGAGCCCCCGCCCCCGGGCCGGCCCGCCAGGCGCGAGCCCGCCCTCTGGTACCTGTGGGCGCCGATCCGGTTCGAGGACTTCGGCGTCCACTTCATGATCGAGGAGGACCCCGACGGGTTCCGCACGCTCAACTACGCGGTCCGGTTCTGGCCGTCGGCCACGGGGCGCAAGGTCGAGCAGCTGGGCTGGCCCGAGGTCGACGTCCGCTACCGGTCCGGCACCCGGCTGCCCGAGGCGGTGACGCTGCGAACCCGCACCGTCGACCGCAAGCCGCTCGACATCGAGCTCGAGCTGGCGCCCGGCATCCCCCTCCACCTCGGCCCGGGCTACGGCACCGGCGACCGCGGCTGGAGCCACGGCCGGTGGATGGGCGAGCGCTGGGCGCGGCTCCTGACCTACGACCACACCGACCCCGAGGTGCAGGCCAAGCTGCCGTGGGCCCCGATCGACCACGTCGCCCGCGCCACCTGCGAGGGCCAGACCGGCCACGGCATCTTCGAGCACGCCACCATCGGACGCCACGCCCCCACCGGCATGGCCGACCTGTCCGCCGTCGCCCCCTGAACCCTCCCGAGGTTGCCGCATGCTGACCGACGAGAAGATCCTCATCACCGGGCCGGCCGGCCAGATCGCCGAGCCGCTGACCCGCTACCTGGCCAAGAACAACGAAGTGTGGGGCATCGCCCGGTTCGGCGACCCCGAGGCCCGGGCCCGGGTCGAGGGCTACGGCGTGACGACCCGGACCGTCGACCTGGCCACCGGCGAGCTCGACGATCTGCCCACCGACTTCACCTACGTGCTGCACCTGGCGGCCGACATGGCGCCCGGGCTCGACTACGACCGGGCGCTCCGGGTCAACGCCGAGGGCACCGGCCTGCTCCTCGCCCACTGCCGCAAGGCCAAGGCGGCGCTCGTCATGTCGACGTTCTCGGTGTACAAGCCGAACCCCGACCCCGGCCACGCCTACACCGAGACCGACCCGCTCGGCGACGCCCACGCGCCGCACGCCCCCACGTACTCGATCTCGAAGATCGGCCAGGAGGCGGTGGCCCGCACGTGCGCCCGCCAGCTCGGCCTGCCCGTCACGATCGCCCGCATGAACGTGTCCTACGGCGACAACGGAGGCCTGCCCGCCATCCACCTGGCGCAGGCGGTGGCCGGCGAGACCGTCGTCACCCGGTGGGACCCGTGCACCTACAGCCCCATCCACGAGGATGACATCTGCGGGCAGACCGAGGCGCTGCTGGCGGCCGCCTCGGTGCCGGCGACGATCGTGAACTGGGCCGGTGACCAGCCGGTGAGCGTGCAGGAGTGGTGCGGGCTGTTCGCCGAGCTGCTCGGGAAGCCGGTGCCCGTCGAGGCCCGCGAGTTCCCCGGCACCCAGCCGGGGGCGATCTCGGACAACACCCGCCGCCTCGCCCTGACCGGGCCGTGCACGGTCGACTGGCGGGACGGGATGCGGCGCATGGTGGCGGCCCGGACCTGACGACGGGTCGGCCGGCCCGCGGCGCGGCCGATCCGACCGGCGAGCGAACCGGGCCGGCGGCCGGGCCGGTCGCCCGGTCTCCGGGAGGCCGGCCGGTCAGCCGGCCCGACCCTCGGCCTTCTCCCGCTTGGCTGCGTACAGGGCGGTGTCGGCCTCGTGGACCACCTTGTCGGGCGGGGCCGTGGCCAGGCCTACGCTCGCCCCCACCGCCAGCGACCGGCCGTCGGCGGCGATCGGCCGGTCGATGGCGGTCACGATGCGCTCGGCCAGGTGCGCCGCCCGCTCGGGCGGCGTGTCGCCGGCGAACACGATGGCGAACTCGTCGCCGCCGAACCGGACCACCAGGTCGTCGGACCGGACCGCCTCCCGCAGCCGCCCGGCCACCTCGCGCAGCACCACGTCGCCCACCGCGTGGCCGTAGGTGTCGTTCACGGGCTTGAAGCCGTCGAGGTCGACGAGCGCCAGCGTGACGGGGCCGGCGCCGGCCTCGTCCAGCCGCTGCCGCAGGGCCGACCGGTTGCCGAGCCCGGTGAGCGGGTCGGTCGTCGCCTCCCGGTGCAGGGCGTGGCGGCGGCGCGTCTCGCTGACGACCATGCCGGCCAGCCGCATCGCCTGCTGGAGGCTCAGCTCGACCCCGGTGGTCGGCTCCATCTCCTGGGGCAGCCACACCGCCAAGCAACCCATGACCTCGGCCGAGGACCGGTCGGTCAGCGGCAGCACCCAGGCGGTCCGGAACCCGAGGGCGCGGGCCCGCTCGACCAGGTCGGGCCGGAACCCGGCGAAGGCGGCGGGCGTGTGCCGGACGCCCGACTCGCAGGCCGACCGCCACCAGCCGTCGTCGTCCGACAGGATCCGACCCGGGCTGCCGTCCAGGGCGCCGACGATCGTGGTGTCCCCCACGAACCCCACGGCCGCGGCCGAGCCCACCTCGTCGGGGACGAGCCCGGCGCAGGCCGCCAGCACGTCGGCCGTCGGGGCCTCGGCCACCAGCAGGTCGACCACGTGCCCGACGCCGTCGAGGCCGCCGGCCACCGGGCGGGCCTCGACCAGGATGCCGCGGACGTCGGGGTCGTCGAGCAGGTCGTGGACCTGGCCCTCCAGCACGATCCAGCGGTCGTCGTAGCGCCGGAACCGGAACCGCACCGGCGCCACCACCGGCGCGGCCGGCGTGCCGACCCGCCCGAGCTTGCGGACCTGCTGAATGCCCCGCACCAGACGGTCCATGTCGTCGGGGTGGACCCGGTCCCAGCCGGTCCGACCGGTGTGCCCCTCCGGTCCGGCGCCGATGACCCACTCGGCCGATCGGCTCATCCAGGTGACGTTCAGGTCGGCGTCGAGGAGGACGGCGGCGGCCACCGGCGACCGGTCGATGGCGTGCGCCAGGCGCGCCGCCAGGTCCGTGGGAACCCCGGCTGGCACACCCTCCGTCTCGCTCGGGCCCGGCACGCCGACCGGTATAGGCCGGACTCTGAGAGTGTGGCAAGCGACACACCGGGCGGTTGGTGGACCGACCATGGCCCGGCCCCGGCCCCGGCCCCGGCACCGGGCCCGGGCCGGGCGGGTGCGCTGCACCCGCGGCCCGACCCGACGCGCGGGTAACGTCACGACGGACTCCCCCGCGGGGGTGATCGTCGTGGCCAGAGTGGCGGCCGAACAGGACGGGACCACGATCGGGCGGGGCGAAGGCCTGGCCCAGCGCGTCGACCGGGTCGCCGCCTGGGCCCCGGCGCTGGCGGCGCTGCCGGCGGCCGTCGCCGCGGTGGCGGTCCTGGTCCAAGGGTGGACGCCCGCGGGCGACCAGGCGTTCGAGGTCCTCCGGGTGGCCGACGTCGGCACCGGCCGCACCCCCCTCGTCGGCGCCTACTCGCGGTGGGGCTGGAACCACCCCGGCCCGCTGCTGTTCTGGCTGGCCGCGCCCGGCTACCGCCTGGCGGGGCCGCCGGGGGTGGCGGCGACGGTGGCCCTCCTCACCGCGGCCGGCGCCGCCGGGGCGGTGGTGGCCGCCCGGCGGCTCGGCGGCGCGCTGCTGGCCGGGCTGACCGCAGTGGCCGCCCTGGTGCTCGGCCTCAGCCTGGGCGACCGGCTGGTCGACCCCTGGAACCCCTACGTCGGGGCGCTGCCCCTGCTGGCCTACGTCCTGTGCGCCTGGCGGGCCGCCGAGGGCGACCGGGTGGCGCTGGCCGCCGCGGTCGTGGCCGGTTCGTACGCGGGCCAGGCGCACGTGGGCTACCTCCCGGTGGTGGCCGCCACCGCCGCCCTGGCCGGCGGGGTCGCCGTCGTGCGGTGGCGCCGGGGGGCGCTGGGGCCGCCCCGGCTCCGGGCCGCCCTCGGGGTGGCCGGCCTGGGCGGCGCGCTGTGGAGCGGCCCGCTGGTGGAGCAGTTCGTCGAGCGGGGCGGCAACCTTCTCAGCCTGTGGGACTGGTCGACCGAGGCGGAGGAGCCGGCGGCCGGGTGGTCGGTGGCCGTGGACGTGGCCAGCCGGCTGTTCGGCGTGCCGGCGCCCTGGATGGGGGCGCCGGCGGCCCACCGGTCCGGCATGGCGCTGCCGGCCAGCCCCGGCCCGATGATCGCGCTGGTGGCGGCGGTGACGGCGCTGGCCGTTGTCAGCTGGCGGCGGGGCGACCGCCGGGCGGCCGGGCTGGCCGGGCTCGCGCTCGCCCTCGTGGCCGTGTCGGTGGCGGCGGTGGCCCGGGTCACCGGCACCGTCGCCCCCTACCTGCTGATGTGGTCCTGGCCCGTGGCCGCCCTCGTCTGGGTGGCGGGCGCCTGGGCCGCGGTGCGGCTGGTGGCCGGCGCCCCGGGCGTGGCGGCCGCCGCCGAGCGGCTGGACCGGCCCACCGCGGCCGCCGGGCTCGCCCTGGTGGCCGCGGCCGCGCTGGCCGTCATGGGCGCGGTGGCCGGTGCGGCCGTGACACCGGCCGAGTCGGCCAGGGGCGCCGCCGTCGCCGACCTCAGCGCCCAGGTCCGCCGCGAGCTCGACCCGAACGGCGGGTACGCGGCCGTGGCGGTCGAGCCGGGCTCGTGGGGGGCCGTGGGCTACGGCGTGGCCGCCGACCTACTGCGGCGGGGCTGGGACGTGCGCCTGCCCGAGGGGTACGAGCTGGCGGTCGGCGAGTGGCGGGTGACGGACGACCCGGCGGACCGGCCCCGGCTCGCGGTGGTCGAGCGCACCGGCCGGCCCTGGACCCGCCCGCCCGGGGCCCGTCGTGTCGCGGCCCGGGATGCGGCCGGCGGCGCTCCCGGCTACGACGTGTGGGTCATCCCCGGCGACCGCGGCGACGCCGGCTGAGGGCGCCGCGGGTGCGGACGGGACCCCCGCCGGCCGCGATCGCGACGCGCCGGGGACCCGCCCGTCAGGCCCCGAGCTGGGCGCCCAGCCGCAGCTCCGGCCCGGCGGCGTACGCCTCATCGGCGCTCAGCAGCGCCCCCTCGGCCCCCAAGCGCTCGGCGGTCGACTGCGGGGCGGCGAACCGGCCGAGCGCCGCCCACACCAGCTCCTCGGCCCGGACGGCGGTGGCCATCGGCTCGTCGCCGGTGTTGTGGCTGTACCACCACTGGCCGCTGAGGAGGCGGGCCAGCTCGCGCCCCACCTCCGCCGGCGGCCGACCGGCGTCGAGCCCGACCAGCGCCGCCACCTCGGCGACGATCCCGGTCTCCGCCAGCACGCGGCCCATGAGCTCCACCTGGTCGTGGGCGGCGAACCGGCGGCCGGTGGCGGCGATGGCGGCGAAGGCGAGCGGCCCGCCGGTGACCGGCGACACGAACACGGGCTTGCAGCCGGCGTAGGCCAGCACGTCGAGCCGGCGCCCGGTGCCGGCCACGGTGAAGCCCGGGAGGCGGGCGCACTCGTAGGCGCCCCGCCCCACCCCCTCGGAGTCGTGGACGGCGGCCACCTGGCCCGGGTCGAGCAGCGTGAGCAGCACCGAGATCTCGGTCCCCGGGCTGGGCACGACGTCGGCGTAGACGAAGCCCTGCGACGACAGCCCGGCGACGACGACGTCGAGCCCGGCGATCGCCCCGGCCAGGACCGGCACGGCCACCGTGCCGCCGGGGGCGTCGTAGCCGTGGTGAGCGAGCTTGAGGGCCAGGCTGTGGGGGCTGCGGTTGGCGCCGTAGGCCAGCACCGGGATCCGCTCGGCCAGCTCGGGCAGGCCGGCGGCGGCCAGCGCTGCGTCGAGCGGCCGGCCGTCGGCCAGCGTGACCGTGGGGGCGGCGCCGTCCCACCTCACCTCCAGCGGCACGACCCGGTCGTCGACCAGCAGGTAGTGGTGGTCGGGGGCGGCGCCGGGATAGGTCGTGGGCACCTGGCGGGGCGCGGGCCAGTCGGCGGCCGGGGCGGCGGGGCCGGCCAGCAGACCGACCGCCTCAGCCCCCGGCACGCGCCCGCTCCTCCCACCGCCGGGCCAGCGCCCGGACCCGGGGGCTGGTCGGGGCCAGCCGCCGGGCCTCCTCCAGCCACCGGCCCTGCTCCCCCACCAGGCCCACCCGCTCCAGCGCCTCGGCGTAGCCGACCAGGACCCGGGCCTTCTGCTCCGGCGTGCCCACCTGGCGATCGAGCGCCCGGCGGATGTCGGCCTCGGCCGCCTCGGGGTCGGCCCGGTCGAGGTGGACCCACGCCCGCTCGGCGTAAGCCTCCACGTAGTCGGGATCGCAGTACAGGGCCGCCCCGAGGCAGTCGAGGGCGGCGTCGAAGCGCTTCTCCAGCCGGTGCATGTTCCCGAGGTTGACGAGTCCCAAGCGCAACGATCGTTCCCGAAGGAGGCGGTCGGTGGGTGGACCCTCGCCGGCCGCGGCCCGTCGGGCCAGGGTCCGGACGCTGACGGTCGCCCGCCGGCCCGACCCGTCGACCGGGTCACCCTCCTCCCGCAGGCCGTAGTGGGCCAGGAGGGCGCGGAGGTGCGCGATCGCCTCGGTGTAGCGGGCGCCCGGGCCGGGAGTGAACCGGCCGGCCGCCGCCATCAGCCAGTAGGCCAGGGTGTTGCGGAGGCGTGGGGGGACGGCGAGCCGCCGGCGCTCGAGCACGCGGGCCCACCGGCGGAGGCGGGCGATCGCCGCGCCCAGGTCGTCGGGCCGCTCGGTGACGCCCCAGGCGAGCGACCACGCGAGCTCGGCCTTGGTCCGAAGGACGAGGACGCGCCGGGCCGGCCGCCAGCGCCGTCCGAGCCGGTCGAACTCCCGCACGGCGGCGTCCGCGGCCGCCCGGGCCCGGGCCAAGACCAGGGCGCTGTCGGTGGCGCGGTGGAGCACCTGGCCCTGGGCCCAGGCCAGCCGGGTGGCGGCCAGCGCCCGGACCGGCCCCGGGGCGCCGACCGCCCACACGGTGCGCACCTCGTCCGAGGCCCGGAGCATGTCCCGGACGTCGCTGGACTCCCGGTCGAAGGCCTGGAGCAGCAGCGCCAGCGGGTTGCGGGGGTTGCGGCGCAGGACCTCGGCGAGCGCCGGGCCAGCGGGCTGGGCCGGCCGCTCGAGCCAGCGGGCGAAGGCGTGGACCTCGCCGGCGTCCGCGAACACCTCGGGGTCGGCGAGCTGGGCCTGGACCGCGGAGGCCAGCCGCCCGGCGTCCGCTCCCGGCCACGGCTCCGCCCCGGCCACCACCGCCGCCCGTCCGGCCACGTGCACGACCACCTCGACCCGCCCCGCCGCCGCGCCGGCGCCCGGCGGGGCGTCGGACGCCTCGGGCGCCAGCGCCGCGGCAGCGGGCGACGCGGCAGTGGGCGACGCGGCAGCGGGCGACGCGGCAGCGGGCGCCGTCTCCGCGGGGGCGGCGGGTGGACCGGCCGCCGGACCCGGGGACCGACCGGCCGCCGGCCCAGCCGGGCGGAGCTCGGCCCACGCCCGGGCCCGGCGGGGTGGGCGGTCCCGGGCGACCGCCACCGACCGGGGCAGCCCGTGGTCGGCCGGGTCACCGGCGTACGGGTGCTCCTCCCGCAGGTGGATGCGGTCCAGGTCGCCGTTGAGCCGCCGCAGCCCGGACCGGCGGGCGCGCAGGTGGCTCGCCACCGCCTCCGCCACGCCGCCGAGCGCCTCCGGGGCGACGAGCACGAGCCGGCCGACCGGCCCGGCCGCGCCGCCCACCGCCGACTCGCCGCGCCCGAGCACCGCCGGGTCGGGACGGGTCTCGGCCCGCTCCAGGTCCTCGGCCCGGACCCGGGCGCCGTCCAGCCGGCAGGCGGCCAGGTCGACGTTGGTCAGGTAAGCGCCCCGAAGGTCGGCGCCGGACAGGTCGGCGCCGGCAACCACCGCCCCGGTCAGGTCGGCCCCCTCGAGGCGGGCGCCCGCCAGGCGCGCCCCCCGCAGATCGGCCCGGCTCATCACCGCCCCCCGCAGGTCGGCGCCGCGCAGGTCGGCGTCGCCGAGGTCGGCGCCGCTAAGGCTGGCGCCCCGGAGGTCGGCGCACGACAGGTCGGCCCGCCGCAGCACGGCGCCGGCGGCGTCGGCCCGGCGGGCGGACAGGAAGCTGGCCCGCAGGTCGGGCAGCGCCGCCCGGGACAGGCGGGCGTCGTCGAGCGTCGCCGCCGACAGGTCCGCCCACCTCGCCGCCACCGCCTCCCCCGCGCCCCCGTGGACCGCACCGGCCCCATCGCCGTCACCGGCGTCGGCCTCCCCGGCCGCCACCGCCTCGGACCCGGCCTCGGCGTCGGTCACCGGACCCCCGGGCAACGCCGCCGACCCGGGCTCTGCCCCACCGGGCGCCAGCGGCCCCGGCTCCAAGCGGGCTCCGGTGAGGTTCGCCCCCACCAGGCGGGCGTCGGTCAGCCCGGCGGCGGACAGCTCGGCCCCGGACAGGTCGGCGGCGTCCAGTACGGCATGGGCCAGCCTCGAGCCCCGGAGGTCGGCCCGCCGCAGGTCGGCGCCCCGCAGGCTGGCCCAGGTCAGGTCGGAGGCCCGCAGGTCGGCGCCGACCAGGCGGGCGCCGTCCATGTGGGCGTGACGCAGCCGCTTCCGGAACAGGTGCACCGCCGAGAGCTCGGCGCCGGCCAGGTCGATGCCCTCCAGGTCGGCGGCCGACGAGACGGTGAGGCGCACCTCCTGCGCCACCTGGCGCTCAACCGCCTGGAGGTCGAGGGTGTGCTGGGCGATGGCGAACACGAGGCCGACGACGCTGCCCCCGACCAGGCCGGTGCCGACGTCGTCCCACACCTGGTCGTCGGAGACGGCGACGAGCAGCACCCCGAGGGCGAGCACGCCGAGGGCCAGCGTGAACACCCGGCGCCAGTTGCGGCCGATGAGCCAGTCGGCGGCGTCCAGGCACCGCGCCCAGAGCAGGGCGGCGGCTCCGCGGCGCACGCCGTCGTCGGTTGTGATCAACCCGTTCCCTCCGCGCCCCAGACCCGCGACCCAGTATGGATCGCGGGTCTGGGTGTGGTGGGCGCGCGGTGGTGGTCGGGTCGGCAGGTCAGCAGCCGTCCACGCGCTCCCAGGTGCCCGGGCCCGTCTGCCGCAGCGAGGTCGTCGCCGAGGTCGGGCCCAGGTAGTCGCCGCTCCCGGCGGCGAAGGCGAAGATCAGGAAGGAGGTGGCCCGGCCGGCCTGCACGTGCTCCGAGTTGGTGGCGCGCACGCACTCGCCGCCGGGCGGCGGCTCCTCCGAGCCCCCGCCGCCCAGCAGGGCGTTGGCCTCGTAGACCGACCAGTCGGGGGAGGAGCACAGGCCGCAGTTCGGCCCGACGAACTGGTTGCGGGCGTTGGTGTCACCCATGAGCTGCCACCGGGCCCAGGCGGTCACCGCCGACCGGAAGCCGCCGCCGTCGCCCAGCGGGACGAGATGGCTGGCCCCCGCCAGCTCGGCGTAGGCCGCCGGGACGTCCCGCGTGGCGTCGAACTGGGCCCGGATGCCGGTGCGCAGCGAGTCGTTCTCGCCCGCCAGGAACAGGACCGGTACCCGGTAGGTGAAGGCGGAGCCGGCGAAGAAGCCGCCCTCGATCGGGAACGTGGTGTCGACCCGGGAGTCGGCCGCGGCCCGCACGGCGCCCGACCCGCCCTGCGAGTGGCCGGTCGAGCCCACCCGCTCGACGTCGACCCGCCCGTTGAAGCGGTTCCCCGGCTGGCTGTCGAAGCGCTCCAGGTTGGCGAGGCCCTGGAGCATCTCCTGGCCCGTGCCGGCGTTCGACGTGTTGGCGGCGGCGACGATGAACCCGTGCGACGCCAGGTGGCGCAGCAGCCCGTCGTAGAACGAGGGCGTCGTGAACGTGCCGTTGCCCCAGATGATGACCGGGTGGCGGCTGCACCCGTTCGAGCCCAGGTTGGCCGGGCTGTAGTAGGTGTGCTCGCTGTCGGTCTGGACCGTCACCGGGAACGGTCCGGTGGCCCCGTAGTCGGTGGTGGCGGGCGGCGTGCACGGTCCCGCCTGGGCGGGCGCCGCGGGCCCGGCGGGCACGGCCGGCGCCGCGGGCGCCTCGGGCGCCGCCGGGGCCGCGCCGGCGGCGTCCACCCCCACGGTCAGCGCGAGCAGCGCAGCGAGCAAGGACAGGATGGCGACGAGGCGCGGCGGCCTCCACGGAGACGTCTGCATCGCCCCCCCAGCAGGCGTGGTTCAAATCGTCAACAAAGCTAGGTTGTACTGCCCTTAAGGTCAACAAAACCGCGCACACCGGCGAAGAGGTCGGTTTCGGGGGGCTGGGCCTCGACCAGGCTGCGGGCGAGGATGTAGTCGTCGTAGGGGTGGATGGCCACCTCCTCCTCGCGGGGCAACCCGAACCAGAACGGTGACGTCGGGTCGATCTGGGTCTCGTGGGCCAGCAGCGCGTCGAGGCGGACCTCGGCGTAGCCGGTCACGTCGATGGTGGTGGTGATGCGGTCGTCCTGCGACGGCCGTTGCAACCACTCATCGGAGTACGGCGACTCGAGGCCCAGCTCGGCGAACCGCTTGTGCCGCAGCTCGATCCGTCGGCGCGACCAGACCGAGTAGTAGAGCTTGAGCGGCTGCCACGGCTCGCCGGTGCCGGGGAAGGCGTGCGGGTCGCCGGCCCGCTCGAAGGCGGCGATCGAGATCTCGTGGACCCGCAGGTGGTCGGGGTGCGGGTAGTGCTTCTGCTCGTCGGGGTAGGTGACGATCACCTGCGGTCGCTCGCGCCGGATGACCGCCACCAGCCGGCCGACGGCCTCGTCGAGCGGGGCGTTGGCGAAGGCGGCGGGATCCGCGTTGGCCTCGGTGCCGGGCATGCCCGAGTCGCGGTAGCCCAGCAGCTCGACGACGTCGTAGCCGATGACCTCGGCGGCGCGGGCCAGCTCGCGCCGGCGGACGGCGGGCAGGTCGGCCCGGATCTCGGGCCGGTCCATCGCCGGGTTGAGGATGTCGCCCTGCTCGCCGCCGGTGCAGGTGACGAGCACGGTCCGCACGCCCTCCGCGTGGTAGCGGGCGACGGTCGCCGCCCCTTTCGACGCCTCGTCGTCGGGGTGGGCGTGGACACACAGCAAACACAGGCGGTCGTCGTCGGCCATCGCCCGAAACGCTACCGGCGGGTTTTCGCCGGACGGTCAGGGGGAATGCAGACGAGGAGCACCCCGCGCGCGGCCCTCACGTACGCGGCGTGCCGACGCTACTCTCATCTCAAGGGTGAGGTGGCGCTTCCTCGAGCTTCACCGACAGGCGGGAGATTGACATGGACGACCCGGACAGCTGGCTGTGGATCTGGTTGCTGGCGGCGCTCTTCTTCGCACTCGGGGAGATAGCGACCGCGGTCAGCTTCTTCCTCTTGCCGTTCGCGGTCGGGGCCTTGCTGGCCGCCCTCCTCGCCGTCCTCGACGTCGGCCTCGCCGCCGAGTGGGCCGTCATCGTGTTCGGCTCGCTGGCCGCCTTCCTGTCGCTGCGGCCCCTCGCTCGCCGGCTCGACCTGGAGAGCCGCGACGACGGCATCGGGGCGCTCCGCCTGGTGGGCCAGGAGGCGACGGTGCTCACCGACATCCCGGGCAGCAGCGACCAGGGCCTGGGGCTCGTCCGGGTCGACCGCGAGGAGTGGCGGGCCGAGTCGACCGACGGCCGCCCCATCCCGACCGGCACCGTCGTGCGCGTCGCCGATCTCCGAGGCACCCGGGTGGTCGTGGCGCCTCTCGGGACGTACTCGCCCGGCGACGGAGCGCGATAATGCGAGGGATGCCTACAAAGGAGCTGCGCCCGTGACCGGCGTCGTGATCCTGTTCGTCATCCTCTTCGTCTTCCTGATCTTCTACGTCACGTCCGCCGTCCGGATCGTGCGGCCCTACCAGAAGGGCATCGTCGAGCAGCTGGGCAAGTACAAGCAGACCGTCGACCCCGGCCTGCGCATGATCGTGCCGTTCTTCCAGACCATGCGGCTGGTCGACATGCGCGAGCAGGTGGTCGACGTGCCCCCGCAAGAGGTGATCACCGCCGACAACGTGGTGGTCGCGGTCGACGCGGTCATCTACTACGAGCCGACCGATCCCCAGCGGCTCGTCTACAACGTCGCCAACTTCATGATGGCGGTGACCAAGCTGGCGCAGACCAACCTGCGCAACGTCATCGGCGACATGCAGCTCGACGAGGCGCTGACGTCGCGCGACAAGATCAACACCGAGCTGCGCGAGATCCTCGACGACGCCACCGACAAGTGGGGTGTCCGGGTGGGCCGGGTCGAGATCCAGCGCATCGACCCGCCGCCGGACGTCATGGCCGCCATGCACGAGCAGATGAAGGCCGAGCGGACGCGGCGGGCCACCGTGACCCAGGCCGACGGCGAGCGGCAGGCCGCGGTGACCCGGGCCGAGGGCGACCGGCAGGCGTCGGTGCTGCGGGCCGAGGGCGACAAGCAGCAGCGCATCCTGCGGGCCGAGGGCGAGGCCGAGGCGATCCAGCGGGTGGCCGAGGCCGAGCGGTTCCGGCAGGAGACCGTCGCCCAGGGCGAGGCCCAGGCCATCCACTCGGTGTACGACGCCATCCACAACTCGAACCCCGACCAGTCGCTGCTCACGATCAAGTACCTCGAGGCGCTGGCGGCCATGGCCGACGGCCGGGCCACGAAGATCGTCGTCCCCACCGAGCTGTCCGGCCTGGCCGGCGGGCTGACCGCCCTCACCGAGCTGCTCAAGCCCCCGAGCAACGGCTCGTCCGACGGCGACGCCGACGTCACCGAGGTCACGCCCGTCCAGCCGACGACCGTGCGGTCGATCCCGCCCTACGAGGGCCGGGCCGAGGGCGCCGAGGGCTGACGCCGCCCGGCGGGCGGCCGCGGGACATCCGGGGCGGGCGCGAGCGCCCGCCCTCGTCGCGTCGGCCCGGCCTCCGGCCGGCTTCGCCGACGGTCCTCGCCGGGGGTCGGCGCGCTACCGGCCGGTGCCCATCAGCCCGGCCAGCGGCTCGAGCCGGTCCTCGCCCGTCTCCTCGTCCTCCTCCAGCCGCCAGCCCAGGCGCATGGCCAGCAGCGGGTGGCCCTCGTCGGGCCCGCTGGCGATGATCTCGTCGCCCGCCCGCAGCTCGACGTGCCCGCGGGGCCGGTACAGATAGCGCCCGCCCCGGCGCACGGCCAGCACGTGGAAGCCCGGGTCGACGTCCAGCTGCAACTCCTCCAGCCGGGCACCGTCGGCCCGCGAGCCCAGGGCCACCGGCACCCGCACGACGACCTCGTCGGTCTCGCCGAGGGCGATGCCCAGGATGGGGTGGACGTGCTCGCCCTTCTCGACGAGCCACACCATCTGCTGGGCGGCGTCGCCCAGGTCCTCGGCCGCCTGCGACAGCCGGAGCAGGCCCCGCAGCGGCGACGGGTCGACGTCGGCGGCCGCCGCCCGCAGCACCCACAGCTCGAGGCTGTCCTTCATCTCGTCGAGCCGGTCCTCAAGGTGCCGGACCTCGGCCGCCAGGCCCAGGTCGCGCAGCACGAGCGCCGAGTAGGCCAGGCCGACCGCGGTCTCGGAGATGTTCTTCATCTCCACCAGCAGGTCGATGGCCCGGTCGAGGTCGGTCAGGTGGCCGACCTCCGGGGGCGACGGCGGCTCCCACCGGGGGGCGGCCGCCAGCTCGCGCAGGCGGGGGATGCCGGCGGGCGAGCCCCGCAGGAACAGCACGTCGCTGGGCACGAGGATGTCCTCGCCCTCGACGTCGGTCATCCACTCGCGCCCGCGGCGGATAGCGACGATGCGCATGCCGGTCTGGACCGGCAGCTCGAGGTCGGCGAGGGGCCGGCGGGCCAGGTGCGAGCCGTCGCGCACCAGCACCCGGTGCGACACCTCCTCGGCCTTGGACAGGTCGGCGACCAGCTCGCGCGGGATGCCGAGCCGGTGGGTGACGATGCGGGCGATGTCGGTGGCCGCGTAGGCGATCCTCTCGATGGCGGAGATCACCTGCAGCACCGACGCCATGGCGTCGGCGTCGCGGGGGTGGCGGGCCGCCAGCACGCACACCGAGCGCATGTCGTGCACGAGGGCGTCGAGGCGCTCCTCGAGGCCGCCCACCTCCTCGGCCATGTCGGGATCGCCGAAGTAGAGGGCGGCGTAGGCCAGGTCGACCATGAGCTCCGACAGATCCTTGACGTCGGAGAGCATGGCCCGGAGATTTCGAGGTCTGTCATCCATCGGTTTTCGACCTCAACCTTAGGCGCGGCCCGCCGCTCTCACCCTGCTCCGGGGCCAGAACGCGGGACGGCCGGCGGTCGGGCCAGCACCGTGGGCGGCGGCCCGCCGAGGCGGCGTCCGCGGGCTGCGGGCGGTCTGCAACACTCGGCCGCCATGAGGCCCGACGCACCCGACGGCGACCCCTGCGGCCACGGGCGCGCCCCCGCGGGCGGGGGGCTCGGGGGGCGCGGGCGGACACCGCGGGTGGCGGTGCTGGCCCTGGCCGCAGCCCTCGGCGCCCTCGGGGCCGGGCTGGCCGGCTGCGCCGACGACGGCCACGAGCTGCGGGCGCCGAGCCCCGACCAGACGACCACGACCCGACCGGCGGCCACCACGTCGACCGACGCGGCCGCCGACCCGGGGGCCACGACCGCGGCGGTGCTGCAGCTGACCAGCCAGACGTTCGCCGAGGGCGGCGCCATCCCCGACCTCCACACCTGCCGGGGCGACGACGTGTCGCCCTCGCTGCTGTGGACCGGCGTGCCGCCGGGCACGGTCGAGCTGGCGGTCGTCGTGCGCGACCTCGACGCCGACGGGCTCGTCCACTGGGTCGTCGCCGGCCTGACCCCCGATCTCGGGGGCCTGGCCCAGGGTGCCGTCCCCGGCAGCGCGGTCGAGGCCGTCAACGGCCTGGGCCGCCCGGGCTGGAGCGGCCCGTGCCCCGACTCCGGCACCCACCACTACGAGTTCCGGCTCTACGCGCTGTCCCAGCCGTCGGGCGTCGCCCCCGGCGAGCCGGGCGAGCGGGCCGCCCAACGCATCGAGGCCACCCCGGCCCTGGCCACCGCCGCGCTGAGCGGCACGTCGTCCGCCCCGGGCTGACCGGCCGGCTGACCGGGCCGACGAGATGGCGGCCCGCGTCGGGGCGCTCGCCGGCGGGCTCGCCGAGCGCGGCCGGCCGGCGCACCGGCCCGCAGCCGGCGCCGGCCTGCTCCGTGCCGGCCCCCGGCCGGTGGCGCCTCAGCGCACCGAGAACGTGCGCTCGCCGGTCGGGGGCAGGTCCTCGATGTCGAGGCCGGTGACCCGGGCCAGCGGCGGGCCCTGCCGCGCCCAGGCCAGGAGGGCCTCCACCCGGTCGCGGGCGCCCTCGGCCTCGATCTCGACCCGGCCGTCCGGCAGGTTGCGGACCCAGCCACCGACGCCGAGGCGCGCCGCCTCGCGGCGGCAGGAGTCCCGGTACCAGACGCCCTGGACGCGGCCCGACACGACGGCACGGACGCGCACCGCCCCGTCGGACGGCCTGGCCTCGGGCGTCATCGCCGCGACGATCGGCCCCCGGCCCCCCGGCGCCGGGCGCGCCCGGCCTCGGCCTCCTCGACGCCCTCGTCGGCGCCGTCGGCCTCGACGTCCTCGGCTGCGAGCTCGGCCTCCAGCTCCCCCAGCACGTCGTCGTGCTCGTCGCCGTCGGCTTCGTCGTCGGCGTCCTCGTCCTGCTCGTCGGCCTCGTCCACCTCGTCGAGGTCGGCGTCATCGGTCTCGTCGGCGTCGGCCTCGTCGACCTCCTCGACGTCGATGACGTCGTCGTCCTCGTCGCCGGCCCGGCCGGCCCCCGACCGGCCCCGGGCGCCCCGGGCCGCCTCGCGGGCCGGCAGCTCGGTCTTGCGGACCTGGAAGCCGGCGACGGCCAAGGCGATGAGCGACGGCAGGAAGTAGATGGCGAAGAACCCGTTGAACACGCTGACCAGCGCGAGCGCGACCAGGCCGAACGTGAGCGGCCGGCTGCGCACCTCGCGCCGGTGGGAGATGAAGACGCCGACCAGGATCAGGGCCGGGAGCAGGGCGAAGATGGCCATGACCGGGCCGTAGGCGTCGATCAGCGACACCTTGTCGGTGACCGGCTCGGTGTCGGTGAGGATGGCGTGGGCCTGGCGGCTGATGGCCGGGAAGCGGCCGAGCGGGTCGCCAGCGTGGTCGACCGGGATGACCTCGGACGTGAAGGCCACGTACACCGACAGGGCGGCGGCCAGCACGGCGAAGAACAGGGCCATGAGGACCGCGTTGTCGCCCACGCCCGGGGGCCGGCCGTACATCTTGCCGGCGATGCCGGGGGCGGGCTGGCCGTCGCCGCCGGCCCTGCCGGCGCCGGCCGCGGCCTTCCCCCCGCCGGCCGAGGCCGAGGCTCTGCCGGGCGCGGCCTGGCGGGCCCGGGCGCGCTCGGCTTTGGCGTTCTCCCTGCGGGCGATCAGCGCCTCGCGGGCGGCCCGGTTGCGGGCGGCGCGGCGCTGCTTGGCGGTCTGGCGCTTGTCCGGCACACGGCAACCGTACGCGGCCCGGAGGCGGTGCATCGACACCGGGGCCGATCCGGCCCGCGCCGGACGCCTTACGGTGTATGCCCGACCGGGGTCGGGCGGCCCCGGGACCCGCCCGGGGAACCGGCCGGGCGGCCCGACGACGCTGGTCCGGAGGACCGAGGAGCGACCATGGCAACCGGCTGGGACATCGCCGCCGACAGCCCCCTGCTGCCGCTGGCCGAGGCCGACGTCCGGCGGGCCCGGTTCTCGGTCGAGGCCGTCCCGCCCTCCGGGCCGCCGGGCGAGCCGTCCGCCGCGCCGGTCCGCGAGCTGCTGGCGGGCGCGGCCGAGGTCGACATCACCCCGCCGCCCGGCCTGCCCAAGGCCGGCTACTCCCGCAACGCCCACACCGGCATCGGGTTCCGGGGGCGCCTGCGGGCCCGGGTCGTCCACCTGCGCTCGCCATCGGGCTCGCTGGCGCTCGTCCAGTGCGACCTGCTCGGCGGCTCGGCCGTCGTCCACCGGCTGGTGGCCCGCGCCGTCGCCGAGCGGACCGACGTGCCGGCCGCCGGCCTGTACCTGGGCGCCACGCACACCCACGCCGGGCCCGGCCAGTTCCTGGGCACCGACTTCTACAACCGGTTCGCCTCCAACCGGCCCGGGTTCGACCCGGCGTGGACCCAGTTCCTGGCCGAGCGCATCGCCGCCGCCGTCGAGCGGGCGGTGGCCGAGCGGCGGCCCGCCCGGGCAGCCGTGGGCCACGCCGAGGTGTGGGGCCTGACCCGCAACCGGTCGCTGGCCCCGCACGTCCGCAACTCCGAGGTGACCGACCGCCGCACGGGCCGCCAGCGGGCCTACGTGGCGGTCAACCCCGACCTCCACCTGCTGCGGGTCGACGCCGCCACGTCCGACGGCGGGTTCGCGCCGCTGGCCGCGTTCGTCGTGTTCTCGGTCCACGGCACGGGCGTGCC
The DNA here is from genome assembly GCA_036563805.1 of Acidimicrobiales bacterium. Classification (GTDB taxonomy): domain Bacteria; phylum Actinomycetota; class Acidimicrobiia; order Acidimicrobiales; family VFJN01; genus DATCLS01. Next base: position 21,714 of record DATCLS010000029.1, on the reverse strand, counting down.
CATGCGGGCCGACCATTACAACGCCGACGTGTGGGCCTACCTGGTGGCCGAGGCGGCCGACCGCATCGAGGCCAGCCACGGCTCCCGACCCGTCGTCGCCGCAGTGGAGGGGACACACGCGGACATGGCCCCGGCCCTGCGCCCGGGCACGGCCGGCCACCTGGAGGCCCGCCGGGTCGGCGCCGGCATCGGGGCCGAGGCGGCCGCCCTGTTCGCCCGGCTCGACGGGGCGCTCACCGCCGAGCTGCCGCTGGCCTGCGGGCTGCGGGAGCTGGATGTGGGCGCGACCCGGACGGCGGGCCCGGACGGGGCGATCCGGCTGCCCGCACGGCCAGCGGTGGGGGCGGCGCTGATCGGCGGGGCCTACGAGAACGAGACGCCGGTCGTGCACCGCATCCCGCCGTTCCGGCCAGGCATGCCCGGCGCCGGCCCGCCGGGCCGCACGGCGGCAAGCGGGTGGTCGGCGGGCCTCTCCAGCGGCTGATCGTGCCGTCCCGGAGCTTCCCTCGGGTCCTGCCGCTCCAGGTCCTGCGCATCGGCCGGGTGGCGCTGGTCGGGCTGCCGTTCGAGCTGACGGTCGAGACGGGTCGGCGCATCGGGGAGGCCGTCCGGGCCGAGACCGGGCTGGAGCGGGCGGTCGTGACCTCGGTCGCCAACGATTACGCCGGCTACTGCGCCACCCCCGAGGAGTACGCGCTCCAGCACTACGAGGGCGCCCACACGTTGTACGGCCCCGCCACCCAGCCGTTCCTCTCCTGGCACGTGGCCCGCCTGGCGGCGGAGACGGTGCGGGCCGGCGTCGTGGCCGACCTGGCCCCGGTGCGCCGGTTCGACCTGCGACGCCGCCGCTACCTGCCGGCCCCCACGGGCCGGGCGGTCCCCCGCCGGGTGGCCGGGCCCGCCACCTTCACCGACGCCACCGCCCTGACCGACCCGTGCTGGGAGGTCGAGTGGATCGACGTCGCCCCCGGCGACCTGCGCTGGCACGAGCCGCTGGCCCGCGTCGAGAGCGCCGACGGGGACGGCCCCTGGCGGATCGCGGCCGACGACCAGGGCTGCGACCTCGAGGTCGTGCACCGGGGGCCGGACGAGGCCGCCGGGCCCGGCGCCCACCGCTACGCCGTCCGGTGGTGGGGCCCGTCGTTCCGGGCCGGCCGGCGCCACCGGGTCGTGCTGGTCCCCAACGGCGGTCGGACCGAGGTGGCGTCCGACCCGTTCGACTGAACCGCTCCGCACCGAGCCCGACCCGTCCGACCCGTCCGTCGGGTTCCGGCCAACCGCCGCCCGAACCATCCGACAGCGCCCGGCCGACCCCGCCCGACACATCCGACGAGTTCCGGCCAACCGCCGCCCGACCCGTCCGTCGGGTTCCGGCCAACCGCCTCCCGAACCATCCGACAGCGCCCGGCCGACCCCCGCCTGACACATCCGACGAGTTCCGGCCAACCGCCGCCCGACCCGTCCGTCGGGTTCCGGCCAACCGCCTCCCGAACCGCTACGGCGGGCCGGCTCGGGTAATGGTGTACCCGTGATCCTCGTGGGGTTCCTGGCCGGCTGGCTGGGGTGGACACTCGCCGAGTACCTGCTGCACCGGTTCGACATGCACGGGCGCCGGGGCGCCATGGCGCACGAGCACCGCCTTCACCACGCCGGCCGCCCGCTCGTCCCCGACCGCTCGCCGCGGGGCTGGGTGGGGGCCGCCCTGCTGGCCGCGGTGCTGGCCTGGGGGACGCAGCCGGCGGTGGGAGCCGGCTGGCTGGTGGGTCACGCCGCCTACGACCTCCGGCACTGGGCGATCCACGCCCGGCCGCCCCGGGGCCGGTACGGCCGCTGGGTGCGCGCCCACCACCTCCACCACCACGTCGTGGCCCCCGACCGCAACTACGCGGTGACGCTCCCCTTGTGGGACCACGTCTTCCGCACCCACGCCCGCCCGGCGGCCGAGCCGGCCTCCCCCGCCCGACCGGTCGACGGGCCGTGACGGCCGCCGCCCGGGCCCGGGTCGCCGTCGCCCTCGTGGTCGCCGTCGGCATCGTGGCGGCCGTGGCCGCCATCCGCCTCGCCGGGTCCGATGGCGACGGCGTGGTCGCCGACCCCGTCCCCGACGACACGCTCTCGGCGGCGGGCACGGCCCTGCCCGACGGCTTCGCCGTCGCCGAGGGCTCGTCGCTCGTCGGCCCGGTGGTGGTCGAGGAGGTCGACGGGCGGGGCGAGCCGACGTCGTGGTGGGCCCTCCTGCTGGTCGAGGGCGACCCGATCGACGTGTGGATGGCGTACGCCCGGCAGGTCGCGGAGCGGTTCCCCGGCGAGCGCATCGACCCCTCGCAGGCGCCGGGCTGCCTGGCCGGCGACACCGGCGACGGCGAGCTGTGCGCGCTGGGGGCGGACACCGTCGACGGCACCCGCGAGGCGCGGGCCCACGCCCGCCTGGTCAGCGTGCCGGGCGACGTGACCGGCAGCTACCTGCTGACGCTCAGCGCCGCGACGGAGACCCGGGCGGTGGAGGGCTACGACATCTACGAGGGCGGCGGCGACCCGTGGTCGGGCGAAGACCTGCCGGCGCCGGTGGAGCCCCGCGACCGGCCCGGCGTCGGCGACCCCCTCGCCCCGGCCACCGCCGCCTACGACGGGGACGACGAGCGCTACGTCCTGCTGGTCGGCAGCGAGCTGATCGCCCAGTACGGCGCCGGCAGCGTCACCGGCGGCTTCGACCTGCTGCTGCGGGTCGCACCCGGGGCCGACGTCGGCGCCGTGGCGCGGGCGTACGCCGAGCAGGCCAACCAGATCGAGGGCGAGCCGATCCCACCGCCCGAGGTGGTGGAGCACGACGGCACGACGTTCACCACCTACCACCCGCCGGGCGGGGCCGGCGGCTACACGGGCGAGGTGATCGCCGTCGACCAGCCCGGCGACGCCGACGACTACATCCGGTACGAGCTGTACAACGACTGATCCCCCGTGTCCCGACCCCCGACCGCCGCCGACCCCCGACCGCCGCCGGCTGCCGACCGCCGCCGGCTGCCGAGCTCAGTGGTGGTCGCCGTCGGGCGCGCTGGTCGGCGGGCGGGCCTTGACCAGCAGCAGGTCGGCCCCCACCCCGGGCTCCGACCGCCAGCGGTGGGGCAGCAGCCCCGACAGCCAGAGCACGTCGCCGGCGGTCAGGTGTTTCTCGAAGCCGGTGTCGAGCTCGACCCGGAGCCCCCCGCTCCGCAGCAGGATCAGGTCCTCCCCCTCGTGCTCGTACCACTCGCCCACCGGCAGGTCGGGGGCCAGTTGGTAGCGCCGCACCTCGAGCACGCGCTCGCGTCCCCCCGCCACGAGCAGGCTCATGGCCACCCGGGGGTCGTCGTCGAGGGGCCCGGGCTCGGCGTCGGCCCGGGCCACCACGACCTCGTCCCGCAGCGGTGACGGCAGCAGGTCCTGGGGGGTGAGGCCGAACGTGTCCGCCAGCCGGTAGAGGGTGGTGACGCTGGGCATCGCCCGGCCGTTCTCCAGATCGGACAGGAACGGTTGGGACACCCCGGCCTTGGCGGCGACGTCGCGCATCGACAGCCTCCGCTGCCGGCGGGCCCGGCGGATGGCGTGGCCCACCGCGTGCGCGACTCGGTCTCGCGTGTCCTCGCTCACGATGTGGAGTCTTGCCGCTACGAAGCGATCGGGTCGGGTCGATTCCCCTCTCTTTTGTTTGACGAACACCTGTTCGTAGACTTGCGGACGTGGGCTTCAACAACCCCCCGGTGCCCTGGCACGAGGTCGAGCGCGCCCTGTCGGGCCGCGGGGCGATCCCCGGCCGGCGCTCGCCGGTCCCGCCCGGGGCCAACGGGGGCGACAGCCCGGCCTGGTCGCCGCGCCGACCCGAGTACGAGCCGCCCGCGGGGCTGGTCCGGCGGCCGGGGGCGGTGCCCTACGCCGAGTTGCACTGCCACTCGGGCTTCAGCTTCCTCGACGGCGCCAGCCACCCCGAGGAGCTGGCCGAGCAGGCCGCCCGCCTCGGCCTCGAAGCGCTGGCGCTCACCGACCACGACGGCCTCTACGGGGTGGTGCGGTTCGCCGAGGCGGCCCGAGCGGTCGGGCTGCCCACGGTGTTCGGGTCCGAGCTGTCGCTGGGGCTGACCAAGCCGCAGAACGGCGAGCCCGACCCCGAGGGCACGCACCTGCTGGTGCTGGCCCGCGACCCCGAGGGGTACGCCCGCCTGTCCCGCACGATCAGCCAGGGCCAGCTCGCCGGCCGCGAGAAGGGCAAGCCCGACTATTCGGCCGTCGACTGGTCGGCGGCCCACGGCGGCCACTGGCTGGTGCTCACCGGCTGCCGCAAGGCGGCCGTGCCCCGGGCGCTGGTCGACGAGGGCCCGTCGGCGGCGGCCCGCGAGCTGGCCCGGCTGATCGAGGTGTTCGGCCGCGACAACGTGGCCGTCGAGCTGTGCGACCACGGCGACCCGCTCGACCGGTGGCGCAACGACGCCCTGGCCCGGCTGGCCACCGAGGCCCGCGTCCCGTTCGTCGCCACCAACAACGTCCACTACGCCACGCCGGCCCGGCGGCGGCTGGCCACCGCGCTGGCCGCGGTCCGGGCCCGCCGCAGCCTCGACCAGCTCGACGGCTGGCTGCCGGCGACCACGTCGGCCCACCTCCGCTCCGGCGACGAGCAGGCCCGGCGGTTCGCCCGCTGGCCCGGCGCCGTCGAGCGGGCGGCCGAGCTGGGCCGGGCCTGCGCCTTCGACCTGTCGCTGGTGGCGCCCCGGCTCCCCCCGTTCGAGAGCGACGAGCACCCCGGCGTCGACGAGATGACCCTGCTGCGCAAGCTGGTCGAGGAGGGGGCGCGCGTCCGCTACGGCGAGCGGGGGCGCGAGCGGGTGCCGGGGGCCTGGGCCCAGATCGACCACGAGCTCCGGGTCATCGAGGACCTCGGCTACCCGGGCTACTTCCTCGTGGTGTGGGACATCGTCCGGTTCTGCCGCGAGAACGACATCTACTGCCAGGGCCGGGGCAGCGCCGCCAACTCGGCGGTCTGCTACGCGCTGGGCATCACCAACGTCGACTCGGTGGCGCTGGGCCTGGTGTTCGAGCGCTTCCTCTCCTCCGAGCGCGACGGCCCGCCGGACATCGACATCGACATCGAGAGCGGCGACCGGCGGGAGGAGGTGATCCAGTACGTCTACCGGAAGCACGGGCGCGAGCACACCGCCCAGGTGGCCAACGTCATCAGCTATCGGGGGCGCTCGGCGATCCGCGACATGGCCAAGGCGCTGGGCTACTCGACCGGTCAGCAGGACGCCTGGTCCAAGCAGATGGACATGTGGGGCTCGGTGTCGTCGACGCTGTCGGGCGGCGGGCACGACATCCCGGCCCCGGTGCTCGAGCTGGCCAGCGAGGTCGAGCGCATGCCCCGCCACCTGGGCATCCACTCGGGGGGCATGGTGATCTGCGACCGGCCCATCGTCGACGTGTGCCCGGTCGAGTGGGCCCGCATGGCCGACCGCTCGGTCCTGCAGTGGGACAAGGACGACTGCGCAGCGGTCGGCCTGGTCAAGTTCGACCTGCTGGGCCTCGGCATGCTGGCCGTGCTGCACAACACGATCGACCTGGTGGCCGCCTGGCACGGCGTCGACGTCGACATGGCCACCCTCCCTCAGGACCCCGAGGTCTACCGCATGCTGTGCCGGGCCGACTCGATCGGGGTGTTCCAGGTCGAGTCGCGGGCACAGATGGCCACGCTGCCCCGGCTGAAGCCCCGGCGGTTCTACGACCTGGTGGTCGAGGTGGCGCTCATCCGCCCGGGGCCGATCCAGGGCGGGTCGGTGCACCCCTACATCCGCCGGCGCAACGAGCAGGAGGTCGGGTGGGAGGAGACCGTGCACCCCCGGCTGATGAACGCCCTGGGCAAGACGCTGGGGGTGCCGCTGTTCCAGGAGCAGCTCATGCAGATCGCCATGGACGCGGCGGGCTTCACCGCGGCCGAGGCCGACAAGCTGCGCCAGGCGATGGCGGCCAAGCGCAGCCACGAGCGCATGGAGCAGCTGCGGCAGCGGTTCTACGACGGCCTGGCCGCCAACGGCATCACCGGCGAGGAGGCCGACCGGCTGTGGACCAAGCTCGTCGCCTTCGCCAGCTACGGCTTCCCCGAGAGCCACTCGGTGAGCTTCGCCTACCTGGTCTACGTCTCGGCGTGGCTCAAGCGGTACTACCCGGCGGCGTTCTGCGCCGGGCTGCTCGACGCCCAGCCCATGGGGTTCTACTCGCCGCACACGCTGGTGCAGGACGCCCGCCGGCACGGCGTCGAGGTCCGCACGCCCGACGTCAACGCCTCCGGAGTGGGGGCCACGCTCGAGCACCCGGAGGGGCCCGACGTCCCGGCGGGGCCCGGGGCGGACGACCGGCCGGGCGGGCCGGGGCGGCTGCGGGGCGTGCCCCTGCCGCCGGCGCCGCCGGAGGGGGCGGCCCCGGCGGGCACGCCGCCCGAGGAGTGGGGCCGGGGCGGCCCCGCCGTGCGGCTGGGCCTGTCGTCGGTGCGGGCCGTCGGCGACGAGCTGGCCCGCCGCATCGTGGCCGAGCGCGAGGCCCGCGGGCCGTTCGTCGACGCCCACGACCTGGTCCGCCGCGTGCCGGGCATGACCGCGGCCCAGCTCGAGGCCCTGGCCCTGGCCGGGGCGTTCGACTGCTTCGGGCTCGACCGGCGCGAGGCGCTGTGGGTGGCGGGGGCGCTGGCGGCGACGGGGGCCGACCGGCTCGACGGCATCGTGACCGGCATCGACGCCCCGACGCTGCCGGGCATGGCCCCCGACGAGGAGGCTCGGGCCGACCTGTGGGCCACGGGCATGAGCCCCGACGGGCACCCGACCCGGTTCCTGCGCGACGCGCTGGAGGCGCGGGGGGTGGTGCCGGCCGCCCACCTGCCCCGGCGGCCCGACGGGTCGAAGGTGACGGTGGGCGGCGTCGTCACCCACCGGCAGCGGCCGGCGACGGCGGGCGGCACGCTGTTCGTCAACCTCGAGGACGAGACCGGCCTGGTCAACGTCGTGGTGTCCCGCGGGTGCTGGCTGCACCACCGGCGGGTGGTCCGGTCCGCGCCCGCCCTGCTGGTCCGGGGCCGGCTCGAGAAGGCCGAGGGCGTGACCAACGTCATCGCTGAGCGGATCGACCCCTTCCCCGTCGACGTCAGCGCGCTGCGCTCCCGCGACTTCCGCTGACCCGCTCCCCCGGGTCCCCGCCCGGCCGCTCAGTCGGCCGCCCGCTCCGTCCGCCCCCGCTCCGCGGTCGCGGCCGCCTCCTCGATGCCGTCGACCGCCGCCAGCTCGCCCCGGTAGTAGCCGAGGCCCCACTCAGCCACCAGCGCCGCGTTGCGGAACGCGGGGTCGGCGTCGTCGCCCTCGCCCAGCTCCTCGCACACGGCCCCGAGCTCGGCCAGCATCCGCTCGCACCAGGCGCGGTGGGCCTCGATGGCCCGTCGGAGCTGGGCGGGCGTGAGCAGGTGCCCGAAGAACACCCGCAGCGCCACCGGGTGCTTGAGCACCGGCGGTTCGGGCTCCTCGGCCAGCCACCGGCGCACGGCCTCCTCACCCGCCGGGGTCAGCCGGTAGACCTTGGTGGCCCGCGTGCCGTCGCGCACGACGTGGCGCTGCTCGACGTAGCCGCCGGCGGCCAGCCGCTCGATCTCGCGGTAGACCTGGCTCATCGCCGGCGCCGACCAGAAGAACCGTAGGTTGTCGCTCCACCGCTTGAGCTCGTAGCCCGACAGCTCGCGGCCGAACGACAGCAGCCCGAGCAGGGTGTACCCGGTCGGCGTGGGCGGCGGTGGGACGGCCTGGGGGGCGGCCATGCCGGTGATCCTATGTTCCGATCGGGAACTGGCTCAGGCCGCACGCCCGGACCGCAGGCCGCATGTCGGACCCGCGCGCCGGCGCCCGCTCGGGGCGGTCCGGCGCCTGCCCGGGGTGCCCCGGGCCCGGGTGCCTCAGGGCCAGGCCCGCCAGCCGGTGACGTCGATGGCCGCCACCGGCCCGTCCGGCCGCTGCCGCCGGTACTGCGAGTACTTGGCCGCCAGCAGGTCGAGCGCCCGGTCGCGCTCCGGCCCGTCCTCCACCACCCGGCCCCGGCCGTCGACCCGAACCCACCACAGGGCGTCCCAGTCCTCGTCGTAGTGGTCGACCAGCAGCGAGGCCGCGCCGGTGGCCCGCAGGTTGGCCAGACGCCGCAGGGCCCGGGTCGACTTGGGCTTGGCGTCGACCGCCGAGTACACGACGTCGCCGCCGCCCGCGTCGTCGAGGGCGAAGCAGCAGGGGACGAGGTGGGGCCGGCCCTCGGCCGTGACGGTCCCGAGCCGGCCCACCCGGGCCTCGGCCACCCGGCGCCGCATCGTCGCTGCGTCCACCGGCCCGAGGCTACGGCGACCGGTCCGGGAGGCCGGTCCGGGAGGCCGGTCCGGCCGGGCGGCCTGTCCGGGGCGGCGCAAATGGGGCCCGGGTGGCCGGCGGGGCCCCGGACGGCCGACGGCCCCCGGACCTGGGGGAGGGGTCCGGGGGCCGTCGCATCGGCCCGGCAACGGGGGCAACGGGTTGGCGGGCCCGGGGAAGGGGCGGGACTACTCGGCCATGGCCGGCTCCCGGGGGCGCTCGGCCCGGGCGGGCACCGGCCCCCGCCCCGGCTCGAGCTCGGGCTCGGGCAGCCCGGTCCCGCCCTCGACGTCGAGGTTGGGCAGGATGCGGTCGAGCCAGCCGGGCAGCCACCAGTTGCGGTCGCCGAGCAGCCGCATCGTGGCCGGCACCAGCACGATGCGGACGATCGTGGCGTCGATGAGCACGGCGGTGGCCAGGCCGAGGCCGAACATCTTGATCTCGGTGGCGTCGCCCAGCACGAAGGCGGCGAACACGCTGATCATGATCAGGGCGGCCGAGGTGATGACCCGGGCGGTGGCCGAGATGCCCTCGATGACGGCGGTCGTGTTCCGGTCGGCCGCCGACGGGTCGTCGCGGCGGTGGAGGTACTCCTCCCGCACCCGGGAGAGCAGGAACACCTCGTAGTCCATCGACAGGCCGAACAGGATGGCGAAGAGCATCATCGGCATGAAGGAGACGATCGGGACCGTCTCCTCGACGCCGAACAGGCCCTTCAGCCAGCCCCACTGGAACACCGCCACGATCACGCCGTAGGCGGCGCCGATCGACAGCACGTTCATGATCGCCGCCTTGAGCGGCACGGCGATCGAGCGGAAGACCATCATCAGCAGCAGGACCGACAGGCCGATCACGGCGCCGATGAACCACGGGAGCCGGTCGGCGATCTTGTCCGACATGTCGATGAACATGGCCGTCTGCCCGCCGACGTGGACGTCGACGCCCGGCGTGCCGCCCAGGGCCGCGGGGATGACGTCGTCGCGCAGGTGATGGACCAGGTCGGCGGTGGCGCCGTCCTGCGGTGACGTCTCGGGGACGACCCGCACCACGGCCGCCGAACCGTCCGGGCTGGGGACGGCCGGGCTCACCTGGTCGACGCCCGGCGTGTCGGCGAGGGCGGCCTCCAGCGGCGCGAGCTGGTCGACGGTGGCGCCGTCGAGCTCGACCGACAGCACCAGCGGGCCGTTGAAGCCGGGGCCGAACCCCTCCTCCAGCAGGTCGTAGGCCCGCCGGATGGAGAGCGACTCGGAGGCGATGCCGTTGTCGGTCATACCGAGCCGCATGCCGAACATCGGCACGGCCAGGACGGCCAGGCCCACGACACCGACGGTCAGGTAGCGCCAGGGGTGGGCCGAGACCTGCCGGCCCCACCGGTGCCAGAACGTCTCGCGGCCGCTGCGACCGGCGGGACCGACAGGCGCCTGCCCGGCCCGCCGCAGACCGGGCAGGCGCACGCTGTCGATCTTGTGCCCGGCGAAGCCGAGCAGGGCCGGCAGCATCGTGACCGACAGCGCCACCATGACCGCCACGGTCAGCGCCGCCATCAGGCCCATGACCGTCACGATGGGGATACCGGCGATGGCGAGGCCGCAGATGGCGATGATGACGGTCACGCCGGCGAACACGACGGCCGCCCCCGACGTGGCGATGGCCCGGCCCGCCGCCTCCTCGACCGTCATGCCCAGCCGCAGGTTCTCGCGGTGCCGGGTGACGATGAACAGCGCGTAGTCGATGCCCACGCCGAGGCCGATCATGGCGGCCAACGTCGGCGCGATCGAGGTCACGTCGACGAAGGCGGCGATGAGCGTGATCAGCCCGAGGCTGGTGGCCAGGCCGACCAGGGCCAGGCCGATCGGCAGGCCCATGGCGACGACCGACCCGAACGCGACCAGCAGGACGACGATGGCGGCGAAGATGCCGACGATCTCCTGCCCCTCGGGGGGCTCCTGGCTGGCCTCGGTCGGGAGCTCGCCGCCCAGCTCCATGCGGACGACGCCCGCCGCGTTCGTCTCCTCGGCCGCGGCCTCGAGCCGCTCGAAGGCCTCGGTGCGAATCTCCTCGGACGGGCGGTCGTACTGCACGTCCGCGTAGCCGATGCGGGGATCGGTCGGCGAGACCTGCAGGTCGCCCACCTGACCGACGTAGGGCTGGTCGGCCACCTCGGCGAGGGCGGCGTCGACGGCGGCCGCCGCCTCGGCGTCGGTCAGCGCGCCGTCCTCGGCCGCGAACACGAGCTGTGCCGAGGTGCCGGCGGCCGCCGGGAAGTCCTCCTCCAGCACGTCGATCGCCCGCTGGGCCTCGACGCCTGGGATCTCGAAGGCGTCGGCCGTCTTCCCGCCGCTGGCCTGGCCCAGGGCGATGACGCCGACGGCCAGGACCACCCAGACGAGCACTGTGAGCCGCCGGTGCCGCACCGCACCGCGACCCAACCGGTAGAGGAGGCGAGTCATGCCCAAGACAATCTGACATAGACTGCCACTTGTCAAGCTTCTGTCAGAAGTCATCAACGTGACAAATGACACTCTCTGCACGTCAGGCATAATGGGAACCGTGATCGAGGCCACGGCCACCAGCACGGCCACCACTCCGGTCGCCGGCCCGGCTGCTCCCGCGGCCGGCCCGGCCCCCACCGCCTCGGGGCTGCGGGAGCGCAAGAAGGCCCGCACCCGCGAGGCGATCATCGAGGCCGCCCTCGAGCTGTTCGAGCGCGACGGCTTCGAGGCCACGACGGTGGAGGACATCGCGGCCGCGGCCGACGTATCGCCCCGCACCTTCTTCCGCTACTTCGACACCAAGCTCGACGTGGTCATGGCCCGCAACGTCGACGACGGCTTCGACCTCGAGCCGCTGGTGGCCGCCGAGGAGGGGGTGGGCCCGGTCGAGGCGGTCCACCAGGTCATCCGGCGCAAGCTGCTGGCCAAGCTCGAGCAGGGCGACGACTCGGTGCTGCGCGAGCTGCGGGTGGTCCTGCGGTCGCCGGAGCTGCGGTCAACCTGCATCGAGCGGTTCCACGACCACCTCGACGGCCTGGCCGCCGTGTTCGCCGAGCGGCTGGGCACCGAGGACGACTTCGCCCCCTACGTCATGGCCGGCGCCGTGTCGGCCACGCTGTTGGCGGTCATGGACCAGTGGGTGGCCGAGGGCGCCCGCACCGAGCGGCTCGTCCCGCTCCTCGACGAGGCCTTCGCGCTGCTGGCGGGCGGGCTCGACGAGCCGGCGCCGGCGGCGCGGCCCTGACCGGCTGCCCGGCCCCGATCGCCGGCACCGGCCGGCGGCGCGGCCCTGGGTGGCCGGCCTCGCCGTCCCCCTCAGTCGGTCCCCCTCAGTCGTAGGTGGCCTCGACCGCCCAGCGACCCCCCTCCACCACCAGCAGGTAGGCGGCCCCCTCGGCGGTGAGCGCCTGAAGGCGGGCCCGGCGCCGGCGGCCGGCCGGGTCCCACCACCGCTCGTCGCAGGGCCAGGGGCCGACGTGGGCCACCACCGCGACGGGCCGCCCGGGCCGACCACCCGCTCCGGGCGGGCTGGCCGGACCGGTCGGGCCGGTGACCGCCACGGTGGCGGGGGCGGCGCTGGCCAGGCCGCGGCCGTCCACCACCACCGGGCGGCCGTCGGCGTCGAGGACCTCGGCCGGCACCGGGGGGTCGTGCACGACCGCGGGGGCGGGATCGGGGATGCGGCCCGGCCACGGCTCCTCGACCCAGTCGCGCCGGGCGGCCGGGCGGGGCTCGGTGACGTCGACGGCCGCCGCTGGCACCCGGGCGATGCGCTCGCCGGGCGCCCGCCCGCCCCGCCACTCGGGCACCCAGGCCGCCTCGGGGCCGAGCAGGCCCTGGAGCCGGGTCAGCGCCCGGGCCGCCCGGTCGGCCGCCTCGACCGCGTCGACGGCCCCGGGGCCGGCGGACGTGAAGGCCAGCTGGCGCCCCCCGGCCGGGACCACCTCCTCGGGCACCAGCCACAGCCGACTGAGCCCGCCGGTGGGCCGGTGCGCGCCGGCGTGGAGCCACCCCTCGATCTGCCAGCGCACCCGCTCGGCGATGGAGGCGGCGCCGAACCGGCCCTCGGTGCGCCACACCCGCTCCTGGCGCTCGCCGTGCTCGGTCTCGGCCCCGATGACGAGCTGGGTGCAGGCGCTACCCCGGCCCCCCAGCTTGGCCTGGAGCTCGTCGGCCAGGCCCCGGGCCACGAAGGCGGCGGCCTCGACCCGCTCGGCCGGGGGGTCGAGCTCGACCGCCACCGACAGGTCGGAGGGCGGCGGGGCCGGGGCGGGCGGCCGCTCGTCGAGCCCGCGGGCCAGCCGGTGGGCCACCGCCCCCTCGGCCCCGAACCGGCCCACCACGTCGGCGGCGGGCAGGGCCGCCAGGGCGCCGAGCGTGCGCAGGCCCAGGCGCTCGAGCACCCCGACCAGCTCGGGCCGGTCGAGCTCGGCCACCGACAGCCCGGCCAGGAACGCCCGGCTGCCCCCGGGCTCGACGACGACCGGGCCGGCGCGGCCGCGGCGGGAGCGGGCGGCGAGCCGGGCGGCGAAGAGGCCGTCGGCCACGCCCACCTGCACCGGGCCCCGCCCGGCGAGCACCCCGGCGGCCAGCTCGGCGGCGCGGCGGGCCAGCTCGTGGTCGCCGCCGTGGTAGCGGGACGGCCCCCGGGTCGGGAACACGCAGCAGCCGGGGTGCAGGATCTCGATGCGGGGCGTGAGCGCCTCGAGGGCGGCCACCACGGGCTCGAAGGCCCGGGCGTCGGTGGCCGGGTCGTGGTCGATCACCTCGAGCTCGGGGCAGCGGGCCTGGGCCTCGCGCCGCCGCTGGTGGAGGGCGACGCCCTCGGCCCGGGCCGCGGGCGAGCAGGCGACGATCCGGCTGGCCCGCACCACCACCGCCGGCCGGTCGAGCGGGACGCCCGCGGCCACCACCGGCCAGTCGGGGCACCACACGGCCAGCGTCCGCACCGCCTCCTCGGCCGCGGCCTCCCCGGACAGGGCCTCCCCGGTCACCCCGCCACCCCCACGACGTCCTCGCCCACGACGTCCCCGCCGACCGGCGGCATCGGGCCGCGCCCGACCCGCTCCCCCGCCACCCCGACGAGGGCCCCGGGGGTGCTGCCGGCGGCGCCCGCGTCGCGCCCGTCCCGTCGCTCGCGCCGCGGGAGCGGGGTGGCGACCGGCTCGGCCGCCGCCACCCGGCCCCGGCCGTCGGGCAGCCACAGGTCGGCGCGCCGGGGCCGGGAGGCCTCCCCCCGGCCGCTGGCGGCCACGGTCACCCGGCGCCGGTGGAGGTGGCCCCGCTCGCGCTCGCCCAGCCCCTCCCAGGCCGCGGCCGCGACGGTGAGCCGGACGGTGGCGGCATGGCCGGGCAGGTCGCCGCCCACCGCCACCAGGACCGCGCCCCGCTCCCGCACCCGGGCGACCAGGCGGCGGACGTCGCCGGCCCGGCGCCGGACGCCCGGCCCGGCCGCCACCAGCACCACGTCGAACCCGTCGACCAGCGCAGCCACCACCGGCGCCCACCCCACCGACGACGCCCCGGGGGCGGGCTCGTCGACGAGGACCAGGCGGTCGAGGGCCAGGCCCAACTGGTCGGCGGCGACCAGGCCCAGCGAGCCGAGGCCCACGGTGGCCACCCACGAGCCGGCCCGGGCGGCGCCGGCCGCCAGGGCCAGCGCCAGCGAGGTCGTCCCGCTCGCGCCGGCGGCGGCGCCGACGGCCACCACGCTCCCCCGGGCCAGCGCCCCGCCGGGCAGCAGCGGCTCGAGCGCCGGGAGCACCGGCAGCTGGCGGTCGCGGGCGAGCACGACCGGTCGCACCCGGTCGGCCAGCGAGCCGAGCGAGGCGAGGGCGGCGGCGTCCCGACGAGCCATACGGCTCCATGATCGAACGTCAGTTCGCCACTGGCAAGCCCCGAGCCCGCTGCGACCCGGTCCCGGACGGTTGCGGCCCGGAGGTCGGGCGCCCGCCGGCTCAGGCGGGTCGGGTCAGGGGAAGAGCCCGCGGGCGTCGTGGGCCGCCGCCACCCGGTCGATCGCCACCACGTGGGCGGCGACGCGCAGGTCGACGCCGAGGGTCTGGGCCCGGGCCCACACCGCGGTGAAGGCGCTCTCCATGCGCTGGCGCAGCCGCTCGGCCACGAGGCCCTCGTCCCACGGGTAGCCCTGGCGGGCCTGGGCCCACTCGAAGTAGCTGGCGGTGACGCCGCCCGCGTTGGCCAGGATGTCGGGCACGACCACGATCCCCCGCTCATCGAGCACCGGCTGGGCCTCGACGGTGGTGGGCCCGTTGGCCGCCTCGACGATGACCTTGGCGCGGAGCCGCTCGGCCACGGGGGCGGTGATCACCCCGCCGAGGGCGGCGGGGACGAGCAGCTCGCAGTCGATGTCCCACAGCGCGTCCGAGCTGATGGCGTCGCCGCCCGGGAAGCCGGCCACCGACCCGGTCTCGGCCACGTGGTCGGCCAGCGCCGAGACGTCGAGCCCGCCCTCGTTGGCGACCGCGCCCCCGATGTCGGACACGGCGACGACCCGCATACCGGCCGAGGTGAGCAGGAACGTGAGCGGCCCGCCCACCTTGCCGAAGCCCTGCACCACGGCCCGCGCCCCGGTCGTCGGGATGCCGAGCTCGCGGAACGCGGCCCGGGCGACGACCAGGCACCCCGACGACGTCGCGCCGGAGTGGCCCTTGGTGCCGCCCAGCGACAGCGGCTTGCCGGTCACCGACGCCGGCAGGTTGGTGGACCGGATCATCGACAGCGTGTCCATGAGCCACGCCATCACCCGCCCGTCGGTGTTCACGTCGGGGGCAGGGATGTCGGACTCCGGACCGAGCATCGAGCTCATCTCGTAGGCGTAGCGCCGGGTCAGGCGCTCGAGCTCCCCCGTCGACATCGTGGAGGGGTCGCAGCGGACGCCGCCCTTGGCCCCGCCGAAGGGCAGGTCCAGCAGGGCGGTCTTCAGCGTCATCATGGCGGCCAGGGCCTTGACCTCGTCCACGTCGAGGTCGGGGTGGAAGCGGATGCCGCCCTTGCCGGGCCCCCGGGTGGTGTCGTGGTGCACCCGCCACCCGGTGAACACCTCGACCGTGCCGTCGTCCATACGGACCGGGACGGCCACCTCGAGCACGCGGGCCGGGGCCCGCAGCACCCGGTGGACGTCGGGGTCGAGCTTGGACAGCTCGGCCGCCTCGTCGAGCCGCTCCAACACCGCTTCCCACGAACGCCTGCTCATCGCCCTCTCCCTATGGCCGGGCCCGCACGCTCCCGGGGGAGAGAAGCGCTCGACCCGACATCACTCGTCCCCCCAACGCTAGCTGCCAATACTTCGCTCCGCGTCCGCGCTGACACAGTGCGTAGTTTCTGGGTGGTGGTGGTGGTTGGCGTGTCAGTCGGCGGTGGGTTCTGGCGAATCCGTACCCGCCGGGTCGGCCGCCGAGCCCCCGTTGGACGAGGCCGCGGCCTGCGGGTAGTGGATGTAGAGCCCGCGGATCACGTCGAGCAGCGTGCCACTGTCGACGCGCCCGTTGACGTGCACGGTGACGACGCTGCCGCTGACGCTGACGGCGTCGACCCCGCCCGTGGCGAACAGCCGCCGGGCCAGCTCGTCGACGGGTCGGTCGTCGACGATGTCGTCGACCGACCGGTAGCGCTCGTGCGCCATCCCGGCGAGCGACCGGTTCGTCTCGAAGCGGACGACCCCCGGTCTCGGCGACGGCTTCTCGACGACGGTGATCGGCTGGCCCATGGCGGCGGCATGATATCCGTGCTCCCACCGCGCACGTAACCCGGCGCACGAACCCAGGAGGCCACTCTCCATGGCCACGGAGACGATCGAGGTCACCGGCCACATCGTCGACTCGCTGCTCTTGGCCAAGATCCTCGACAGCATCCTCGACGCGGGCTGCGACTACGAGATCACCGAGTTCGACATCGGCAAGACCACCCTCGACGTCAGCCGGGCCCGCATCGACGTCACCGGCGACGACGACGTGCTGGGCCGCCTGCTCGACGAGCTGCAGATCCACGGGGCCAACCGGGCCGGCCAGAGCGACGTCCGCCTCGTCCCCGCCGACCGCGACGGCGTGCTGCCCGCCGGCTTCTACTCCACCACCAACCTGGCCACGGACGTGCGGGTGGACGGCCGGTGGATCGAGGTCGAGAACCCCGAGATGGACTGCGCCCTCGTCGTGCGCGACGGCCGGGCCCGCACGGTGCCCATGCACCGCATCCGGGCCGGCGACCCCGTGGTCGTGGGCAGCGACGGCGTGCGGGTCCGAGCCCCCGAGAAGGCCCGGGGCACGCAGGTGTTCGAGTTCATGTCCTCCGAGGTGTCGTCGGAGAAGCCCAAGGCCCTGCTCGTAGCCCAGGTGGCCGACCGGCTCCGGGCCGCCCGCGAGCGGGGCGGGAAGACCCTGGTGGTGGCCGGCCCAGCCGTCGTCCACACCGGCGGCGCCCCCGACCTGGCCCGCCTCGTCGAGGCCGGCTGGGTCGACGTGCTGTTCGCCGGCAACGGCTTCGCCACCCACGACATCGAGGCCAACGTGCTGGGCACGTCGCTCGGGGTGTCGGTGGCCGAGGGCGTCCCGACCGAGGGCGGCCACAGCAACCACATCCGGGTCATCAACGAGGTGCGTCGACACGGGTCGATCGCCGCCGCCGTCGACGCCGGGCTGATCACCGGGGGCGTGATGCACGCCTGCGTGCGGGCCGGCGTGCCGTTCGTGTTGGCCGGGTCGATCCGCGACGACGGCCCCCTGCCGGACGTCATGACCGACGTCGTCGAGGCCGCCGACGCGCTGCGGTCGCACATCCCCGGGGTCCAGGTGGCGTTGATGCTGGCGTCGACCCTGCACGCCATCGCCACCGGCAACTGCCTGCCGGCCGGCGTCGAGACGTTCTGCGTCGACATCAACCAGGCTGTCGTGACCAAGCTGGCCGACCGCGGCAGCCACCAGGCGCTCGGCATCGTGACGGACGTCGGGCCGTTCGTCCGCCAGCTGGCCGAGCAGCTCCTGGAGGACGCGTGACGGCGACCGCCCCCGAGCCCGCACCGGCCGGCGGCCTGTCGTGGGGCCGGCGCTACCTGATGTGCCCACCCCACCACTTCGGCGTGCTCTACGAGATCAACCCGTGGATGCACCGCGAGGTCCAGGTCGAGCACGACGCTGCCCGGGCCCAGTGGGACCGGCTCGTGGCCACTCTGCGCGCGGCCGGGGCCGAGGTCCACGTCATGGACCCCCAGCCCCACGTTCCCGACCTGGTGTTCACCGCCAACGCCGGGCTGGTCAACGGCGGCCAGTTCGTGCCCAGCCACTTCCGCCACCCCGAGCGCCAGGCCGAGACCGAGATCGACGCCGCCTGGTTCGCGGCGCGGGGCTTCCGGGTCGACCGCCTGCCCGCCGACCTCGACCACGAGGGGGCGGGCGACGCCCTGCCGTTCACCGGCCCCGACGGGAAGACCGTGCTGCTGTCGGGCTACTCGTTCCGGTCGGACGCGCCGGCCGCCACCGAGCTGTCGGCGCTGCTCCGGTGCCCGGTGCGGGCCATCCAGCTCGTCGACCCCCGGCTGTACCACATCGACCTCACGTTCTGTCCGCTCGACGAGCGGCGGGCCATCGTGGCCCCGCTGGGGTGGGACGAGTACGGGCGCAAGGTGGTCGAGTCGCTCGTGCCCGAGCCCCTGGTGCTGACCGACGAGGAGGCGCTCTCGTTCTGTGCCAACTCGGTCGTCGTCGACAGGACCGTGATCATGCCCCACGTGCCGCCCCGGGTCGGCCGGCAGCTCGAGTCCTGGGGGTTCACGGTGACCGAGTGCCGGGTCGACGAGTTCCTGAAGGCGGGCGGCGGCTGCCGCTGCCTGACGCTGGCGCTGGACGTGACGCTCAGCTCGAGCGCCCCGCCGGCTCCGGCTCTCTGAGCTCGGCCCGGATCGCCTCCCGCCAGGCGAGCGCGGCCAGGGCGATCGACACGACGGCCAACACCGTGTGGACGGCCTTGAAGCCGACCCCGTGGTCGCGGGTCAGGATGCCGACGCCTTGCACGACCCAGAACGACACGGTGGCCAGCGCCGTCACCTCGACCGCGCGGCGCAGCCACGGGGCCCGGCGCACCACGCCGACGAGCAGGGCGACCGCCAGGGCGGTGAACGCCACCGCCAGGGCCAGCCGGAACACCCGGGCGCCGCCCTCCAGGTCGTCGTCACCCAGGATGTTGTTGATGCGGGTGGTCCAGACGAGGAACGTCCAGACCACGAGGGCGAGGACGGCCCGGTGCCGGCGGAGCATGCCCCGAGGGTAGGGAGGCTCGGTCGGCGCCGTCGAACGGGGCGGCCGTCGGGACGCGCCGGGCCCGCGCCGCGGGCGGGTTCGCTTGGTCACGTCGCCGTCGACCGAGTGCCCGGGGTCGGGCCCCTCAGTCGGTCACGTCGAACAGGCTGCCCTGGGGGTCGGGCCGCACGAACCGGGGGCACCCGGTCCACGGCAGCCCGTCCATGAACACCCAGCTGCGCCGGTGGATGGCCGAGGGGCCGTGGCCCCGCAGCGCCGCCTTGTGACGGGGGCACGGGTAGCCCTTGTTCTGGTCGAACCACCACCAGGGGTGGTGCTCGTCCTCGGCCATCATGATCCGGTCGCGGGTGACCTTGGCCAGGATCGAGGCCGCCGCGATCGACAAGCACCGCGAGTCGCCCCGCACGATCCGCTGGGCGATGCCGCCGCCCACGAAGTCCCACTTGCCGTCGAGCAGCACGCGGTCCGGGCGCACGCCCAGGCCCTCGATCGCCCGCCGGGCGGCCAGGCGCTGGGCCTCGCTCATGCCCAGCTCGTCACACTCCTCGGCGCTGGCGTGGCCCACGCCCCAGGCGGTGCACCACTCGGTGATGCGGTCGAACAGCGCCTCGCGCTCGCTCGGCCGCAGCTGCTTGGAGTCGCGAATCTTGTAGACCCGCCGGTCGCGGGGCAGGACGACCGCGGCCAGGGTCAGCGGGCCAGCCCAGGCGCCGCGGCCCACCTCGTCGATGCCGACCACCACGTCGTACCCGGCGTCCCACAGCTCGCGCTCGAAGCTCAACGACGGGGCCGACCGGCGCAGCGCTTGGCGGAGCGCGGGAGCCGTCGATGCCATCGGGCCGAGGCTAGTTCGGCCCGACGGCCCGCCGGGTCACGCCAGCCCGGCCCGGTTCGGCTCATCCGATCGTCGAACCCGGCCCGCCCGGTCACGCCAGCTTGGCGATGTTGGCGGTCTCCGAGTCGTCCGGCTCGGTCTCCAGGAAGGCGTCCAGCATCTCGTCGGCCACCGTCGGCGACGTGAGCCGCAGGCCCAGCGCCAGCACGTTGGCGTCGTTCCACTTCCGGGCCCCCTCGGCCGTTTCCCGGTCGGTGCAGAGCGCGGCCCGCACGCCGGGCACCTTGTTGGCCGCCATCGACACGCCGGTGCCGGTCCAGCAGCAGACCACGCCCCGCTCGGCCCGGCCCCCGGCCACCGCCTCGCCCACGCCCCGGCCCACGTCGGGCCAGGGCTCGCCCTCGCCCACCACCAGCACCTCGTGGCCCCGGTCGGCCAGCGCCTTCTTGATGTGGTCGGTGAGGTCGGTTCGCTCGTCGGTGCCGAACGCGATCCGCATGCTCCCAGCGTAGGCCTGGCACGCCGAAGCGGAGCCGGTGCGGTAAACCGTGCACATGGACCGTTACCGGGTCACCGACGGCGCCGGCTTCCGCCTGGCCGACTGGGACCCGGGCGCCACCAGCGGCATCGCCGGCAAGGCCGAAGGCCGGGCGTTGGTGGCCGAGCTCACCCCGCGGCTCGACGAGCTGCAGCAGCTGCTGTACGCCGACGGCCGCCACCGCCTGCTCGTCGTGCTGCAGGGCATCGACACGGCCGGCAAGGGCGGGGCGATCAAGCGGGTGTTCCGGGGCATGAACCCCTCCGGCGTGCGGGTGACGTCGTTCAAGGCGCCGACCGGCCCCGAGCTGGCCCACGACTTCCTGTGGCGGGTCCACCCGCACGTGCCGGGCGACGGCGAGGTGGCGCTGTTCGACCGCAGCCACTACGAGGACGTGCTCATCGTGCGGGTCCACGACCTGGTGCCCAAGGCCCGGTGGAAGGCCCGCTACGAGCACATCCGGGCCTTCGAGCAGATGCTGGTCGACGAGGGCACGACGATCCGCAAGTTCTTCCTGCACATCTCGAAGGACGAGCAACGCAAGCGGCTGGAGGCCCGGCTGCGCGACCCCCGCAAGCGCTGGAAGTTCCGGCGCGAGGACCTCGACGAGCGCTCGTACTGGGACGCCTACCAGGCCGCCTACGAGGAGATGATCCAGCGCACCGCCACGCCCGACGCCCCCTGGTACGTCGTGCCCAGCGACCGCAAGTGGCACCGCGACCTGGTGATCTGCCGGGCGCTGGTCGACACGCTCGAGCGGCTCGACCTGAGCTTCCCCCAACCCGAGGAGGACCTGGACGACGTCGTCGTGACCTGACGCCCGCCCAAACCCATCGGCTGAGTAGCCCGCGACCCGCCGGGAAGCGAGCCCGTGACCGACCCGAAGGGAGGAGACCGATGAGGGAGACCGACATCGCCACCGCCTCCGTGCCGCCGGTCGGTCCCGCACGGGCGGAGGGGCCGGCGCCGGGCGGTGCGCAGGGCGGGATGGCGGGCCTCGACCACCCTGCGGAGTCCGGGGATCCCTCGGCCACTGGTCTGTCGGCGTCAGTAACGTCCAAGGGGTCCACGACGTCCGGGCCGGCAGCGTCCGAGGATCCCGCGGGCCCGCCGACGTCAGCGACCCCCAACGGGTCCACGACGTCCGCAAAGGCGGCGTCGTCCGAATGGGCGCCGATCTTCGCCGCGCTGCCCGACGCGCCGGCGATCCCCCGCCGCCTCGTGACGGCCGGCGGGGCCCGCGCCGACCGACACCGATCGGGCGAGCTCCACCCCGCCGGCCCAGCCCTCACCGGCGGGCCGCCGACGGCCCCGGTACCGGTGCTGGGCCCGGCGCCGCCGCCCCGCCGCCGGCGGGTCTCGAGCGGGTCGGTGACCGTACGGTCGGCCCGCGGGGCGGTGCCCCGGGCGGGCCCGCACCGGCGGAGCGCCGGGACCGGACCCCCCGGGCGACCCCCGCCGCTGAGCCCGCGGGCCGCCCGGGGGCTCACCATCGGTGCCGCCCTCGGCCTGTGGGTCACGGCGTTCGTCGTCGGCGCCGCCGTCGGGGCCTTGACCCGGGCCGTCGAGTCCACCCCGCCCGCGCCCCCGCCGACCGCCGTGAGCGCCGCAGTCCCCGAACCCGAGCCGCCGCCCCCGCCGGCGCCGACCACCACGGTCGCCGCCGTGCCCGTGTCCGCCGCCCCCG
>DATCLS010000025.1:0-23995 GCA_036563805.1 Acidimicrobiales bacterium | reverse complement strand
ATGGCGCAGCGACTCGACCATCGATCCGACCGCCGCCCCCAGCGCCGGCGGGGCAGAGGCGGCGAACCCACTCGCCCACCAGCCCACCGGCCCGGCCGCCAGCGCGGGCGGGTCCCCGCCGACGGCAGCGGCGCGCCGATGGCGCAGCGGCTCGACCGCCACCCCCAGCGCCGGCGCGGCCCGGGCGCCGGGCGATGGCGCCGCCGAGACGCCCGACGACCCGACGGCCGGGCTCGACGCCCTCGTGCACGAGAAGGTGCTGGCCGCTGGCGGGGCCTCGCCCATCGATGAGGCCGGGCTGACGGCCCTCGTCCGGGCCGAGGCTCCGCTGCTGCCGGCCGATGCGGTGGCCGACGTCGTCGCCCGGGTCCAGGCCCGCATCGGCGGCGTCGGCCGGCTCGAGCCGCTCCTGGCCGACCCGCAGGTGACCGACGTGCTGGTCAACGGGCCCGGCCCGATATGGGTCGAGCGGTCCGGCCAACTCGAGCGCACCGCCGTGGCGCTCGACCGGCCCGCCATCGAGCTCCTGATCGAGCGGGTCGTCGCCCCGCTCGGCCTCCGGGCCGACCGCACGACGCCGATCGTCGACGCCCGCCTGCCCGACGGGTCTCGGGTCCACGTGGTGTTGCCGCCCCTGGCCGTCGACGGGCCGTCGGTGACGATCCGGCGGTTCGGTGCGGCCGACCTGCCGCTCGGCGCCTTCTGCGCCCGGCCGGTCGTCGGCCTCTTGGTCCAGGCGGTTCACGCCGGCATGAACATGGTGGTGACCGGTGCGACCGGGGCCGGCAAGACGACCCTGCTCAACGCCCTGTGCGGCCAACTGCCTGACGGCGAGCGGGTGGTCACGGTCGAGGACGCCGCCGAGCTGCGGCTGCCGGGCGAGCACGTCGTCCGGCTCGAGACCCGGCCGGCGACGCCCGATGGCCTGCCGGCGATCACGGTCCGAGACCTGGTTCGGGCGGCGCTGCGGATGCGACCCGACCGCCTCGTCATCGGCGAGGTCCGCGGCGCCGAGGCGCTCGACATGCTGCTGGCGCTCAACACGGGCCACGACGGCTCGCTGTCGTCGTGCCACGCCAACGGCCCGGGCGACGCCGTGCGGCGGATCGAGACGATGGCGCTCGCCGCCGCCGACCTGCCGCTGGCCGCCGTGCGCGAGCACGTGACCGGGGCGGTCGACCTGCTGGTCCACGTCGCCCGCGGGCCGGGCGGCCGCCGCCGCATCACAGCCGTCGCCGAGGTCGCCGACGATCCTGCCGCCGCCGAGCGGGTCCGCACGCTGGCCCGCGGCGACGAGATCGTCGCCCCACCCCGCCGCCCCGCACGCCGCCCCAGCGCGGCGTGGCCGCCCGCGGAGGCCCTCCCGTGATCCCGCCCTTCACCCTCGCTCCGCCCCCACCGCCCACTCTGATCCTCGGGTCGGCACGGCCACCGTCCACCCGCCGCCGGAACCGGCCCCGCCCGTCGGGCACCGCGCCCACCGTTGGCGGGCACCTCCCGCCCCGTCCCGATCCAAACCGGCCCGCCCGGTCGCCGCACCCCGGCCCCGCCTCCGGGCGCGCCCCCGCCGCCGCTCTGACCACCAGCACCGGCGCACCCCGCCGAGTGCCGACGCCGGAGCCCGGCGCCACCATTCCCGCACCGCCCCGCTTCGGCGCCGCCCTGGCTCGGGCGGCGCCGCTCACCCCGGGCGGTGCGGCGCCGAACGCTCGCCGCGGGAGGCCGGGCGCAGCCCACCGCGACCTGCCCGGGTCAGCCGCCGCCCCGATCGCCCATCGAGCGGCGGCGACCAGTGCCCACCACCGCACAACGCCGACCAGAGCCCCCGCCGCTCCGGCGCCGGCCACCTCGATCGGGCCCGTTATGGCAGCGGCGAGCAACCGCGGCAGGAGGCCGGCCTTGGCCCGCCGGGAGCTGCCCGGGCGCTGGGAGGCGAGGGCCGGCGCCGGCGGGCCGGACGAGCAGCCTGACGGAAAGGTCGGTGGCCGGGCCCCACGCCCGACGCCCGGGCAGGTCCTCGCGGCCGTGGGCGGCGGCGCCCTGGGGCTCGCCGCACTGGCCGCGGCGGCCGGGCCGTTGGTGCTCGTCGTCGGGACGCTCGCCGCCGGCGCCGTCCCGGTGGCTCGGGGCCGGGCCCGGCGGCTCGAGGGCCGGCGGCTGCGGCGGGTCCAGCTCCCCGCCGCCCTCGAACGGCTGGCCACCGCCCTCCGGGCGGGCTCGCCGGTCCCGGCGGCGCTGGTCGAGGTCGGCACGTCGATGCCGCCGCCGATCGGCCCCGAGCTGGCGGCCCTCGGCCGCGAGGCGGCGGCCGGGCGGGCGACGGTCGAGGTGCTCGACGCCTGGAGCGCCCGGCACGACGACGCCGGCACCCGCCTGGCGGCCACGGCGCTGACGCTGGCGACGGCCGTCGGCGGCGCCCCGGGCCGAACCGTCGACGGCGTGGCGGCGACGCTCCGCGAGCGGGTCGACCTGGCCGACGAGCGGCGGGCGCTCGCCTCCCAGGCCCGGGTGAGCGCGCTCGTGCTGGCCGTGGCGCCGGCCGGGTTCGCGGTGCTGCTCGGCGCTGCCGACGGCGCGGCGGCTTCGTTCCTGCTGGGGACGCCGGCCGGCTGGGTGTGCCTCGCCACCGGCCTGGCCCTCGACGCCCTCGGGGCCTGGTGGATGGCCCGTTTGACCTCCGGCGCCGACGCATGAACGCCGCCCCCGCCGCCAGCCTCGGCCGACGCCTGAGTCCGCTGCCGTGCGGACCGGCCTCGGCCCTCGGGCTGATCCCCGCGCCCACCCAGGCGCCCTCCGGCACCCGCCACGCCCCGGCGCTCGCCCTCGGGCTCGGCCTGGCCTGGGCGGCGACCGTCGTGCTGCTGGCGGGCGCCCACCGCCCGCCGGCCCGGCGCCCGCCCCCGAGGCGGCCAACGGCCCCACGGCGAGACGCCCGGAGGGCCGCAGGAGAAGGCGCCCCGCCCCGCCCGCTGGTCCCCGACCAGGTCGGCGCCACCCTCCGCCGCCTGGCCGGCCGCCCCATCGACCGGGCGGCCGACCGGCGGGCCGGGTGGGCGGCCCTGGCGGCGGTGGCCCTCCTCCTCGTCGCTCCCCCGCTGGCGCCGCTGCCCGTCGCCGCCGCGGCGGTCATGCCGCGGCTGGCGCAGCGTCGGGCGGGCCGGGCCCATGAGGCCGCCGTGGTCGACCAGCTCCCCGACGTCGTCGACCTCCTGGCGCTGACCACCTCGGCCGGCCTGCCCGTCACGGCGGCGTTCGCCGCCATCGGGTCCCGGCCCGGCGGTGCGCTCGGCGAGGGCTTGGCGGCCGGTGCGGCCCACGCCGCCCGGGGCGGCACCACCGCCGAGGCGCTCGCCCTCCTGGCCCGCGTCGCCGGGCCGGCGGCCCGCCCGCTGATCGACGCCCTCGCCGAGCACGACCGCTACGGCACGCCGCTGCGCCCGGCCCTCGAGCGGGTCGGCATCGAGGCCCGGCTCCGGCGCCGCCGTCAGGCCGAGGAGGCCGCCCGCCGTCTGCCCGTCACCCTCCTGTTCCCGCTGGTCCTGACGACCCTCCCGGCGTTCGTGATCCTCACGGTCGTTCCCCTGCTCGCCGGGTCCTTCGGCTCCCTGAGCCCCTAGCCAGCACCCGCCACGAGGGAGTTACGCCATGTCCGCCATTTGTTCGACCCCCCGGAACGTCGCCCGCTCGGCGACGGGGCGGCTCCTCGCCGTCCTCGCCCTGGCCCGCACCCCCGGGGGCGGTCGCAGCAGGTCCGACACCGACACCGGCTCCGACGACCGCGGCCAGGCCACCGCCGAGTACGGCCTCGTCATCCTCGTCGCCGGCGGCATCGCCCTGGGCGTCATCGCCTGGGCGGGCGGCACCGGCGCCTTCACCAACCTCTTCGAGAGCGTCGTCAGCCGGTTGACCTCGGGCCAGTGACCCGGCGCCACCCCGCCGCGTCCGCCGCGTGCGCCGCGCACATCACGCCGGCTGCGTCCGAGGCCGGCCAGGCGACCGTCGAGCTGGCGCTCGTCCTGCCGCTGGTGGCGTTGCTGATGCTCGCCATCGTGCAGGTGGCCGCCGTCGCCCGCGACCAGAACCTGGTGAGCCACGCGGCCCGCGAGGCCGCCCGGGCAGCCGCGGTCGACGCCGATCCGGAGGCCGCCGTGCAGGCCGCGGAGCGGGCCGGTCCGCTCGACCCCCGCCGCATGGAGGTGCGGGTCGACGGACGCGACGGGGTGGGCAGCCGGGTCCGGGCCACGGTCCGTTACACGACGCAGATCGGCGTGCCCGGCATCGGCGCCGCCCTCGGCGACCTCACCCTGACGGCCACGGCGACGATGCGCGTCGAACGATGAGGATGCGCGTCGAACGATGAGGACGATCCCCATGCCCCACCCGCCCCGACACCGACGACACGGCGCGCAAGCCCCGACACCGCACACCGGGAGCAGGCCCGCCGGGCCACCCTCGCCCCGCAAGCAGCAGCCGCTGCCCCGCCGCCCCTCAACCCCCCTGCGCCAGCACCTTCAGCAGTGCGGCGGCCGCCGCCTTGTCCAGCGGCTCGTTACCGTTGCCGCACTTGGGCGACTGCACGCACGACGGGCAGCCGGCCGTGCACGGGCACGACTCCACCACCGCCCGCGTGGCCGCCAGGTGACGGACGGCGGCGTCGAAGCCCAGCTCGGCGACCCCGGCCCCGCCCTCGTAGCCGTCGTAGACGACGATGGCGGGCGCCGCCAGGTCGCGCTGGTAGGGGGTCGACACGCCGCCGACGTCCCAGCGGTCGCAGATCGTGAACAGCGGCAGCACCCCGATGGCGGCGTGCTCGGCGGCGTGCAGGGCGCCGGGGACGGCGGCGCGGTCGATGCCGGCCGCGTCCAGCACGCCTTCGGGCACGACGTACCAGAACGCCCGGGTGCGCAGGGTGGAGGCCGGCAGGTCGAGCTCCTCCACGCCGAGCGACTGGCCGGTCAGCGCGTCCTTGCGCTGGTAGCCGGTCACCTGTTGGTGGACCTCGACCGCGCCCAGGCCCACCTCGAGCCCGGTCCCGGGTGGGCCCAGGGGCCGGCGGGCGTCGCAGCTCACGATGCGGATGTCGATGTCGACCCGGGCGACCGTGTAGGTCGAGCCGTCGTCGGGCTCGACGATGGCGGTGCGGCCCTCGAGGTCGAGCTCGGTCACCCGCCAGGTCTGGCCGGCGTGCAAATACGAGGCCCCGGGGTGGACCTGCTCGCAGGCCCGGCCCAGCTCGACCGTGCCGACCGGTGTGCCGTCCGCGGTGCGGATGCGCAGCTCGCCGCCCGAGCCAGCCCGCAGCCCGACGCCGTGCGCCGGCCACCCGCCCCCGGTGTACAGCGCCTGGGGGCCCTGGCCCCGGGGCCGCTCGCGCACGGTCACCTGGTCGTCGCGGGCCAGCCGCAGCACCACCTCGTCGAGCAGGCCGGGCCAGTAGCGCTCGTCGTCGTGGGTCAGCGGCATCTCCTGGGCGGCGCAGCGCAGGTGTGCGTCGGCCACGAACGGGTTGGCGGGGTTGATGACCGCTGGCTCGGGCGGGCGGACCACGAGCTGCTCGGGGTGGGTCGCCAGCCACTGGTCGAGCTGATCGGCCCCGGCCACCAGCACGGCGGCCGACGGCTGGCCAGCGCGCCCGGCCCGCCCGGCCTGCTGCCAGAACGAGGCGATCGTGCCCGGGAAGCCGTTGAGCACGACCGCGTCGAGCCCGCCCACGTCGATGCCCAGCTCCAGCGCGCTCGTGGCCACCACCCCGTCGAGCCGGCCGCCGAACAGCTCGTCCTCGATCTCGCGCCGCTCCCCGGCCAGGTAGCCGCCCCGGTAGGGCTTGACCCGGCGCCGCACGTCGTCGGGCAGCCGCCGCCGCACGTCCGACGCCACGACCTCGGTCGCCCGACGGCTGCGGCAGAAGGCGATGGTGCGCCGGCCCGAGCCGACCAGCTCCGCCACGAGCCCGGCGGTCTCGACGTTGCTCGACGCCCGCACGCCGGTCACCTCGTCGAGCTGGGGCGGGTTCCACACCGCCACCAGCCGTTCGCCCCGGGGCGAGCCGTCGTCGACGACCGGCTCGACCGGCACCCCGCACAGCGCCGAGGCCAGCACCTCGGGCTGGCCGATCGTGGCCGAGCAGCAGATGAACGTCGGGTCGGCCCCGTACCGATTGGCCAGGCGGCGCAGTCGACGCAGCACGTGGGCCAGATGGCTGCCGAAGATGCCCCGGAAGGCGTGCAGCTCGTCGATCACGACGTAGCGCAGGCGGCCGAGGAACCGGGCCCACCGGTCGTGGTGCGGGAGGATCCCGCTGTGCAGCATCTCGGGGTTGGTGAGGACGACGTTGGCTTGGCGGCGGATCCAGGCCCGCTCTTCGTTGCCGGCGTCGCCGTCGTAGGAGCCCGCCAGCACGCCGGGGAAGCCGCGCTCGGTCAGCGCCCGGAGCTGGTCGTGGGCGAGGGCCTTGGTCGGGAAGACGAGCAGCGACGAGCCCGAGCGCACCGGCGCGAGCGCCGCCTCGGCGATGGGTGCCTGGTAGCAGAGCGACTTGCCCGACGCCGTCCCCGTGGCCACGACGACCGATCGGCCCGAGCGCACCAGGTCGATCGCCTCGGCCTGGTGCGACCACAGCGCGGCCACGCCGAGGCGGGCCTCGACCTCCGGCGGCAGCGGCCGGGCGAGCTCGCCGGTCCGGGCGGGCCGGGCCGGCAGCCGGTGGACGTGCACGAGAGGCGAGCACGGGTCGTCGTCGGCGCCCCAGGGCGCGGACGAGGCCCCCGCCCGCGCCGCCAGGGTGGTGTACAGGGCGGCGAGGTCGTCGCCGACCGGCGAGCGATCGACTCGACCGGCACCGTCGAAGCCCTTGACGCCCCCGACGCCCCCGAGGCCCTCGAGCCCGCCGAGCCGTCCGATCTCGCCGGGGTCGCCGCGGCTCTCCGGGCCCTCGGTGCCGCCCTTGATCTCGGCGCCATCGGCGGCACCGTCGGCGTCCCCCGGGGGCTCCGCCCCGCGGGCGGGCTCCACCGCGTCCGCGCCGATCGTCAGCATGACGCCCTAGAGCCTACGACCCAGGTTACGCCTGTGGAATTCCATTCCTGTAGCCCCAGGCGCACCGCCGCGCGACCACCCGCCATCGGCCGGCGGTCCGCGCCCGAACCCCCGAGACCCCCGGAACCTGGGCGCGCACGCTGCAGCGGCCAGCCCTTTGTCCGAGGCGGTAGGGTCAGCGGCGCCATGGACGTACGCACCGAGGTCTCCGATGTCGCCGGGTGGACCGTCGTGTCCGTCTACGGCGAGCTCGATGTCGCGACGGCGCCGTCACTGCGCGAGCAGCTCATCGGGCTCGTCGGCGACGGGTCCACGAGGCTCGTCCTCGACCTCGAGGGGGTGGACTTCCTCGATTCCACCGGCCTGGGCGTCATCGTGAGCGCGCTGAAGCGCGCCCGGACCCAGGGCGGCGACCTGCGGCTGGTCTGCACGCAGGCCCGCATCCGGCGCCTGTTCGAGATCACCGGGCTCGACAAGGCGGTGCCGCTGCTCCCGTCACTCGACGCGGCAGTCGCTGGAGGTTAGGGAGCTGGCCAGCGGCGTTCGGCCTGAGGGCGGGGGCCCGTCGACGGTCGTCGAGCTGGCGATCCCCGCCCGCCCTGCCTACCTGTCGCTCGTCCGCATCATCGTCGACGCGGCCGTCATCGCCCTGTCCCCCGGCCTCGCCGGGGCGCGGCTCGACGACCTCAAGGTCGCCGTCACCGAGGCCTGTTCCAACGCCATCGACGCCCACCGCGCCGCCTGGGCCGAGGGCCCTGTCTTCGTCCGCTGCGACCTGAGCCAGAGCGCGGTGTCGGTCGAGATCGTCGACCGGGGCGCCGGGTTCGACCCCGACAGGGTGGAGACCCTGCCGGCGGCGACCGACCCCCGCCGCCTCCGTCACGAGCGGGGGCTCGGCATCCCGCTCATGCGGACGCTGGCCGACGAGGTCACGTTCTCGCCGACGGACGACGGCACCCGGGTCCGGCTGACGGTCCGCCGGCCGGACCCGGACTAGCGCCGTCCTCTCGTCTCCGGCCGCCTCCGGCCGTCAGCCGCCGGCGTCTTCGCCCCCGGAGTCGCCCTCGGACTCGGACGGTGCCGGCCCCAGGTTGCACTCGGTGGCGAGGAACTCCTGGACCTGCATGTTGGCCTGCTGGAACTCCTCCGACCGTTCGTCGAACTCGGCCTGCAGCTCGGGGTCGGGCTGACCGTCGCCCTCGGCCGCCATCTGCGCCTGGAGCTCGGTGCCCTCGATGGTGAGGGCGAACGCGTCGGCGATCTCCTCCGGCGGCTCGAGGCCGCGCAGCGCCTCGACGGCGGCTTCGGGGCTGCTCCCGGCCGCACCCGACTGGGTCAGGTCCAGGAAGTCGTTGCAGAACCGCTCCGCTTCGGGGCTGGACGCCGACACCTCGCCGCTCGACTCCGACTCAGCAGCGTCGCTCGACGAGTCGTCGTCGTCCCCGCCACACGCGCCGAGGACGAACACGGCCGCGACCGCGAGACCGATGACGGTCCTTCGCATATGTCTCCCTCTCGTTCGGGCTGGTGCTTCCCCAGCTGGCCCGGACGGCGCCTCCCCGGGGCGCCGACCCGTGACCCTAGCCGCCCGAGGCCGAGGGGACGATTTCGCCCGCTT
Source organism: Acidimicrobiales bacterium (assembly GCA_036563805.1). Lineage (GTDB taxonomy): Bacteria > Actinomycetota > Acidimicrobiia > Acidimicrobiales > VFJN01 > DATCLS01. The sequence continues at coordinate 15,342 of DATCLS010000025.1, read as the reverse complement.
CGCCGGCGCCTGGGCCGTCGTAGCCCGGGCAGGTGGCGATCACGTAGCCGATGATGTTGGCGTTGGCGTCCTGGGCCGCCGCCGACGTCGTCTCCTGGAACCGGGCGACGGCCTCGGGGTCCGAGGTGTCCACGGTCGCCATCGCCTCGACGGCCCGGGTCAGAGCATCGAGGTCGTCGGCCACCTCCGGCGGCGCCTCCAGGTCACGCAGGGCGGCGAGCACCTCGGCGTAGGTGGCGCCGCCGCTGAACGCCTGTTGATAACCGGCGTACTCCTCGCAGAACCGGCCGGCGACGCCGCCGGGGGCGCGCTCGTCGCCCGAGCCGTCCCCGTCTGCACCGCCGGCGCCGCACCCGGTGACGCCCAGCGCCAGCGCGACCGCCAGCCCGGCGCTCGCCACCGCCGCGCGACGACGGCCAGCCACCGAACGGCGGCCGGCCGTCGACCCTGTCCGCTCTCGACCCGCCACTTCTGCCTCCTCCTTTGGACCGCTCCGCTCGGACCGCTCGGGTCTCGACCGTCCGGGCTGGCCGCTCCGGTCACCCCGCCCGGGTCTGGCGCTCGGCGCGCCCGTCCGGCGCGCCTGCCCGGCGCCCGATCGGTCGTCGCCTACTCGCCTTCGCCGCTGCCCTGGCCGCCCTCGCCGGCGCCCTGGCCGCCCTCGCCGGCCGGCGGGGTGCTGGCCTCGGCGATGTCGCACTCGTCGGCCAGGTAGCGGTTGATCTCCACCCCGGCCTGCTCGGCCTGCTGGAGGTCCTCCCGGTACTCGGCCTGGGCCTCGGCGTCCTCGGGGTCGATGTCCCCGGCCTGGGTGATGAGCGGGACGTACTGGTCCCACTCCTCAGCGATCTCCTCCGGCGGCTCCAGCTCGTTCAGCGTCTCGCGGGCCTCGTTCGGGTCGGCCTCGTCCCGGGAGGCGGCCCGGACGAGATCCTCCATCGTCGAGCAGAAGTCGCCGCTCGCGGCGTCGTCATCGTCACCGCCGCAGGCGCCCAGCACGAGCGCGCCCGCGACGACAACGCCGATGAGCGAACGTCTCATGGAACTCTCCTTCGTTGGTCGGGCACGTGTGTTGCCCTGCCCGGCAGGACCCGCGGGGAGCGCGCTTGGTCCCCCGGCACGCACGCTGCGTGAGGCTAGTCCACTCCGAGCAGTCGTCCGAACCCGCTCAGCCCGCCCCGGACTCCTCGTACTTGCGGAGCTCGCGGCGCGCCACCGACATGCGGTGCACCTCGTCCGGCCCGTCCGCCAGGCGCAGCGTCCGCAGGTGGGCGTACATCATCGCCAGCGGTACGTCGTCGGACACGCCCATCCCGCCGTGGGCCTGGATGGCCCGGTCGACCACCCGCAGCGCCACGTTGGGGGCGGCCACCTTGATGGCCGAGATCTCGATGCGGGCGCCTTTGTTGCCCACCGTGTCCATCAGCCAGGCGGTCTTGAGCACCAGCAGCCGGACCTGCTCGATCTCGATGCGGCTGTCGGCGATCCACTGCTGGATCACGCCCTGGTCGGCGAGCGGCTTGCCGAACGCCACCCGCGACCGCACCCGCCGGCACATCAGCTCGAGCGCCCGCTCGGCGGCGCCGATGGCCCGCATGCAGTGGTGGATGCGGCCGGGCCCGAGCCGGGCCTGCGCCATGGCGAAGCCGCCCCCCTCCTCGCCGAGCAGGTTGGAGACCGGGACCCGCACGTCGTCGAAGATCAGCTCGCAGTGGCCCTCGTTGTCCTGGTAGCCGAACACGGGCAGCGACCGGACGTTGGTGAGGCCCGGCGTGTCCATGGGCACGAGCACCATCGACTGCTGGCGGTAGGGCGGGGCGTCAGGGTCGGTCTTGCCCATCACGATGGCGACCTTGCAGCGGTCGCGGGCGGCGCCGCTGATCCACCACTTGCGCCCGTTGAGGACGTAGTGGTCGCCGTCGCGCTCGATGCGCAGCGAGATGTTGGTGGCGTCGGAGCTGGCGACGTCGGGCTCGGTCATGGCGAAGCACGACCGGATCTCGCCCTCCAGCAGCGGGCGCAGCCACCGCTCCTTCTGCTCGTCGGTGGCGAACATGGTCAGGAGCTCCATGTTCCCCGTGTCGGGCGCCGAGCAGTTGATCGCCTCGGGGGCGAGCGGGCTGCGGCCGGTGATCTCGGCCAGCGGCGCGTAGTCGACGTTGGACAGGCCCTCCGACCACTCGGTCTGGTGCGGCAGAAACAGGTTCCACAGGCCCCGGCGCCGGGCCTCGGCCTTCAGCTCCTCGAGCACCGGCGGGTGGGCGTGGGGATCGCCGGCCTCGGCCAGCTGGCGCCGGTACACCTCCTCGCTGGGGTAGACGCACTCGTCCATGAACGCCTGGAGCCGCTCCTGAAGCTCCAGAGAACGCTTGCTTGGCGCGAAGTCCATGGCCGGGACCCTATAGCCGGGCTCTCGAGGTGGTCGCATCGGTGGCCCCCGTTCGACATAGCATCCTGCGACGATGGCGGCCCGTCTCCCCACCCGTGTGGCCAACGTGGCGGCGCTGGCGACCCCCGACGACGGGAAGCCCGCGGTGCTCGGCGTGGTGGCGCCCGGCGGCGGGGACGGGGACGCCGTGCTGGCCGCGGTCGAGGACCGGCTGCGCGAGCGGGGGACGGCCGTGCTGCGCGTCACGGGCCGCCGCCTCGAGCGCGACCATCCGCTGGGGGCGATGAGCGAGCTGGTCCCTGTCCCGCCCACCACCTCCGCCGACCCCACGGTCGCCGACCCCGACGCCGAGCGGGCCGCGCGCGACGCCCTGCTCGACCGGCTGGCGTCCGAGGCGGCGGCCCTGGTGGTGGCCGACGCCCAGTGGCTGGACCCGGCCTCGCTCCGGGTTCTGGTGGGTGTCGCCGAGCGGGCCGAGGACCGGGCGGTCACGGTCATCGTCGCCCACCGCCCCGCCGCGGGCGACGCCACGCTCGCCGCCCTCGACGCCGCCCTGTCCCGCCGCCACCAGGTCGTGGTGCTGGGCTCCCTCGAAGAGGACGAGGTGGCCGAGCGCGCCGCTCTCGTGCTCGACGCCGCCGTCGACCAGGGCCTCGTGGAGCGGCTGGCCGAGGAGACCGCCGGCATGCCGGAGCTGGTCGAGCGGCTGGCGCGGGCCTGGGCCGAGTCGGGCGTCGTGGCCGGCGGGCGGCTGGAGCGCGAACCGGAGGGGCTCGCCCCGCCCCTGGTCCAGGCCATCCGGGCCGAGGTCGACCAGCTGCCGCCGGCGGCCCGCACGGTCCTCAGCGCGCTGAGCGCCGGGGCCGACCTCGACGATGACCTCCTCGCCCGGGTCACCGGGCTCGGCGGAGCCGAGCTGGGCGAGTCGATCGACCTGCTGCGGGCCGCCGGACTGGTCGCACCCGGCCGCGAGGACATCGTCCCGCTGGTGGCCGCGGCCGTCACCGAGCTGACGCCCGTGGCCGACCGTCGCCGCTTCCACGCCCGCCTGGCCCAGGCCCTCGCCGAGCGGGGGGCGCCGCCGATGCAGGCGGCCGAGCACCTGGTGGCGGCCGGCGCCCAGGGCCGCGACGCGGCGGAGATGTACGTCGCCGCCGCCGAGGCCTCGCTCAACGAGTCGCCTGAGCTGGCTCGCGAGTGGTTCGAGCGGGCGGCGGCCGCCGGTGCGCCGCCCGGCACGATCGCCGCCGGACAGGCCGAGGCCGCCGCCCTCGATGGCGACGTGGCCGAGGCGCTGCGACTGGCCGACCTCGCCGCCTCCGACCCGGCCGTGGCCGGGCGGGACCGGGCCCAGGCGGTGGTCGCCGCCCTGCTGCCGGGACGGGGGTTCTGGCGCCGGTCGGCGGCCGCCTACGCCGAGCTGGCCGCCGGGGAGGGCCCGCTGGCCGATGCGTCCGCCCTGCTGGCCGCCCTGGGCATCGCGGTGGCCGGTGGCGACCGGGGCGGCGGAGGGGCGGCCGGGGCCGGTGGGGGTGCCGCGGCGAGTGTTGCGGGCGGGGCCGCCGACCTCGCGGCCCGGGTGGCCACGGCCCGCACCCGCCTGCCGGCCCCCGCCCCGCTCGAGCTCGAGGCCTTGGCGCTGGCGGCTGAGGGCCTGGTGGCGACGCTGGGTGCCGGCGCCGCCGACGCGCTCGGCTCGTTCCTCGAGGCGGCGGAGCTCCTGGAGTCGGCTCACGGCCGGCTCGTGCTGCCCGACACGCCGCATGCGCTCGGGTCCCTGGTGGCGCTGGCGTTGGGCGAGCTGACGCCGGCCGAGCATCTCCTGGGCCGGGCGCGGGACCGGGCGGTCGGCGGCCCGCTGCTGCGCGACCGCCACCGGCTCCTGTTCGGGTGGATCGGCCTGCGCTCGGGGCGGTGGGCCGTGGCCCAGTCCGCCCTCGACGAGGTCCGCGACCGCAGCCTGACGCCCCGCGACCAGCTCGTGGCCGCCGCCATCGAGGCCGGGCTCGCCCGGCGGGCCGGCGACCTGGCCCGGCTCGGCCAGGCGTGGGCCCAGGCCGAGGCGGTCCTGCTGCACCAGCCGGCCGACCTCGCCTCGCTGGACGTGATCGGCGAGCTGGCCGTCGCCGCCAGCCGCCTCGGCCTGTGGGAGCGCATCGCCGGGAAGGCCCGCGAGCTGGGCGACGTCGTGCGGGGCCTCGGCTCGCCGCCGCTGTGGGCGCTGCCGCTGCGGTGGATCGGCCTCCAGGTGGCGCTGGCCAGCGACGACCGCGACGCCGCCGTGCGCCGGGCCGCCGAGATCGAGGCGGTGCCGCCCGTACACCCCCGCCTCCAGGGCCTGGCGGATGCCGCCCAAGCCTGGGTCGCCATCCTGGGCGGCGACGTCGACGTCGACCAGGTGAGCGCGGCCGCCGGCGGGCTGCAGAAGCTGGGGCTGACGTGGGAGGCGTCGCGGTTGACCGGCCAGGCGGCGATCCGCTCGGGCGACCCGTCCGTCACCCGGACGCTGTTGGAGCAGGCCCGCGACCTGAAGGCCACCCTGCCCTCGGCCGAGCAGCCCGACGCGCCGGCCGCCGAGAGCGTGCTGTCGGAGCGCGAGCAGATGGTGGCCCAGTACGTGGTCGACGGGCTGACCCACAAGGAGATCGGGGCGCAGCTCTACATCTCACCCAAGACGGTCGAGCACCACGTAGCGAAGATCCGCCAGAAACTCGGAGCGTCCACGCGGGCCGAGATGCTCGCTGCGCTGCGGTCCCAACTCGCTTCGTGAGGGCTGAATGCACTCACCGCGCGTGCGAAACCACGCACAGAGAGTGCTTGCTTTGGCTCGGTTACAGGGTGTAACGTGGTCGCAACGTCGTTCGACGGAGGCGAGGCACCGGCACGGCGGTTCTTATTGACAACCTGTAGTTGGCGTTCTCTGGCGCACCGGTCCGGTGGTCGGTCCCGTCCGCCCGCCCCGACTGTCGGGCCGGTGTCCCAGGGGTCGCCAGCACAGGTCGTCCCCCTCGGGCCAGATGGCCCCTTCGGCGGCTCGCCCCTCGGGTGCCCGGCTCGCGCCGGATGGTCTCAGGTCGATGTCGCGCCCGCCTGGTGGCGTCGGCGTTTGGTGTCGGCGCCACGTGTCGGCATGTCAGCGTCGACTGCCGGCGCCAAACCTCGACGTGAGGCATTGACGTAGGCACCGCCGTCAGGCCTCGACGTCCCGGCGTCCCTCCAGCGCTCGGCCGAGCGTCAGCTCGTCCGCGTACTCCAGATCGCCGCCCACCGGCAGGCCGCTGGCGATGCGGGTGACCCGCAGGCCCATCGGCTTGAGGAGCTTGCCCAGATACAGGGCCGTCGCCTCGCCCTCGAGGTTGGGGTTCGTGCAGAGGATGATCTCCTCGATCCCTTCCTTCTCGATGCGGCCCAGCAGCTCTCGGATGCGCAGCTGCTCGGGCCCGATGCCCTCGATCGGGCTGATCGCCCCCTGCAAGACGTGGTACCGCCCCCGGAACTCGCCGGTCTTCTCGACGGCCACCAGATCGCGCGGCTCCTCGACCACGCACACCACCGACGCGTCGCGGCGGGGGTCGAGGCAGATGGTGCACCGCTCGCCTTCGCACACGTTGAAGCACGCCTCGCAGAACGAGACCCGCTCCTTGACCTCCGCGATCGACCGGGCCAGCCGCAGCGCATCCTCCTTCGACACCATCAGCAGGTGGAAGGCGATCCGCTGGGCCGACTTCGGGCCCACGCCCGGCAGGCGCCCCAGCTCGTCGATCAGGTCCTGGACCGGACCGGCATAGACGGCCATCGCCAGTCGGCCCCGGTCAGCCTGGGCCGGGGCCCTGGCCGGGCCCTGGGCCGGGGCCTCCCAGGCCGCCGAGGTCGAGGTTGCCGAACGCCCCCAGGGCCTCGCGCTGCAGGGCCGTCACCTTGGTCGCCGCGTCGTGGAGGGCGGCGACGATCAGGTCCTGCAACATCTCGATCTCGTCGGGGTCGACGACCTCGGGGGCGAGCGTCACCGACCGGACCTCCCCGGCCCCGCTCATCTCCACCGTCACCACGCCGCCGCCGGCGCTTCCCTCGACGACCTGTTGCGCCGCCTCGGCCTGGGCGGTGAAGGCGGCCTGGGCCGACTCGAGCAGGCCCCCGAGATCGCCCATGTTGCCGAGGGCGCCGAGGTCCGGCAGGCCCGGGCCGCGGTCGTCCTGGGGATCGCCGGGCTGGTTCATCGCTCCTCCTCGACCAACTCGCCGCCGAACTCCCGGAGCAGCAGGTCGACGCCGCCGGTGGTCACGTCGTCGGCATCCCGTAGCTCGGAGGGGTCGATGTGCTCCTCGACGTCGGGTTCGGGGCCGGGGTCCGGCGGGGCGGGGGCGGCCGCCGAGCGGCCCGGCGCGCCAGCGGCGGCCGTGTCGCCCTGGATAACGACGGCGACCGGCACCCGACGGCCGAAGTGGGCCGCCAGCGCCGCCTCGACGTCACGGCGGGTGTCCTCACACACCTTCTGGTGCCACTCGTTGGGCACCGCGAAACGGATCGTGTCGCCGTCCGGATCGGTCCAGCGCCCACCGCGCCACTTGCTGCGGACGGGGATGGCCAGCTGGCCCAGGATCTGCTCCCAGGCGGCGCTCAGCTCGCTCAGCGACGGCGGCGGGCCGCCCTCGGCCGTGGCAGCCGGCGCGGCCGAGGTCGCCGTAGCGGGGACGGCCGACGCGGCGGGGCCTCCCGCACCCCGGGTCGGGGCCGGCGCCGGGCCTCCGGCCGCAGGTGCAGCGCTCGAAGCGGCTGGCCCGGCCGTCGCCGGACCGCCGCCCGCCCGGCCACCGCCGGCGGCACCACCCGCCGGGCCACCTGATGCCGGGCCGCCAGGTCCGCCGGCGCCGCCGGACGTCGCACCGGCACCGGCCGGGTCGGCGGGCGCGCCGCCCGTGCCGGCCCCGCCCCGGGCCCGGCGGGCGTCCGCCAGCGCGGCCCGCGCCGCGGCGGCCGACGGCCGGGCCGCGGCGCCACCGGACGTCGCACCGGCGCCGGTTCCCCCGGTCCCGCCGGCCGGGCCCTCGGGACCGGGCCCCGCAGAGGCTGTGGGTGCCGCCCCGGGCGCGCCCGACGGCGCCGACCCCGGAGCCGGGGCGCCGATCCCCCGCTCCAAGCGGTCGAGCCGCTCGAGGATGGCATCGAGCGAGCGGTCGGTGTCGGGCCGTGTCAGCCTGACCAGCGCCACCTCGATCACGACCCGGGGGTCGGGCTTGCGGGCCAGCTCGGTCAGGGCCTCGCCGAGCACCTCCAGCGCCCGGGTGAGCCCGGCGGCGCCGAGCCGCTCGCCGACCTGGGCGGCCCGCTCGCGCTCGGCGGGCGTCAGATGCACGTCGCCGGCGCCCATCAGCGCCAGGAAGGCGTTGCGGAGCCCGGCGATGATGCCCTCGCCCAGCGTCCGAGGGTCGCGGCCCGACGCCAGCGCGTCAGCGACCGCCACGAGCACCTTGCCGGCGTCGCGCTCGCACAGGGCGTCGAGCACGGCGTCCACCGGCTCGTTCTCGTCGACCACGCCGCCCAGCGCGGCGACCTGGTCGAGGGCGGAGAGCGTGTCGCGCGCCGAGCCGCCCCCCGTCCGCACGACGTGGTCCACGGCCGCGTCGTCCAGCTCCAGGCCGGCGTCGCCGATCACGTTGCGCACGTGCTCGGCCAGGATGTCGGGCGGCAGCAGCCGGAACTCGAAGCTCTGGGTCCGGCTGCGGATCGTCGGCCGCACCTTCTGCGGATCGGTCGTGGCCAGAACGAACACGACGTGCTCGGGCGGCTCCTCGAGCGTCTTGAGCAGGGCGTTCTCAGCACCCTGGCTCAGCATGTGGACCTCGTCGAGGATGATCACCTTGCGGTTCCCCGACGTGCCCAGCGGCACCCGCTCGAGCAGGTCGCGCATGTCGTCGACCTTGCTCTTGGAGGCGGCGTCCTGCTCGAGGAGCCAGTCGGTGACGCGGCCGTCGGCGACCGCGACGCAGTTCTCGCACTGGCCGCAGGGCTCGCCGTCGTCGGGGGCGGCGCAGTTGAGCACCTTGGCCAGGATCCGGGCGGTCGACGTCTTACCCGTCCCCCGCGGCCCGCTGAAGAGGTAGGCGTGACCGACCCGGCCGTCGCGCACGGCGTTGCGCAGCGCCCGGGTCACGTGGTCCTGGCCGAGCACCTGGTCGAACCGCTGCGGCCGGTAGCGCCGGTAGAGGGACTGGTACGTGGCCATCGCCGGGATGCTATCGAGGCCCCGAACACCACAGAGCCCGTGACCGGAGGTGACGGCCAGGCGATCTGCGGCACACCGCAGGATCCGCTGAGAGCTGCTGCCTCCCGGCCCTGACTCGGTTCACGGGCTGCGGTTGCACAGGACCCGGCCGCCACCTGCGATCACGGGCTGCTGCACACGATAGCCTGTGCGACCCCGGGAGCCTCTTCGGAGGCGCCCCTGGAGGGATGCGAGAGCGGCCGAATCGGCACGCTTGGAAAGCGTGTGTGGGGCAACCCACCGTGGGTTCGAATCCCACTCCCTCCGCCACACGGTCGGGCCGGTCGATCCCCTCGGGGGGACCGACCGGCCTGCCCTAGCTTGGTGGCGTGCCGAGCCTCTACGTCGCCGCCGGTGGAGGGGGCGACGCTCTCGCGGCTGCGATCGTCCACCGAGCGTTGAGGGCCGACGGCCCGGCCATCGTCGCGACCTACGCCTGGGACCGACTCATCGTGGACCCGCTTCCTGGACCGCGGGCTCCAGGCGATTTCGAGGGGCTGGATCCGATCGGCAGGCACACCTACGCGGTCTCGCCAACGTCGGCGCCTCGGCCGCCGGCCGGCTCGACGCTGCCTCGTCTCGCCGCCGACATCTCCCACCCACTCGTGCTCCTCGACCCGACCGGCGGGGCCGTCGGCATCCGAGCCCAGCTCCGCGACCTGGTCGCCCTTCACGACGACACCGCCGTCACCGTGCTCGACGTCGGCGGCGATGTCGTCGCGCGCGGCGACGCGCCCGGCCTGCGGAGCCCTCTCGCCGACGGACTAGTTCTCGCCGCCTGCGACGACCTGCCCGTCCCGACTGACGTGCTCATCGCCGGCCCGGGGCTCGACGGCGAGCTCCCGGAATCCGACGTGCTCGCCACGACCGGCACGACACCGGTGATCACGCTGAAGGCCGAGCACATCGAGCCGTTCCGTCGCGCATTGGACTGGCACCCCAGCGAAGCCACGGCCCTTCTCGCCAGCGCCGCCCGAGGGCTCCGAGGGCGAGTCGAGGTCCGAGACTCCGGCCTCGGCGTCGACCTCACGGACCGCAGCCCGAACGTCTACCGCCTCGAGCTCGCCGATGCCCTGGCCGCCAACCAACTCGCCAGCCGGCTCGCCGCCACCACCAGCCTGGCGGAGGCAGAGGACATCACCCGCACGGTCTGCGGCTTCTCCGAGATCGACTACGAACGAGCGAAAGCCACCCGTCTCGGTCCTCGCCAACCTGGACGCCTGACGCCGGAGACCGACGACGCGGTCCGAGCCTTCGAGCGCGACGCCGCGAGCCGGGGCGTCGACTACGTCACCTTCCGCCGCATCGCCGAAGCCACCTCCCTCGGGGCCGCCGCGGCCGCCGACCTCCGACGACATTTGATCACCACTCGGCCGGATCACGACGCATGGCCACTCTGGGCCGTTGCCGCCGCCGAGGCGAGCGGGCGGGCCACGAGCAGCAGCACACCGCGGTGAGCCCCTAGATCGCGTCGGTGCCGACCCGGTAGCGGGCGAGGTTGGCCGGGTCCTGGAACCAGGCCGCGGTGACCGCCGGGGCCCTCCTCCAGGGTGTGGGCCGACGCCCAGCCGCAGGCGGCCTCGACGCGCGACCGGTCGGCGACCAGGTGCATGATCTCCGACGCCGCCGGGCGCAGGCGGGCGCGGGTCGGGCCACGATCTCGACCTCGGCGCCCATGACCCGGCGTCCGTGCGGACCAGCTCGCCGATCGACAGCTCGCCGCTCGACACCTCGCGGCCCGGGCCAGCGTTGAAGACCGACCGGGTAGGGTCGCCGGCCGTGGATCTGGACGCGGCCATGACGCTGGCTCTGGACGAGGCCGCCGCGGCGCTCGGCCACGGCGACGTGCCCGTGGGAGCGCTCGTGCTGCGTGAGGGCGAGGTCGTCGCCCGCCGGCACAACGAGCGCGAGCTGACCGGCGACCCCACCGCCCACGCCGAGATCCTCGCCCTGCGCGACGCAGCGGCCGCCGTCGGGTCGTGGCGGCTCGAGGGCCTCACCCTGGTCGTGACGCTGGAGCCGTGCCCCATGTGCGCGGGCGCCGCCCTGGCCGCCCGCATCGCCCGCATCGTGTTCGGCGCCGCCGATCCCAAGGCCGGCGCCTGCGGGTCGCTCTACAACCTGGGGGCCGACCCGCGGCTCAACCACGAGATCGAGGTGGTGGCCGGGGTGCGGGCCGGCGAGGCCGGCGACCTGCTCACCGAGTTCTTCGCCGCCCGGCGGGGTTGAGGGCCCGAGGGGGCGCCCACGGCCGGGCCTGAACCCGGCCCGAGGCGGTGGCTCGGCGGGCCCGACAGGTCGCCGTCCGGCGGGGTCGAGGAGCCGACGCGCCGCCCGACCGGACCGCTGAGCCCCCGGGCCGAGCCTGGCGGGGCCGACGGCCGCCGGGCGAGGGCGCGGCCCGCCGCCCCCGCCGGACCGAGGGACCCCCGTGGCCGCCGTCACCGGACACGCCTGCCCGGCAGGACGGGGCTGGGCCGGCGCACCCGGGGCCCATCCCGGTGCGTCCGGACCGGGACCGACGCCCGGCCGCTCCGGGCCCGGCGGGGGCCCAGCCGGTCCGGACCCGACGCCGCCGCGGGGTCGCCGGGCGGGCACCAGGGGGATACGACCCGCCCCCCGCCCGCCGTCAAGCGACGTCGCTCGTGGGCCCTGCCGACGGCCCGTGCCGGTGGACCCGGCTCACGCCCCGGACCAGACTTCCCCGCGCCCCGCACCAGCAGCGCCAGTCGAGGATCGGTCCGTCGGGGGTGTTGCGGAGGGACTCGATGCGGCTGGCGGCGAGCAGCACGCGCGACCGGTGGGCCGGGCAGTAGACCTCGAACATCGCAGACTCCCTCCATCAGTCCAATTTGCAGTCCACTTCCTTATGGACGCCTGGACCAACGCCGAATTGGACTGTAGTCTGCGAGAAGGTCCCCGGCGGTTCCATAGCCATTCCCGGAGGGATTGGTATGAACAGGAACATCGAAGGCGTGCTGGGCCGGTGGTCCGACGGGCCCGGTCCGCTCCACCGCAAGCTGAGCGACGCACTTCGACGGGCGATCGCCCGGGGCCACCTGGCCGCCGGCGAGCGGCTGCCGTCCGAGCGCGAGCTGGCGTCCCGGCTGGCGGTCAGCCGGTCCACCGTCGTCACCGCCTACGACACGCTCCGCCAGCAGGGCCTGCTCGAGAGCCGCCAGGGCAGTGGCACCCGCATCTGCGCGCGGGTCGGCCGGACGGCCGAGATGGAGACGCCGCTGAGCCCGATCTACCGCACGCTGATCGACGGGCCGGGCGACCTGATCTCGCTGGCCTGCGCGGTGTTCCCCGCCCACCCGCTGGTGATCGAGGCCATGGTCGACGTCGCTCGCGAGGACGTCCCCAAGCTGACGACCCACAACGGGTACGTGCCCGCCGGGCTCCCGCCGCTGCGCGAGGCGGTGGCCGAGATGATGACGCGGAACGGCACGCCGACCGGGCCCGAACAGGTTCTGATCACGACCGGCGCCCAGCAGGCCGTGAGCCTGGCCACCCAGATGGTCGTCCGCCCCGGCGACGACGTGATCGCCGAGTCGCCCAGCTTCAGCGGGACGATGGACCTGTTCCGCAACCGGGGCGCCAACTTCGTCGCCGTGCCGGTCGACGACGACGGGATCGACGTCCGGGAGGTGCGGGCCACCGCCTCCTCCCGGCGGCCGGCCGCCATCTACGTCATGCCGACCTACCACAACCCGACCGGGGCGCTGCTCGCCCCCCACCGCCGGCGCGAGCTGGCCGAGCTGGTGGCGGCGGAGGGCATCCCGCTCGTGGAGGACAACGCGCTCGAGGGGGCGGCGCTCGACGACGACGACGTGCCGTACGTGGCGGCGTTCGCCCCGCCTGACGCCCCCGTGCTGACGGTCGGGTCGCTGTCCAAGGCGGCGTGGGGCGGGCTGCGGATCGGCTGGATCCGGGGGCCCGAGGCCCTCGTCGACCGCCTGATCGAGCTCAAGGCCATGACCGACCTCGGCTCACCCTTCTTCGACCAGCTCGTCGCCGCCCGGATCGTCCCCCAGCTCGACCGGCTGCGGGCCGACCACCGGGTCCACCTGCGGCGCAACCTCGCCCTGGTCACCGACCTGCTGGCGGAGTCGCTGCCGAGCTGGGAGTGGCGGGTGCCCCGGGGCGGTCCGTCCCTGTGGATCCGGCTGCCGGCCGGCACCGCCGCCGCGTTCGCCCAGGTCGCGCTGCGCTACGGCGTCGAGGTCATCCCCGGCGACTACATGTCCCCCCACGGCGAGCACGCCGAGTACCTGCGGTTCCCGTTCACCGAGGAGCCGCCCGTGCTGGAGGAGACGGTCCGCCGGCTCGCCCTGGCCTGGGAGGCCTACGCCCCGACCCAGGAGACGCGGGAGCCGGGACGTCGAGTGGTGGTGTGACGCTTTGGTAGCGTCATAGACGGAAGGTTGCCAGAGCGGACGAATGGGGCGGCCTCGAAAGCCGTTGTGGCCTCCGGGTCACCGTGGGTTCGAATCCCACACCTTCCGCCACACGTTCAGGCCGGTTCGGACCCGTTCGGGGACGACCGGCCTGACCTGCGTTTTGGGGCGCTGGCGTTCTCAGCCGGCGGGGCATGTCGTGGGTCGTTGCTCCCAGCGTTGCTCCCAACCTCGCGTGACTGATTCCGCACCCCATCCGGGGTATCGGGCCCGTCGAGGATCTGGGCGGCCCGGTCTGCGACGGCCTTCGGGCGCCGGCCGAGCCGCTTGACGTAGCCCGCGGTCGTGGTCGGCTTGGCGTGGCCGACGTAGCGGGCAATGTCCTCGAGCGCCTCGTCACCCTCCACCCACAGCATCGTGATGACCGAGCTGCGCCCGGTGTGGGTGCTCAGGTCCACCTCGATCCCCGCCGTCTTGGCCGCCTGCTTCACGACCTTGGCCACGGTCTGGCGCAGCACGAGCCCGCCGGACGGGGTGGTGAACACCAGGTTGATGACCTCGCCGTCGTAGTGAGTCGTCTCCCACTGCGGGGCCGTCGCGCGTTCCTCGGCCTGGCGCTCACGATGCCGGCGGAGCCAGTCGATCACCGTCGGCATCAGGTAGTGCTCACCCCGGGCGCCCTCGGTCTTGGTGGGGCCGAGCTGCTGGCCGCGGCCGTCGACGTACACCGACGCCCGCCGGACCTGGACCGTGCCGGCGTCAAGGTCGATGTCCTCCCACGCCAAGCCCAGCACTTCGGAGATGCGCCAGCCCTGTAGGAACAGCATCGCCACGGCCGCCGCGAGACGGTGCTCTCTCACCGCCAGCAAAAGGGCCTTCACTTCCGCGCGTTCGAGCGCTACTCCCCCGCCGTCCGGGATCCGTGGCGGACGCACCGCCCGGACCGGGTTCCCGACCAGCGCGCCCATCTTCACGGCCTCGTCGACGACCTGGGCGAGAGTCTGGCGATGATGCCGAACCGTCCTAGGCGACAGCTCCCGGCCTAGACGTGCCTGCCACTCGGTGACCGCCTGGTAGTCCAGCTCGGTCACCGGTAACGCGCCCAACGTCTCCTTGATGCGCCGCACCCGATCCTCGGCCTTCGCCCACGATGACGGCCGCACCGCGTGCCTGTGCACGTTGTGCAACCACCACTCAGCCAAGCTGCCCACCGTGCGCAGCTCCCCAAGCTCCAACCCAGCCGCAGCCCGGCGACGTTCTCGACGCTCGAGCGCTTCCTCCCGGGTCTTGCCCGTGGCCTTCCGCGGTCGGGCCTCACCAGGCACCCACCAGGTCGCGCACCACCGGCCGTCAGCCTGCCGGTAGACAGAGCCCTCCCGGTTGGCGTTCTTGTTCAGCACCCGCACCCCATCGGGGGTCTCGGTGCGCTTGCCTTTCCGGCGCGGCGCCATCAGCAGGCCTCGCCCTCGAGGCGCGCCACGTACTCGAGGCGCGCCACGTACTCGGCCAAGGCTGCGGGCGAAATCCGGCGGTAGTGGCCCAGCTTGACCGACCGCAGCTCACCCGTCCGGATCAGCTCGAACACCTTCGTGCGGCCGATCTGCAGCGTCTTCGCGACGTCCTCGGGCCGAAGCAGAGCCGGTGTCGTCGTGTTGATCTCCATCCCTTCCGTCCTCTTGGTCCTTGCATGGGTGGTGTGCTCCTTCCTCGCCGGGGCGGCGGAGTGTGACGGCCTCCACCGGTGCGTCAAGGCACGCTTCGCTCTTCGGCCTTGACCCACCGGCTCCGGCCGTCGGTGTTGGCGCCCAAGGTCGAGGAAGGTGAACGAATGCTCAGGGGCGCTGCTGGGCGTGCTCGCGGGCGCGGCAGGCTTCGGAGAGCGCGGCGGCGGCGGTTTCGAGGTCGAGGTAGCCCGAGCCGGCGTAGGCCCACTCGCGGATCACGACGGTGGTGTCGTCTTCGTCGGGGTCGACGTCGGCGGGGATCTCCCGCACGTCGGCGTCGGGGTCGAGGCGAGGCCGCCGGCGCCAGGTGCGGCGGGCGTGGCGGAGTTGGCCGAAGGTGACCGAGTAGCGGCGGGTCTTGGTGATGGGGTGGCCCCGGTAGCCCAACGTGGCGTAGCGGTCCGCCAGGCGTTCGTAGTCGGGCCCGCCGGTGGCGGCGAGGTGTTCGGCGGTTTCGATGATCCGCACCGCGTGCGGGCGGGCGCCGAGGTAGCGGGCGTCGGTGGCCGAGTGGACCTTGCCGTGGCCGTCGAGCCCGAACTCTTCGGTGGACTTGGTCAGGTACTT